>NZ_DASZTY010000026.1:0-93710 GCF_035548195.1 Hyphomicrobium sp.
GCTTGGCAGTTGCCAAGTAAAGGACCGTTGCTGATGCAGTTTTTTCCGCGATGCGATTTATGAGCCGCACGGCATGGCCATCGATGCGTGTCCGAGTTGGGTCGGAAGCAGACAGGTAAGGCTCTCAGCGAGGCTGCCCCATCCGAGCGCAGAGCTCCGCGCCCGGCGGCCGGCTCGACGAAGGAGAGTCGCAGGGCGGAATCAAAAGACAGCGCGGATACGCGTGGTCATCCGAAGCGCGATGCCTCGCCGAATGGGTGAAAGCATTATGGGGGCGGCTGAGAGGGCGGGGATAAGATTTTATTCAGCAGCCTGCAGCATGGCATCCGGATACTCGTCCCAGGTACGACCATTCAAAATACGTCCGGCTTTTTTTTTGTTCACGCCGCCCCATTGCTTGAAGAAGAAAGCAGTGCCGTACTTGTCGCACGCAGTTTGGATATCCGTTACCCACTTCTCATTCATGGGACGGGCAGAAGGACCGGATTCGCCGCCGACGATGGCCCACTGAATGTCTTTAAGCTTTGGGCGACCCACGGCGCCGATCAACGGCTCAAAGGAGATAAAGCGAACTGATGCAGGGATCGACCGTAGTATTTCGATGCGGTCGATATAGTCGGCACTCTCCACCGAAGTTCCGAGCCAGACATTGGGCAAGCGATGCAAACGCGCACGAGTGATCACGTCTCGCATGTTCTCGGGCCGCTTGGTTAGAATTTGATAGGAATGCCAATGTGCATCTTTCATCACCTGCCAAACTTTGGCGATGAATTCGTCTGGGACGCCGTCTTGAAATAGATCAGACATTGAATTGACGAAGATGCGTCGTGGCTGCCGCCAACGCAGCGGCACGTCGAGTGTCGGCTCATTCAGATGCAACCTCCCTGTCCAAACCGGCCGATTACCACTCTTGCGGATTACTCCTTTATACGACGAATGCTCCATTGCTTGCAGCCGTGCTGCCATACGCATAGCGTAGCAGTTAGTGCAACCGGGCGAGACCATGAGGCACCCGGAAACGGGATTCCACGTCGCATCAGTCCATTCAATGTCAGATTGACCTGCCACGGTTTCCGCTCCTCATAACCGCCCGCGCAAGTTTCATCGCAAGGTCTTTAGCCTTCGGGCTAGGGTTTGCGCACGCAAACATGAACGAATACCAGTGACCACCATTTCTGCCTAATGGCAGCCATTCATCCAACACTCCACCCTCGAATACGGTGGACATGCGTTCGTGCATAAATTTTGTGACTGACTCGGGAGTGGCCGTCTTAACGAAGCTAGTAGACGAGTCTCCAAACAAGTCGGGAGCCTCGTCGACGGATTCAATAAATCGCGTTCTCCACTCTGTGGTGCCTAAGATTCTGTCGAGCGATTGCTCGTGAGTGTAGTGGACGCTGCCGTTAGTGCCCAACTGTCTGTAAATGCTCAATCCCGCCGGGAATAAGTACCATAAATCGACGGCTTTAGTTTTTGCTATCGCGTCTAAGGTGCCCCATGCAACTTGGCTTCCAAATGGATCAAGAAAAACGACTGCTCTCGTCTTGCTCCAATCTCGCTGAGAACAAAGCTCAAGCAACCCATCGTTCGCATCGACATTCATGATCTGGATATGCTTGCGTTTGTGTTTGGAACGAACCTCTTCCAGAGCATTCGCCTTGCCTCGCCCCTTCTCGATGAAGACGTAGCTCCTAAAGCCCTCATCAATTTCAAGTGCCCGATTGACGGAACCTATGATGAAATCCTGGGCGTCCTGATCCAAGGGCAATTCGGGGTGTTCTGCCGACTGAGGGATCTTGCCTGTCCCAGCGAAGGCATCGATGTACACAGTTTCGGCCCAAGGTTTGTTTTTGAAAACTTTTACGTAAGCCCGGAGGTACTTCTCCAAGCAGTCCAACTTTTGGATTGTGTGCACACTGCCAAATTTAACTTGCGCCATCTTACGCCCCCGAATCGATCGGGAACAAAAGTAGAACATTTCTTTGTAATGCACAATAGGAGTTCTACTCCGCCGCCTGCTTCTTCCCCACCGCCTTCGCTCTTTTGTTTGCGGCTTCCGACTCCGCTCCGCGGAGCCGGCCGGAAGCCGCGCTTCTCGCCAACACCGGTTTCAAATACTGCCCCGTATAGCTCTCCTTCACCTTCACCACATCCTCCGGCGTGCCGGCCGCGACGATGGTCCCGCCGCCGTCGCCGCCTTCGGGGCCGAGGTCGATGATCCAGTCGGCGGTCTTGATGACTTCGAGATTGTGCTCGATGACGACGACGGTGTTGCCCGCGTCGGCCAGCTCGTGCAGCACTTCGAGCAGCTTCGCGACGTCGTGGAAATGCAGGCCAGTCGTCGGCTCGTCGAGAATGTAGAGCGTGCGTCCGGTCGCGCGGCGTGACAGTTCCTTCGACAGCTTGATGCGCTGCGCCTCGCCGCCCGAGAGCGTCGTCGCCTGCTGGCCGATGTGGATGTAGCCCAAGCCCACGCGCGCCAGTGTTTCGAGCTTGTCGCGGATCGACGGCACGGCCTTGAAGAACTCGGCGCCTTCCTCGACCGTCATGTCGAGCACATCGGCGATCGACTTATCTTTGAAGGTGACGGCGAGCGTCTCGCGATTGTAGCGCTTGCCCTTGCATTCCTCGCACGTCACGTAGACGTCGGGCAGGAAGTGCATCTCGATCTTGATGACGCCGTCGCCCTGGCAAACCTCGCAGCGCCCGCCCTTGACGTTGAACGAGAAGCGGCCCGGCTCGTAGCCGCGCGTCTTGGCTTCAGGGAGCCCCGCGAACCATTCGCGGATCGGCGTGAACGCGCCCGTGTACGTCGCCGGGTTCGAGCGCGGCGTGCGTCCGATCGGCGACTGATCGATGTCGATGATCTTGTCGAAGTTCTCGATGCCGGTGATCTTGTCGTATTCGCCCGGATGATCCTTGGCGTTGTTGAGCTTGCGCGCGACGGCCTTGAAGATCGTGTCGATCAGCAGCGTCGATTTTCCGCCGCCCGAGACGCCGGTGATGCAGGTGAAAAGGCCGACGGGGATCGAGGCCGTGACGTCCTTGAGGTTGTTCTCGCGCGCGCCGGTGACGGTCAGCATGCGTTTCGGGTCGGGCGCGCGGCGCGTCTTCGGCACAGGCACGTAGCGCACGCCCGACAGATATTCTCCGGTGAGGCTTTGCGGGCTATCCATGATATCCGCAGGCGTGCCCTGGGCGATCACGCGGCCGCCATGGACGCCCGCGCCAGGCCCGATATCGACGACGTGGTCCGCCGTCATGATCGCATCCTCGTCGTGCTCGACGACGATGACGGTGTTGCCGATGTCGCGCAGATGCTTGAGCGTTCCAAGCAGGCGGTCGTTGTCTTTCTGGTGCAGGCCGATCGACGGCTCGTCGAGCACGTAGAGCACGCCCGTTAGCCCTGAGCCGATCTGCGACGCGAGGCGGATGCGCTGCGATTCGCCGCCCGACAGCGTGCCGGATGAGCGCGACAGCGTCAGGTACGTCAGGCCGACGTCATTCAGGAATTTGAGGCGGTCGCGGATCTCTTTCAGGATGCGCGTCGCGATCTCGGTCTGCTGTTTGGTGAAGGTTTTCGGAATGTCGCGGAACCATTCGTTCGCGGCCTTGATCGAAAGATCACAGACCTCGCCGATGTGCTTGCCGCCGATCTTGACGGCCAGAGCTTGCGGCTTGAGGCGATAGCCGTTGCAGGCATCGCACGGATGCGCGCCCTGGTAACGCGAGAGTTCATCGCGCACCCAATCCGAGTCCGTTTCCTTGAAGCGCCGCGTGATATTGCCGATGACGCCCTCGAACGGCTTCTCGGTCGAGTAATGGCGCGTGCCGTCCCAGTAGGTGAAGACGACGTCTTCGTCGCCCGAGCCGTAGAGCAGCGCCAGCTGCACGTGCTTCGGCAGCCGCTCCCACGGCGTCTTCATCGACACCTTGTAATGCTTGGCGAGGCTTTCGAGCGTCTGCTCATAATAAGGAGACGACACGCCGGTCTTCGCCCACGGATAGATCGCGCCTTTCTCAAGGCTGAGCGTCGAGTCCGGCACGACGAGGTCAGGCTCGAAGCGCAGTTCCGAACCGAGGCCGTCGCACACCGGGCAGGCACCCGCAGGCGCGTTGAACGAGAACAGCCGCGGCTCGATCTCGTCGATCGTGAAGCCCGAGACAGGGCACGCGAACCGCTGCGAGAAAACAATGCGCTCGTGCGTGTCGTTCTTGGATTTGTTGGCGCCCTCGGTCTCCGATTTCGGCAATGCCTTATCCACGAATTCGGCAATCGCCAAACCATCCGACAGCCTCAGCGCCTGCTCGAAACTATCCGCCAGCCGCGTCGCGAGATCCTTCTTCACGACGATGCGGTCCACGACGACATCGATGTCGTGCTTGTATTTCTTGTCGAGCTTAGGCGCGTCGCCGATGTCGTACACGGTGCCGTTGATTTTGAGGCGCTGGTAGCCCTTCTTCTGCCACTCGGCGATTTCCTTGCGGTACTCGCCCTTGCGGCCGCGCACGACCGGCGAGAGCAACAGCAGTCGCGTGCCTTCCGGTAGCTCCAGAACGCGATCGACCATCTGCGAAACCGTCTGGCTTTCGATCGGCAGACCCGTTGCGGGCGAGTAGGGAACGCCGACGCGCGCGAACAGCAAACGCAAATAGTCGTAAATCTCGGTGACCGTGCCGACCGTCGAGCGCGGGTTCTTACTCGTCGTCTTCTGCTCGATCGAGATCGCAGGAGACAGGCCATCGATATGATCGACGTCCGGCTTCTGCATCATCTCCAAGAACTGCCGCGCGTACGCCGACAAGCTCTCGACGTACCGCCGCTGACCCTCGGCGTAGATCGTGTCGAAGGCGAGCGACGATTTTCCCGAGCCCGACAATCCCGTGAACACAACGAGCGCGTCGCGCGGGATTTCGAGATCGACGTTTTTCAGATTGTGCTCACGCGCGCCGCGCACGTGAATGGTCTTCATGAGCTCTGAACCGGCGCGGGCGGCCGGCTTTTTCGTCGGTGATTTCATGGGCTACGTCTATCCGAGGGCTATCCGGGCGGCAATGCGACCCGAGCCAGCGCCCACACATGACCCCCGACGTCCCCGTTTTCAAGGGCTTGGACCGTTCACGTCCACGTCACCAATCTCTCACCCATTCCCTCCCCTTGCGGAGAGGGGTTAGAGCCTGCCCCGGCGAAGGCCGGGGGGGTGGGGGGCGATCCGGACGTGATGTGGCGGTGGACGCACCTCTTCGCCGAAGCAGCGGCGTTTGCTTGCCATGTAGCTGACAATCCGCCTGATCTTTCACCCCACTCACGACCCCTCCCCATCGAGGGGAGGGGAGAAGTGCGCGCGCGTGCCTGCATCTTCGTTGTCGAAGGTCGGGGTGTTCACACCCCCGTCAGCAAATCGACAGCATTCAGCCTTGACGGCATCTTATGAGTCCTCGAAACCAATTTCGTTCGTTTGTTGACGGGGGAATTCAAAAATGACCGATACGTCGTCACTTCTCAATCTTTCCAGTCCGTCCCATCCCGTGAACCGCACGCTGACGCTAATCAAGCTGCTCGTGCTCGCCGTCTCGGTCGCAGCCGCGATCCCGACCGCGCGCAATCTGTATTTTTCTTGGAAGAACGACGTGCCCTTCGATCAGGTCGATCATCGTCTCGCGCAAGCGGCGCTTCTAGAAAAGAACTTCGATTGCAAAATCGACTATCGCGCGCTCGTCACGCAAGGCAATGCGCGCGTCGAGGTCGGCAGTTGCCCCAAGACGGGCGACATCTCGATCCGTGTCAAGGGCACAAACGGCCAAGTGAATTACGAATGGATCGCGTTCGATCGCCTGCCGAAGCCAATGTCGGCACACACAGCGAGCTTGCTCGACTTGATCGTATCGCCTGCCCATGCGGCGGAAACAGCAACGCGCGTGGATCAGTCGTTTGACGTCGCGCAAGACATGTCGGTGCTTTGCCAGGCCAAGTCGGGTAACAACGTTATCCGCGTCGTGCAATCGGGCGGCAAGTGCACGCGCGAAACGGTGTCCATTTTCCGCGGCTCGGTCGAGAAAAGCGAAACCGTTCCGTGCGACAAAGCCTGTCCGATAAAGTAAATCAGCAATAGACATCGCACGTGAAGATCGCGCGGCGTCATTCACATTTTTTCCGTCCTGGCGCACGCCGACTTGACGACACCGCAATTGAGGCACACATTTATTCTGTGACGGTGCTGCTGTCGCCGTTGCATCGCATGAAGCGTCTCGGCCGATGAGCAGCGAGGCGATGGGCGAGCTGTGTAGCCGGCTGGCGCGTAAGAGCCGTCGTCTATGTGGAAGAAGGCAGCAGGCGTGACACGGCGAAACAATCGAGGAAGGAGATGACTCCACCGGGTTATCAAACGAGACCTCGAGAATTCTGGTTCACGAGGTCAGCAGCTTGACGAGCGCTCTCGAGAATTTGGCCGCGCTCACGACGGCTGTCGGATTTACAATTTGGATCTATCGCACGAGGGCGGCTGCCGTGAAGGTGAGCCAGAGCCTCGCTTCAAAAGCCCGGTTATAATCTGGGCAGACCATCGAAGGTAAACACAAGCCCCGCGCGCATCCGAGGATGCGGCGGGGTTTAGCTTTTGTGCTTGGCGATTTGCGTTCCTCGACCCGCGCCAAGCCGCGCTCCACATGCCATCTTCAGCCGCGAGTATGCGAAGGCGGAATGCAGCGCAGGACTTTAGAAGAAGCAATGTCCGACCTTGGAAGCTTTTCCTAGTCCTCGATTGGAAACTCAGAATATCAGCGTGCTCGGAGGGGCAGAAATGCCGAAAATGATAGACGGCCTCGGTGATGAGTTCGGAAGATCTTGAATCGAGGATTCTGCGCAATATTTTGAACTTACTTTTTCTTGTCGACCTTTTCCGGTTTTCGGGCCTCAGCTTCGGCTTTCATTCGCTCTCTATAGAGTTCAAGTTGCTCAAGCGCGTGGGCGTCGGCGTCCTCGCGTTTGCTGAGACCGAAATCTTTGAGCAGAGGCCATTGGTTGAAATTGATAAAGCCGATGAGCTTTTCCCGGACCGCAGCCATGGTCGGCAATCGCCCTTGATCTAGCTGTTCTTCCACGTAATCGAGCCACATCTCGGTTGCCCGGTTTTTTCGTTCGGCTTCGCCCTGGGCGAGATAGTTGTTACCGATCTTGACGTCATTTTGCGTAGGACCACGTTTCCCCGCGTAATACGTCAATCCGAGATCGGGTTTCTCCGCATCGCACCGTTCCAGGATGAGCTGCGGTGCCGTCCTTCCGCTAGAAGCCCACAGCAGCTTGTTTTCCATATCCATGAAGAACGCGCGAGCGGCCGCGATGCTTCCGTCGTAGTCCGAACAAAGTGTGCAAAGTCGTAGAACTTCACGATACGAATTTCGTATTGAGGTTCGAATTTCGCGCGCAATCTTGCGAAACTCATCCAGGGCGCCGGGCTCGCCCTGATTCTTCAAGCGCTCGACGTCAACGTAAAAGCCCTTGGTCAGGATTTGAACGAGCTTGTCCGTCGCCCAGATGCGGAACATCGTACCCTGCGTTGAGCCGACGCGATAACCTACGGAAATCATTGCATTGAGATTATAAACGGGTCTCTCTCGCCGGACACTCCGACTGCCTTCTTGTCGAACCTGTGAAATTTCTTCACAGGTTGCCGCTTTATGAAGCTCACCCTCCGCGTAGATGTTCGCCAAATGCTTTGTGATGGATGTGCGATCTACGCCGAACATTTCGGCCATTTGGTCTTGTGTCGCCCAAAACGTCCCATCTCGGAACGGCAATTCGACGTTGATGCCTTTTGGAGTCGCGTAGATCAAAAGAGGATGCGCCGAATCCTCGTGGCCGACAAGTCGAACCGGTCTTTCGGAATCTTCTTTAGCAATCTCGGCGTCGACTTGCTTTGTATCCGTTCGGGCGAAGCGCCGTAGCGTTTCGTCAAAATCTGCGTCAATCGCGGGCGGTTTTTGATGTTTGCGAGTGAACTTGGCCATGTGCGAGAACCTTCTCGGTCAGTCGCCCTACGACTTGCAATAGAAGGTCATTGACGCGTCCACCTTCCTCCGTATCGCGGCGGTTGTAGCTTTAGCACATTTCGCCGATGACGGCAGTCGGGGTACTTGTAATTGTCAATCCTTGTGATTGGTGATCGCGACGAACGTGTCGTCGTTCTGGCAGCGCCGCTCATGCATCAGGAAGTCGTAATATCCGCACCGGCCGCTGCCGGGATAGGCGCGGCATGTGCTGGGGCGCGCATGGTAGATCGTGCAGCGGCGCTCTTTCGTATCGAAGAACTGGCAAATGCGCCCGTAGTGTTTGTCGCCCTTGCGGCGCATCAGATATTTGTGGCCGTGCCCTTCGCGTGTGAAGCGCTTCTTTGCGGTGTCGTATTTCAATTTGAAATACTTCGCGAGGCGTTCGACGTCGCGCTTGGTCAGTGGAATGACCGGATACGAGCAGCAATAGCCCGGGCAGTTCAAACAGTTGTATTGAGCCATCGTCGGCTTGGATGCTCCGGTCATGCGCGGTGGCGGCGCGGGTAATCGGGACAACCGCCATAGACGATCGACTCGGCCAGTCAAGCGCCGCCGAGAATAAGATCGATCCGGCGACATGGAATCCGCTTGCGCTGTTGCCGCCGCCTTCCTATATTGGAACATAATGTGAACATAGCCGCGCGCAAAGGCGTGGAAAAAGCAAATGATCTGCGGCAGCTGGATCACCTAGCCTCTAATGTAGGCTAGAGATTCTGCGGCGCTGCCGCCGATACAACTAAATCTTTCGCGACGCTCGTTTCGACTCGGGCCGTACGCAGGCGTCACCGACGTTCAGTTCAAAACACGGTTTCAAGGAGATCTGCGAATGGCAGGTTCGGTCAACAAGGTCATTCTCGTCGGCAACGTCGGCAAGGACCCCGAAATTCGCCGCACGCAGGACGGCCGGCCGATTGCCAACATCAGCTTGGCGACGAGCGACACCTGGCGCGACAAGCAGACGGGCGAGCGCAAGGAAAAGACCGAGTGGCATCGCGTCGTCATCTTCAGCGAGCCGTTGTGCAAGATTGTTGAGCAATACGTGAAGAAAGGCGCGAAGCTTTACATTGAAGGCGCGCTGCAGACGCGCAAGTGGACCGATCAATCGGGCGCCGAGAAGTATTCGACGGAGGTCGTGCTGCAAGGCTTCAACGGTACGCTGACGATGCTCGACGGCGCGAGCGGCGGCCGCGGTTCTTCGGTCGGCATGCAGGAAAGCGGACCGGATTACGGCTCCGACGGTGGCTTCGGTTCCAGCGAGCCACGCCGTGTCACTAAAACGGGCGGCGGCGCAAAGGGTGGCTTCGACCAAGCCCTCGACGACGAGATTCCATTTTAATGATGCGTGGCGCTCGGGTTCCGCGCGCCGGCGGAACCCGAGGGATGTTTCGTCCGGTAACGGGTGCGATCTATCTTGCGTTAAATGAATGTAGACGCGCAATGCGATTGAGGTTGGAATGCCATACTTCAATCTGGCAGTGGGCTCGAAAATCTTATCGGCGGTGGCAAGTAGTCGAGCTGAGGCACTCGAAATTTTTGGTAGCGCTATCGGCGAGGCATTGACCTTCGAGAATCAAGGCTGCGTTGCTCAGCATATGTTGGACGAGTGGACAAACGGACCGCATGGGGTGAACCCACACGTTCCGATTTGGGTGAAACCTAAAAGGCAAGGTAGCAATCCCGTCTTCACTCGACGTGACGCCAGTTGAGCAGTCTGGGTGCCGACCTCCGTCGGCATGACGCTGATGTGGCTGCGTTGCGGCCGGAACGCCGGAAGACGTGGTAAATGTGAAGGAGAGCTAAACGGCGCAGTATTTGAAGCCGGTCCTCGGACGGAAGCCGAAGCCTACTTCGAAAAAAGACGCAGTAGAATAACTCTTTCCGCTTGAGTTCGGACGCCTCGACACCGTCATCCCGGCGAAAGGCCGGGATCCAGCCAAGCCTGAACGAGTCGTAGTTTAGCCGGCTTGCCTAGGCTCCGACCTGCGTCGGGGTGACGGGCGAGGAAAGCGCTGACAGTCCCCGCCTGCGCGGGGATGACGACGTTGAGACGGCGTGCTTCCACTTACGAGTGTCATCATCGGCTTCATGCCGAGATCCAAGCGATCAGGAAGCCCGATGCGCGATGGGTCCTCGGGAGAAGCCCAAACAAACGTCATCCCGGCGCAGGCCGGGATCCATTCCAGGTTTCGGTAGGACGTGGATGCTTGAACAGATCCCCGCCTGCGCAGGATGACGAAAGTACGGGGCACAACCCCCGCATTCCCTAATGCAGCGTCACGGCGGCCGGAACGAATGTGTCTTCCGACTGTACTTCGATGAACAGATGGCGCACTTCCGGAAAGCGCGTTTTGATCGTGCTTTGTAGCCGTGCCGTAACCTGTTCGACTGTCCGGGCGCTGACGCCGTCGTTGAAATCGACACTCGCCGTAACGAGAACGTCGTCGGGCCCCAAATGCATTGTGAGGATGTCGTTGATTTTCCGGATCGGTTTTCCGGATCCGATCTCGCTCCCGACGATCTCCCGAATCCCCGCCTGCACAACGCGTGAGGCCGCTTCACCGACGATCAGCGATTTGATTTCGCGCGACATGAAAATCGCGACGGCTGCAAGCACAAACCCGATCAGTATCGAGGCGACGCCGTCGGCGCGTTCATATCCGCCGCGATCCGACGCAAGCGTTCCGATAAATGCGATCGATAGCCCAATCACGGCCGCCGCATCTTCGAGCACGATCGCAAACAAACTGGGATCCTTCGAACGTCGCAACGCTTCGAAAACTCCGTGGCGCGCCTCCCGGCGGCCGCCGAGTTCGCGAATAGCTTTGAAAAGCGAATAACCTTCGAGGCCCATCGCAACGGCCAGCACCGCATAGAGCACGATAACGTTTTCCAGCGGGTGCGGATCCAGCACTTTCAGGATGCCCTCGTAGATCGCGACGCCTGCCCCAAGAGAGAACAGCACCATCGCGACGATAAAGCTCCAGAAGTAGATTTCCTTGCCGTGGCCGAACGGGTGCTGGTCGTCGGCCGGGCGTTTGGCGCGTGTGATGCCAAGCAGCAGCAAACCTTGGTTGGCCGTATCCACGAGCGAATGGATGGCCTCGGAGAGCATGGCGGACGATTGCGTCCAGGCCGCCGCCACGAACTTTGCCGCTGCGATACCGAGATTGCACCCGAGTGCAATCAGAACGACAACCTTCGAACCACCCGCGTCCACGTCGCCCCCTTCAACTGCGTGTCGTCATATCTTGCCACGGTGTGGTGAGTAACATAAGCCCTGAACGGCCCAAATGACCCAAGCCCTGTGTCGTTAACGGCGAAGGCTGGGAGAGCGCCGTGAGCCGCCTGTTAGCCGTTCTGATCGCTGGCATTGTCCTCGCGCCCTCCGCAGGTCAGGCGGCGCGGTGTCAGTTGGCGTCTAGCTCCTGGACGGATCGCGGCATCGACGCGCTATTGCCGACCGCAAACGTCGCGCGTGAGAGTGGAATGAATGTCTCGCCCGGAGTAATTCTGGGCCAACAGCGGGCGTGGTGAACGCGCAACGCACTGATTATTTCGATTTCAAAAACTCGATGATTGCCTTCCGCGTGTCGGCGTCGGCCACGCCTCCGAACGGCTTCATGTTATTGTTTTGAACGACGCTATCCGGATTCGTGATGAACTTGTCGAGCGTCGCTTCATCCCATGTGATGTTGGCTTGCTTCATCGACTGCGAATAGTTGTTGTATCCTTGGAGCGATCCGGACTTGCGGCCCACAACGCCATGCAGGCTAGGACCGAGCCGGTTGTCGCCCTCCTTCCATGAATGGCAGGTGCGGCAATTGTTATTGAATGCCTCCTCGCCCGATGCTGCGCTGTCCGCCGCGCATGCACCACGGCTGATAAGCGTCGAGAGCAGCAGGACGGCGGCAGCAACGAATAAATGCATCGGATATTCCTTTCCTTAGCCTGGACGCGGTTCAAGCTCCGGCTGCCGCGAAATGGCGGCGCCCGTAGGAAAAGAACGCAAAAAACCCCGGCGCTGTTCCACGCCGAGGTATCGTCAGGACAGCAAGCAGATTTAGCGTCTGCGAAATTAGTTCTTCGGCTCGTCTTTCGACGCGTCTGAAGGTTTGGCCGCCTCTTTTGCCTTTTCGATCGCGTCCTGAGCCTGTTGCTTGGCTTTTTCGATTGCAGGTCCTGCTTTCTCTTTCGCAGACTCATAAGCTTCCTGCGCGGCGGCCTTGGCCTTTTCATACGCGGGACCGGACTTGTCGCGAATTTCCTCTCCCTTTTCGACGGCGCGCTGCAACCAGCCCTTAGGCGGATTCGCCCGAATGTAGGGTTTGGCATTGGCCAACGCGTCTTTGGTCGCCGCGGGCATCGTGATGACGATGCCCTTATCCGTCGACTCGATGTTGAGCGCCGAGAAGCTCACGCCGACTTTTTTCTCGCCGACGCCAAGAAATCCGCCCACGCCGATGATTGCACCGATGATTTTGTTATCGCTATCGACGATAAGATCTTCGATATCGCCGACAACCTTGCCGTCGCTGCCGTGGATGTTCGCGCCAAGCAGACGGTCCTTGGCCAGATATTCTGTGGGTTTCTGTTGAGTGAAAAAGAGATCGTCCGCACGCGCCGGAAGCGTCACCGCCGTAAGTGCAAGGAAGACGGTTGCGAATATCCTCGGAGTCATGTCGAAGTCCTTTTTTGTGAGCGCGCGGTTCGCGGAATCGCCGCGCCGGTCGATGTAGCCTAGGGTCAGCGACGCTAAATTCGTACCGGGACGGCTCTAGCTTTCCACTGTGTCCGGAGCAAGTCGTGTGCACGGCTGCGGTGATCCAAAACGGATCGCATAAGACATTGAAATAACTTATCAAAATTTCCTCTACAATCTCGCGTCATGTCGCCGCGCCGATAGCATTTCCGCCTCGTTTCAGGTAAGCTCCAACCTGACGTTCCGCACCAGCCGCTGCCTTGCGCTGTAGTCGCGATTGCCTCCAGGAAAGAGCTGACTTTGACCGATAATAACGACGACGAAAGACCTGCTGGCCGCGAGCCGAGCGATATCCGTCCCGTGTCCATCTCGGACGAGATGAAGAAGTCGTATCTCGACTACGCGATGAGCGTCATCATCTCTCGTGCGCTGCCGGACGTGCGCGACGGACTGAAGCCCGTCCACCGCCGCATCCTCTTCGCGATGAACGAGCTCGGCCTCGACTGGAACAAAAAATACGTCAAGTCGGCGCGCATCGTCGGCGAGGTGATGGGCAAGTATCATCCGCACGGCAACCTCGCGATCTACGATGCACTGGTGCGTCTCGCGCAGGATTTCTCTATGCGCGTCCCGCTGGTCGATGGCCAGGGTAACTTCGGCTCGATCGATGGCGACCCGCCCGCGGCGGAGCGCTACACGGAATCGCGTTTGGCGAAAGTCGCAAGCTTCCTGCTTGACGATCTCGACAACGATACCGTCGATTATCGTGACAACTATGATGGCACCATCCAGGAGCCGTCCGTTCTTCCGGCCAAATTTCCGAACCTGCTCGTCAATGGCGCGGGTGGCATCGCAGTTGGCATGGCGACCAACATCCCGCCGCATAACCTCGGCGAAGTGATCGACGCCTGCATCGCCGATCTCGACAATCCCGAGATTGGCATCGACGAGCTGTCTCAGATCATCCAGGGCCCAGACTTCCCGACGGCAGGCCTCATTCTCGGCCGCGGCGGTATTCTGTCGGCCTATCACAAGGGTCGCGGCTCGATCATCATGCGCGCGCGCGTCAAGGTCGAGAACATCCGCAAGGACCGCGAAGCGCTCGTCGTCAGCGAGATTCCCTATCAGGTGAATAAGCGCACGCTGATCGAGAAGATTGCCGATCTCGTCCGTGACAAGAAGATCGAAGGCATCTCGGATCTTTGGGATGAATCGAACCGCGAAGGCATCCGCATCGTCATTGAGTTGAAGCGCGATGCAGTCGCCGATGTCGTGTTAAATAACCTCTACAAGTATTCCGATCTCCAGACGACGTTCGGCGCCAACATGCTGGCGATCAACGGTGGCCGGCCGGAAAGCCTGAATCTCAAGGACTTCATCTCCGCATTTACGAGCTTCCGCCAGGAAGTCGTGACGCGCCGTATCAAGCATCTGCTTGCAAAAGCACGCGACCGGGCTCACGTCCTCGTCGGCTTGGCGATCGCCGTCGCCAACATCGACGAGGTCATCAAGCTCATTCGGACCTCGGCTTCGCCCGCCGAAGCCAAAGAGCAGTTGATGACGCGCGACTGGCCCGCGAAGGATATGGCGCCGCTGATCGAGCTGATCGCTGACCCGCGTCACAGGCTTGCGGCCGACGGAACCTATAAGCTCTCCGAAGAGCAGGCCAAGGCTATCCTTGAACTGCGCCTCTCTCGCCTGACCGCTCTCGGCCGCGACGAGATCGCCGACGAGTTGAACAAGATCGCGACCGAGATCAAAGAATATCTGGCGATCCTGGCGTCGCGCGCGCGTGTCGTCGAGATCGTCAAAGGTGAGCTAATCGCCATCAAAGACGAGTTCGCCACGCCCCGCCGTACCGAGATCGTCGACATCGAAGGCGAGGTCGAGGACGAGGACCTGATTCAACGCGAGGATTGCGTCGTCACCGTCAGCCATAAGGGTTACATCAAGCGCGTGCCGCTCGCGACCTATCGTGCACAGCGGCGCGGCGGCAAGGGCCGCTCCGGCATGTCGACGCGCGACGAAGATTTTGTCACGCAGTTATTCGTAACGTCGACGCATACGCCTGTCTTGTTCTTCTCCTCGCGCGGCATGTGTTATCGCATGAAGGTCTGGCGTTTGCCCGCAGCATCCCCACAGTCGCCAGGCAAAGCGCTCGTCAACCTGTTGCCGCTCAGCGAGGGCGAGGTGATCACCTCGATCCTGCCTCTGCCGGAAGATTCATCGACTTGGGGCGATCTGGAACTGATCTTCGCCACGCGCTCCGGCAACGTCCGCCGCAACGCGCTATCGGATTTCGAAAACATCAATCGCAACGGCAAGATCGCGATGAAGCTCGACGAGGGCGATCGCATCGTTCAGGTAGCAATCGCCAAGCCCGATCAGGACGTGCTGCTGACCAGCGCAGATGGACAATGCGTCCGCTTCCTCATCAGCGACGAAATCCGCTTGTTCAAGGGCCGTGACTCGACCGGGGTGCGCGGTATCAGGCTCGCCGAAAACGACGAAGTCATTTCGATGGCAATCCTCGATCACTTCGACGCCTCGGCCGAAGAGCGCGCCGCCTATCTTAAACAGGCGGGTGCTCTCCGCCGTTCAGAAGATGCAGAAGAAGTCGAAACGGTCGCCGATGCAGATGCCGAGGACGTCAGCGCCGAGGCCGTAACCCTCAGCCCCGAACGTTTCGCGGCCATGCAGTCGGCCGAACAGTTCGTGCTGACGGTTTCGGATAAAGGCTTCGGCAAGCGCTCTTCATCGTTCGAATTCCGAACCTCGGGGCGCGGCGGCAAAGGCATCGTCGCTATGGTCGTTAACGACCGCAACGGCCGCCTGCTTGCCTCTTTCCCGATCGACGAGAACGACCAGATCATGCTTGTCACCAACGGCGGCCAGCTGATCCGCTGTCCGGTCCACGATATTCGTATCGCCGGCCGCAATACCCAGGGCGTCCGCATCTTCAAGACGGACGCTGACGAACGGGTCGTCTCTGTCGAAGGCATCACCGAGGACGAGGATGAAGAGCAGGGAGCCAACGGCAATCCAGCCGACGCCCCGCCAACTTCTTCCGAATAAGATAAGATATTGATTGCGAAATATCTTCTTCCCCTTTGGGTAGGTGATCTTTCGCCGGTTAACGGGCTTTTCAGGCTTCCTGTGGCAAGACAGCAGTCTTGAGTGCAGGGGCTGTCCCGATGAGTATTGCGTTTCGCGCCGCGCTGCCCACGCCAACTTGGCGGGAGGCGGGGAAGAAAGTTCACGACGGTTTCGCCGCGCTGTGGCCGCGGTCCAATCGGCTTGCTTGGATGATCATGGCGACTTGCGGGGCGTTCGCCGTCGTCCTGATACTCGCGCTGGGCTTCGATTACCCGCCGCCGACCCTGGTCGCGCGCATCCTGATCATTTCGTCTCTGGCGGCACTGTTGGCTGGCGCCGGGTGGCTAAGACCCGCGTTGATGCTTGAAGCGTTTGCTCTCTCGCTCTCGGCAATTCTGTTCGTTCCGTCTTTAACGTCGATTTGCGCCGCGATGGCCATGCCGCTGCAGGACGCTACACTCGCCGCGATCGATCGTTGGATGGGGATCGATTGGGTTGCGATGGCGTTCTGGTTCCGAGCGCACCCGGAACTGTCACGATTTCTGTGTGATGCCTACGCAAGTATCTTATGGCAGCCGCTGCTGCTCATCGGTCTCCTGGGTCTCGCTGATCCCGAGCGCCTCCGCCGTATGATGACGGCCCAGGCTATTACGCTCGCAGCAACAATCGTCGGCTTCTTTCTGGTCCCCGCTCTCGGGCCGTATGCCCATTTCGGTTTTACCCGCGCCGATTTTCCCGATGCACTGAACATCTCGCCCTGGATTCAACCCGGTCTGATCGAAGCTCTGCGCGACGGTTCGCGGAAAATCGTATTCGAAGGTATAGTATCCTTCCCGAGTTACCACGCTGCGACCTCGATCTTGTATGCGTTCGGCTGGCTCGGCGTGCCGATCATCGGCGTTCCGCTCGTCCTTCTCAATGTGGTGATGCTGATTTCGACCGTCCCGATCGGCGGGCACTATATCGTCGATGTCATCGCTGGAGTGACGATCGCACTCACGAGCATTCGCCTCTCCAACCTGTATTTTGCGAAGATGGACACGCTTCCGGCGCTTCAGACATGGGACCGGACATCGGAAGGCCGCCGGTTAATGGCTGTCATGACCGGCTGGCCGGTGGTCGGCGCGCTGATCCGCCGCCCGTTTAACGCTTCTCCTGAAGAACACGCGGCAGCAACTTGATCTTGGATCGGTTGCACCGGTACAAGCGGAACATGACGCGCACAGGCTTCTATTCCGGGTCGTTCGATCCCGTGACACTCGGGCACACCGACGTTATTCGCCGGGCCGCCGGTCTGTTGGACAGGCTCGTTATCGGCATCGGCGTCAATCCCGGCAAGGTCGCGATGTTTCCGACCGCCGACCGCATCGCGATGCTCGAAGATGAAGTGCGCCCTATCGCGCGCGATACGAAAACGAAGATCGAGGTTGTCACCTTTTCCGGGCTTGCAGTTGACGCTGCGGCGTCTCATGGAGCGTCCGTCATCGTCCGGGGCCTCCGTGACGGCACCGATTTCGATTACGAAATGCAGATGGCCGGCATGAATGGTGAAATGGCGCCGGATATTCAAACGGTTTACGTCGCAGCGTCGCCTGCCGTCCGCCACATCGCCGCGAACCTCGTTCGCGCGGTCGTCTCGATGGGGGGAGATCCGTCGCCCTTCGTCTCGAAGGATGTGCTGAAGCGGCTCAAGACCAAATCCGCCAAAGGGAAATGAAAAGAGCTCCGCCGCCTCGTTTGCGCAACAACGCGTCACTGATGCAGCTTCTGCAGCGCGTTCCGTCCGGACGTGTGACGACCGTCGAGGCACTCGCTGAAAACCTCGGGGAGCCGGCGGCGCTCGTCCGGTCGCGCCTGTCCCAATTGACCGAGGACGAACGCGACCTTGTGCCGTGGCATCGCGTCGTCGCGAAGGGCGGCGCCATCGGCCGCGGTCCGCATCGCGATCAGCAGTTTGCGCGATTGGCGCGCGAAGGCGTGCTCGTTTCGCCTGCCGGTATCGTCCATGATCTGCCGCGCTTTGCCGTTACGACATTCTCCGGCGCGTTGGAAAATAATGCTGCCGCATCCGGTAAACCAACCGTCGCCCCCGCAATGCTAAGCCGCTCGCGCGGCATGAAATCACATACGTGACCCCAATGAATGCCGTCTTGCGGGCCCGCGGCAATCAAAACGCAAGGCTTTATCGGATTGCCAAGTTTTCCAAGGCTTGCAGCTAAGCCGTCAAATCGCCATAAGGGCGGCAACACTGCGGCCCGCACGACAGAGCGGCACTCGCCGGGCTCTGGAAATTCCCAATAAGCTTGAGGAGCGCCATGATCCGCTTTTTATCTTTCGTCTTCGCGTCCGTCATCGCGATCACCGCATTCGCCGGCACGCCGGCGCAGGCCGCCGGAGACAAGCTTGTCATCGAATTGAAAACGGGCAAGGTCGTTATCAAACTCCGCCCCGATTTGGCGCCGAAGCACGTCGAACGCGTGAAGACGCTCGCGAGCCAGGGCTTCTATAACGGTCTCAAATGGCATCGCGTCATCGACGGCTTCATGGCGCAGACGGGCGATCCGACCGGCACCGGAATGGGCGGCTCGAAGTTGCCTGATTTGCCTGCCGAATTTTCTCAGGAGCCATATAAGCGCGGCACCGTCGGCGCGGCACGGACCTCCGATCCGAACTCAGCGAACAGCCAGTTCTTCATCTGCTTCACGGACGACGGCTGCTCAGGGCTGACCGGCCAATATACGATCTGGGGAAATGTGATCTCGGGAATGGAAAACGTCGACAAGATCAAACGGGGGGCGCCCGGCTCCGGCACCGTCACGGATCCCGACACGATGCTGAAGGTTTACGTCGAGTAGGAACGCTCCCTCTCCCCATGCTGCTTCGCTTGGCATGGGGATCTGGTTGGGGCGAGGAGTGGCAACTTGCTCCAAACGAGCGGCGGCCACTCATTCTAACCCTCTCCCCGAGAAGAAAAAGAGAAAGGAACTCAGAAGTGGCCGAATACAAAGATCCCGAAAACACGCTCCTTATCGAAACAAGCAAGGGGCCGGTCGTGATCGAGCTTCGCCCTGATCTTGCGCCGAAGCATGTCGAGCGCATCAAGAAGCTGGCGCGCGAAGGCTTCTATGATGGTATTGTCTTCCACCGCGTCATCGACGGCTTCATGGCACAGACCGGTTGCCCGCAGGGTCGCGGCACGGGTGGGTCGTCTTACGAAAATCTGCCGGCGGAATTCAACGCTGAGCCGCACGTTCGCGGCGTCTGCTCGATGGCGCGTGCGCAGAACCCGAACTCGGCCAATAGCCAGTTCTTCATCGTCTTCGACGATGCGACGTTCCTCGACAAGCAGTACACCGTCTGGGGCAAAGTCATTGAAGGCATGGACAATGTCGACAAGATCAATCGCGGCGAACCGCCAAAAGCCCCGGACAAGATGATCAAGGTCCGCGTCGCGGCGGATGCCGCGTGATGTCGGACCTTGGCGAGACGAACCGAGGCGCGCTTTGCGGCGCGCCTTTTCTCATTCTGGCGTGGGCGGGCCTTGCAGGTGCGGCAGGCGTTTCGTTAGCCGCGATGGCCGCGCATAAGGTCGATAGCCCCGCGCTCGCCACGGCAGCAACGATGTTGACGCTGCATGCGGCCGCCGCCGTCGGGCTTATTGCCGTGGCGCTGCGTGCCTCGCGCCCGTGCCTGTGGAGCGCCGTCGCCGCGTTGATGCTGGCCGCCGCATCGCTCTTTTCCGGCGAGATCGCCTTTCACACGCTGACCGGCAATGCTTCCTTTCAGATGCTGGCGCCGGTTGGCGGAACGCTGATGATCGCCAGCTGGATTTTTGCTGCGGGGCTTGCGCTCGCCGGCGCGTTCGGAAAGCGCTGAGCAGGCAGAGCGGACACGTTGCAATGCGCACCGACCTCTTCGATTTCGAATTACCCGATAACGCCATTGCGCTGCGTCCGGCGGAGCCGCGAGATTCCGCACGCCTGCTCGTCGTTCATCCGGTGAAGGGCGGCTGCGCCCGCGACGATGCCGATTTGGCGGACAAAACGGTGAGCGATCTGCCGAGCCTCCTCAATCCCGGCGATGCACTCGTCTTCAACGACACGCGCGTCATTCCTGCCGCGCTGTCGGGTATGCGCACACGCGGCGAAACGCAGGCGAAAGTCGATTTTAATTTGACGAAGCAGGTCAGCGACAGCGCGTGGCGTGCCTTCGCACGTCCGGCCAAACGCCTCGAAGTCGGAGATCGTGTGCATTTCGGTCACTCCGGCGAAAGCTGCATGCTCGGTGCGCTTGACGCGACCGTGTCCGCAAAAGGCGAAGCCGGAGAGGTGGAACTCGCGTTCGATTTTTCCGGCAGCGTGCTCGACGACGCGATCCGCGCCGTCGGTGTCATGCCGTTGCCGCCCTATATCGCGCTGAAACGGGAGCCAGACGAACGCGATCGCCAAACCTATCAGACCGTTTACGCGAGCAAGGATGGCGCCGTCGCCGCCCCGACCGCCGGACTGCATTTCACGCCGGAGCTGTTCGCAGCACTCGACGCGCGCGGTATCTCGCGCCATTTCGTGACGCTTCATGTCGGCGCGGGAACGTTTCTCCCGGTGAAGGCCGACGATACCGACGGCCATGTCATGCACAGCGAGTGGGGCGAGGTATCCGCTGAGACAGCCGCCGCACTCAATGAGGTGCGCGGCCGCGGCGGTCGCATCGTCGCTGTCGGCACGACGTCGCTCCGGCTTCTCGAAAGCGCCGCGCGTGACGGCGGACTGATTGCGCCATGGTCCGGCGAAACGGCAATCTTCATCACGCCCGGCTATCGCTTCAAAGCTGTCGACGTGCTGATAACCAATTTCCATCTACCGCGCTCGACGCTGTTCATGCTCGTGGCTGCGTTCTCCGGCCTCGGCACCATGCGCGCCGCCTACGGCCACGCCATTCACTCTGGCTATCGCTTTTATTCCTATGGTGACGCCAGCCTGCTATTCCGGGCTGATGCAGGATCTGGCGCATAATTCGATGACGGAAAAGTTCGCCTTCCATCTCAAGAAAGCAGATGGACGCGCGCGTCTCGGAGAAATCGAGACGCCACGCGGCGTGATCCGCACGCCTGCGTTCATGCCCGTCGGGACTGTGGGGACAGTCAAAGCGCTTTATCCCGAACAGGTCCGCGAAGCCGGTGCCGATATCATCCTCGGCAATACGTATCATCTCATGCTGCGCCCAGGCGCCGAACGCGTCGCCAAGCTCGGCGGTCTGCATAAGTTCATGCGCTGGGACGGTCCGATCCTGACGGACTCCGGCGGCTTCCAGGTCATGAGTCTCGGCAAGATCCGCAAGATCACGGAAGAGGGCGTCACGTTTCAGTCGCACATCGACGGTTCGCGTCACATGCTGTCGCCGGAACGCTCTATCGAAATACAATGCCTGCTCGGCGCCGACATCCAGATGCAGTTCGACGAATGCATCGAGCTTCCTGCCGAGCGCCGCGAGGTCGAGCGCGCGATGGAATTGTCGCTGCGCTGGGCCGAGCGTTCAAAGCGCGCGTTTGAGGCACAACTTTTGGCAGGTGGCGCAAAGCCAGGCCAGGCGCTGTTCGCCATCGTGCAGGGGGGAACCGACGCGGAGCTAAGACGACGTTCGGCCGAAGTGCTCGTCGCGATGGATTTCCCAGGGTACGCCGTCGGTGGGCTCGCCGTCGGCGAAGGCCACGACGCGATGATCGCCACGTTAGGTGAAGCATTGCCCGTGCTTCCTGAAAACAAGCCACGTTATCTGATGGGTGTCGGCACGCCGCTCGACCTGATTGAATCCGTTCGCCTCGGCGTCGATATGTTCGACTGCGTCATGCCGACGCGAAATGGCCGCCATGGCTACGCATTCACATGGAATGGCCCGCTCAACATGCGCAACGCTAAGCATGCGGAAGATATGTCGCCGCTCGACGAATTGAGCCGCTGTCCCGCCGCGCGCGACTATTCAAAAGCCTACATCCACCACCTGATCAGGTCGGGCGAATATCTCGGAGCCATGATCCTGTCGTGGGTTAACACCGTCTTCTATCAGGATCTGATGGCCGCCATGCGCGAAGCAATCGCCGAAGGTCGCTTCGACGATTGGGCGGCCGCGACGAAAGCGGCCATCACGGCGCCGCCTGCTGCTCCATAGCCCCGGCGACACTGGCCTTATGTAAAACGCGCTCGCGATGGACGAGGTAAAGGCCCGAGGCGATAACGACGCTCGTACCGATGAGAGTCCACTGGTCGGGCACGTCGCTGAACACCAGATATTCAAGAGCGATCATTCCGAGCAGTTGAAAATAGAGAAACGGTGACACCGACGAAACGGGCGCTAGGCGATAAGCGTGGATCATGAGAAAATGCCCGGCGCCGCCGAGTGCACCAAGCATCAGTAGGAGCAAACATTCAAATAGCCCGTTCGGCCAAACCCATTGCGGGATCGCAAAAAAGCCGCCCGCCAAAACGCCGACGACCAGCCCGTAACCAAGCGTCACCAGCGGAGGATCGTAGCTCGATAATTTGCGCGTCACGATCATGAAGAAAGAATAGGCGATCATCGATAGCAGAGATGCAGCGATGGCCGGATGTATGGTCGCAAATCCAGGCCGGACGACGAGCAGAATTCCGAGAAAGCCCGTCGCAATGGCAACAGTTCGATGCCATCCGACATACTCCCCGAGCAGAGGTCCCGCGAGCGCGGCCACCATCAACGGCGTCAGAAATGCGATCGAGATCGTCTGATCGAGACGCAGGTACTGGATCGCAAGAAAATTGAATCCGGTCGTCGCCATCATTAGCGCCGAGCGCGTGAGCTGAAGTTTCAGGTTCCGGGTACGCAACAGATCCGGTACGGCGCGCGGGCCGAATATGGCAACCATCAGCAAAGCCTGGCCTGCGAAACGCACCCAGACGATCTCCCACGTCGGCACGCCGAGGTGGCCGCCGAGATATTTCGCGGTGGTATCGAGACACGCGAACAGCGTCACCGCCATGCACATCAAAAGAACGGCTTTGAGGCGGTCAGGCATCTGGGCGTGGGTTTATGCGTTGCATCTTATGGGCTAATACAATCGGCCGCTGACACGTCGGGATGCGGCACGCAGGTGTTCGAAAAGAGGTTAAGAATCGGCGCGACCATATCGTGCCGGCACGCCACCGCGCCGCTGCATTTAGCCGCTCGACCATGAATGACGTGTGTAAATCTGTCTCTGTTTGCCGCTGGAGCGGAATTCGAGGCGGTTGCGGCCACCCGAGGCTTGCGCTTCCGTGAAAAGGCAGGTAACCGGACGCCTTCGGGGGCCCGTAGCTCAGCGGTAGAGCATCTGACTTTTAATCAGAGGGTCGTTGGTTCGATCCCAACCGGGCTCACCATTGTTTGCAAGTCTGTGGATGTCGGCAGCCTGCAAAATTCGCCGGCTGCGATCCGCGTCCGGCATTCTTTGCCGCCTTGTCGGCCGCACAGCGCAAGGTTCCAAATCGAGTCCGGAAGCTCTTCTCCTGTCCAACCCTAAACAGTGAAGCTCAGGCGGTCGAGGATCGCAGATTCATCCCACGGCACATCGTGATAGACGCCGGGTAGCGGTCCGTGCGCCAGATGCTGCTGCCAATAGTCGGGAAAAAGTGCGACTTGCTCGCTTGCTATGGCATCCCGTATCGCACGAGGCTCGGATCTAGTGACCGCTCGGTAGAGCGCCGACGGCAAATGGACGTCGGCAGAGACGGCAAGATGCGAAGTCGGCGTCGCTCGCGGATTCAATTCGAGCAAAAGCGCTTCGCCGGAAGGCGTAACTACGAAATCCAGCCCATGGAAACCCGATAGCCCAAGCTTGCCGGCGAGTAACTCAGCCGTCTTCGCCATCTGGGGATGATCGATGAATTTGATCAGCGACGCCGGTCCGACAACGCCCCACGTATCAAGCGCGAGGGCGCTAAACCCCGCGAGAACCTGACCCTTCCAACATACGATAGTGCGGTTGGCCGGCGTGCCCGCCACGTAAGATTGCGCTTCAATAAATGAAAACCTCGAAGCGACGCGCTCGATGAGAATTTTTATTCGCCTTGACTGAAATGCACATTTCGCTGCTCGAAGCAAGCTAGTGAGACCTGCGATACGAGACCAGCCGTTGCTCAGTTCCGATGCGTCTTTGACAATCGTGACACCCGTGCCGCCCCAGGTCGAATCGCGCTTGAGGACGAGTGGATAGCCCAGAGCTTTCCCTAATTCTGGAAGTACCCTAAGACTGCTAACCGGTAGCGAACGCGGCACCGCCAGACCGAGTGAACTGGCCAAGGCCATCAAGTTACTTTTACGTCGCGTAAATTCGAACATCGCCGGATTTCCGAGCGAGCGCTCGATAAGCTCGGAATATGCGCTGTCCGGTTCTCTCGCATGCAAGCGATGTAGAAGCGCCACGGCCGGCTCATCGCAAGGGACAAGGATGTCGGGTTCGGCAAGATCTATCGCCCGTTTGATAGATCGCAGTTCCGAGAAGTAGCCGAGGCGGTGCAGCCGTGGCGGCGCTTGCAAATAGCGAATGGGATGCAGCCGGGCGCAGACAGCTTCGACCTCGAAGCCGACGGCGCAAAGCGCTTGTGACAGCCGCGCGCTCGAAAGCGTATGCAAAGTTGCAATTAAAAGAACGCGAGGCAATCGTCCTGCTGAAGATTTATCCTGGTTCTCCTCTCGACTGATAACTGGCTCACCCCCGTCGGCCATCATCATTTTTGCGCCCCCGATTCCGGCAGCAAATACGGAAAACTCTCAACGTGGCTTGACGACAGTTGCTGGCTAAGTGTCCGCGCCAGCCAATACGACGTGAAGCGCGCGCCCGCCACGAATCGGAAAAGCGGACCGAAACAGGGGCTCGATGCGAAGCCGATGAAGTACAGTCCCTTTTGCGACGATTGAAATCGATAATCGAGAGTTGGCGCACTCTCCGTGCGACGAATTCGTTTCCGAAGATGAGGATCGATGAACGACAGACGATCGACGTCCGCTACAAATCCTGTGCCGGCGATAACGTGGTCGCAATCCAATTCCTGAGAGATGCCGCCGGTTCGTAGTTGGAGCCGCAGACGTTGGCCGTTGGGTTCGGCACCGACCAAGGCACAGTTGGTTATGATGGGTATTTTTCCGACAATCCGATCTTTTAACCACCACGCTCCCTGCGGTCCAAGAAAATGTCTGGTGAACGGCAGCCGCCAGTAGTCGGGCATGAAATGCATCAGGATGGGAACGCGTTCGAGAAGGAAACTCTTGAGTCCGGGCCCGAGGCCGCTCTGAGGCCGCCGGAGACATTCCCACAAGCTGCGCTTTAGCGGCATCTTCTCGGAAAAGCTGAACGAAGGCTCGCGAATAAGCAGCCGCGGTCGTGCTCCGGCATCCAATAACAGACGTGCGGCCTCGAACGCAGACTGTCCCGCCCCAACGACGCAGACGTCTTTATCCTTGAAATGGGAATAATCGCTGTGATCAGCCGTGTGGCTTGCAAACTGGTTGGGCAGCGCCGCCAATGGGTCGGGTATGCGTGCGAAATATGTGAGACCGACGGCAATTACGACGTGGCGCGCACTGATCCGCGAGCCGTCGCTCAATGTCATCGAATATCGTTGACCATCATGCCCGAGATGGACAACGTCCGCTTGGTGTAATTCCGGAAGGAGCGTTTCCTGTACCCAAACACCGTAGCGCGCAAAATCGGCCATCGAGCAAGGTTCGAAGGACTCCAGATTCCGATCGTTGCAATAACGCACGAACGTGTGTTCGCCGGACGGATCATAGACGTTGGTGGCAAACCCAAAGGATTTGAGATGCATGCCTTGGGGCATGGCTCGCCACGTTTGCATTGGCCGGCCAAAGATTCGAAAATCCAAGCCCTTGTGTTTTAAATGCGCAGCAAGCGAAAGGCCGTATGGGCCCGCGCCAACGATCGCGACGTCAGTCACCCTGGAATCCATAGAAAGCACCCACCTCAAGGACCAATCTATACCGAAACACCGGGGGAGCAGTCGAAAGCGTGACTTAAACTTTGTGACAGAGTTAAATCATCTCTAGGCTGTATTTCGAGTCCGTCTTTTGGGGGCGTGCTTGTCCTGCGCGATATGGAAAGCAAGAGTCGACAATATCGTGTGAAGCAGGAAAGATGCCCGAGACGGGATTCGACGTCCGAAGCATTCCAGACCCCGTCAAAACTTTTGAGGGTTCCGGTCGCGGCTCATCCCCGAAGAAATACAATAATTTACGTGGCCATACCGTAAATGATGCGCATTAATTGGCGCCTCTGCGTGTCTCCGACGATCGATAACGCGGTGAGCTAATCTCTGATGAATGCGCCATGGACCCGCCGGATCTTGCTCCTGCTTTTGGCCGGTATCGCATTGGCCGCGCTATTGGCCGTCCTCGTGCCCCATTGGGCTCCTCAGCGATCCCCGGCGCCGGAGACAGTTGCACCGCAACAAGAACGCGCTGCAAACATGGAGGCTCCGTCTCTCAGTTGTTTATTCTATGATTTCACTCACTCACGGCTCATCGTAGGATTCGATTTCGCCGTCGCAAGTTCGAAGGATGCCTCGCTCCGCTTCCATGAGCGCGCAGAAGCGCATGACGGCAAGCAAACGACTTTCGATGCGGATCATAGCCCAGTCTGGGCTTATTCCCGCGACGACGATGGCACACCGACGATCACGTCTCCAGACGGTGCAACACGTATCGTACTTTATGGGCTAAAGCCGGAAGCCGTAGGCACCGTTTTCATCGAAGCAGGCGTCCGGAGCAACGAGTACAAAAATCTTGGCGGCCAATGCCGTCAGGTCAATCTCGGCGGCGGTCACAAAGTTCTCCAGGATGCCGTCTCGGGCGGCCGAGACGAAAAATGAGGGGCAACAGCGCCCCTCATCGCATCTGACAGGATCAATGCCCGTGATGGGCCGACGGATAGACGTCGAGTTTATTCTTGTGCAGCCAGCTCGAAAGCAGATCCGCAACTTTGAGGTTGTTGAGATCGGCGAAGGAGAAGTGTGTATTCCCATGTAAGCCATAGTCGGGAAGGTGCACGATCTGCGCGTGACCGCCGAGCTTGTTGATCGTGTCACGCATCAGCATGCCCATCGCCATCCGGTTGCGCCAGAGATCGACCCGCGGATACGGGCTTGGCCTGTTTTGGGGCGGGATGCCGTCGGAATACTCGATGACGATGGGGATTTTCGTGAGTTGCATGAAATCCTTCATAGACACCACGTTGGGACTTATCCCGCCGATCGTCGGCGGCACCATGCCTTCGGGGAAGACATAGCCCGTCGGCTCGTAGGCATAGATTCCCCTGATGTTTCCTGTCTTGATCGCGGCCAACCAACCCGGATATCCGCTTGCCGAGTGTGTAAGCAGCACCGACGGGCCGATCCTGTTGATCGCGGCCATCACGCCCGGAACAACGACGTTATTGTCCGACGGGCCTGTATCCGGCGTCATCTGTCTCCAGAATTGATTGAGTGCCTGAGGGCCAGGAGGAAACTGCGAGTTCGGATAGAGGTGAGGCCAGACGCCAAGGCGCCAAGCCATGAAGAGCGTTTCGTTGCTCGGCGTCGGCACCAGGTCCTTTCCGACCGTCGTATTGCCCGCACGCCCCCGTCGGGGTTGATCCAAGAGATAGACTGAAAAATTACGCCGCAGGAAAATGCTTTGGTATCCCTCGCGTCCGTCGACGGTGGTTTGCCATGTCTTCGCCATTTGTCCGCCGCCGTGCCACATCACGAGCGGATATTTCCGTGGCTTTACCGGCGTCTGATATTCGACGTAGGAGTGATCGCCATAGAGCGTCATGCCAACGGGGTTATCGCTCTTAGGATCGAAGGTTCCGTCCTGTTTGAGGATCGTACCGCCGGCTGCGAATGCGCCCTGGCTCTTGATCACGAGCGGAGGCAACTCTTTCGGCGGCTTATTCCGATTGTCGTGCGCTGCCGCGCCGGATGCGAATGCCGCGCAACCGGCGAGAATGGCGATGGGAAACAAACGGCTTTGTTTTTTCATGTTTGAAACCTCCCTGGTTCGGTGACAGGGGGAGTGTTTCAAAGGATGCGACCGACCGCTTGTCGCAGCGCGAACGCTTCAGTCTCTCAGCGCACGGAAAAAAGCGGCCGAGCGTGCGAAACGCGCTTAACGATCAGGTAGCGTCGAAGAAGACGGCTCAACGGACATTGCAATAGGCACGAACTTTAACCATTCGTTAACGAACAGATTGAACGCGGATCAATCGCCGCCGTAACATTGGAGGCGGTAATTTTTACATAATCAATCGCGCCGCTAGGGAGACGGGAATGGCAAAGCGATTAGGAGCCTTTTTTACGTTTCTATACGCTGCGCTCTGGGCTAACTCTGCCTGGGCAACCTGCTACTTCGGTTTCATCTGTTTACCCGGCGGCGGTCATGGGGGGCCAAGCCCGGCTCCTGAGATCGATGTCTCCGGCGCTTTCGCAGCCGCTGCCGTACTCATAGCAGTCGGCGCTATCGCATACCGTCGGCTGCGCGCGCGCTGACGCAATGACCCTGGCGTATTGTTTGCATGCGTGGGAGTGAGCAAAAGCTCACCGCGATCAGAGCTCCTTGATGTCCCGCTTAGCGACAACGGCTCAATTCCCATATCGAAGGATCGCGAGCCTAATATTTATTGCGGCCATTGAATTGGCGATGGCGAAGGCTCTCTTTCCATTGCCCAACGTTTGGACGATGGGGCTAGCCGTTGCTTCGGCGTACATGATCGCAAAGGCGACGGTATTCGCGATCATTATATTTCCTCTGATCGCTTGGCAGCGCCGTCACGAGCTTTGGGCGGAAATGCGCGTTTCGGACAATGAGCGGATCCCAGGCACTACGCTCGGCGCAAACATAGTATCGTTTGCGCTTCTCTTGTTCGCGAGGCGCGAGCTTTCCGAAGCTGGCGAGACGACCACCGCAGTTTGGCAGTTCACATATTCAATCCTCGTTCTGACGACTGCGCTCTCTCTGCTCCTCTTCATTTTTCCGCAGCGCTTCATTGCGAGCCTGACGGGCTCTTGGCGTCGCGAGAGTGCAATTGCCCTAGGAGGCGGCTTTTTCGGCATTTCCGTCGCGGAACTATTCAATCAATCCGCATTAAACGTTCTGTCTGAGAGCGACTGGGATGCGCTATCGAGCGTAACATTGCATTTCTCATATTGGCTTCTGGCACTCTTTCAAAACGACGCCTTCGTCGATTCCCAAACCCGCGTCCTCGGCGCGGGAAATTTTAGCGTCGAGATTTTTGTCGGTTGTTCCGGATATGAGGGAATGGCGCTGATTGCGATCTTTCTCACCGGATATCTATGGATCTTCCGCCGCTCGCTCCGCTTTCCGCAAGTCCTCGTTCTTTTCCCGCTGGCCATGGGAATTATCTGGCTCTTCAACGCCGTTCGCATCGCGCTGCTGGTCGCGATCGGCGCGAATATCTCGCCGGAGGTTGCGTTAGGCGGCTTCCATTCCCAATTCGGTTGGATTTCATTCTTGCTCGTCGCGATCACGATCATGACGGTCGCGCAGCAAATTCCTTTTTTTTCGACAGTCTCGTCACGTCGCGGCAGCGGAGCTCCCGTCCCGTCGAGGAGCGCCGACGACGAAATCCTGTACTTTCTTGCACCTTTCATCGCGATGATGGCCGCGCAGATAGCCATTCGTGCATTCGCGCCGCACGACCAGCCGCTTTATCCGTTGAAGGACCTTGCCATTGCTGGGGCGATATATCTCTATCGTCGTGGTTATACCCAATTTGCCGAAGTTCCTTCGATCTTCTCGATCGTGCTTGGCGCTCTGGCTGGCATTCTTTGGGTTGTGACGGACCCTGGTGTTGGCTCCGAGACCGCCCTTTCGAGATGGATTGCCGAGCTGACGCCATTGGCCTTCGTCGCGTGGCTTTGCTTCAGAGGCATCGGCACAATCATCATGGTGCCGATTGCCGAAGAACTCGCGTTTCGCGGCTATCTCTACCGCGTGGTGATCGCTCGGCCTTTCGAAAGCGTCGATCTTAAAGCCTTCAGCATGCGCGCTCTGATCGTTTCATCGGTGCTCTTCGGCATGATGCACGACCGTTGGATGGCCGCCGCGCTCGCGGGCGCGCTTTACGCGTTGCTAATGTGCTGGAGAGGCCGCTTATCGGATGCGATCACAGCACACATGACGACCAACGCTGTTATATTCGCGTGGGCCGTCGCTACGGGACAATGGTCGTTGCTTTGACGAATGCCTGATAGTCCGCGTTTCCGAAACGACGGACGATTCGTTACCGCGATCCCACGCGCCGGAGATTGGCGATGTTCAGGCCCGTATGGTCCAGCGTGTCCGCAACGAGCACAACGGGCGAATTCGCATCATAGAAACGACGCCGCAGATGCACATAGCGCTTCCGCGCCGGGCGCGACGGCGCACTCGCGGTTTTTGTGCTTTTGCGTGCGTGCCGCGGCATGGCTCTGACCAACCCGCCGCCGAGGCCCATATAACCGCTCGTCCAGGCGGATTCGAAGGCAATGGATGTGTCGGCGTTCAGGCTCTGCGCCGCAACCTCATTCGATGCGGTCATTGTTGCGGCGAGCGCTCCGGTCGCAATGAGAAAGCGAGATAGCTTCACGAGATTCCACCCGATGCAAGAAGACGACTGCGATGCGTCAAGTTCGAAATGCTTCGGGTTAATAAAAGATTAACAGTCGTGCGATCGTAAGCGATGAACGCAATATCGAACCTATCGGATTGTCGGCGCCGGTGGCTTCAGCAACTCCTGATCGATGTCGACCGGCGTGCATCCTGTTCCCCGCATAACCCGGTTAAGATCGTCGGCTTCCTGCCGCATACGCGCAAGCCGTTCGGTCTTATCGTGATCGACATAACGCTTGCCTTGCATCAAATCGAACACGCCCTCCATCGTGTTGGGGATCGACTGTTCCTTTTCCATCGCCTGCTTGAGGACGCGCATGCTCTCAAGCCGCTTGGTCATGTAACCGCCGAGCGTCGTGCAGGGATCTTGCGAGAGCTTTTGCTTCGAGTGCCGCGCCCAGGAGCTGGGGCTGCCGAAAGCGATGCCGCAGGCGATTGTTGCGATCGCAAGCATGCGCATTCCAGAGCACTTTCCGCTCCGCGCGCGTCTCGTGCGCCCGTTTGATATTTCCATAAAGAACTTCCCGATTAATTGTCTCAGCGAGCCTTGGTGCGCACGATCTTCAAGACCCCTATCGACTCCGTCGATCGAAATTGCGGCGCAGGCAATACCGCACGACGCCGATGGTGCAACGTGGGGTTTAGTCGCTCTTTCGAGCCTAAGGGCTCTGAACGGCGGGCAGCCTGGCGTCGTCGCGAGGCGCTTTTCTTGCGAGACGCGAAATGCCGAGAAAGCGCCCCAGCCGGACAAGGGCTTCCGGTAGCACCCCAAGATTGAGCAACGTCGCTGTGTTCAATCCGCCGAGCACGGTGATGGCCATCGGTGCTTCGATTTCGTGACCGGGACGTCCGAGACCGAGCGCCAGGGGGACAAGGCCCAGCGCCGCCATAAGCGCCGTCATGAAAACAGGCGCGAGCCGCTCGGCCGCCGCGATGCGGATGGTCTCAGCATTCCATTGCCGTCCTTCCGCGTCGGCGACATGCTCGACGTGCGCCAGCATCATGACCGAGTTCCGTGCACCGATCCCGAAGACAGTGATCAGCCCAACGAGACTACCGAGCGTCATGCCGATGCCGCTCGCGACGATAGCGGCAATGCTGCCGATGAGACAGAACGGCAGGTTGATCAGCACCAGCGCTGCGAGCCCGCGCCGCCGGAAGGCCATCGTCAATGCGGCGACGATCAGAAGGATGCTGACCGTCGTCAACCCGGCGAGCCGGATCTGACCTTCGCGCTCCGCTTCAGCCTGTCCAGCGAACGAGATGTAGACATCCTTCGGCAGGTCTAGGGCCGCAACGCGCGCCCGCGCCGTCTTGACGATATCCCGCAGCGAATAGCCTCGCGCTCCGTTGAACGTCACAGCAACGCGCCGCTGGGCGCCGGCATGCTGAATGTTCGAGCGACCGTCTGTAATCGAAATCGTCGCGACATTCTTCAGGAGTGTCTTCGTCGTGGCGTTGCCGATCATCAGCTTGTCGAGTTCTCCGATACGGTTGCGCGCATCGGGCGGCAGGATGACGACGACGTCGACGGTGCGCGCGCCGTTATAGGTTTGTCCGACCGTCGTGCCCGCAAACGCGGTTTGCAGCGCATCGAGTGCATCGCGCGGCGTCAGGCCGTAATTCGAAAGCGCAACCGGCTTGAGTTGCACGGAAATCGTCGGAACCGTGGCGCTGCGCGGCATCCTGAGATCCGTCACGCCGGGAATATCGGCGACCGCGCCCTGGATCTCCGATGCCGCTTTCTCCAGCGAATCGAGATTGTTCCCCTTGACGTTGATGACGACCTGCGCCGTCTCTCCCGTAAGGCTTTCGCTGATGCGATCGCCAAGGAATGTCAGTGTCTCGGAGCGGACCTCCGGAAATGCGCGCAGCGTTTTCCGGATGGCATCCTCTGCATCTTCCTCGCTCACCGTATGATTGGGCTTCAGCTCGATATGGAACTCGCTGCGATCCGGACTCCAGGTATCCTCGCCGAGTTCCGCCCGTCCGATCTGATGCGCCACCGTTTCGACGAACGGCAGTTTGAGGATAGACTTAGTGATCCGCTCGCCGACCGCGACGACGTCATCGACGGACGTGCCTGGAGAAGCCATCGCCATCTGCAAGACGAAATGGCCTTCGCGGAACTGCGGCAGCAACTCGCTGTGAAGATAGGGCACGATGCTGACGGCGGCACCTGCACCGATTGTCAGCAAGAGCACCGTCGCCCACCACGCGCGGTGCACGACATTGAGTATTCCGGCTTGCGCAACTTTCAGCCATCTGACGAGCGGCGACTCCTTTGTGTCCTTCTGATTTGTAAGGAACAGCGCACAGAGAGCCGGCGTCACCGTCATGGCGACGACCATCGATGCTAGCACGGCGATAATGAATGTCAGCGCCATCGGCCCGATGAAACGCCCTTGCACCCCGCCTGCGAACAAGATCGGGAAAAACGCGAAGATGACAGCAAGCGTGCCCCAGAACATCGAACCGCGAATTTCGATCGAGGCATCCTCGATGACTTTCAGCCGATCGGCGCCGGGCGGAGCCTGACGCAGACGGCGGGCGATGTTCTCGATATCGATGATCGCATCGTCGACGAGCACGCCGAGCGCCAGCGCGAAGCCGCCAAGCGTCATCGTGTTGAGAGACTGCCCGTACTCGCTCAGCGTAACGATGGCAGCCAGCAGCGATAAGGGGATCGCAAGGAACGAGATCAGCGACGCTCTAACGCTTCTGAGAAACGCATAGAGTACGACCAGGATCAGCGCCGATCCGAGCGTCAACGCCATTTCGAGGTTGCTCAACGCGCGAACGACGAACGTCGCCGGCCGGTGCAGGGCTGGATACATCTTGATCCCGCGCTTTTCGAGCGTCGGCTTAAGATCAGCCAAAGCCGCTTCGGTCGCCTTGGTCGCTTGAAGCGTGTTAGATCCGAACTGCCCAGAGACGGTGATGAGAACGCCTGGTTCCCCCATGATCGTTGCGTCGCCGATTTTCGGCGCGGGCGCGATCGTAACGGTCGCGATGTCACCGAGCCGGATCGGCTTGTTGTTTTTGACAACAACGACAGTTTCGGCGATGGCGCGCGGATCGGGGCGCGGCGGAGGCGTTTCAATCGTGATGCGCTGGGCTGATGTCTCGACCACGCCGCCGCCTCTGAGCGCAATCGCGTCTCTCGCCGCCGTCATGACGTCGGTGATCGTCAGATCGAGCGCGGAAAGGCGGTCCAGCTTCGGCTGTACCTGGACTTGCCGGATGGCTCCGCCGTAGACGGTGACGCGGGCGATGCCGGGAACGGCCAGCAGACGCGGCTTGATCGTCCAATCGGCGATGTCGCGCAGCGTATAGGGATCGACGCGATCGGACACGATACCAAGCTTCAGCACGTCCATTGTGCTCGATGTCAGCGGCGTCAGTCGCGGCGGCCCAAATCCGATTGGGAATTTGCCGTTGAGCGTCGCCAGACGTTCGGCAATGCCCTGGCGCGCGGCAGTCGGGTCGACGTTCTCGTCGAACGTGATCAAGACGACGGACAGCCCATAAATGGATTCTGACCGGATAGAGTTGACGCCAGGCCCCCCGACGACGGCCGCTTCAATCGGTCCGGTAATGATCTGCTCGACCTGTTCCGGGGCGAGCCCCGGCGCCTCGGTTTGAATCGTGACTTGCGGCGGCACGAATTCCGGAAAGACGTCGAGCGGCGCGCGCATCGCGAGAAACGTCCCGGCAACGAGCCAGACGACCGACATCAAAGCAACGAAGCCGCGGTAACGTATCGACCAGCGAATGAGCGTATTCATGCCGCACGTCTAGTCCGTATCGGTGCGAGCCGTAGCGCGGCTCAGCACCGACGCCGATGCAGCCGGCTTCTTTTCGGGCGGAGGCGCCGGCGCATCATCGTCGTCATCGTCATAGCTGCCCGGCTCCGCTTCACGCGCCAAAAGTAGCGATGCGCCGCGCACGACGACTCGGTCCCCTGGTTTGAAACCGGAGCGGACAAGAAAACCATCGTCGACCGGAGATTCGAGGGATACGACCTTGCGTTCATATTTATGCGGCGCGCTTTCGACATAGCACCAAGACTTGCTTTGGAAGACGACGATGGCCGCGTTCGGAATAACGACTCCCGGGTTCGCATTTGGATTATCGGCGACAAGCCGCGCTCTGTCGCCCACCCGCAGTCCTGGGCCTGCTGGTATGATGCCGAAAAACGAAACCCCCGGCATCGCAAGGTTGCCGGATGGAGCTGGCCAGATAGGATCGACCGGAACTTCCGCGCCGCCTCTGAGGGGAGCAACGCGGACGTTGCGGGGCTGCCCGCCGCTCAGATCTGGAAAATCGAAACGGACGATCGCGCGCTTGCCGCCGCTGATCTCTGTCATGAGCTTCTGTCGCGCATCGACGTCGAGGAACGGCGCGCCGTCGCCCCACGTCTGGCGCAACCGGGATTGCAGCAGCTTTAGATGCGAGGAGTCGACGCCTTCCTGCCGGACAGCGGTCGCGAGCATCTGTTTGGAAAGCAGCGTCGATGTCCGGAAGCGTGCCAATTGACCCCGGCTGAAGTCCGCCGCGACCATGGCCGACCGGATATCGGCATCGAGTTGCAACAGTGGATCGGTATTGAGGATCGCGGCGACGCCCTCTAGTTTCCCGCTGTCCTTTGACGCCGTCAGAGTTACGGTCTGCACCACCGGAGCGGGAGGATCGGCATCGCCGTTACTTTTATTTGCTTCTTCCGAATGCGGTGCGGTGCAGCCGGCAAGGAACATTGTTCCCAATAACACCGCCAGTCGGGCTGCATGCGCCGCTTTCAAGCTAATTTCCTCCAGTGCTCAGGAATAGCTTCCACAAAATTCGGGAAATTATTCCTGAGTTCCGGGAGAATGCTCTAAATATGAGCATCAAGCTAGGGCTTTCTGCGCCCATATCCCCGCCCTCCGGCCTTAGGCGACCCGGCTTCGGACGAGATGCTAAATCTGCGGAGTCCCTGGGTATCGCGACGGAAGGCGTCCGGCATGCCCGTATGTTATATTCTATAGATGTAGCGGATACCTTAATGCCTTGGGAGGGATCGGGGGTGCCGCATTCGCTGGAATCGGCGCTGGCATCCGCCTTGTTCGGCACCCGCGTCCGTCAGTCGGAACGCGAATCCGCGCCACCCGGCGGCCACGCATACTCGGGCAGGCTAAGGGCGTCGATCATGTCTCGCCCGACAGCAAACGTCGCCAGTCCAGGTATGGCGAATGACTTGATCACAAGGTTGCGGAACCACAATCCGAACGGCGTGCGCGGCGCAAGGGCAGCCGCAAAACGCCCCGCGCCGCGTTGCTTCTTGGCGATGAAGTCGCGCAAAATCGCTTCATAATTTTGAAACGCAGTCTCGTGGCGTCCTTCGGCGCGCAAAAGCTCGCCCGCAAGGACGTAGGCTGAAATCATCGCCAGCGCCGACCCTTGACCTGCGGCGAGCGAAACGCAGAACGCGGCATCACCGATCAGCGCAACGCGTCCCTTAGACCATCGGTCCATCTGAATCTGGCTCACGCGATCGAAATAAATATCGTTTGCAGCGCTGACGTCGTCGAGGATGGGTGGGCATTCCCACTTTCCGTCGGCATAGCGTCTGCGAAGCGTTGCCTTTTGCGCATCAAGCGCCTCCGGCAAAGGATCGTTCGCCGCGGTGAAGACAAAGAGGAACAGCGTCCGGTCTTCCCGCAATGTGAAGCGGCCGAGCATTCGTCCCGGAAGCCCGTACATCAAATAGATGTCCTCATCGCGCGGACGGTAACCGGCGACCTCGACCGCGGCGACTGCATAACCCAGCGACTTTTCGAATTGATGTTGCGGCCCGAACGCGAGGCGACGCACGCCCGAATGCAGGCCATCCGCCCCGATAACGAGATCGAAGCGGCGTTCGCCGCCATGCCGAAAGCGAACTTCCACGCCGTCAGCCTGCTCGCGAAGCGCGACGATCTGATCGCCGAAAATAACGTCACTCGCACTCTTGGCTTTTTCGAACAGCAGCCGCGAAAGGTCGCTCCGTCCGACCGTTACATAGCGGCCGTTGGTGAGTTCCTGAAAGACGCTGGTCCCAAACCCGGCCAATCGCTCGCCGCGATCGCCAACAATCCGAAGCTCACGCGCATGGTAGCCGATGCGATTGATGTCGCTGAGAAGGCCCATGCGCTCGGCGATGTCGTAACCGAGCCCCCAGAAGTCGATGACGTAACCACCACTGCGGAGCGCGGGCGCGCGCTCGATCAGTGTCGGTCTGAATCCCGCAACCGAAAGCCAATAGGCGAGCGTCGGTCCGGCGATGCCGGCGCCCGCAATCAGGACGGTCTTATCGCGCATGCACGGACTCTAGACTCTGACGTCCATGACGCAAGTGAAACCGCCGGGAAATCGTCTCTAGTTCATATGCCAGCCATGGCTGACGATGATGCTTTCACCCGTCAACGCATTGGTTTTGAAGGCGGCGAGGAACAGTGCAACCTCGGCGATGTCTGTCACCATCGTGAATTCCTTATCGACGGTCTCGCCGAGCATAACCTCCTTGACGACCCGTTCTTCCGTAATGCCAAGCTCCTGCGCTTGCTCCGGGATTTGCTTTTCGACCAGGGGCGTGCGCACGAAGCCCGGACAGATGACGTTAGCGCGAACACCGTGCTTCGCGCCTTCCTTCGCCATCGTCCGCGCTAACCCCAGCAGACCGTGCTTTGCCGTGACGTAAGCGGACTTCAACGGCGAGGCTTCATGGCTGTGCACGGAACCCATGTAGATCAGCGCGCCAGAGCCCTGTTTGTACATGTGCTTGACACACGCTTTCGTCGTCAGGAAGGCGCCGTCGAGATGAATAGCAAGTAGCTTTTTCCAGTCTGCAAACGGAAAGTCTTCGATTGGATGCACGATCTGGATGCCCGCATTCGAGACGAGAATATCGATTGTACCGAATGCTGAAGCGGTCTTCTCGACGCCCGCATTCACTTCGTCTTCCTTGGTAACGTCCATCGCGACAGCAATCGCGTCCTTTTCGCCACCGAGTTCCTTCGCCGCCGCCTTGGCCGCATCAAGATTGAGGTCAGCGATGGCGACGCGCCCTCCCGCTTCGACGTAACGCCGCGCAATCTGATGACCGATACCGCTCGCTGCGCCCGTGATAAGGGCGACTTTGCCGTCGAGTTTCATGACGCGCGCTCCTGTTTTTTGTCGAGGTAATCGTAGACGACCTTGCCGAGCCCAAGGGTCAGATCGGCGAGGATGTGCGTAGCGGAGATGACTTCGCGCACCGGCAGATCGGCGATCGGCGCCAACGCGTGGGGCCTAAGATCGAGCGCACCGGGTCCGCTCCACGCACCCTTGATGGTGACATCCTCAAGACGGTAATCGACAAGCTCAAGAATGCGCGGACTGCCGTCCACATGCGGAATGATTTTCAAAAGATAGTTCGGGATCGCGAGCGACTTCGCGACGGCTTTCGGATCGAGTGCCTTGTGCTTGTAGCCCATCGTGCCGGTCGCGATCCGCACGTTGCCGTAGTCGAGCGTGCCGACGAAGGTATCTTTGTCCGGTCCAAGGGACGGTTGCGCGTATTTTTTTGGAAAACCCCAGAGCTCACGGCCACCGTAGATCGGCGGGCCGTCATTCAAAAACATCGCGTGCGTGTAACCGCCTTCGACACCGTTGAATCTGACCGGGATAACCTGACCTGATTCCGTGTAGTCGCCGAAGCCCGTCGAATCCGGCATGCGAATGAACTCGTATTTGACGATGGGCTCGCCGAACGTCAGCGGCTCGGGAACGACCTTTTCAAGCGCTTCCTTGTCGGTGCGATAGGTGATGATCAGATATTCCCGGTCAATGAAGCGATAAGGGCCCGGCGGGAAAGCCGGACTCGTTAGCGGCATCGCATAGGCGCGTTTCTTGACGTCGGCGATTTTCATGAGTGCGTCTCCGATGGGGTTGGCGCTAGGTCCTTCGTGCAGTCGAGCACCAACACCCCGTTCTTCGGCCGCTCGCGATTGATCCACTCGGGATTGCTCAACGTGCGCTCGACGTCCTCGGCTCCGGCCCGCCAGTGCTCGTTGACGGTGTAGCGCGAGAATTCATAGTCATTGGATTGCGTGGAATAGGCAGCGCGGCGGTGAATGAGATGCACGATCGTGACCGCCGCATTGCAGCTGAACGACGAGAGCACCTTCCAATCGAAGCCGGATTTGATTTCGTCCGGCACAACGGACTCCAGACGGCGCACCGCACGGCGCATCGATTGGACTCGCCTGAAAAAGTCAGTATTCAGCCGGGTGCGGCTCGAATAGCGAATTTCTTTTTCGCGCTCCTGGACGTCGAACAGCGTCCGAGGAATGGTGCCGCGCGCGCTGAACAGATCAATCTGGAAAACGCACGTGTCGACGCGAGGAATTCCGCCATCGAGCACGTATTGCAGCGGCGTGTTGGAAACGATGCCGCCATCCCAATAGAGTTTGCCGTCGATCTCCACCGGCGGGAAACCAGGGGGCAAGGCACCGCTGGCCATAATATGCTCGGGCCGTATTTCCACCTCTGTGCTGTCGAAGTAGTTGAGGTTTCCGGATGCGACTTCGACGGCGCCGACGCTGAAACGAACTTTTCCGGAATTCAAAAAGTCGAAATCGACGAGTTGAAGTAGTGTCTCCTTGAGCGCGCCGGTGTCGTAGAGGCTGATCGCCTGCACTGTTCCGGGCGGGTGAAAAACGGCGGGCGGCAGGCGCGGGTCGAAAAAGCCCGGCGCGCCGGTCGAGGCGACAAATGCGGCACTCGCTTCATTGAAGAGTTTGCGCGAGTTAGAATCGGTCGCAAGCGGTGGCAGCGTGAGATGGCTCGAAACGAGATCCCAGAATTTACGCAGATGGGGGACGCGTTGATCGTGCGGATGACCCGCGATGATCGCGGCGTTGATCGCGCCGATCGAAATTCCCGCGACCCAGTCGGGTTCGATACCGGCCGCAGAAAGAGCCTCGTACGCACCTGCCTGATACGCCCCGAGTGCTCCGCCGCCCTGCAGCACAAGCACATTCTTTTCCGGGGGTACTTTCGGATCTGTCATATCGTCGATCTGCCTGAACCAGGGGAAAACGAGCAGACGTAACGTTTGTCTATCTGGGTGACAGCCGTGCGATGTTGCAATGCGGCAGGCCGTCGTGCAAGTGCGCATGAGGCTATTTCGGCGGCGTGCCAGCTTTTCAGAGTCAAATTGCCGTTAACGTGCGAAGCGTCTCGCGCTTTTCGTCGGCAATTTTCCCTAGGCACATCCCGCATATGCCGGGGCGACGAAGATACGCGAAGCGCATCGCAATAATGTGAGGGGCGCCGCGCGGGGGAAGGGAGAGCGGCGGCCCCTCACTCTGGTCCTCTCCCCGGAGTGCAGGAGGGGAGAAGAAAAATATCGTCGCGACTAATGACCTCCGGCTCCGGCCGGAAGAGGCGCCGGCTTGTGCATCATCAACGTGAAGATTGCCGCACTCGCGAACAGCACCGTAAGGACGACAAAGATATCTGCGAACGACAGAACATTGGCTTGCGTGCGAACCAGCCGCGCGAGCTGCTTAATCGCCGACAGATCGCCATCGGGAAGCACTTGCGACATCGACTGTTGCATCGAGGCGAGTTGATCTTCAGCAACCGCGCGGCCCCACGAAACGCTTTCGTGCAAGCGTTCGAGATGCAAATCGAGGCGCTTGTTGAGGATCGTATTGATCATCGCCAGCCCGAACGCGCCGCCGAGGTTTCGCGTCAGGTTGAAAAGTCCCGACGCATTTTTCAATTGCTCTTTCGGCAAAGTGCCGAGTGACAGATTGTTGATCGGCACCATGCACAGCATCAACGAACAGCCGCGCAGGATTTGCGGCAGCAACAATTCATAGAAGTCCCAGTCCGACGTGATGTTCGTCGTGATGTAGGTTCCGGCCGCGAAGCCCGCGAACCCGATGAGCATCATCGCGCGGGGATCAAGAAGGCTCGCAAGCCGTCCCGCAATCGGCGCAGTCATGAACATCGCGACTCCCGTCACGAACATCGTCTCGCCGATCATCAAAGCGTCGTACCCGCGCACCTGTGCGAGGTAGACGGGGTAGATGTACGTCAGCCCATAAAGCCCGATGCCCATCGTAAAGCTGAAGAATGATCCGAACGCGAAATTGCGGTCGCGGAAGGCGCGTAATTCCACGATCGGATCCTTCGCGGTGAACGCGCGCCAGAAGAATACGAGCGCGCCAACCACCCCGACGACGGCGAACGTCGCAATCGTCTGATCGTCGAACCAATCGTAGCGCGGACCTTCTTCGAGCACGTACTCCAGCGAGCCGAGCATCAGCGCCATGCTGATGAGTCCAAGATAGTCGAACCGGTCGAGCAGCGAATAATCCGGCTTGTCGAAATCGACGAGGAAGTAGACCGCAATTGCGACAAGGATTCCGGGCCCGACGTTCACAAGGAATAACCAGTGCCACGAATAAGAGTCGCTCAAATAGCCGCCGACCGTCGGCCCGATTGTCGGCGCGAGCGTTGCGACCAGCCCGATGATCGGCGACACGATGTTTCGTTTTGACGGCGGAAAGAGAGAGAAGGCGACCGCGAAGACACTTGGGATCATGCCGCCGCCGATGAAGCCCTGAATCGCTCGATAAACGATCATCTGATCGATCGAGGTCGCGGTAGCGCACAGCGCGCTGGCGGCGGTGAAGCCGATGGCCGCAGAAAGAAACAGCACGCGCGTCGAAAGCGCCCGCGCCAGAAAACCCGACAACGGGATCATCACGACTTCCGCGATCAGATACGCCGTCTGCACCCACGGAATTTCATCCGAGCTGGCCGAAAGACCGGCCTGGATTTCCGCCAGCGATGCCGAGACGATCTGAATGTCGAGGATCGCCATGAACATGCCGAACACCATCGCAAGAAAGCCTGCGAGTTGGCGCGGCGTCACGCCGATCCAGGCGAGGGTGCCTGGCGGGACGTCGGACGCTGGCGGCGATGTCGGTGTCTGAGACGTGCTCATGCCTCGTCCCTCCGGCTAACGATCCGGTCGGTTAGTTTGCGGCCTGCTTTTGAGCCGACCCCTTCGGCGTCGTGCGCGTGTCGATGTCGACCACAACTGACAGTCCCGGACGAAGCCTGCCCTTCGCTTCGGATGCGGGAATTGCAATGCGAACCGGTACACGTTGCACGATCTTCGTGAAGTTGCCCGTCGCGTTCTCGGGCGGCAGCAGCGAGAACTGCGATCCCGACGCCGGGGCGACGCTGACGACCGTACCCTTCAGAACTTCACCGCCGAGTGCATCGACTTCGACATCGGCCGTTTGACCGACGGTAACCGGTCCGAGCTGCGTCTCCTTCAGATTTGCGTCGACATACACCTTATCGAGCGGAACCACGGCAGCCAGCCGCTTGCTGGGCGTAACGTAGTCGCCGACTTGCACATTGCGATTGCCGATGACGCCGTCAAAGGGCGCGCGGATGGTTGTGAACGAGAGATCGCGCGCCGCCTGATTGACGGCGACCTGCAATTCCTTTGCGACTTCCACGGCCTGATCGCGTTGAGCATGAAGGAGCGCCACATTTGCGTCCGCCGACTGGATTGCGGCCTCATTGGCTTTGAGTTGAGCGCGTGCGGAATCGCGTGCTGCGATAGCCGCGTCGAGCGAAGCCTTCGTTGAGTAATCTTTGGCGGTAAGCGCGTTTGTGCGGGTGTAATCGGCTTCCGTCTTGACGACGGTTGCCTTCGCGGAATCGAGTTGTGCGCGCGCCTGTGCCGCGGCCGCTTCGGCCGCCTTGATCTGCGCGTCGAATGTGACGATTGCCGCGTTCTGCGTCGCGAGCTTCGACTTTGCCTGATCGAGCGCCAGTTGGTAGTCGCCGCGGTCGAGACGAACGAGCACGTCGCCTTGTTTCACGAATTGGTTATCGACGATGGGAACGTCGGTGACGTACGCGGAAACCTTCGGCGAGATTATCGACATGTGGACGCCGACATAAGCGTCGTCGGTCGAAACGATGAAACGGCCGACGGTGATGTATTGGTAAGCGAACCACGCGCCGGCTGCGAGCACGAGCGCGCCGATGCCCATGAAGATCGGCTTCCGCCGCGAGCCGGGCTTCGCCACCTCGGCATTTTCTGCCTTGACGGCGGTGCCTTCACGAGCGGTAGGAGGCTCCCGCGTTTCCGCAGTCGGCGTCGCCTCCGCCTTCATTGGAGGAAGGTGAGAGACTTTTGCGGCGTCGGCGACCGCATGCAGCCGCGCATCTGCAGCCGATGATCGAGGCTGCACGACCGAACGCTCGATCGCGTCTTGGCGCTCCTTTAAGACGGTGTTCAATTTATCTCTCGACATGACGCCAATCCTTAACGAAGATGGGCTTATATTAAACCGAACGGTTCAGTTCTGGCTTGACATACACGCTCGGAAGACGGATATCAAGTCGAAACTGAACCGTTCGGTTCCGTTATTTGTGGATTTCAATGAAACGGGCGTTATCCGCTCGTATAGGATTGAGCGCATGGATTCGCATTCAGCACCTTCGCCGGGGCGTCCGGAGCGACGAGGCGGCAGGCCCGCCGCTGGCACCGACCCGCAGAAACGCCGGCAAATCCTGGATGGTGCCGGGCGCATTTTCTCGACCTTGGGCTTCGACGCGGCGAGCATGAATGACGTGGCTCGCGAAGCGCAGGTATCGAAAGCGACCCTCTATGTTTATTTTCAGGATAAGGAACATCTCTTCACGGCCATCTGCGCCGAGCGCCGCGACCGGAATATCTCCGAGTTGATCGCGCTGCTCGATCGCGAGCAACCGCTGGAAGACGTGCTGACACGGTTCGGCATCAACGTAATGACGATTATCGCGCAGCCATTCGTCATTGCGGCTCATAGGATCGTCATCGGCGTAGCCGAACGGATGCCCGAAATCGGAAGGGAATTCTATGAGGCCGGCCCGCAACGGACGATCGACGCGGTGGCAGCTTTCATCGACCACCATGTCGCCGCAGGCAATTTGAAGGTCCCGGATTCTTCACTCGCCGCCGCGCAGTTTCTCGAACTCGTGCAGACGGAGATCATGCGGCCGCGCCTCTATGGCGCAATCTCGGAGCAGGCGACAGCTCAGGACATCGAGCAGGTCGTGAAATCGGCGGTGAGAATGTTTATGGCCGCCTACGGCGCGGCGGAGCGCAGCTGATCCCTCAGCCGGCGGCAGCACTCGCAGGCATCTCTTCCGCAAATCCAAGATCGCGAACGTCTCCGGCGACGCCTGAAAGCGAACGCCAGTCGGGCAAACTCGCGAGCGAAGAGTCGACAAACGTTTGATGCCAAAGCTGCGTCGCAAGAACCGCGACAAGCCCAAGTTCGACCGAGCTTCGGCGATAGAACCGTGTCGTCAGTTCGCGATACTTGGTTCGCCAGATCTGCACGGCTTTCGGATCGAAGTAACCGGTTTTTTTGAGCGACTCTTCGCTCAGAAGCTCGTCCACATACGGCAGTCGCTGATCGAGGAAAAAGCCATCGAGCGGCGCCCGGAACATACCCTTCGGCCGCCAAGCGACCGACTTCGGCAGCCACCGTTCGGCGACGCGCCTCAGGAGATATTTCTCCTTGAAGCCCTTGAGCTTCCAATTCGGATCGATGTTCGCAAGGAAATCGAAGACGTTATTGTCAAGGAACGGATAGCGCATCTCGACCGATTGGCTCATCGCGATGCGGTCGCCTTTGAGGCTCAGAAGCTGGCCCGGAAGATGAATTCGTCCGGCCCAGTAGATGGCGCGATTGACCGGATGCCACTTCTGAGCGCGGCCGAGATCGGGCGCGAAGTCCGCGTAGGGATCGTGTCCGGAAAGGTCGGACAGCATGCTTGCGCTGTAAAAACGGAAGCGCGATGCACCGAGAAGATCGTAAAATCTTTGGAAGGCATGCGGGCCGCCGGCCGATGGGACGCAACCGTCCAGATACGCGACACCATCCTTCGAGCAGCCGAGCCACGTGAACGCCCGCCTTCGCAGAGCCACATCGAGCGTGCCGCCCGAAATCGCGCCGAGGCCCTCGAAAACGCGATTGATTTTATACCACGGATATCCGGCGAGCCACTCGTCCGAACCTTCACCCGTTAGCGCAACTTTGAAACCTTCATTGTGGACTTTGCCCGCAAGCAGCATCAGCGCAGTGCAGGACGTGTCCGTCACGGGCGCTTCCGTCGCGACGAGCAGACGCTGATAGTTTGAGACGATCTCTTCCGATCCGCACGGGACGACATGCGGATTGGCATTGAGATGTCGCGAAATGACCGCCGCCTGTTCGGTCTCGTCGAGCTTGGGATCGCGAATTTTGACGGTGAAGGTGGCGGGCGCTGCACCGAGAATATCTCGCGCCATCGCAACCACGGTGCTGGAATCGACGCCGCCGCTCAAATACGAAGCAACCGGAACGTCGGCTCTGAGACGCCGCTGGACGGCCGCGTAAAGAACGCTCTCGAATTCGTTGACGAGCGTCTTTTCATCCTGCCCGCCAATTTCATTCCCCTTGTCGGGGAAATCCATCGTCCAATAGCTGCGTTCGGAGATCTTCGCGCTTTCGCCTGCTCGCCCGCGCGTAATCGTCAGAAAATTTCCCGGCGGCAGGATGTTGATGCCTTCGAAGCAGCTGAACGGCCCCGCGACTGCGAGAAAGTTGAAAACCGCATCGATGCCGCGACGGTCGGGTCTAGCCTCGACAAGACCGGTCGCCAGAAGCGTCTTGATCTCGGAGCCGAAGATAAGCCAGTCCGTGCCGAAGCGCGTCGTTCGCGTCCAATAGAGCGGGCAGATGCCGAAGCGATCGCGCGCCAGGACAAACGTCTGTTGACGTTCGTCGAATAGCGCGAACGCAAACTGCCCGTTGAGCTTCGCGAACATGTCTTGCCCGTACTCCTCCCACATGTGCGGGAGAATTTCGGTGTCGCAATGCGTGGTGAGCTTGTGTCCGCGCGTCTTGAGATCGTAGCGCCAATCGTTCTGATCGTAGATTTCGCCGTTGAAGACGACCGAGACGCTCTTATCCTCGTTGAACATCGGCTGTTGACCGTCGGCCAATCCGACGATGCTCAAGCGTCGCGAAGCGAAGCCGAAGCCGGGACGTTGCAGATATCCCTCTTCGTCCGGGCCACGGTGATGCATGGCGTCGGCGGCGCGCTTCAAAACGGACGCCGGCACGCTGCGGCGCCCCTTCAAGTCGATGATGCCGAAGATGCCACACATAGACGATCCAAAGCGCTCCAGAAAACTGCGCGCGAATTCGCACGACGGGCCAGGTTTTAAGTTTCGCGGCGCCGCGGCCAAGGCTTGCCCAAGCGAGATAGAACGCCTGGCAATAGCTCGCAAAGGAGCTTCAGATTGCGCAGCGATCTTCTATATGGCCAGGAGTTCGCAGAATGGTGGTTAGCGCTCGCGACAAATACGCACAAGCAAAGAAGCAGAGCTAGGCCTGGTGGCCTAGCTCCTTTGTCGAAAAGCGCACTGTGCGATCGTGAAATTCCGCTGAACCGCGATCAGGGGCTCGGAGCGGGAGCCGGTGGCGAAGTCGTTGTCGAACCGCTATCCGCAGGCGTCGTCGTCGCGGGTGCGGCGGGTGTGGTTTCCGCTGGCTTTTCTGCAGCAGCCTTATCTGCCGCGGCTTTATCGGCTGCCGCCTTATCGGCGGCGTCTTTGGCCTCCATCGCCGCTTTGTCGGCGTCGGCTTTATCCGCGGCCGCCTTATCTGCTGCGGTATTTGCCTTGTCTTCGTTGTTGCACGCGGCAAAGCCAAGCGTGCTCACAACAGCCAACGCCACTAATAACTTTCTCATTTCAAATCTCCCTAGCCGCAATCGCTGATCCATCGGGAAAGGCCGAGAAAGCCATTCAGGCGCAACCATCGGCTGAAATCAAGCTGAAGCACGCGCTCAAAATATCGAACAAAGTTTCTTTAAACTGGGCGGACGTAACAGGGTAACGCCATACGGCTGGAAATTTCGGCAATGCAAAAAGGAAATATCGGCAACGATCCCTAATCTTTACGCCGCCGCGTCATGAACGCGAGACGTTCGAGGAGATGGACGTCCTGCTCGTTCTTGATGAGCGCACCAGCGAGCGGCGGCACGAGCTTCCTCGGATCGCTTTCGCGAATAAGAGCTGGATCGATGTCTTCGTTGAGGAGCAGTTTCAGCCAGTCGAGCAGTTCCGAGGTCGAAGGCTTCTTCTTGAGCCCCGGCACATCGCGCAGCTCATAGAAAATTCGCAGCGCATCGCTGACGAGACGGTTTTTCAGCCCCGGAAAATGCACCTCGACGATCCGGCGCATCGTTTCCGCGTCCGGAAACTTGATGAAGTGAAAAAAGCAGCGCCGCAGAAAGGCGTCGGGTAGTTCCTTTTCGTTGTTCGACGTGATCAGCACGATCGGCCGTGTGGTGGCTTTGATTGTCTCACCGGTTTCGTAGACGAAGAACTCCATACGATCGAGTTCTTGCAGAAGGTCGTTCGGGAATTCGATGTCAGCCTTGTCGATCTCGTCGATCAAAAGCACGGAGCGCTCCGGCGCCGTGAACGCCTCCCACAGCTTGCCGCGTTTGATGTAGTTGGCGATGTTCTTGACGCGCTCGTCGCCGAGCTGCCCGTCGCGAAGTCTCGAAACGGCGTCGTATTCGTAAAGACCTTGCTGCGCTTTCGTCGTCGATTTGACGTGCCATTCGATCAAAGGTGCGTTGAGGGCACTTGCAACTTCGGCAGCGAGTACCGATTTCCCCGTTCCCGGTTCGCCCTTGATCAGGAGCGGACGCTGAAGCCGGATCGCGGCATTGACCGCGACCTTGAGATCGTCGGTTGCAACGTAAGAGGAGGTGCCTTCGAATTTCATGGAGTGATGGGTCTCATTAGCTGGCATGCCGCTAGCCTAAGTGCGGACTGAAATCTCAAGCAAGATGACCGAAGCGCACCGTCCGACAAAAGTATTCCTTGCGCGTAGACGCGAGCGGATGGGGTGGCGTATCGTAAGCTTTTGTTATCACAGGGATAAATAGTCCAACCTTGATTGGGCGGCATCCTTGGCTGCGGCTTGACTCGGAGGGCCCTCCGCATAGATAAGGGTCGGCCGAAATACGGGCCCGATTCCTTGAGGCGGTCTCCTCTTCGGCGACGATTATCAGCTCGAGTGCACAAGCCTCAGGAGAGGCGGACGATGAGCAAGACGATCGCGGCAAAGGCGGCAAAGGGCAAATCCGCCGGGAAGAAATCTGCGGGCAAGCCTGGCGCGGCTGCAAAGGCCGGCAAGGGACAGGCAGCGAAAGCCGCTACCGCCGAAAAGAAGAAGCCGGCAAAAGCTGCTGCGAAGTCGGCGCCGGTCAAGGCATCCATCAAGGCACCCGACAAGGGCAAGCTGGGACATCAGAAGCCCGCTCCACAAAACGCCGCAACGCGGGTAGTAGCGGCCGCGAAACCGGCGCCGCCGAAGAAGTCAGAGGGTACGAATAAGAAGATGGCTCCGCGCGTAAAGATTGCCGACATCGTTTTGCCGCCAGGGTACAAGCCCTCGGACGACGAGCCGTTCATGAACGACATGCACAAGGCTTACTTCCGCAAGCGGCTGCTTGAATGGAAAGATGAAATCCTGCGGCAAACCCGCGAGACGCTGGCAATCCTGCACGAAGATTCGACTCAGCACGCGGACCTTGCCGATCGCGCCACCTCCGAGACGGATCGGGCGACCGAGCTTCGCACGCGCGACCGCCAGCGCAAGCTGATTGCCAAGATCGATGCGGCATTGGGCCGGATCGAGGACGGCACATACGGCTATTGCGAGGACACAGGCGAGCCGATCGGCTTAAAGCGCCTCGATGCGCGTCCTATTGCGACGCTTTCCGTCGAGGCTCAGGAACGCCACGAACGTCGCGAGCGCGTCTACCGCGAGGAATAGCCAGCCATCTGGCGCGCGCTCTAATTGTTCCGTTTTCGGACAGACTTTACGCCGCGTTAACGGATTCCGCCGACACTCGCCTTGTCCGGAGCTTCTGCCTGGAAAGGATCGTGCCGTGTCAGTCTCGGTTTCTTCTAAGATGTCGGCTGTCGTGATGGTCGCGGTCGCGGGGGCAATGTTGTCGTCGGCGCCGTGGCTTAAAACATTCAAGCTCCCCTACGTTGATGCTTCGGCAAGTCCAGCCATGTGGAGTGCTCGCGCCAACCACAAGCACCGCAAAGCCGTGTTGGTGAGCGGCTCGATCGCAAGCGCCACGAGCCCATTCAATCTTCGTAAGCTGACAATGTCCGACTTCGGTGACGTCGAAGGCGCGCGCTAATCTGCACGCTTTCTGTATCTCGGTCTAAGACCTGAAACCCGGCACCTAATCCCTAGAACCCAGCACCTTGTTCCGGATCGGCGGGACCTTGGTTCTGCTGGACCCGCCCAAGAATGGGGGGACGGCGAAAAGCGGCCTGCTCGCGAGGCGGCGGCGCGGCTGCGGGTGTGCCCTGTGCAGCGGATGCTGCAATGCCGGTCTCTATGACAACATCGACAGGACCACCGGTCATGACGAGATGCTCGACGTCGTCTCGCCGGATCAGCAGTAATTTTCTGCGGCTATCGACGTTGGCGTGATCGACGACCTCGAGCCGGCGCTCACCTTTCGGCCGGAACAGCATCGCAGCGGGTGTGGTTCCATTGAGATAAGCCCGGACGAAAACCGCGATTCCGGCGCAGAGCAAAGCCAGCACCGCCAGGAGAAACGTCCAGAAAATGTAGGTTTGCATGCTGCCTCGCCGCTTACTGTCCAATGGCTCGATGGCGCCGCACAAAAATTAGCGCCCCGTCAACGATCGTTACTCTCGAGTTGACCGCATGTTAACCCTCTTGAGAGAAGTCTTAGGCAACCAAAAACCGCCGACTCGTTGCGGCACAGTTGTAGTTGCGTTTGAGTTCCAGTCCCATGCTCCAGTCTGACGTCCCGCTGATCGAGAATCAGTTAGATTCCAATTCCATGAATGATCGCGAGGCGTTGAGGGTCGATGCCGCCCCGATCGATCCGCTGATGACGGCGGAAGGGTTTGGCGGGTTCCTCCCGATAGCACTGATCGTCGCGGCTGCTGCGGCGCTGGTCTTTGGCCTGCTCGCTAGTGGCTCCGGCGAGCCGTTGCTGCTGACCGTCATCGCGGTTCTGGCGATGCTCGGCATGTTCCTGATCTTTGGCGTTGCCGCCGGTCATATCCGCATCGGCGCACGCTTGGCTCCAGGCGACCTCCTGAAGGCAGCAGCCGACGCCAGCGACCAGCCACAAATCATAGCGCAGCTCGATGGTTCCGTCGTCTATGCCAATGGCGCAATCGACGATATGTTCGGACGCCACGAGGCTGGACCGTTCGCCGCGCTCGAAGCCGCGATGAGCGTGGAGCCCGAAGCGACGCAGGCGCTCTTTCGTCTGACGCGCGCCGTCGAGCGCGGCGAGACGCGCAGTGAAGAAGTGCGCTTGCGGCCGGGGCCAAGCAGCCGGCCGTCATGGGTACGAATATCCGTTCGTCCTTTCGCATCGACCGGCCGGGATGTTGATGGCAGCCCGACACGCCAGCGGTTGGCGCTATGGCAGGTCAAGGACGTTTCGAGCGACAAGACGAAGGAAGCACAACGCATCGGCAGTCTCGAAGCTTCGCTCGCGGCCTTCGACTCGATGCCGGCAGGCTTCATGTCGATCGCAGGCGACGGCGCCATTCTTCACGTCAATGCCGCGTTTGAGCAATGGCTCGGTTATCCCGTCGGCTCGTTGCGGACCCACAATCTGCGTCTCTCGGAATTGGCAGGGGAGGAGGGCGCGCAGCTTCTGGAGCGCATGTCCGAAATCGCCGATGCCGAGCAGCGCGTCGTCGATCTCGACCTGACGCGCCAGGACGGTCGCATGGTCCCGCTGACGCTGTTCGTCGAGCCCGCCGGAGAGCAGGCGAGCCACGGCTTCACGATTACGGCGATCAACAGGCTGACGGCCGGTCTTGGCGATCGCTCGTATCAGGATGTCCGCGCCTCGCAGTTCTTCCAATCGGCACCTTTCGGTATTGCAACGCTCGACGGTGAAGGCCGCATTGCAAACTGCAACCCGGCATTCATGCGCCTCGTTCTCGATGGGAGCCCGGCGCAGGATATGCTGGCCTCCGACGCATTGTGCCGGACAGCGGAGCCCGAAGAGCGCAGTCGCATTGAAGCCAATCTCGCCGAGGTCCTGGCGGGCCGCGGTCACGTTCAACCCGTCGAGATCACCGCAGGCGAACAGAAGCAGTTCAACTGCCGCGTTTTCATGTCCCCGCTCGCGGCTGTCTCGGGTGGCGCCGCGGCCGCGCTCTACGTCATCGATGCGACCGAGCAGAAGAAACTCGAAGGCCGCGTCGCCCAGGCGCAGAAGATGGAAGCCGTCGGCAATCTCGCAGGCGGCATCGCACATGACTTCAACAATGTCCTGACCGCAATCATCGGCTTTTCCGATTTGCTGCTGCAAACGCACCGTCCGAGCGATCCGGCCTATAAGGACATCAAAAATATCCAGACGGCGGCCAATCGCGCGGCCGGTCTCGTCGCCAATCTCTTAGGCTTCTCGCGCAAGCAGACGCAGCAGGTGACTGTCGTCGATCTCGGCGAGCTGATGACCAATTCGAAAGCGCTTCTGAAAACCTCGATCGACGAACGAGTCGAGCTGAAGATACAAGCCGAGCGCGATCTCTGGTACGTCCGGGCCGACAGCGATCAGCTTTTCAATATCGTTCTCAATCTGGTCCGCAACGCTCGCGACGCCATGCCGTCGGGCGGCAAGATTACGATCCGCACACGCAACGTCACCGAGCGCGAAAGCCAGAAGATGAGCGCGGTCGCGGGCTTCAAGACGGGAGAATACGTGCTCCTCGAAGTCGCCGACACCGGCACCGGGATGAGTCCGGAAGTGATGGCCAAGATCTTCGAGCCTTTCTTTACGACCAAGGGCGTCGGCAAAGGCACGGGCTTGGGCCTCGCGTCAGTCTACGGCATCGTCAAGCAGTCGGGCGGCTTCATTCAGCCCGAAAGCGAGGTCGGCAAAGGCACGACGTTCAAGATCTTCCTCCCGCGCCATGTCATCGAGGATGACGACGTCGAGGCAGCGCGGCCGCAGACTATTGCCGCCGCGAAGAAAGAGCTGAAAGCGACGGATCTCACCGGCACCGGCCGCGTCCTGCTTGTCGAAGATGAGGTCGAGGTTCGCCAGTTTGCCGTCCGCGCGCTGAAAAGGCAGGGTTACCAGGTGCTGGAAGCGACCGACGGCCTCGAAGCACTGGAGATCATGGCGGCAAACGAAGGGCAGGTCGATATCGTGGTTTCGGACGTCGTGATGCCTGAGATGGACGGTCCAACGCTCTTTAAGGAATTGCGCAAGCGCAATCCGGCGATGAAGGTGATTTTCGTATCCGGTTATCCCAACGAAGCGTTCCGCGAGAGCATGGGCTCTGACGATTTCGCGTTCCTGCCGAAGCCGTTCTCGCTTCCCCAGCTCGCCGCCAAGGTGAAAGAAGAACTCGCACGGTAGAGCGCGCAAAGTTCGCGGCAGCGACGCGTAGTGCTGGTCTATTGTCATCCCGGCCCGCGCTGGGATGACGAAAAGAAGAAAGTTCAGGTCGCGGCTTCCAGCGTCGAAAGCAGAATGCTTTCAAATACGCGACGCCCGTCTGTCCCGCCAAGAGCGGTTTCATAGAGACGCTCGGGATGAGGCATCATGCCGAGCACGCGGCCCGTCTCATTGACAATCCCGGCGATATTGCGTTGTGCCCCGTTAGGACATGCCTCCGGCGAAACGTTCCCGTCCCCGTCCGAATAGCGGAATGCGACGCGCCCTTCGCCTTCAAGCCGGTCTAGCGTATCGCCGTCGGCAAAATAATTGCCTTCTCCGTGCGCCACCGGAATTCGGATCACTTCGCCCTTGCGGTAGCACTTCGTGAAGAACGTCTCGTCGTTCTCGACTTTCAGAAACACGTCGCGGCAGATGAAATGCAGCGAGGCATTGCGCATCAGCGCGCCCGGCAGCAACCCAGTCTCGCAGAGCACCTGAAAGCCGTTGCAGATGCCGATAACGGGCGTTCCCGCTTTCGCCTTTGTAACCACGTCCTTCATGATCGGCGAATGCGCGGCCATGGCGCCGCATCTCAGATAGTCGCCATAGGAGAATCCGCCCGGCAGCACGATGACGTCGGACGAGGGGACGCTCGCATCGCCGTGCCAGACCATTTTCGGCGCGAAGCCAGTGATCCGCTCGATCGCCGTTTTGACGTCGCGATCGCAGTTCGACCCCGGAAACACGATGACGGAAGCGCGGAGCATCCTCGATAGCCTCGATTATCCGTTGTAACCGCCGTCACGCATATCCTGACGGCGCGTCAATTCAGAACTGACAGAGGTCAGGTAATGCGACTCCGGCGCCAAGTCCACTCGCCGCCCCGTCGCGCCTGGAACAACCCTACTCCCTTCCCCTTGCGGGGATCTTTAAGGTCCCGGCGCGAGCGGCGACCGTTCGCTCTTCTGTCGCGCGACCTCGTCTCGGGACAGATTGGTCAGCCTCGTGTCTTCGGCTTTGATCTGTGCCAGCAATGCCTCAAATTGCGCTTTATCGCCAAAACTGCACGCCTTGCTCTGCGCCGTCCAGACGCCGGTGACCTGTTTTAGAAACTTGCGCAGGATGATGGCGGGATGCCCGGGCTCGCCGGGGTTGGTGAAGGTAATCTCCACACGCCAGATCGTGGGCGCCGAAAGGGTAATGACATCCTTGCCGTCGCGGGACGTACGGTCAGCCCCGGGCAGCCAAGCCGCCCAGTTCCGAAGCGCCTCGAAACCTTTGCTGCAATCAAGATCAGGCGGAGGCGGGATAGGATCGGCGGCGGCCCGGCAAATACCGAGCACGAGCATCGCAAGGATCGCCGCGAGCCGCGCCGCCATCGATCAGCTGATCTCGTAGCTATAATTTTCAATGACGGTATTCGCGAGCAGGTCTTTGCACATCTGCTCGACGATGGTCTTCGCCTTGTCGGGGTCTGTCTCGACGAGGTCGACCTCGATGTATTTGCCCTGACGCACGTCGCCAACGCCGGAAATCCCAAGCCCTTTGACGGCGCCCTCGATGGCCTTGCCCTGCGGATCGAGGACACCGTTCTTCAGCGTAATTCTGATGCGGGCTTTCATGCGCTTCGCTTTTTAGGGATCGGGTTTAGGGGCTAGGTTCTAGGAAAAGTCGCCCTAAAACCTAATTACTAGCCCCTAACCGTTCAATTGGGTTTGCCACTAACGGGATTCGATGCAACGAGCACCGGACCCGCGCCGCGCGGGCGTGGATTTTCAGTCAACACGCCAAGCCGCCGCGCCACTTCCTGATAGGCTTCGAGCACGCCGCCGAGATCCCGCCGGAAACGATCCTTGTCGAGCTTGTCGCCCGACTGCAGATCCCAGAGCCGGCAGCAGTCCGGGCTAATCTCGTCAGCAAGAATGATGCGAACCTGCTCGTTATCATAATGGCGGCCGAACTCGACCTTGAAGTCAACGAGCCGAATGCCGATGCCGAGGAACAGGCCCACCAGGAAGTCGTTGATCCTGAGCGCCAGCTGCATGATCTCGTCGATCTCTTGCGGCGTCGCCCAGCCAAACGCCGTGATGTGCTCTTCCGAGACCATCGGGTCGTTCAGTTCGTCCTTCTTGTAATAGAACTCGATGATCGAGCGCGGAAGCTGCGAACCTTCTTCCAGGCCGAGACGTGTCGAAAGCGAGCCCGCCGCGACGTTGCGAACGACGACTTCGAGCGGAATGATCTCGACTTCTCGGATCAATTGCTCGCGCATGTTGAGACGCTTGATGAAGTGCGTCGGAACCGCGATCTCTCCGAGTTTCATAAAAATGTATTCGGAGATGCGATTGTTCAGTACGCCCTTGCCTTCAATCAACGCGTGTTTCTTCGCATTGAACGCGGTCGCGTCATCTTTGAAATGCTGAATGAGGGTTCCCGGTTCGGGACCTTCATAGAGGACCTTTGCCTTGCCCTCGTAGATGCGGCGACGCTTGTTCATTCCGGGTCCTCTGAGGATCAACAGCTTGCTCTCACTCATACGTAGATCGGATTTTTCTCAAGAGTACTGTGTCAGACGCTGACGCGTTGATTTTCCAACTTGTTTTTTGCATGTCGGGGAAGGAGTCGCGCGCCTTTTCGCGCCCGAAAGCCTTGTCCGGAGACTAGCCGAACGCGGGGGGCGACACAATGTAGACCATGAGCCGCAGCGTCCTTCGGGAGGCTCTCAGCCAACCCGTTGATTTCGTTCAGACCGCCGATTAATGCTGGTGAATGTCAACGGAGCGGCTGGCTATGCAACGCGCGCCCCCGGCGCGCGTGATTATCATACACAACTATAAGTTGCGACCGGTGGGCAGCCGGGAATGCTGAAAGGGAGCTTTGACGAAATGACGACGTTCAACGATCGCGAGCAGGGATTTGAGAAGAAGTTCGCTTTGGATGAAGAGCTGAAATTCAAAGCCGAGAGTCGGCGCAATAAGGCGGTCGCGGAATGGGCGGGCGCTAAGCTCGGACTGACAGGCGACGCGCTCGAAGCCTACATCAAGGATGTTCGCAAAGCTGACCTTGCAGAAAAGGGCGACGACGACGTCTTCCGCAAAGTGAAAGCAGACTTCGCAGCAAAGGGCATCGCGGTCGACGACGCCGAGATACGGACGATCATGGCCAGTGCCCTCGCCAAAGCCGTTACCGACCTCGAGTCCGCAAAGGGCTGATTGTCTGGGATTCGATCGTTTCCCTTTTAGCACCATGGCCGCCCTCCGAGGCGGCCATCCGGGGCAACACGACGGGACAGCGAAGCAAGCGGCTCTAGATGGCCGGGTCAAGCCCGGCCATGGAGTTGCGAGGATGGGACCTCACCGCATTGGACCGCGGGCTCTCCACTCGTGATGTCGTCCCAACCTGCGAGGGATGGCGTCATTTGCACTTACCCGAGCTGGCTCAGGAACTTTCCGAACTGCAGCAACCCCTCGGGCCAGGGGCCGTGACCCGATTCCACGTTGATATGGCCGCTTTCCCCCGCGTCGCTCAGCGTTGCACCCCATTTGTCCGCGAGATGCTCCGCACGTGCGTAGCTGCAATAGAGATCGTTGTTTGCAACAACGAGATGCGACGGGAACGGCAGGCGGCGCTCCGGCATTTTCTCAAATCCGCGCGGACCCTTTTCGGGCGGCCACCGTCTGCCGCCGGTATCCGGCCAGAATTGAGCGTAGTCGACATCCGCCGGAGCGACGAGAAACGCTCCGATTACGCCGCTGCGCTTGAGTTTGTCGGCAGCGTAAACAAGCGCCGGGACGCCCAGCGAGTGCGCAACAGCGACCACTGGTTGCGTTGCGCCGCTGGCAAATTTCGCCATCCGGTCGCCCCAGGTCTCGACGTCCGGATTGTCCCAGTCTTCCTGAATGACTCGGCGCGCCGTCCTCAAATTCCGCTCCCAGCGAGTCTGCCAGTGATCGGAACCTGAATTCTGCCAGCCAGGTACAATGAGAATGTCGACGTCGGAGGTTTTCATCGCCGATGCATAGCGAAGCCGCACTCAGGATGGAAGAGCGCCCCTTCGCATGCGCGGCCTACACTTATGCGGGTTCGGGAACCACTGCGCCCCGCTGGCGTTGCAGCCAGACACGATTCCCCCCGCGTATAGGAGATGCCCAATGAAAATCGAAAAACTGGAAGATCTTTTTATCCATACTCTCGAAGACGTCTATTTTGCTGAGGGCAAGCTGGTGAAGGCCCTTCCGAAAATGGCCAAGGCTTGCGACTCTCCCGATCTCGCTAAGGCGTTCATGGGCCATCTCGAAGAGACCAAGGAGCACGTCGCGCGCCTCGACGAAGTCTTCAAAGCGCTTGGCCGTAAATCGAAGGGGGTTGAATGCCCGGCGATCAAGGGCATCCTTGAGGAAGGCGAGGAGCTGATGTCCGAGGTCGAAGATCCCGACACACGCGACGCCGCGATGATTGCCGCCGGCCAAGCCGCCGAGCACTACGAAATCACGCGCTACGGAACCCTTGTTTCGTGGGCCAAACTTCTCGGCCACAAGGACGTCGCCGCCATTCTTCAAAAAACGCTGAAGGAAGAGTACGGCGCTGACGACAAGCTGACGAAACTTGCCGAGAGCCGTCTTAATAAAGAAGCGGCCTGATTATTCGGCGGTTTGTTAGATAGGTTCGGCGAGACCTGCATCGGTGGCCAGGTCTTGCCGTCCGTCAATCGATATTGCGGCGCGCTTCTGCAATCAAAGCGTTGAGTTGTTTTTGTAGCGCTCTGCCCGTCACCTGGTTGATCGAGTAGCCCTCTTTCTTCATGTCCCGCTTGACCTCTTGCACGGTCGCGCAGCGACCGGATTTGGCCAATTGGAAGGCGCGCTCAAGTGCGGAGGTATTTTGATCCATGACCAACCCTAGCACGAATGACGATCGTTCGTACAAACGCCAAAAAGCGCCCTTCGTGAAAACATTAAATCGGCGGGACGCGCGGGTCCGCCGCTAAATAGAGTTGATATGTGGCGCCGCCAGGAAGGCCGTTGGCGCGCGTCAGCGTTCCCACCTTTTTGACACCGCGGAATTTCGATTTCAGCAGCGCAAGGTCGATCCGCCGGTCGAGTTCGACGTAAAGCGCCGGTTTCCGTAGCGTTGCCGCCGGGATGCGCGGCAAAAACTCGTAGCGGATCCGTTGGTCGAGTTGCGCGACGTCGCTGCGGCCGCGGAGCGCCATTGCGAGTTGCCCGGTCGTCGCATAGCTAGACGTCGCGATCCAAGCGGCGTTTGTTTCGGCGCGTTTTCTGTCGATAGCGTCCGCGAGTGCGGGCCAGCCGTGCATTTGCTCGGTCGGATCCTTCATCCGCGCAGCAATCGGCATGGGCCGCAGCGCGTCAGCGTAAATGACGCCCGTCGCCAGAAAGCCGAGTGCCAATGCCGACGCAAACAGCGCTTTTCGCCGCCGCTCCAGCGTGATCGCTTCGATCGCGATCGCCGCACAGATCGCCAGAGGTGGATAAAGCGGCGCGGGCCAGTTGCCCTGCACGCGATCGTGCAGCGCGTGGAAGGTGAAATAGGCGAGCATCGGCAGCACGGCGGCCATTAGAAGGATATCGTTGCTCCGCCGCCGGGCAACGGCCGCGCGCGCAACGCCCAGAAGGCCAACCGCCGCGAAAATCGCGACCAACGGGCTCGCCAGCGCGATAATCGACCCGAGATATTCGAATAAATAAGCTGGGCCAAGCGTGCCGCTATGACCGACGCGGCCGAACTGCTTGGCGAACGACGCCCAGCCGTGCTCGGCATTCCAGATGACGACGGGCATCGCCGCCGCGACGGCAATCAAGCCTCCGATCCAAAGCTGCGGGGACCGGAACCACTTCCGGTTTTCGGGCGTGGCGACGAGCCAGAGCACGATGGTCGCGCCCAAAAAAAGGTTCGTGTATTTCGAAAGAAGTCCAAGCCCCGCGAAAACTCCGACGGCAAGCCACCAGTTTGCGTTTCGCGAACGATCGAGTTCCGCGAGCGACCACAACACAAGCCCAGCGAAAAGTACCGACGGCAAATCGGGTGTCATAAGGATGCCGCCGACGGCGAGAAGGGGCATGGCGAGGTAGAGCCAAACAGCAGTCTGCGCCGTCGCCCGGCCGTAAAGGAGATAGGCCGTCCGCCATAGCAAGAATGCTCCAAGCAAATGGCAGAATGGCGCGACCAATCTGATGCCGAGCGCCGAATCCCCGAGCAACATGCGGCCTCCTCCAATCATCCACGCGATCATGGGCGGATGGTCGAAGTAGGAAAGCGAAGGGGCCAGCGACCAGATACGATAGTAGGCTTCGTCGTCGGCAAGCCCCAACGACGACGCCATGACGAGACGAAGCGCACATAGGCCGAGTGCGACAGCGATCAGAAGATTATCCGCGGCGCCATAGATGCGAAGCCGGCGCAGCGAAGCGATCGCAGCAGGACGTTCGGTGACGACGCTCACTACGATTTTCTCCACGTCAGCATCGAGCTGACGGCATAGTTGAAGACAGCCGCCATCAAGGCGCCCGCGATGCCTGCGCGCCACCAGCTCGGATCGCGAAGATAGACCAGTTCGGCGACGCCGACGTTCGCCAGCGTACCGACACTGCAGACCAGGTAAAACGTCAACAAACCTTTGAGCGCGGCGATGCCGACAAGACGTCGGTCTCGGAACGTCAGCGCGTTGTTGAGGAAGAAATTGGATGTCATGGCAACGAAGGCAGCCGCCAATTGCGCGGCATTGAACGGAATGTGCATCGTCGTCAGAAGAGCGCGAAGGGTCGCCATATGCACCACGAGGCCAGAGGCTCCGACCAATGCGAACAGGAAAAAACGCGGCGGTACGGTGTTGCCGCTGAGTTTTGCAAGCAGCAGGCCCAGGAAGTCCGCGACGACCAACGCATCGAGCTTCGATTTGCCGATCTGGCGCGGCCTGAACGCATAAGGCATTTCGATGATCTTCAACGCCATTGGAGCCGACGCAAGAATATCGAGCAGAAGTTTGAAACCGCCGGTCGAAAGCCTCGGCGCAATTTCGTCGACGGCACTGCGCCGGATCATGAAGAAGCCGCTCATCGGATCGCTGACATTTGTCCTGAGAAGCAGGTTCGATAGTCGCGTGGCAAACGCGCTGGCGCTACGTCGGCGTTTCGAAAAGCCAGCATCCGCCGCGCCGGATTCGCCATAACGCGTCGCAATGACGAGATCGGCCTCGCCTCCTTCGACGGCCGACAGCATGCGTGGAAGCAATGTCTCGTCATGTTGGCGGTCCGCATCGATGACGGCTACGACGCCAGCCGCCGACGCCAGCATTCCTTCGATGACCGCGCCCGCGAGCCCGCGACGGCCGACGCGCCGAATGAGGCGCACGCGCGCGTCCAGTTCTGCTTGGGAACGGACCATGGTCGCTGTGCCGTCCGGACTGTCGTCATCGACGAAAATAACTTCCCAGGAAATGCCCGAAAGCGCCGTGTCGAGCGCTGCAATCGTCGGAACGATATTTTCAGCTTCACAGTACGTCGGCACCACCACTGTCAGACGTGGGCGCGTCTGGACCTCGGCCCGCCGTAGGGGGAAAGCCAGCGGTTGTGGCGGCGTTATGGCATTCATGGGTTTTCACCCGTTGGCCGGACCTGAATATCTAAACGTCTTTGGCGCTTAATGGACAGCATGCAAATCGAGTTGGCTAGTTGTGACGAACGGCTTAGGCCGCTGCGCCATTGCGTTCGACATGTCCGGCGGACTGAATTGTGTCAAAAAGGAGCTGAAGGGACGCAGCCGTAAGCGCCATCAAGATGCCCGCGAAAATGACATCCGATAGGAAATGACCGCCCTGCGCGATGCGGACCAGTCCTGCGAGACTGCCCAACACAATTCCCCCGGCAATCATCTTGCGCGAGTGACGCCGCAACAAAAATGCGCCCGCGAAAAACACGGTGTAGACGGACGAAGCTTCACCGCTCACGAATGAGCAATTTCTCACGCACTGGTCCGATGGCTGGAAGGGTGGAGTGAAGACCTTCGTCCCGCCGAATTCGGAAATGGTGTGGGGGCGGGCGCGGCCCCAGTGGTCTTTCAATCCGACGTTCGCAACGACGAGCGGGCCTGCGATCAAACAAAGGGCGAGGAGCAGCCACTGGCTGAACCCGAGGGAGAGCAGCGATCTGGTCGGCCGCGCCGAGACGACGAGCCCGACAACGGTCAAGGCACAGATCAGAGCGAAGAAGAGGTTGAAGACTGTCCGCAGAGCCCGGATCAATGGTGAAGTACTGCCGATGAACTGTCCCCCGTCGTAAAAAAGGCGAGAGATTGCGATGTCGAGATCGGGCACCAGCAGAAAGAGCAGGACAGCCGCGGCGCCGAGATAAAAGGTACGCCGCGCCATATCGACGGCCGAGACAGCTCGGGGCTTCGTCGGCTCGTACGAATCCCAGTAGCCCACTGCTCCAAAACTGACATTCGGCGCTAACATCGCGGCCCCCTGAATCCCAGGAGGCAACGTCGCCAGCGGAGGTGTCAGAGGCGTGTCAGTTTCAATACGTCCCGGTAACGGCAGCCCGAACGCACGGCGGTGTCGCCGCGACGCAACTCAAGCCGAACCAAACACGCGCCTGAAGATCGTATCGACGTGCGTCGTGTGGTAGTCGAGGTCGAACATCGCTTCGAGTTTCCCGGCTGGAAGCTTGGCTGCGACATCTTTGTCGTTCTTGAGTTCGGTCAAAAAGTCCTTGCCGTGCTCCCAGGTCTTCATCGCGTTCCTCTGAACGAGGGCATAAGCATCCTCGCGGCTGACTCCGGCCTGCGTCAGCGCCAGCAGCACGCGCTGGGAATTGTGCAGGCCGCCGAGCTTATCGAGGTTCTTCTTCATGGTCTCGGGATAGACGACAAGCTTCTCGATGACTCCCGCGAGCCGCACCAGGGCGAAATCGAGCGTAACCGTGGCATCGGGACCGATCATTCGCTCGACGCTTGAATGGGAGATATCGCGCTCGTGCCAGAGCGCCACGTTCTCCATCGCCGGAATGGCGTAGCCGCGGACGAGGCGGGCAAGCCCGGTCAGGTTTTCGGAAAGGACAGGGTTGCGCTTGTGCGGCATCGCCGAAGACCCTTTCTGGCCCGGCGAAAAATATTCTTCGGCTTCAAGGACTTCCGTCCGTTGTAAATGCCGGATCTCGATAGCCAGCCGCTCGATGCTGGAGGCGACAACGCCCAGTGTGGCGAAATACATGGCGTGCCGGTCGCGGGGAATGATCTGCGTGGAAACCGGCTCCGGTTCGAGTCCCATTTGCTCCGCGACGTAGACTTCGATCCTGGGATCGATATTCGCGAATGTGCCGACTGCACCCGAAATAGCGCAGGTCGCAACTTCCTTCCGGGCAGCGACCATCCGCTCACGGGCGCGTTGGAACTCGGCATAGGCATAGGCGAGCTTGACGCCGAACGTCGTCGGCTCGGCATGAATGCCGTGACTTCGCCCAATGGTGACGGCGTTTTTGAATTCGTACGCACGCGTCTTGAGTGCTTCGAGCAGCCGGTCGATGTCGGCGATGAGCAGGTCGGCGGCCCGGACTAGTTGAACGTTAAGACAGGTGTCAAGAACATCCGAAGACGTCATGCCCTGGTGCACGAACCGGGATTCCGGACCGATGAATTCCGCAAGGTGCGTCAAAAAGGCAATAACGTCGTGTTTGGTGACGGCTTCGATTTCCTCAATTCGCTGCACGTCGAATGTCGCCGCCGAACCTTTTTCCCAGATCTTTTTTGCCGCCGATTCCGGAATAAGCCCGAGTTGTGCACTCGCCGTCGCTGCATGTGCTTCGATTTCGAACCAGATCCGAAAGCGTGTCTGGGGCTCCCAGATCGAAGTCATTTCGGTGCGGGAATAGCGGGGAATCATGCGCGTAAATCCTTGATAATGCGCGGGGAGGGGTAGCAGACGGGCCCCGCCGCATCAATCGATACGGGAACCAAATGCAATCGCCATGCGCTGATCCATAGAGGAACGGCGCTCCCTTTCGCTTCGCAGCTAATGCTTTGCAACAATTTGTGAAGCAGCATCCAATTGCCCGGCCGACCTCTCGCCACGAAGGACTGGGCTAATACGCGTATTGGCGCTGGGGATATCGTGCTGTCGTTCAGCTACTATTCACGGCAGTTTGGTCACAGTCGCACAATTCGTCGATCATTCACTTTAATACCGCATTTTATTCGCCGATCGACGTGCCTAAGTTGAAAGATAGTGAGTCGGAGAGAATGTCCAGGCGTCGGGGAACGCCGATATCCTTTCCAAGAACGAAGCGGGAGACACTAAGGATATGGCACAACAGATGGGCAGCGGCGAGTTTGCCGAGCTGGTCCAGCAAATGGAACAATCGGACGACGATCCGCGCCAATGCTACGCACTCGTAAAGAAGCGGATTACGGAATTCCGGCGATCGGGGCGGGATGTTCCGGACGAGCTCTCAAAGCTGGAGCGGCGGTTGCTCTCGGAGTGCATGCAGGCCTCTCAGGGACGCTAAAGCCCTCCGGCGGATTGCGGCGTAGACAGATTATCGCGACAGGCCGAAGGCGAGGCCTGATAGGGGCGGTTTCGGAAGACTGTGACGCTCGGATAGGAGAGTTTCCAGCTCCGGTCCGGCTGCGGCGTTTTTCAGAGCACGTTGTGGGTGCCGTCGCAAAACGGCTCGTCGTCGGTGGCTTTACAACCGCACAAATTGAACGTTCCCGTGTGATCGACGGTAAATCGCAGGGGTTCGAAGGTCGTGCCCTCGTGCGAACCGTCGCAAAACGGCTGTGTTTTCGACCGGCCGCAGCGGCAAAACCAATATTCTTCGCCCTCGGTCAGTTCGACCTGATAGGGACCCGTTTGGGCGACAACCGCCTCATCCGACATCGCTGGACCTCCTTTTGGCATCGCCGCTGAGCGCCGAGTGCCCGAATTCGAAGACTCGCTATCGATTCTAATCGCGAAGGGCAAGTGCGGGAGGTATCGCGCGCCCATTCCGAAGCCAGCCTAATGCGTGCCAAACAAATGGCCGCTGCTGAATTTTCAGGCGCATAGCTGTCATTCCGTAGGTGGACATCGCGCATCGCCTGGGCGAAGCTCCCGCTTGCGCAGAATCCACGGGGGGAGAGAGCCGGGAACCGCGCATGGCGTTCGGCCACCGCGCCGCGCAAGGGCACATCTTACAGTTAAACGGGAATAGGGGAGCGGAGTCATGGCTAATCTCTTTCGCAAGAAGGCCGTCGCCTACGACAACTCCGAGTTCGGGCTGAAGCGGTGTCTCAGCGCGCTTGATCTGACGCTGCTCGGTATTGGCGCGATTATCGGAACCGGCATTTTTGTCCTGACAGGCCATGCGGCGGCTGTCCAATCCGGACCGGCGGTTGTCCTCTCGTTTATCGTGGCGGGCCTGGCGTGCGGCTTCGCGGCACTCTCTTACGCCGAACTGGCATCGAGTGTCGGCGGATGCGGCAGCGCTTATGGCTACAGCTACGCGGCTTTCGGGGAATTAATCGCCTGGATCATCGCTTGGGACCTGATCCTGGAATACGGCGTCTCGGTAGCTGCTGTCGCCAACGGCTGGTCCGGCTATTTCAATAACGCGCTCGAAGCCATGGGCATCGGCCTTCCGGACTACCTGACGAGAGGACCATCGGCGCTCGCCTGGAACGATTACCTCGGCGGCGCGCTGCAATGGTTTGGCTTCGACCCCACAGCAGCGGACGTACGCAACGGCGGCATGGGCGGCATCATTAATCTCCCGGCGGTCAGCGTGATCTTGCTGCTGATGGTTCTGCTGATCATGGGCGTCAAGGAAAGTGCGCGCATCAATGCCGGCGCCGTCGTGATCAAGCTTATCGCCGTCGCGATCTTCGTCGGCGTCGCGGTCTTCAACGTCAATCCCGACAACTGGTCGCCATTCATGCCGTTTGGATGGTTCAGCCATACGGGCGACCGGCCGGTCGGTGTGCTTGCCGGCGCTTCCATCGTCTTTTTCGCTTACGTCGGCTTTGATGCAGTCTCGACGGCCGTCGAGGAGGCGTATCAGCCGCAACGCGATGTGCCGATCGGCATCCTCGCGGCGCTGATCTTCTGCACGCTGATCTACGTCATCGTCTCGGCGCTGATGACGGGTATTGTGCCCTACCATGTGCTCAACGTGCCGTCGCCCGCTTCCGAAGCCTTGCTCCGCATCGGCCACAACACGGCTGCCGGTCTCGTCGCAACCGGCGTTGTCGCCGGGCTGACGACCGTCATGCTCGTCCTTTACTACGCTCTGACGCGCATCATCGTCGGCGTCTCGCGCGACGGCTTGCTTCCGGCTTTCTTTTCGGTCGTCAATCCCAAGACTCATACACCTGTGCGCACGACCGTCATCACGGGCTTTGTCATAATGATCATGGCGGGCTTCATTCCGCTCGGCATTCTGGCCGAGCTCGTCAACATAGGCACGCTGGCGGCATTCGTTCTCGTCTGCGGCGGTGTCATCGCGCTTCGCACCACGCATCCCGATATGCCGCGCCCATTCAAAACGCCGGGCGGGATCATTCTCCCGATCCTCGGCATTATCTCCTGTGGCGCGCTGATAGCGTTCCTTCCTTACGAAACGCACCTGCGCTTCATTGTCTGGCTGGCGCTGGGACTGGTGATCTACTTCAGCTATTCGGTCAAACGCAGCAAGCTGGCGATGGCCTGAGTCAAGGCAAAACGGCGGCCGCTAGTCTTTCAGCAAGCGCAGCGCCGCGTCATGCGGTGTCATCGTTCCGGAAAGAACGGAATCGGCGAGTGGCTCAAGCCCTCCCGATCCGCCTGCTTTGATGCGATTGGCCACGATATCCGAGGCCGCCCTCGCGATCAGATAGCGTGCCCGGCGGCGCCTGCGGCTGACCGGCTCTTGCGCCCGAACCTTCTTCCCGAAGCCGTCGAGCGTTTCGATGAGCGCCGGCACACCGTCGCCGTTTATGGCGCTCGTCTTCAATACTGGTACCTTGTCGGCCATCGTCGCGCGTATTGAAAGCGCGCCTTTGAGCTGGTGCATGGTTTGCTCGGCGCCTGGGCGATCGCCTTTATTGACGACGATCACGTCGGCGATCTCCAGCAATCCTGATTTCATGGCTTGGATGTCGTCGCCAAGCCCCGGTGCCGCGATGACGACCCGGATATCCGCGACCTCGGCAACATCGATCTCGTTCTGGCCCGTGCCAACCGTTTCGAGCAGCACGACATCAAATCCCGCGCCGTCGAGCGCGTCGATAACACGGACAGCCGCGGGTGATAGACCTCCGAGATAGCCACGCGACGCCAGAGAGCGCACGAATACCCCGTCGTCGTCGAGCGCGGACGTCATCCGAATGCGGTCGCCGAGAATGGCGCCGCCCGAAACCGGACTAGACGGATCGACGGCAATCACGCCGACCGTCCGGCCCGCCTTGCGCAGCTCTCCGATGATAGCGTTGACGAGCGTCGACTTGCCAGCTCCGGGCGGCCCCGTAAATCCGACCACTAGGGAATGTCCGAGATGGGGCTGCAACGCTTTAAGCAGCGGAGGCGCCGCTGCCGAAAGCCGTTCGAGTTCGGTGATCACGCTTGCAATCGCGCGCCGCTCGCCCGACCGCATTCGCGTGATTGTCTGCGGGATGTCGCTCTCCGCAATCCGGGCAACGGGAGGCATGAGTGTAGGCTCGGTCTTGGTCATAAGCGCTGATAAGTTGGAAGGACCCGAAGCGCAACGGGCTCGGCCAGATTCTCGGTCAGAGGGACGCACTTAACCACATCCGGGGCGCTTTGAGGGTTTTGCCCGCCGTCTCATCGTGTAAACCTGCGAGGGGCGACGCGATGATCGCATAGGGGGAGCATATGTCTGACAAGAGCCGGGGGCTCTGCGACCAACAATGAGTTCAACAAAGCCGTATCGCGCCGATATTGACGGCTTGCGCGCGATCGCGGTCGCCGGCGTGCTGGCGTACCATTTCAGCCTCGGCGGCGTAAGCGGCGGGTATGGCGGCGTCGACGTCTTCTTCGTGATCTCGGGCTTTCTGATCGCCGGGATCGTCAAATCGGAAATTGAATCCGGAACGTTTTCGATCACGCGATTTTATGTGCGCCGGATCCGCCGGATAATTCCGGCGCTGACGGCCTGCGTGCTGGTCAGCAGCCTGCTTGCTGCGTTGCTTCTTTTTCCGTCGGATCTGAAGAATTACGGCGGAAGTCTTCTCGCCGCAGTGACCTCGACCTCGAATTTTTATTTCCGCCGCGACACGGGCTACTTCGACGCTCCCGCCATAAACAAGCCGTTGCTTCACACCTGGTCTTTGGGCGTCGAAGAACAATTCTATTTGCTGTTCCCGATTCTGCTGGTCGCGCTTTTCGCGATCGATCGTAAGGCGATAAAATTCATATTGCTCGCCATCGCGTCGGCATCGTTTGCCTACAGCGTCCGCGACGTCGGAGACCATCCGCAGCAAGCTTTTTTTTCGACGCTCGGTCGCGTGTGGGAATTACTGACTGGAGCGCTGTTGGCATTCGAAATCGCGCCCCGGTTGTCGAGCAAGGCTGGCCGTGAGCTAGAGGGAATTTTCGGTGCTGCGCTGATCGCGATTTGCTTCTTCCGGTATACAAACGCCACCGAATTTCCGGGACTGACGGCGCTGCCGCTGTGCCTCGGAGCGGCCTTGATCATTCACTCGGGCGGCGGCACGCAGCCGACCCTGGTGGGACGTGCGCTCGCGTTGCCTCCTGTCGTCGCGCTGGGATTGATCTCCTACTCGGTCTATCTCTGGCATTGGCCGCTTATGGTGTTCTTCAGATATCGCTTTCCGGAAGCGTGGACGCTTCCGTCCCAGTTGGCGCTGCTGGCCGCGAGCCTGGCAATCGGCGCGCTCTCTTGGCGCTACGTCGAGCAACCGTTTCGGCATTGGCGGACCGCCTCGTCGCGTCCGGTATTCCTGACAGCTGGGATAGTAACGGTGGGGCTCGTCGTCCTGTCGCTCACGATGAGAGTACCCAAATGGCTCCAGCATTGGTCGCCCGAAGTTCTGGCCTCGACTGCTCCAACAGCCGCGAGCCAACGCGCCCAATGCCGGCCGTTACCAAATCCGATTGGCTATCCGAGTGAGATCTGTCGCCTGGGGCCAACCGAGCGATCTATCGACACGATCCTGTGGGGTGACAGCCATGCGCAAAAGCTAGCCATCGGGCTTGCCGCTTACGGCAAATTCCATGGTCATGCGTTGCTGGTTGAAACGTATGGCGGCTGTCCGCCGCTGCTTGGCGTCCAGCTCTATGGCCGCTCACGCAGCGTCAAATGTCCTGCCTTCAACAATGCTGTCGTCGCAAAAGCAATGACGCCCGGCATCCGGCAGGTGATCATCGCTGCACGCTGGGCGCTTTACGCCGAAGGAGAGCGCGGCGATGTTGACGGCGGAGCGGAGATCTATCTCAGCAATGAGGGCATCGAGAAGAATGCCCCAATCTTCGCCAACGCTCTTGAGACGACTGTGCGCAAGCTGGCCGATAGAGGCCTCCGTGTCATCGTCGTCGGCCCCATTCCCGAAAATGTTTTCAATCCCGCGCTGGCCTTCGAACGGTTCCACGCCTGGAAACAACCGCTTCCGCACGAGACGACGCTCAGCGCTTTTCTTCAGCGCGAGCGAAACGTCATGCCGGTTCTATCGCGCATCGCCAGGATACCGAATGTGCACGTCGTCTATCCGCACCTTAGGCTCTGCGATGCGCAAACCTGCCGCTACAGCGAGGACGGCCAGCCGCTCTATCGCGACACCAACCACCTGAATGCGGCTGGCCTTGCGGCGTTGGGCAACTTCTACGATCAGCTGTTCGCCGCCGCCCCGTTGGCACAGCGGTAGCCGTCAAAGACCATCAGTCTGCATCGCGAAGCTCAGAGCCGATCGACGACGGCGCGATTGCCCTCGTCAGATGCCGGCTCGGCGTTGGCGAGGATTGCCGGAACGATCTCCTCGGCCGTATCGACGACCGTGAAATGCACGTCGAGGCCAGAACGGATGAACGTCTCCCGCTTCATGTGTTCGAGCAGCTTTAAGAACGGGTCCCAGAAGCCTTCGATGTTGGCGACGACGATCGGCTTCGAGTGTCGTCCGAGCTGTGACCAGGTGAGCTGTTCGACAAGTTCCTCCAGCGTGCCGATGCCGCCGGGCAGCGCCACGAACGCATCGGCCCGGTCGAACATCAGCTGTTTTCGGATGTGCATGTTTTCGACGACGATCAATTCATCGACGTCCTTCAGCATCATTTCGCGCGCGCCGAGAAATTCGGGGATGATGCCTGTGACCTTGCCGCCTGCGCCGAGCGTAGCGCGCGCAACCTCACCCATAAGGCCGAGGCTCCCGCCGCCATAGACGAGCCGTATGTTTTGATCGGCGAGCGCCTTGCCGAGCTTTCGCGCGGCGACCGCGTATGCGGAGTTCTGGCCCTTCCCGGAGCCGCAATAGACGCATACGCCTCGAATTGGGGATGTCTCCTTGAGCGGTCTACGTGCTGCCGGAACAGCTTCCGGCCCCTTCACGATCTCTTCCATTCCTGTTCCATTTCAAATCGACGGTATACGTTATGTAAGATGTCTGGGCCCAGGCACCAGCACATGGCATCGCCGCGATGAGGCTTTCTGAGGGCGTGGTTGATTGCCGGCCGAGCAAAAGCGAGCCCCGGGGGCGCCCCACGGTGGCCCATCGGGTACACGCGTTTGCTACATCTTTGCGCCGTCTTGGCTGTGAGCGCGAAGGTGTGCTTAGCTCGCTTAAACGACTTGCAAGGCAGTATGATGAAGTGTGGGCAACCTGCCGTTTCTGCTAGGAAAACGGCCGCTACAGTGATGCGTGTAGGGGCGCTCGGCCTTGTCGCTCTGGTTGTGCTTCGGCCGATACCGTCCAGCGCCGCGATCGACCGGGGTCGCGATGATGCCATACGCACGGATACCTGGGTCGGAGATGACGCCTTTGCATGGATCGATGGAACCTCGGTCGACCCGAGAGTTCGATTAGCCGATGCTGCCGCCCCGCCCGCCCAGTCGCGAGTTCGTGACACGGCAAAGCCTCACAAAGCGGACAATCCGCCCGATGGCCTGAGCGTGCTCGATCGCATCCAGGACTGGCTTGCCCGAGCCAATCGCGAATATGAGACGACCATAATCCCGCGTTTGTCCACTCCGACACCTGAGAGCATCGCTCGGGAAAAAGCGGCGGAAAAAAATCGCGAGGACGAGAAGAACGCCACGGCGGCGGAAGCAGCGAAGAAGGCGGAAGAAGAACGTCAGGCCGCGGAAGCCGCAAGGAAAGCCGAAGCCGAACGTCAGGCCGCAGAAGCTGCAAAGAAAGCCGAAGCCGAACGTCAGGCAGCGGAAGCCGCAAAGAAAGCCGAGGCCGAACGTCAAGCCGCAGAAGCTGCAAAGAAAGCCGAGGCGGAACGTCAGGCAGCGGAAGCCGCGAAGAAAGCCGAAGCCGAACGCCAGGCAGCGGAAGCTGCAAAGAAAGCCGAAGACGAACGTCAAGCCGCAGAAGCTGCAAAGAAAGCCGAAGCCGAACGCCAGGCAGCGGAAGCCGCGAAGAAAGCCGAAGCCGAACGTCAAGCCGCAGAAGCGGCAAAGAAAGCCGAGGCCGAACGCCAGGCAGCGGAAGCCGCAAAGAAAGCCGAAGCGGAACGCCAGGCAGCGGAAGCCGCAAAGAAAGCCGAAGCCGAACGTCAGGCAGCGGAAGCCGCGAAGAAGGCGGAGGAAGAACGTCAGGCCGCCGAAGCCGCGAAGCAAGCCGAGGCCGAACGCCAGGCAGCGGAAGCCGCGAAGAAAGCCGAAGCCGAACGTCAAGCCGCAGAAGCGGCGAAGAAGGCCGAGGCCGAACGCCAGGCAGCGGAAGCCGCGAAGCAAGCCGAGGCCGAACGCCAGGCCGCAGAAGCGGCAAAGAAAGCTGAGGCGGAACGTCAGGCCGCAGAAGCTGCAAAGAAAGCCGAGGCGGAACGCCAGGCAGCGGAAGCCGCAAAGAAGACCGACGCCGAGGCGAAACCGACCCCATCAGTAACCGCCGAAACCGCGCAACCCACAAAATCCGCGAAAGCATCGGCTCGGAAGATCGCCCATCGAACGGCCGTCAGGCGCTGGATAAGGCGCACGCGGACATGCCGCTTTGCGGGGCACCGCATTCGCCCCCCTGGCCGCTATGTTGTTCGTCGCGGCGATAGTCTCTGGCGGATTTCGCGGCGTCACTATAGGAGAGGCTGGCTTTATTGGCGGCTATTTCGCGCCAACCGCAACATTATTCGGAACCCGAATCTGATTTATCCTTGTCAGCGCCTCTTCATTCCGCGCCGTCGCTGATGGACATTCCTGTCCGCTGACCCTATTTCAACGCGATGCAGCAAACAGTCAGCAACGGCACCGCAAAGCGCGGCGGAAACGCGGCGCGTCTCAAACCGTCTTCGGAAAGCGGCCGCGTCGTTCGCGCATTGTGGCCCTACGTCTGGCCCCACGACCGGCCTGATCTCCAGCGGACCGTTCTCGCCTCATTGGTGTTGATCGTCATCGCCAAGGCTGTGACCGTTGCAGTGCCCTTTACGCTGAAATGGGCGACCGACGCACTCGTCGCCGCAACCGGTGGACACGTCCCGGCGAACCAGACGCTGCCCTGGCTGATCGGCGCGCCTATCCTGGCATGCATCTTCTACGGCGTTGCGCGCATCGTCATGTCGCTGCTGATGCAAGTGCGCGAGGGCATGTTCGCGCGAGTCGCGATGCACGCGGTCAGAACCCTGGCGCTGGCGACCTTCGAGCATATGCACCGGCTGTCGCTGCGCTTCCATCTTGAGCGCAAGACCGGCGGCTTGACCCGCGTTCTTGAACGCGGCCGGACAGGAATAGAAAACATCAGCCGCATGGCGCTGATGACCCTCATTCCGACGATCGTCGAATTTTTGATGATCATCGGCGTTTGCGCCTTCGAGTTCGACTGGCGCTATGTGGTCACGATCGTCGGAATGATCATCTGCTATTTGTGGTTCACGGTCCGCGCCACGGATTGGCGGGTCCAGATTCGTCGCGCCATGAACGAAAGCGATACCGATGCCAACACTAAGGCCGTCGACAGTCTTCTGAATTACGAGACGGTGAAGTATTTCGGTGCCGAGAAACGCGAAGCCGAGCGCTACGACAAATCGATGGCGCTTTATGAAAAGGCCAGCATCAAGACGTTCACGTCGCTCGCGGTCCTCAACTCGGGCCAGGCGATCATCTTCACCATCGCGCTGACGATCTGTCTGGTCATGGCCGCGAACGACGTGCTCACCGCGCATTCAACTGTCGGGCGCTTCGCGATGGTGAACCTGCTGATGCTGCAGCTTTTCATGCCGCTCAATTTCATGGGCATGGTCTATCGCGAGATCAAGCAAGGGTTGACGGACATCGAGCGCATGATGGAAGTGCTCGAACAAAATCCCGAAGTTGCCGACCGGCCCAATGCGAAGCTTCTGCGCGTCAATGGCGGCACGATCCGCTTCGATCATGTCGGCTTTTCCTATGATCCCGGCCGCGAGATTCTAAAGGACGTTTCGTTCCAAGTGCCAGCCGGCAAGATGGTGGCGATCGTCGGACCATCCGGTGCGGGCAAGTCGACCGTCGGTCGCTTGCTTCTGCGATTCTACGACGTGACGAGCGGAAAGATAACGATCGACGGTCAGGACCTTCGCGATGTCACGCAAGCCTCGCTGCGTGCCGCGATCGGCGTCGTGCCGCAGGATACCGTGTTGTTCAACGATACGATCTTCTACAACATTAAATACGGTCGTGCCGATGCTACCGACGACGAGGTCATCGCTGCCGCCAAGATGGCGCAGATCGACGATTTCGTCAGAATGCTTCCCGACGGATACAACACGATGGTCGGCGAACGCGGCTTGAAACTCTCAGGCGGAGAGAAGCAGCGCGTAGCGATCGCGCGCACGATCCTGAAAGCGCCGCCGATCCTGATCCTCGACGAAGCGACGAGCGCGCTCGACAGCCACACGGAAAAAGAAATCCAGGACGCCCTTGACCGCGTCGCGAAAGATCGCACGACCGTCGTCATCGCCCATCGGCTTTCGACGATCATCCACGCCGACACTATCCTCGTTCTGGAAGCAGGCCGCGTCGTCGAGCAGGGGACGCACGCCGAGCTGATCGCGAAAGGCGGCCTCTACGCGAGTCTCTGGGCGCGTCAGCGCCAAGCCGAAAAAGCACGCGAAGAACTCGCGCACGCACTCGAAGAAGCGGGCGAAGCGCGGCGCGGCGAATCCATGTTCGAAACTGTGGACTCAAACTAACCCCCGGAGCAGGAGTCGGGAGAAACCTGCTCCGGGGAGGGACGAGTTCCGCCTTGTCCCGACCGGGAAACGGGAGGACGCAACTCGATTTCCGGTCTTTACGGAACGACCTTTTCGACCTCGCCATCGAGGCGTTTCTTCGCAAGGCCGCTTGCCTTGAAGGCTTTGACTTTGTCGAGGTTGACGGGTTTGCCCACTTGCACCAGGGCGACCATCCCCATGCCGTAATGCGGCAGGCATTTGAAGACGTAGAGCCCATCCTTCTCTGCCTTGAATACCACCTCTTTACTGAACGCGCCTTTGACCTTCGCGACACTGTCCGGCCAGATCTCCGGAACGCTCTCCGCATTGTGGCCCTTGTCTTTCGGCACGAATTTCACCGTGTCGCCGACGGCAACATTGAGAAAGCCGGGCTGGAAGGCCATCCGGTTTCCGGCATCGTCCTGATTGCGCATCTCGATCACGTGCTCTGCGGCGTGGCCCATACGTGGCACAAGAACGGCTGCGAGCGTGATGCCGCTCGCGAACAAGATCTGACGTGAAAGTTTCAAGGCAGGCTCCCTGGGTCCGAATTATTATTTACAAAAAAAGTATAGAATAAAGGGGCCGCCCTCTCAAGCCGGGAGAGCGTCAGGAGGAGCGGCTTAAGGAAGCAACAAACAAGCGTGATCTAAAACGCTTCCAGTTCTGCGCCTATTTGGAACTGGCGGCAGGAACTTATACCCGGCGTCATTACCGCTGTCAGAATGCGAAGCGGTTCCTGTCCCATCGGAAGAAAAGATTGAACACGGAAGATTTCATCGCGCGCATAAGGAAAACCGGGGCGGCGGTATCGCGCGCAGCCGTCATCACATTTTGGGCCGTGCGCGAGATTTTCCGCACAGCCTGGCAACTGTCGCGCGGGCCATTGATTGCAGCGCTGAACGTCGTCGCAGCGCTGATCGTTCTGTTCGAGGAATGGGGATGGCGGCCGCTATCCGAATTTCTTGCTCGTCTCGCAAAGTATGCGCCCGTCGCGGCGATCGAGCGCTGGATCGCTGGTCTTCCTCCCTATGCTGCGCTTTTTGCCATAGCGCTTCCGACGACGCTGCTGCTGCCGCTAAAATTTGTCGCCGTCTGGTTGCTCGCCAACGAGCATTTCGCCACCGCGACGTTGTTATTCCTCGGTGCGAAAGTGGCGTCGACGGCGTTGATCGCCCGCGTCTTCATTCTGACCAAACCAGCATTGATGCGGATTGCGTGGTTCGCTAGCGCCTACAACTGGTTTGTGCCTTGGAAAGATGCGTTGTTCGCGCAGATTCGTGCGTCCTGGGTTTGGCGCTACGGGCGCATGCTCAAAACCCGTATTCGGCTTGAATCGACGAGAATATGGACCCGTCTCAAGCCCGGACTTGCACGAGGATGGCGGCGCTGGACCGGCTTCGAACCGCCAAGCGTCTTGCGAAGTGAGTCGCAAAATGTGCTGCCCAACGCCGATTCGCAGAAAATTTGCAAAGGACGTTGAAGGCGAAAGCGGGAATTCGATCCCTGTACAGCGAACAGATGGCGGCAACATGCCTCCTTTATATTGCGCGCCGGACACAGCGCTCCAGCCGAAATCTTAAGGCGCTTGCCGCAACCCCATCCCAAACTTGACTAACCGGGTCAACTAAACTGAAGTCGAGTTGGAGATTGCTTGGGTAGCTTAGCTGTTGCCGTAGACAAACGGCGGGGTCGTTCTGCATTGGGCGCCGCTGCGGCACATGGGGGACTGGAATGAAGTCTTTACTGAGGGCTGGTGCGGTGTCGGCATTGGCGCTGGTATCGCTTGGCACGATCGCGGGGGCGCAGGCGGACGACAAGCCTGTGACTGGCATCCCTGACGATTCGATTGCACAGGGGTGGGACGATCCTGTGCGTGCGGCGTTCGCGCGGCAGGGCATCCTCTACGGCGTCAACTGGATCGGCGAATACTGGAACGTTGCCAAAGGCGCGAACTCCACGGGGTCGAACTTCGACGGGCGTCTTGAAGTTTACACCGATATCGACCTCGAAAAGCTGCTCGGCTGGAAGGGCGGCGCTATCCACGCCAATGCCTATTACATCCACGGCATCGGCGCCTCGACGGACCGCGTCGGCAATATCTTCGCCGTCAGCAACATCGAAGGCGACGAGACATTCCGCCTGTTCGAGCTTTGGTTCGAACAGTCGATGCTGCAAGATAAGTTGAAAGTCCGCGTCGGCTCAATCGCTGCCGACAGCGAATTTTTCATCAGCGACACGGCCGCGCAATTCATCAACGGTACGTTCGGCTGGCCTGGCATCACCGCCGCCGATCAGGCGGCCGGTGGCCCTGGTTATCCGCTCGCCTCTCTCGGCGCCCGAGTCCAGTATTCCCCGAACGATAACCTCACGATCCTGGCTGCAATCTTCAACGGCAGCCCAGCCGATCCGTTCGCCGACGATCCGCAAAAGGATAATCGTCACGGCGTCGAGTTTCGTCTGGAAGACGACCCGCTCATCATGATCGAGGGGCAGTTCAAATACGATGTCGGGTTGCCGGGAACGTTGAAGCTCGGCGGCTGGCGGCAATTCAATCACTACGCACCGCAGTTCCTTGACCCGAGCATCTTGGACACCAGTTCCGGTGTCTATGGGATCATCGATCAGCAAATCTGGAAGGGCGAGGGCGATAAGGCCGTTACGATCTTCGGACGCGGATCGGTCAGTCCCGACCGGCAGAACCTGATCGATAAGTATTTCGACACTGGCATCGTCTTCGCCGGCTTCGTGCCGGGCCGTGACAAGGACACCTTCGGCGCCGCGTTCGGTTATGGCAACATTTCGGACGATCTCCGCCGGGCGCAGATCCAGGACGGCGTACCGGTTGTCTCGGATTATGAGTCGGTGCTTGAGCTGAACTACGTCGCTCAGATCCGCCCCGGCTTCTCGATCGTTCCGGACTTCCAGTACATCTGGAATCCAGGTGGTCGCGTCGGCAGCGATGAGGACGATACCAAGCCGATCAAGGACGCAGCGGTCTTCGGCATGCGCACGAACATCAGCTGGTAAATATCGGAAATCGGCGGCTAGTGAAGGCTTTCGCCGGACGTTCGCTTTAACGCCTCCTGGCGCGCGCCACACGGCTGCGCTAGGAGGCGTTTCCATGAGCGACGCCAAAAATGAACTTGCCCCGATCCTGATCGCCGGACCGACGGCAAGCGGAAAGTCCGCATTAGCGATTGCTATCGCCGAGCATGTCGGCGGCGTGATCATCAATGCCGACAGTATGCAGGTCTATCGCGAGCTTCGCGTTTTGACTGCGCGGCCATCGCCCGAGGACGAGGCGCGCATCCCGCATCGGCTGTACGGTTTCGTCCCTGCGGCGGAAGCATATTCGACAGGGCGCTTCGTTTCTGATGCCACGGCGGCAATTGCGAAGGCGCGCGAGGAGAGCCGTCGGCCTGTGATTGTCGGCGGCACCGGTCTCTATTTCAAAGCGCTGCTCGAAGGGTTGTCGCCGATCCCGCCTATAGACCCATCTATTCGCGACCATTGGCGCGCCGAAGCGGAACGGCGCGGTGCCGCCGATCTTTATCGGGAGCTGAGTTCTCGCGATGCACCAATGGCGGCGCGCCTGGCCCGGAGCGACACCCAACGCATCGTTCGCGCGCTTGAGGTGGTCGAGCAGACCGGCCGCTCGTTGGCGGAGTGGCAGACGATTCCCGGTACGCCAGTGATCGATGAAGCTGAAACCGTTCGCTTGCTCGTGACGCTCGACCGTGCCGAGCTTTACATGCGCGCCGATGCCAGGTTCAGCCAAATGATTGCCGGGGGCGCAATGGAGGAGGCACGCGCGCTTGCCGGACTCGATGCAAACCTGCCGGCCATGCGGGCTATCGGCTTAAGGCCGCTTCTTTCCGTGATTCGCGGAGAAAAGACCGCCGAGTCAGCCGCTGAAGTCGCCCGACTGGAGACCCGCCAATATATCAAACGGCAATTAACCTGGTTTAGACGTAATATGATTACGTGGAAGAATATAAATTTGAAATATATGGAACGTTCAATGCGTGAAATTTTCCCATTTATTTAGTGCTAGCATTGACCCACTACCCTTCTTTCCCTACGTTTCCGCAACTTTCGAAAGCTTCAAAAGAGACCGCCACGAGGCTGGTCCAAGGAGTTCGCCAGATGGCACGTACGATGACGGGCGCCGAAATCGTTTTGACGGCGCTCGCCGACCAAGGCGTCGAGTTTATTTTCGGCTATCCCGGCGGCGCCGTTCTTCCGATCTACGATGAACTGTTTCAGCAGGAGAAGATCCGCCACATCCTCGTGCGTCAGGAAGGTGGTGCGCTGCACGCTGCCGAAGGCTACGCGCGTTCGACTGGCAAGGTCGGCGTCTGTCTGGTGACCTCGGGGCCGGGCGCGACGAACGCGGTGACCGGACTGACCGACGCATTGATGGATTCCATTCCGATCGTCTGCATAACGGGCCAAGTCCCGACGCATCTGATCGGCAACGACGCCTTCCAGGAATGCGATACCGTCGGCATCACGCGCCCCTGCACGAAACACAACACCCTCGTGAAGAACGTCAATGACCTCGCACGCATTCTGCACGAAGCGTTTCAGATTGCGCGCACCGGCCGCCCCGGCCCGGTAGTCGTCGATATTCCGAAGGACGTGCAGTTTGCGACCGGCAATTACATCGGCCCGTCAAATATCCAGCACAAGACGTATCGCCCTTATTTGAAACCCGACCCGTCACCCGTGCGCGATGCGGTTGATCTGATCGCGTCAGCGAAGCGGCCCGTCTTCTATACCGGCGGCGGCGTCATCAACTCGGGCCCAAAGGCCAGCCAGCTGTTGCGTGAGCTTGTGCGCATGACAGGCTATCCAATCACGTCGACGCTGATGGGCCTCGGCGCTTATCCGGCCTCCGATAAACAGTGGCTCGGTATGCTCGGCATGCACGGCACCTATGAAGCCAACCTCGCGATGCACGATTGCGATGTAATGATCAACATCGGCGCGCGCTTCGATGATCGTATTACCGGTCGTACCGACGCGTTCTCGCCGGGCTCCAAAAAAATCCACGTCGATATCGATCCCTCGTCGATCAACAAGAATATTCAAGTCGATATCCCGATCGTAGGCGATTGCGCTTACGTGCTTGAAGAGATGCTGAAAATCTGGAAGGCGAAGGCGCCCGTCCTCGATAAAGCCGCGCATAAGGCGTGGTGGAAGCAGATCGACGGCTGGCGGAGCAAGAAATCTCTTGCCTACAAGAACTCCAAAGACATCATCATGCCGCAGTATGCGTGCCAGCGTCTCTATGAGTTGACGAAAGATCGCGACACATACTTCACGACCGAGGTCGGTCAACACCAGATGTGGGCCGCGCAATTCCTCCACTTCGAGGAGCCGAACCGTTGGATGACGTCAGGCGGATTGGGGACCATGGGCTATGGGCTGCCCGCAGCGATCGGCGTTCAGATGGCGCATCCCAAGTCGCTCGTCATCGACGTCGCAGGCGATGCCTCTATTCTGATGAACATTCAGGAATGTTCGACGGCGGTGCAGTATCGGCTACCGGTGAAAGTGTTCATCATGAACAATGAGTACATGGGCATGGTCCGCCAATGGCAGCAGCTTCTGCACGGTAACCGTCTGTCGGAAAGCTACACCGAGGCACTTCCCGATTTCGTGAAACTAGCTGAAGCCTACGGCTGGACCGGCATGCGGTGCGACCATCCTGCGGATCTCGATGACGCAATCGAACAGATGATCAATACTAAGGGCCCGGTCATTTTCGATTGCCATGTCGCGAAGCTCGCGAATTGCTTCCCGATGATCCCGTCGGGCAAGGCGCACAACGAGATGCTGCTCGGCGAGCATGTGACCGATGAAGAAGTCGAACGTGCCATTGGCGAGGAAGGCAAGGTGCTGGTTTGAGAAAATCCAAGATACGCGGCTGTCTCGGCGGTCTCCTGGTCTTACTCGCCTTGGGCGCGATGCGGGCAGCGCCTGCGTCCGCGAAAGAAACCTGGGATCACGTTGCAAACGTCAAGGAGGCCGCCAAGCGCCTTGCGGAACTTCATAAGCAAAAGGGCTCCGCAGGCGTCTTGAAGTTTCTCGACGCCTGCTATCGAACGCAAACGCTTTCGAGCAGCTATACGCCTGGAATGGAATCCTGCCTCGCGCAGGATTACATGCATTCTCAGATCCTCGCCCGGATTTATGCGCGCATTCCGCAGGCCGATCGTGTCCGCATGGGCATTCCCGCGCCCGAGGATATCGCCAACGGGATGGGCCAGCGCTTCGTCGCAACGTTTAAGCAGTATAAAATGTCGGTGAAGCAGGCAGAAGATTTCAAGAAGTTGGTCGATAAGGACGGCATGCCGATTTTCGTCAAATCGGTTTTCCCGAAACAGAATTCGGGCGGCAAGGACCACAACGCCGGCAAGCGGGACGCACGCTGACGATGTTGAAGTTAGTCATTGCCAATAAACTCTATTCGTCCTGGTCGCTGCGTCCCTGGGTGCTTCTAAAGACAGTCGGCATTCCATTCGAGGAAATCATCATTCCGCTGCGGCAGCCCGACAGCCGTCAGCGCGTGCTCGAATATTCGCCCTCGGGCAAGGTTCCGGCGCTCATCGATGGTGACGCCGTCATTTGGGAAAGCATGGCAATCGTCGAGCATCTGGCCGAAACGCATCCCGACAAAGCCATTTGGCCGAAGGATGCGAAGGCCCGCGCATATGCCCGGTCGATCGCGAATGAAATGCACGGTGGATTTCAGCCATTGCGACAGGGCTGCCCAATGCATCTTGGTGCGCGTTTTGCAACGCCGCCATTGACGGACTCTTTGAAAGCCAATGTTGATCGGGTCGAGGACATCTGGGCCGAGGCGCGCAACCGTTTCGGCGGCGGCGGTCCATACCTTTTTGGTGCATTCGGCGCGGCCGATGCGATGTATCTTCCTGTCGTGACCCGCTTCGAAACATACCAGATACCGGTACGCGAAGCGACGCGAACCTACATGGACACGATGCTCGCGCATCCCGAGTTCGTTGCGTGGCGCGAAGCGGCACTGAAAGAGACCTGGACGATCCCTGATTATGCGGCGGGGCATTCCCTCGTCGAAAGCTACGTCTGACGATGAGATGACCGCTATGGCCGAACGTCTGAAGCATACCCACTATCCGAGTCCGTCGCGATCGCAAGAGATCGTCTCGCGCACGCTGTCGATCTTCGTCGATAACGAACCCGGCGTCCTCGCACGCGTCATCGGACTTTTCGCCGGACGCGGCTACAACATCGACTCTCTGACCGTCACCGAGGTCGAACACGAAAAGCACCTGTCGCGGATCACCGTCATCACCAGCGGCACGCCCGCCGTTCTGCAGCAGATTAAATTTCAGCTCGAACGCCTCGTTCCAGTCCACCGTGTGCGAGACCTGACCGAGGAGGGCGACGCGATCGAACGCGAGCTTGCCTTGATTAAAGTCGTCGGCAAGGGCGAAAAGCGCATTGAGGCATTGCGGCTTGCCGAGATTTTCCGCGCCAGGGTCGTCGATACTTCAACCGAGCATTTCGTTTTCGAAATGACCGGAAAGCCTTCCAAGATCGAGACGTTTTTGAATCTCATGATCGACCTCGGACTGGCGGAAGTCTCCCGCACGGGCATCGCAGCGATAGGGCGCGGTGCGGTCGGCTGAGCGTTTCGAACTCTACCATTCGATGTGACTCGCCACGCGCCTCAGGATGCGCAGACGATTGACCGCTCTGCCGATGACAGATGTCCCATGAACTTCTTCTATCGTTGATCACGTTTGCCTTCGTATCCGCTATCACGCCGGGTCCGAACAACACCATGCTGCTTGCGTCCGGTGTGAATTTTGGGTTCGTCAGAACACGCCCGCACATTTTGGGCATTGTGATCGGCTTTACGATCATGGCAGCCGCAGTCGCACTCGGAGTCGGACGTATTTTCGCGCTTTTTCCGCCGCTCTACGGCGCGCTGCGAGTGATCAGCATCGCCTATCTCTTGTGGCTGGCATGGCGGATCGGAACGGCGGGCGCGACTGATCCTATTGTCGGCGATGAAGCGAAGCCGATGACATTTTTCGAAGCGGCGCTCTTTCAATGGGTCAATCCGAAAGGCTGGATGGTCTGTCTCAGTGTGGCGGCCAACTATGTGTCGCCGGACAGCCTATCGACAGACGTGGCGTTGCTTTCCGCGGTTTTTCTGATTGTCTCGATAATCTCGGCATCGAGCTGGGCCCTCTTTGGCACCTCGCTGCGCCCGCTTCTGAGCAATCACACCGCTATGCGTGTTTTCAACATTGCAATGGCAGTGGCGCTCGTCGCCTCGTTATGGCCGGTTGTGCGGGACATGATCTGATGCCGCGCTATTTTGAGCAATCGGCCGGCGGTGCAGGGAGCCGAGCCTTAACCGTTGCTCGGTTAATGCCACTCGATCGGCGCCCACAAATGGACTGCGGTAAAATATTCCCAGTAAGGGCAGTCGGTAGCACCCGCGAGACGTTGAATCCTCATCGCGATCTCTGTAGTTTCCGCCGAGATTTCAGGGAGCCCGGGCCCACGCAATCCGAGCCCCTTCGCTTTCAACCCAGCCCGAACGTCGATTCCGACCGGGGAACCCGAAAGGCCGCCCATGCGCGTCTATTACGATCGTGATGCCGATATCAATCTCATCAAATCCAAAAAGGTTGCCATTGTCGGCTACGGCAGCCAGGGCCACGCGCATGCGCTGAACCTTCGTGACTCCGGCGTCAAGGACGTTGCCATTGCGTTGCGGAAGGGCTCAGCTTCGGCGAAGAAGGCCGAGAACGAAGGCTTCAAAGTCATGGACGTGGCTGAGGCCGCCAAGTGGGCCGACGTCATCATGATGCTAACGCCCGACGAACTGCAGGGTGACATCTATAAAGAACATCTCGCGCCGAACATGAAGAAGGGCGCTGCGCTGATGTTCGCGCACGGCCTCAACGTCCATTTCAATCTGATCGAACCGCGCGACGATCTCGATGTCGGCATGGTGGCACCGAAGGGCCCCGGGCACACCGTCCGTGGCGAATATCAGAAAGGCGGCGGCGTGCCGTGCTTGATCGCGGTGCACCAGGACAAGAGCGGAAACGCGCATGATCTCTTCCTGTCGTATGCCTCGGCTATCGGTGGCGGCCGTTCGGGCGTCATCGAAACGACCTTCCGCGAAGAATGCGAGACCGACCTTTTCGGCGAGCAAGCTGTGCTCTGCGGCGGCCTCGTCGAGATGATCCGCGCCGGCTTCGAAACGCTCGTTGAGGCGGGCTATGCGCCCGAGATGGCGTATTTCGAATGCCTCCACGAGGTAAAGCTGATCGTCGATCTCATCTATGAGGGCGGCATCGCCAACATGAACTACTCGATCTCGAATACGGCCGAGTACGGTGAATATCGCACCGGCCCGCGCATCATTACGCCCGAGACGAAGGCCGAGATGAAGAAGGTTCTCGCCGACATTCAATCGGGCCGCTTCACACGCGACTGGATGCTCGAATGCAAGGCCGGTCAACCGAGCTTCAAGGCGACCCGCCGCCTCAACGATAGTCATCAAATCGAGGAAATCGGCGCCAAGCTTCGCGGCATGATGCCGTGGATCTCAAAAAACAAGCTGGTCGATAAAGGCAAAAACTGATCGCGGCCGCTGACACTCCCTCGGCCCGCTTTGCGGGAAGAGGGAATATCGTCGGACCGCAATACCGCAGGAAATAAACCACGTGGCGAATTTCTCTTCGCCACGTGATCTTTTATTCAGCTGTTTCCTGTGCTCTCCTCCCCATCGAGGGACGGAGTCCGCATTTGTCCAATCCACCGCATAAGCCACTGCAACTTGTCGCGTGGTGCGCCCGCCGCACAGCGGTACTCCTTGCCGTCGTCTTCACCGTCTTTGCGCCCTCCGCCTCTTTGGCCGAGCCGCAGCAGGTTCCGCAGACAACAACGGAGAGCGCAAAACCCGAGCGTGTCGTTGTCGGCATCTACGTCAACGACATCCAGGAAGTCGATTTCCCGACCCACAGCTATGCCGTCGATTTCTATGCTTGGTTTCGCTGGAAATCGCCGAACCTCGATCCGGCGAAATCGATGGAGTTCATGAACCGGTACGCACCGACCGAACATCAGCGCGATTTCCTTCTAGATAAACCGAAAGCAATGCCGGACGGCAGGCTCTATTCCATTTTGCGCGAACAGGGGCGCTTCGCGACGAAATTCAATTTGAGTCGGTATCCATTCGATCATCAGGCGCTGAAGATCGAGATCGAGGACACGCTCGCGTCGAGCGACGATCAAGTTTACGTACCGGATCAGGTTCCCGTCCTGCTCAATCCGAATATTACATTGCCCGGCTTTCTCGTCGGCAAGCCGACGATGAAAATCACCGATCACACTTATCCGACCAATTTCGGCGACCTGACGGTACCGTCCGCCGAAAGCTATTCGCGTGTGACGATTGAAATTCCAATCACCCGCGCACTCGTAACTGTGACCGTCAAGGCCTTCCTGCCTGTGCTGCTCATCGTCGTTTGCGCGCTGCTGATCTTCTTCATCATGCCGTCACGAGTCGATGGACGCATCGGCCTCGGCATTACCGCGCTGCTGACCTTGGTCGCGCTGCAGCTGACGGCGTCATCGAGCCTGCCTGAAGTCGGCTACCTGATGCTGATCGATAAAGTCTATCTCGCGTCATACGCCTTTATCATTGCGGCGCTGGCCAGAGTCGTCGCCACGAGTTGGAGCGGCGAGGACGGCCGCTCTGTCGAAGCGGTGGCGCGCGCCGATAAGGTGTGGGCCGGGATTCTGCTGGCCGCTTATATCATCTCGATAGCTTTATCCGCGGCCTGGACATTTAAGATGCTGCCGGGAATTTGACCGGCGCCGCCACCATTTTTCGGATGCTAAAAGCTGGATGCGCCGCGATTTGCATGCCAAACATTAGGTCGTGAACCAACCCGCGCTGCCGCTCTCTTGGGGAGGGTTTACGTGCGGCAGCGCAGGCGGTCCACGTCAAATCCAGCCGCCGCCCAGAAAACTGGACGAATGGCCGGGACTAACGTGGGCGGCAGAGGAGCGGGGACCTCTGCCGCCCGTTTCCGAATTCTGCCGCTCGCGCAGCTTCCTCGGATATGGCGGGGCTCCGCACGGTCCCAAACCGTGAGAGCCCGATGGCTTTCCATCGGGAGGCAGATGATCCATCTCACACCTCGCCGTGATGGAACCTGATGCAACACACCAGGACTGAAACCGGCAATGAGGTGCTGGGAGATCTTGACTGTCGCCCCCCAGCGACGCTGTCGTGATAGAGATATGCGATTGGAATCGTGTCCGCCTCATGACCGAAGTTCGCAAATTAGATGGCCGAGAAAAATTTGTGTGTGTCAGGCATCGGTAAAAACCTCGCGTCATATCAGCGCTTGGAGCATTTTGATCGCCCCAAATTTGATGAAATTGGTTTTAGTCAGATCGAGACTTAATTGTGGCTTACCCCACGCGTGACAATGCAGAACCAGCCTGAGCGAAAAAGGTTCCACTGCAGCGAAGGCGTGACAAAGCTTTCCTCGTGTTCGTTGCGCGTCGGCTCCGCGCCTTGGCCTTTTGCAATCGAAAACGCCAGCGCCATCGCGACGCATTGGAGGAAAGCCAAAGCAGCGAACCCGAATTATTTCGACGGCGTCGTCCATTTGGTCGACGCTTTCGAAGCCGCGGACGGCACATTGAATGCATCCCTGCTTCGAACGGATTTCAAAAGCTATCTCTATTGGCGCGAACAGGGCTTTCCCGCTGCCGGGGTTTTGGACGGATTTGGCTCGGCAGTCATTCGTTCGAACGACGGTCATCTCATGCTCGGACGCCAACGGGCAGGAAACGTCAACGGCGGTCTCGCGTATGCACCCGCAGGATTTATCGATGCACAAGATACCGACGACGACGGCTTCGTCCATATCGAACGCGCCGCAGTCCGCGAAGCCACGGAAGAGCTAGGCATCGATCCCGATCTGCTGGTGAGAGAAGAAGGCTTCTATCTAACCCGTTCCGGCGTGCAGCTTTCGATGGCGGTTCCATTGCGTGCGCAAATGTCGACTTCCGAATTCATGCGGCGTGCCGAGCAGCACATCGCGGAGTCCGATAATCCCGAGCTGGAGGCCGTAATTCCGGTTGCGAGTCTGCGCGACGTCGAAGACCTGCCGATGCCGCGCTACATGCGCCCCCTATTGGAAGCCATTTTTGCCGAAGGCTGACAGCTTGCGAATGAGCAAAAAAACGCTTGGCGGCGGCTAACCGTTGTCCCATGGTGCCGCGCGCTTTGCGCATCTTATAAAGTGTGCGGGGAAGCGGGGAGACAGGCGCAAGATGGCGCTCACGTATCATATTCTGGACGTCTTCACTGAGCGGCCATTCGGCGGCAACCCACTCGCCGTTGTCTTGGATGCCGATCCGTTGTCGAGCGCTGATATGCAGAAGGTCGCGCGCGAGTTCAATCTTTCGGAAACCGTCTTCGTCTTGACGCCGACGAGCGCGGGCCATACGGCGCGCATCCGCATCTTCACGCCGAGCCGCGAACTTGCTTTCGCCGGCCATCCGACGCTTGGGACAGCAGCGCTTTTGGCGGAGCTTCGGACGCAGCCGCAACTCAACGGCGAGCGGGATGCGATCATTGCACTTGAAGAGGAAATCGGCAGCATCCGCGTGGGTGTCAGACTGCGTTCTCAGGCCGCCGCCTATGGCGAATTCGATGCACCGAAAGCAGAGAATACCCTTGAGCGCCTTTCTGAGCCCGAGGAAATTTCCGCCGCGGTCGGCCTGATCCCGACCGAGATCGGATTTGAAAATCACAAGCCGACTCTGCTTCGCGGTTCGAATACGTTCGCGTTCATGCCGGTCTCGAATCTAGAAGCCATGTCAAAGGTGAAGGTCGCGCCGTTGCATTGGTCGCGGGCGTTCACGGCGCGGGGTGTCCACGGTGTCTATCTCTATACCCGCCAGTCCGTGCGTGTTCAGTCCGCCTTCCACGCGCGCATGTTTGCGCCCGATCTCGGCGTGCCCGAAGATCCCGCAACCGGCTCTGCAGCGGCAGGCTTCGCCTATGTGATTAACGAATTCGACGAGCTTCCCGATGGCACGCATAAACGGGCCATAGAGCAGGGGATTGAAATGGGACGACCGAGCGCCATCACGCTGACGATGATGATGGCGCGCAACAAGCTCGAAACGGTCCGCATCGGCGGTCACGCCGTCCGCATTGCCGAGGGAACCCTGAGATTTTAGCGGATCGGGGCCGAGAATTTTGTCCCGCTCTTGATTTTTCTTAGCAACTTCGGGTATTCCAGCCGCATCGGCCGCTGGCCGAAGGGTTTTTTTGGTTTCGATTCCGTCATGTCGCGCCTGAACGACATCGCTGCTTTCGCCTTTCCCGCTTCGGCCGGGCCGGCTGAGCGCGCGTCCGCGCCTCTATTTGACCTTTCGCTGCTCCTTACCGGCCCCTGGGCCGCATGACGCCCGGCCGTCTGCCGGGTTCGTGCCCAGGGGATTGGACGGCCTTCAAAATGAGCGTAGAGCGAAGCGATAAGCGGCGACCCCTGAGAGGCGGTCGCCCGGCAAAGGATAAAGACCAATGACGTCCGTTACCGACAATGCGCCCGCAGCGGCGAAGCGCGACGAAGACAAAATAGTCATTTTCGATACGACCCTGCGCGACGGCGAGCAGTGCCCCGGAGCCACGATGACCTTCGAGGAAAAGCTCCAGGTCGCTGAGCTTCTCGACGACATGGGCGTCGATATCATCGAGGCCGGTTTTCCGATCGCCTCCGAAGGCGACTTCGAGGCCGTGACCGAGATTTCCAAGCTCGCCAAGAATTCCGTCGTGTGCGGCCTTGCCCGGGCCAACCTCGCAGATATCGATCGCGCGGGCGAAGCCATCAAGCACGCCAGGCGCAGCCGCATTCATACGTTCATCGGCACATCGCCGCTGCATCGCCAGCATCAGCTGCAACTCACGCAGGAGCAGGTGCACGAACGTGTCATTGCGTCGGTCACACGCGCCCGCGGCTATACCGACGACGTCGAATGGAGCGCAATGGACGCGACGCGCACCGAACATGACTACCTCTGTCGCGTCTGCGAAGCCGCGATCAAAGCCGGTGCCATGACGATCAATATTCCCGATACCGTCGGCTACGCGCTGCCCGAGGAATATTTCGATCTGATCATGATGCTGAAGACGCGCGTGCCCGGCATGGATAAGGTCGTCATTTCGACCCATTGCCATGACGACCTCGGCCTGGCGGTTGCGAACTCGCTCGCCGGTATTTCGGCCGGGGCGCGTCAGATCGAATGCACGATCAACGGTCTCGGTGAGCGCGCCGGCAACGCGGCTCTCGAAGAAATCGTCATGGCGATCCGTACGCGTCATGATCTTCTGCCGCACTTCACAGGCATCAAAACGGAAATGCTGTCGCGTGCGTCGAAGCTCGTTTCGGCCGTGACCAATTTTCCGGTGCAGTACAACAAGGCCATCGTCGGCCGGAATGCCTTCGCGCACGAAAGCGGCATCCACCAGGACGGCGTGCTGAAGAACGTCGAGACTTACGAGATCATGACGCCGGAATCGGTCGGCGTCGGAAAGTCGTCACTGGTCATGGGCAAGCACTCGGGCCGCGCCGCCTTCAAGTCGAAATTGAAGGAGCTGGGCTATAATCTCGGCGACAACGCGATGGAGGACGCCTTCAATCGCTTCAAGGCGCTCGCCGACAAGAAGAAGCACGTCTACGACGAAGACATCGAAGCGCTTGTCGATGAAGGCGTTGCGCACATCAACGATCGCGTGAAAGTTTCTGCGCTGACCGTGATCGCAGGAACGATGGGTCCGCAGACGGCGACATTAACGCTCGATGTCGAAGGCCAGTCGCAAACCGTGCAGAGTGTCGGCAACGGGCCTGTCGATGCAACCTTTAACGCGATCAAGCAGCTCCTGCCGCACAATGCGCGCCTCGACCTTTATCAGGTGCACGCAGTAACTGAGGGCACCGACGCACAGGCCGAGGTTTCCGTCCGTCTTGAGGAGGATGGGCGCATCGTCACTGGCCGCTCCGCCGATCCCGACACCCTCGTCGCCTCGGCGCGGGCCTACGTTGCCGCACTCAATAAACTCGTCGTGAAACGGCAGAAAACGACGCAGGCACAACAGGCAGTATAACATCGCGTTTTTTCGCGTTTATCATCACGCAAGGCAGGGTAGCGCACCACAGGCGAGGCGCGCTATCCTGCATCCGGCACCGGCCCTTCGGCTGGTCGTCTTTCTTTGAGTAGCGCTGCCCGGTTTCAGCCGGCCTAGCGAGGTGCAGGTCGGATCACGCATCATGTTTGGACTAGGCGTCAGCAGGGTGCTCTCCGACAACATCGCGATCGACCTCGGCACCGCCAATACGCTCGTCTATGTCGACGGTCGGGGCGTCATCATTGACGAGCCCTCCGTTGTTGCCATCCGTTCGCGCGGCGGCACGCGCGAGGTTCTGGCAGTCGGCGAGAAAGCGAAACAGATGCTCGGGCGCACGCCCGAAAGCATCGAGACGATCCGCCCGCTGCGCGACGGCGTCATCGCCGACTTCATCGCCACCGAGGAAATGCTGCGCCAGTTCATCGGCCGCACGAAGTCGCTCATCGATTTTATCCGACCGCGCATCCTCGTGTGTGTGCCCGCTGGCGCGACACCTGTCGAACGCCGCGCAGTCTACGAGACAGCTCTCTCCGCCGGCGCGCGGCGTGTCTATCTCGTCGAAGAACCCGTCGCGGCAGCTATCGGCGCGGGCATACCTATCGACGAGCCGAAGGGTTCGATGATCGTCGATATCGGCGGCGGCACCACGGATGCGGCCGTCCTGTCCTTTGGCGGCGTCGTCCAGGCGCGCTCCATTCGCTGCGGCGGCAATGCCATGGACGAGGCCATCATTCGCTACGTTCGCCGCAACCACCAGCTTCTGATCGGCGAAAGCAACGCCGAGCGCATCAAGATCGAGGCGGGCTCTGCGTCGCGCATCATCAACGGCGAAACGGCTGAGATCTTCATCCGTGGCCGAGAGGTCCGCGAAGGCAAACCCAAAACCGTCGTGCTTGCGCCGCATCAGGTGGCCGAAGCGCTGGAAGGCCCGATCGAGCAGATCGCCGAATTCATTCAGCACGCGATCGAAGATCTTCCGCCCGAGATTTCGACCGACATTTGCGAGCGCGGAGTCTATCTGTCGGGAGGCGGGTCAAAGCTTGCCAAGCTCGACGAGGAGCTTGAACGCCGGACCGGCGTAAAATTCAATCTTCCCGAGAAACCCGAACATTGCGTCATCGCGGGCTCAGCTGCAATTCTTGGTACGCTCAAGGAGCGCGAGCATTTGTTGATCAAGCCCTGACGCGATATTGAGCCCAGCCGGGACGCGGAGCAGCGACAATCGGAATGGCGCGACTGAGCGATGATAAATCTTTTCTCCAGCGCGGCGGAAGCATCACGCCGCGGCGACGCGTGCGCCCGATACTGCTGTTTCTGATTTTCATCTCGCTCGCTCTGATGATACTGAGCCGCCTTCATCACAGTACGCTGAACGAGGCGCGCTGGCGCATTGCATCCTCGTTTGCTCCCGTATTGCAGGCCGCAACCGTGCCGGTCGAGCCGTTGCGCGAGATTGGTCGTACCATTTCCTCGCAACTGGATTTGACCGCCGAGCTTCAACGTCTCAAGGCGGAGAATCAGAAGCTCAGCGGCTGGGAATGGCGCGCGAGGCAGCTCGAAGCCAAGCTCGCCGATCTGGAGGCATTGGCGAAAGTTGTTCCGGAAAAACACATCGAGTTCGTCACTAGCCGCGTCATTGCGGACTCGAGCGGCCCATTTGCGCGAAGCGTGATGATCAATTCCGGAAGCAATCAGAAAGTGAAGATAGGCTATCCGGTCATCAACGCGGACGGACTCGTCGGTCGCGTCGCCGACGTCGGAGCAAATTCGTCGCGCGTGCTGCTCGCAAACGATGCCGATAGTCGCATTCCCGTCAGCGTCGGCGCGGCCGCCACGCGAGCCATTCTCGTTGGAGACAATGGTTCGCGGCCTCGGCTTCTTTACCTGCCTGATGGCCCGAAAGTCTCTGCGGGCGACGACGTCGCAACATCCGGAACGGGTGGTCTGTTTCCGCGCGGGCTTCGCGTGGGGAAGGTGGCAAATGGTAATCTCGACGACCCGCACGTTATCCTCCGCGCGAATCTGGATCGTCTTGAATATGTGAGCGTCCTTTTCTTCGATGGACCGTCGCGAGCGCTGATCGAACGCTTCGGCAAGGCGCAAACGGATCGATTTCCACGCGCCGACCAACGGCAAAAACGTCTGTCGTCGGATGGAGGATCCGCCCGATGAACTGGAGCAGGCTTGTCGCTCCAATCGGTTCGGTCGCTGTGCTGACGCTCATAGCGGCGCTTCCTCTTGGCATTCCGGCAGGCGACCGCTTTTTCCTGCCGCTGCTTCCGGTCATCGCGATTCACTACTGGACGCTTCGTCACGACGCGTGGTTGCCAGAGTGGGTCGTCTTCCTCGCTGGTTTGACGCTCGATATTCTCACGCATGGGCCGGTCGGCTATTGGGCATTCATCTATCTTCTTGCACATCTGACGGCGACGCTCAGTGCGCGCCTGCACCTCGAAAGCTCGCTTGACCGTCTGTTGCTCCTAGGTCTTGCGATCGTCGTCATCACATTCGCCGCGTGGCTCACGGCCTCGATTTATTTCTTCGACCTACTCGATCCGTTGCCTTATGCGACGGGCGCCGTCCTTGCCAGTATTTGCGCTCTCTTCGTCATCCTGCCTTTGCTTCGTCTTGTGGACGGTGCCGCCGAACCAGGACGAAGCATGCGCTTGACGCGCGGAGGATAAACGATGTCGGAGAAGGACGACACGCGCCATTCCCCGGACCGTCGGTTCACGCGTCGAAGTCTCGTTCTCGGAGGTGCACAAGCTATAGGCTTCTCCTTGGTCGCCTGGAGGCTTTTCGATCTTCAGATCGTCCAACGCGATCGCTACGCGCCACTCGCAGAGCAAAACCGCTTTAACGTGCAGATTCTTCCGCCCCGGCGCGGGCAAATTCTCGACCGCAACGGCCGGCCGCTCGCAGACAATCAGGAAATTTTTCGAGTCACGTTAACACCCGTGGAGGTCGACGATCTTCGCGCTGTCCTCGCGCAGCTTCATGATGTCGTGCCCCTCACAAACGACGAGATGTCGGAAACGTTAGCGCGCATAAAAAAGCAGAGCCGCTATAGTCCCGCCATCGTTGCGAGCGATCTCACATTCGAGCAAATTGCCAAGCTCAATTTGTTGGCGCCGAGCTTGCCCGGAATCGCCACCGAAACGACGTGGCGGCGCCGTTACCATGGCCGAGATTCCATCGGTCACGTAGTCGGGTTCGTGGGGAGTGTCGAACGCTTCGGCGTCAACGATGATCCCCTTCTGCGGTTGCCGGATATGCGAGTCGGTAAAAGCGGCGTCGAGGCAGGATTCGAAAAGGTGCTGCGCGGTTCCGGCGGCACCGAAAAGATTGAGGTAGATGCGCGCGGCCGCCGCGTTCGCACGCTCGAAACGATCGAACCTGTGAACGGTCGCAACGTGACGCTGTCAATCGATGCCGATCTTCAGCAAGTGGTCTTTTCGCGATTGCAGAAGGAAAGGACGGCCTCGGCAATTGTTTTCGACGTCAGGAGCGGAGAGACCGTCGTATGTAGTTCGGCGCCAAGCTTCGATCCCGCGCGCATCGCGGACGGTATCTCGGCGCCGGATTGGCAGAGCCTGATGACGGCACCTGATAAGCCGCTCATCAACCGTGTCGTTTCCAGCGAATACGCGCCGGGCTCGGCGTTCAAGCCTGTCACCGCGTTGGCCGCGCTCGACGCGAGCGTCGTATCGGCAGAAGAACGCATTCAATGCCCGGGCCACTATACCTTCGCCAATAAGACCTACCGTTGCTGGAACCCGGCCGGCCACGGTGATCTTACGATCCACGAGGCGTTGCGCTGCTCCTGCGACGTCTTCTTCTATGAAATCGCCCGACGCGCAGGAATTGCCAGGATCGCCGCCGCAGCGCGCCAACTCGGCCTTGGTGCCATCCACGATATCGGGCTGACGGAAGAGGAGGCGGGCGTCGTGCCCGATCCCGATTGGAAGCGCGGCAATTTCAACGCAGCTTGGCGCGCGAGTGAGACGCTGATGACCGGCATCGGCCAGGGATATCTGCAGGCCACGCCGCTGCAACTCGCCTTGATGACGGCACGCATTGCCGGTGGCCAGTCTCTCGTCCCGACGCTCGAAAAGCGCAATCTCAATGCGCAGGATCAAACGTTTCGCGCGCTGGCGTTTAAATCTGAGCATCTCGACATCGTTCGTGGCGGCATGCGCGCAGCGGTTAACGAAGACGGCGGCAACGACGGGCAAGCAAAGCTTGGCGATGGCCGTCCTGCCGTCGCAGGACAGTCCGGAACGTCGGCGCGTCGTCCGCGAAAAACGCAAATGGCGAATGAACAACGCCCATGGCAAAAACGCGATCACGCGATCTTCATCGCCTATATGCCCGCCGACGCGCCCCGCTACGCCATCGCAACAGTCATCGAACATGGCGGAAAAGGTGAGAATGCGGGGGCAGTCTTGACACGAGATATCTTAAATCTCGTACTCGATCGCGATGACCGTTCGCACGCCGGCAACAGTGCCGTAGACGGAAAGGCTTTGCCGCGTGCGCACATGGATCAAACGGCGGGTTAGATGAGCTTCTACAGCGTACAGAACAGCAGTCGTCCGCTCACCGCTACCGCGAAGCTGTGGCGTATCCATTGGCCGGTGCTGCTAACAACGTGCATCATCGCTGCCATCGGCACGATTACCCTTTACTCCGAATCTGGTGGATCATTTCAGCCCTGGTCCGAGCGCCAGACCCTGCGCTTTCTGGTGGCGCTGGTGCTCGTCATCGCAATGGCGCTCGTCCGCATAGAGGTTTGGATTAAGCTCTCCTATCCGGCTTATGCGGTCGCGCTCATCATGCTCGCGCTTGTGCCGGTCCTGGGCGTCGAGGTGCTGGGCGCCAGGCGTTGGATCAACGTCGGCCCGCTGTCGTTTCAGCCTTCGGAGCTGATGAAGTTTGCGCTCGTCGCAGCGATCGCGCGCTATTATCTTTGGCTGCCGCCGGAGCGCGTCGGGCGATGGCAATATGTGCTGATCCCTCTTGTCATGATCATCGTTCCGGCTCTGTTGACGCTGAAGCAGCCTGACCTCGGGTCGGCCATGGTGTTTGTCGTTCTCGGATTGGCATTGATGTTCCTGGCGGGCGTCCCGCGCGCGTATTTTGTTGTCGGCGCGGTTCTGGCGGTCGCCGCACTGCCTGTCGTTTGGTCCGGACTGCATGACTATCAGCGGCGCCGGATCGAGGTTTTTCTCGATCCCGGCATGGACCCGCTCGGCGCCGGTTATCATATCACGCAGTCGAAAATCGCGCTCGGCGCAGGCGGCTTTTCGGGTAAAGGTTTCATGCAGGGTACGCAAAGCCAACTCGATTTCGTACCGGAGAAACATACCGACTTCATCGCCAGCGCCATCGGCGAGGAATGGGGATTCGCGGGGCTAATGTTTCTGCTCGCGACTTACGCCGCATTGATCGCGATGATGACCGCAATGGCGTGGCGTTCCGAGAACCGTTTCGCTCGGCTTGTGATTGCCGGCTCGGCCATGACGTTCTTTATCTATGTGTTCGTCAACCTTGCGATGGTGACGGGCCTGGTACCGGTCGTCGGCATCCCATTGCCACTCGTATCCTACGGTGGATCGGCGTTGACGACGCTAATGGTCGGACTGGGTCTGGCCATGTCCGGTTATGTGCATGCCCGGACGCCGCGGCCGAGCAATATTGGCGCTTTTTGGTAGACCTACGGGCGACTTTTAGGGCCGCGCTCGACCGGTTCGGGCCGCTATCGGGGGAGGGGGTGGACAGCGCCACCCGCCGATGCTATGCGCTCCCTCCACGGGGCCCGCACGGGCCCCTTCGGCGTCCTAAGACACACGGCACGTGGTCTTTTTCTCGGGCGGCGCGGCGGGTGATTAGCTCAGTTGGTAGAGCAGCTGACTCTTAATCAGCGGGTCGAAGGTTCGAGTCCTTCATCACCCACCAAATGCCCGAAAAATTATAGTGCCGACGCCCGGGCGCAGCGAAAGACATATGTCCGTCGTTGTCAGGGGTGACGGCGTCGCCTACGTCTTGGCAGA
>NZ_DASZTY010000027.1:0-12878 GCF_035548195.1 Hyphomicrobium sp.
AGACGGCGCGCCTGTCGCTGAACTACCGCTTCGGCAACGGCAAGCATGAGCCGGTCGATAATTCCATTCCGCCGGTTACCAGTAGCTGGACAGCTCCGTACATGGGCGTCGGCGCTGGCGCCGGTACTGCCGACACGAAAGCCGGGATCGGCGAGGAGCTTGGCTTCGGTCATCTCGCCAATGACGGTGCTTTCCTGACGTTCAATGCCGGATACGATTATCAGCTTAATTCTCGATTTGTAGTCGGCGCCTTCGGGGACGCGAGCTATACGAACTTTGGCTACGACGCAGATCTCAAGATTTCCGCCGGCGGTCTCAGCGAAAGCGAGACCGTTCATAACAACTTTGAGAATCTGCTGATGGTCGGCGGCCGCATCGGCTATCTGACGGCGCCCGACACTCTGCTTTTCGTCAGTGGCGGCTATGCCAATGCCGGGCTCAGCGATACGCGCTTCAATCTTCGCTTCAACGATGTGACCGTCGATTCTGCGGTCGTGGACGGCAGGCGCTTCTCCGGCGGTTTTGTCGGCGGCGGCATCGAGACGCGAATCAATGATTCGTTGTCGCTCAAAGCCGAGTATCGCTACATCGATTTCGGCGACGAAGATCTCTCGGCGAGATCGACCTCTTTCCCCGGTGCGGGGATCGAAGGGGTCAAGTTCGATCCGGTGCTGCAAATCGGAATGCTGTCCCTGAATTGGCGTCTCGGCAATCCCTCGGCTGCCAGCGACGCTCCGCTCAAGTAATGCGCGACAGCAAAAAACACGACAGGGGCCATCATGGCCCCTGAGCGCGTGGAAAATGCATCGGGAGTAGGAAGCTAGGCGGCTTCGGAGCCTTCGTGACCCGGATCGCGCAGGACGTAGCCTCGGCCCCACACCGTTTCGATGTAATGCTTGCCGCCGGTCGCTGCCTGCAGCTTCTTTCTCAGCTTGCAGATGAAGACGTCGATGATTTTCAGTTCCGGTTCATCCATGCCGCCGTAGAGATGGTTGAGGAACATCTCTTTCGTGAGCGTCGTGCCCTTGCGTAGCGAAAGCAGCTCAAGCATCTGATATTCCTTGCCGGTCAGATGCACGCGCTGGCCGTTGACGTCGACGGTCTTGGTGTCGAGGTTGACGCGCAGGTCGCCCGTTTCGATGATGGATTGAGCATGCCCCTTGGAGCGACGGACGATGGCTTGGATGCGGGCGACAAGTTCGTCCTTATGGAACGGCTTGGTCATGTAATCGTCGGCGCCGAAGCCAAGACCGCGGACTTTGTCGTCGATACCGGCAAGACCCGAGAGAATGAGGATTGGGGTCGAGACCTTCGAAACACGAAGCGTCTTTAAGACCTCATAGCCACTCATATCCGGAAGGTTGAGATCGAGAAGAATTATATCGTAGTCGTAAAGCTTACCGAGATCGACGCCCTCTTCACCAAGGTCGGTCGTGTAAACGTTAAAGCCTTCCGATTGCAGCATCAGCTCGATGCTTTGCGCCGTAGCGCTGTCGTCTTCTATGAGTAGAACCCTCATGACCGTTCCTCTGGTGCCCTATCCAATGACTCCGCGCCATGTCTGCCCTTCGCCCAAAGAAACGCGTAACAGTTCGAGCTAAGCGATCGTTAGGAAGTTAGCGACGAGAGGTTAACAAACCCTAATTCGGCGTTAGCCATTCGCGATAGGATGGGACGTTGCTGCAAGAATACAGCACCGTTTTGACCCACGCGGGCTTCGAGAAACGAGCATGACTCCTCGCTCGCGGGTGTAGCAACCCGTTCGCGCCAAGACGGCCCGTCGATATGTTAAAGTGTTAGAACTGCGCCCCTCTCGACCGCTGAACAGATCCCGCCGCGGAAACTTGCCTTCGGGGCGCCCACCCCGTTGACCTGCTTCTCGACCGCCTTGCGACCCGCACTCGGTTCGAATCAAGAGCTAACAGAATTCGCGTCCGGTCCCTAGAGTCGTTAGGGCGAAAATTTGCCCCTGAACGGCACGATATGTCAGAAATGGTTACGCGTTGCTTTACCGCAACTTAAGTGCAACATGCTATACGTAGTATTGAAGTAGCAAGGAGGCACTGCAACGCGGTTAATTCGCGGTGATTAACGCAGTTGTTCATGTTGCTGTGGCTACGAGATCTAGCCAAGCGATTGGCATGCTTCTTGTTTAGGCGAACATAGACGGTTCGAATTGAGTTTGGGGTATCGAACGATGAAGTCACGTGAGACCGCGATGCGCCTGAAGCGCCGCGAGGTGGAAGAAAAGTCCCGCAAGGTCGAGGATCTGGAACGGATTATCCGCGAATTCGACCAGATGGCCGCCGATCTCGAGCGCCAAATTCAACTTGAGGAAGACCGCACCGGCGTTCGCGACCGGGCCCATTTCTCCTATTCGACCTTTGCCAAGGCTGCAGCTCAGCGCCGAGACAACCTCAAGCAATCGACCGAGGGCCTGCGCGAGAAGCTCGCTGCTGCCGTCCGGGAGCGCGATGATACAATGGAACAGTTTTCGCGCGCGGCGCAGCAGGCTGAGGGCCGCGATGACCCGCGCGGAATTCGGCGCGAACGGCCTTTCGGACTCACGGCGTTGCGCTAAGCAACGAATTTAAAGGGGTTTTCCCTTTAGCTCCCCCTCCCTCCGATCCGTAAAGCGGTGCCTTTCGGGCGCCGCTTTTTCTTGTGTCAATTTCGACATCATCCCGGTTGTCCGTGGGTAACCCACTTGCCCAATCGCCGTGCGGCAGGCAAACGGGTTGTCGGTCGTCCTCCAGGTTCGATCGCGGAACGTGCGTGCGTGTCACCAAACCGGAGCACAATGGCGTACGGTTGCCCATCAAAAGCACGATTTGCTCTGCTTGCGACGATGCTGCTCTCCGGCTGCGGCGGCGTTGAAGCGCCGACGCTCAGCTTGCCTAGCGCCACGTCTGTCGGCGCGCTCCCGGCACAGCCAAGTGCGCCACCTCCCGCTACACCCGGGGCCGAGCCATCCGCTGCCATCGTCATCGACCAGACGGGCGGGCAAGGAGGATCAGCAACCGATATTTATTCCCGCCTCGCGACCGGAGCGATGAAATGCTGGTTCGTATCCGGCGGGCCACTCAAGAAAGATTATATCTACCACGCGGCTGCAGCTCCGGCGTCGCGCGGAGGCAAGGCAAAGATCGTTATTCATCAGCTCGACTCGACGCGGCCGAATCCGCGCGGTCTTAGGGCTTATGTCGTTGATATCGAACCGACGGGCGAAAACTCGGCCACAGTGAAGGCCGAGAACCTAAAAATGCCGGATGCTTTCGCCGGGGCGATGGCGAGCGACATTGCGCGCTGGACAAAGGGCGAGGACGGATGCGCAAAGGGATCGGCCGTCGCCGGTTGGGCGCCCCGCGACCCGCAGCCTGTTGCTTCCGCGACCACGCCTATGAAGACCAAGGACCGAAATGGCCATAGGGTCCATAAAGCGAGAGCGAAAGCGAAGCCTAAAGTTACGCAGGCGAAGCCTTCCGCGCACCCGATTTCCAAGGTGACGGCGGACGACTAAACCTCAGGCCCGCGCCAAGCTTATTCGCGATAGTCCTGCAAGCGCGTCGCGCGAAGGCCCGGGAGGCCATGCTTGTCGATCGAACGCTGCCACGACAAGAATTCGTCGACGGTCAACGTATAGCGCTCGCAAGCCTCCTCGATGCTGAGGAGACCACCGCGGACGGCAGCTACGACTTCAGCCTTGCGACGGATAACCCATCGCTTGGTGTCCCGCGGGGGAAGATCGGCGACCGTGAGCGGAGACCCATCGGGTCCGATCACGTAGCGCCCGCGCGCTCTCATCTGTTGTTCGGTCATGATACTCAATACACACTCTCTGACCACTGCTTACTTATAGCGGGTTGCCATTAAATTACCACTAAGCCCTTGAGTGAAAAGAAGTTAAAGGGTCGTGTCAATTCAGGGGTTTTCCACGCCGAGACGCCAATCCCGGAGGACTTTTGTCCCAATTTGGATCACGATGGTAACCCTAAGCTTCCTAAAGCGAATAATAGGCCAGTTGTAGGGCATGTCTTTCCAACGGCTTGCGGACCCCCCAGTTAATGAATTATGGATTGGAAAGAACCCGCCTGGATGATGGGTCCTCCATTGCGTCCGGCCTTACTGCTTTGAATACATTCACTCTTTTGATGCTGCCCTGGAGCGGGGTATAGTCCCATCGACTGTTTGGCGCTCGCATATCGTCCAACCGAAAGCTAATTGTCCGTCAGATGACCGATCTTCAGACGCCAACTGCCGCCCCGAGCGAGAAAAAGCGCGTCGTCGTCGCCATGTCGGGCGGGGTCGACAGCTCGGTCGCGGCCGCGATCATGAAGGCTGCGGGCCATGACGTCATCGGCGTGACGCTTCAGCTCTACGATCATGGCAGCGCGACCGGACGGAAAGGCAGCTGTTGTGCGGGCCAGGATATTCACGACGCTCGCCGTGTTGCCGAGACACTCGGAATTCCGCACTACGTCCTCGATTACGAAGCGCGCTTCGCCGAGAAGGTGATCGAAACATTCGCCCAAAGCTACGTTGCCGGCGAGACGCCCATCCCGTGCGTCACATGCAATAACGAGATCAAGTTTCGCGACCTTCTGGAAACGGCCAAGGATCTTGGCGCTGAGATGCTGGTGACGGGCCACTACGTGCAGCGGCGCGAGACCGAGCACGGGCCGGAACTCGCTCGCGCGGTCGATACGGATCGCGATCAGAGCTATTTTCTCTTTGGCATCACGAAAGAGCAGCTTGCGACGCTTTGGTTTCCGATTGGGGGCCTTCACAAAGCGGACGTGCGCGAGCTTGCACGCTCATTCAATTTGCCTGTCGCGGACAAGTCCGACAGTCAGGACATCTGCTTTGTACCGACCGGGCGCTATACTGATGTCATCGAGCGTCTAAAGCCCAATGCGCTCGATTCGGGGAACATCGTTCATCTCGACGGCCGTATTCTTGGGCGCCATGACGGCATTGTGCATTATACCGTCGGTCAGCGGCGCGGGATCAAAATTCCGGCGGCCGAACCGCTCTACGTCGTGCGGCTGGATGCGACCAAAAACGAGGTGGTTGTCGGTCCGCGTGCCGCACTGACGACAACCGGGCTTGTGCTCCGGGACGTAAACTGGCTTGGTGAAACGCTTTTTGAAGATGCTGCGGGCGACGGTCTCGACCTTTATGTCCGCATGCGATCGTCGCAAAAGCTGCGGGCCGCGCATGTCACCGCAGAAGCGAACGGCGCCGCCCGCGTCGAACTGCACGATGGCGAAGAAGGTATTGCGATAGGGCAGGCGTGCGTGTTCTATGCCAGCTCTGAGCCGAGGGCGCGCGTCCTCGGCGGCGGGTGGATTGCACGAACCGTGAAGGCCGCAGGGCAAGGGGATTTTCGCGTCAGAAGCCAAACTATGGTCGAGGTCCGAAGGTAAGGCTTTTTGGCGTTAATACGCAGCTATGGAGATGTGCGGTGGGTGAAAAGGGGTCGGTTTTTCGGCGCACGTCGGCTGCGCAATCTACTGTTTCCAGAAAACGATTTGAGCCAAAAGCACTTCAACTCGACGAAGGCGCCGTGCGCGACGCCTATCGCCGCTGGGCACCCGTCTACGACTACACGTTCGGTGCGGTATCGACAGCCGGCCGCCGTCACGCCGTGGAAATTATCAACGGCGGCAGCGGACGCGTACTGGAAGTCGGTGTCGGAACGGGATTGTCGTTGCCGGACTACAAGAAGCATCTCGACATTGTCGGGATAGATCTTGCTCCCGAGATGCTGGAAAAGGCGCGCGAACGGGTCGAATCCGAGAAGCTGACGAACGTCTCCGGTCTCTACGAAATGGACGCGAGCAATCTTCGCTTTCCGGATCATTCGTTCGATACCGTCGTTGCGATGTATGTCATTACGGTCGTGCCCGATCCGCAGAAAGTCATGCTCGAACTGGCTCGCGTGACGAAGCCGGGCGGCGAAGTCATGCTGGTCAATCACTTCAGCCAAGACCAGGGCGTACGAGGTTGGGTCGAGCGGCAAATGGCGCCTTTCGCGGATCTCGTCGGATGGCACTCGGTGTTCGACGTTTCGCGCGTGATGGTCTGCGACGACCTGAAGCTGATCGACCGCAAGTCCCTCAGGCCGATGGGTATCTTTACGATGATGCGTTTCCGCAAGGAGGCGTCGGTCGCCGAGCGGCCGGTTGCGGCTGAGTAGGCGCAAATACCCAATTACGCGAGGCCGTTGGCAGCTTGGGGAGCGGCGGAGGTGCGCGAAGCGTCGTGTTGACAGGACGATGCGGCGCTCCCTATAGACGGACCTCCAACGGTCGCGTGTTGGCTGGTGGGGCGGGATAGCTCAGGTGGTTAGAGCGAAGGTCTCATAATCCTTAGGTCGGCGGTTCAAGTCCGCCTCCCGCTACCAATTATAGTCGCGCATTTTTTTTGCCATTCCATCCAAACTCACCGCGTTAAAAGGCCCATCGACGAGTCGAAACCTCGACGCTTGCGCGCAACGTCGTAACGCTCGCCACGGGCGCACCCTATCGGTCAGAACTGGGCAGGGCCCTGGCAGCGGCGAGCCGATCGCACGAAACTACTTGCTGCCTTGGCGGGTCGCCCAGACCGTTTTCACGGCCTCATCGTCCATCTACGCGATGCTGAGCGAGATCGGGCGAGCGGAAATTCCAAGTCAAATGCAAGATGAGCGATGAAGCGCGGCTCGGTTGCCGCGGCTATCGCCAAGATTTGACTGGAGCGGTACGCGGATTTGATTCGGGTGCAAATAGTTTGTTTGTAAGCCTTGCCAGACTTATATTGCGCATGTGACGCGTACCCGTCATAAGGTCCGTCGGTTCGGTCGGGGAGTTCTGATGGCCAGGAAAAAAACGGCACTGATCTCTGGCGTTACCGGACAGGACGGCGCCTACCTCGCCCGTCTCCTCCTCGACAAAGGCTACGTCGTCCACGGCATCAAACGGCGATCATCATCGTTCAATACCCAGCGCGTCGATGAAATCTACCAAGACCCGCATGAAGGCGGGACGTCGTTCTTCATGCATTACGGCGATCTGACGGACTCGACGAATATCATAAGGCTCGTCCAGGAAACGCAGCCCGACGAAATCTACAATCTGGCTGCGCAGAGCCACGTTCAGGTAAGTTTCGAGACGCCGGAATATACGGCGAACGCCGATGCCGTCGGCGTGCTACGTTTCCTAGAGGCGCTGCGGATTTTGAAACTCGAAAATTCCGTGCGCTTTTATCAAGCGTCGACCTCGGAGCTTTACGGCAAGGTTCAGGAAACGCCGCAGAAAGAAACCACGCCATTTTATCCGCGCTCGCCCTACGGCGTTGCGAAGCTTTATGCGTATTGGATTACCGTAAACTATCGCGAGGCCTACGGCATCCACGCCTCGAACGGCGTGCTGTTCAATCATGAGAGCCCTATACGCGGCGAAACCTTCGTCACGCGGAAAATTACGCGCGCGGTTGCGCGGATCAGTGCCGGTCTGCAGTCGGCTCTCTATCTTGGCAACCTGGACGCGAAGCGCGACTGGGGACATGCAAAGGATTACGTCGAAGGCATGTGGATGATCGTCCAAAACGATCAGCCGGACGATTATGTTCTTGCAACGGGCGAAACACATTCGGTCCGCGAATTTGTCGAACTTGCCTTTGCTGAAGTTGGGATAACCGTCGCCTGGAAGGGCAAAGGTGCCGATGAGATCGGCTATGATCAAAAGACGGGGGCTGAACTCGTCCGCATCGACCCGCGCTATTTCCGCCCGACCGAGGTCGATCTGCTGCTCGGCGATCCGGCCAAAGCGCGTGCGAAGCTCGGCTGGCGCCACAAGACGACGTTTCCGGAGCTTGTGAAAGAGATGGTCGCGGCGGATCTTAGACTTCTAGAGCGCGAAAGTTGGCGTAATACCCTCAACGAGTAGTGTGGCGACAACGAACGATGTCTTTCGATTTGAGGAAGAAGCGTGTTTTTGTTGCTGGGCATCGCGGAATGGTCGGCTCGGCCATTGTGCGGGCCCTGGCCAACGAAGATTGCGAGCTGCTCACGGTCGGCCGCGATCAACTTGATCTCCGCGATCAAGCCCGTGTCCGAAACTGGTTCGAAGCCGAGAAGCCGGACGCCGTCTTTCTCGCCGCAGCAAGAGTTGGTGGCATTCTGGCGAACGACACTTATCCGGCCGAGTTTCTGTATGACAATCTCGCAATCGAAATGAACGTCATCGACGCAGCATTTCGTAGCGGCACTGAAAAGCTTTTGTACCTCGGATCGTCTTGCATCTACCCGAAATTTGCGCCGCAGCCGATCCCGGAAAGCGCTCTTTTGACCGGCAGCCTGGAGCCGACAAACGAATGGTATGCCATTGCTAAGATTGCGGGATTGAAACTCTGCGAAGCCTATCGCCGGCAATATGGGGCGAATTTCATTGCCGCGATGCCAACCAATCTCTACGGGCCGGGAGACAACTACGATCTTGCCAAAAGCCATGTCATTCCAGCCATGCTTCGAAAAGTGCATGAAGCGAAGCGTACAGGCGCGAGCGAAATCGTCATTTGGGGGACTGGCACCCCGAGGCGAGAATTCCTGCATGTCGATGACGCTGCGAGCGCCGCCGTTCATTTGATGAAGATTTATTCGGGCGCGGAACATGTGAACGTCGGCACGGGCAAAGACGTCACCATTCTGGAGCTTGCGAAGCTTGTGTGCGCAATCGTCGGCTTCGATGGTGCGATTGTGACCGACGCGAGTAAACCCGACGGAACGCCTCGGAAGCTGCTCGATGTTTCCAAGCTGATGGCGACGGGATGGCTACCCCGTTTTGACTTGAAGGATGGTCTTGACGATGCCTACGCATGGTTCAAAGCCAATGAAGCCACAGCACGTTTGACAGCTTAGGGCGGCCGCAGACAATGCCCCACTTTACGGTCGCGATATGTACTGCGAAACGGCCTGCGATGCTCGCTACGGCGCTGGACAGCATCGTGAAACTCAACGTGCCCGATGACGGAACGCTGTCAGTTGTCATCATCGAGAACGACCGTTCTCCAATGTCACGCGAGATCGTCGAGCGGGTGCAGGCAACGACGCAGGTTCCATTAAAATATTATCTCGAACCGCGCATCGGCATTCCATATGCGCGCAATCGTTCGCTTGTTGAAGCACTGGCGGAGAATGCCGATTGGATCGCGATGATCGACGACGATGAGACAGCGGAGCCGAACTGGCTCGTTCAGCTTTATGATGCGTGTAAGTCCTATCACGCGGATGTGGCGACGGGCTCCGTACGCCAGATTCCGGATGTGGCGCCTCCCCATTGGTGGAAGCCGCTCTCTTCGCTGGGCAAGCCTACGGGTTTCCTGCGTCGCGATGCTTACACCAATAATGTGATGTTTCATTCGAAACTTGTAAAAGCCGACGGAATGGCGCTTCGCTTCGACGATCGTCTCACGTTCGGCGCCGATGATGTCGATTTTTTTAGACGTGCGAACGGTAAAGGCGCCCGCATCGTGACGGTCGCGGACGTGTCGGTTGTCGAGCGCGTTCCCGCATCGCGCCTCTCAGTGCGGCGCGTTCTCAAGCGAACGTTCATGGTCGCAGCTGCCAACGCCTATTTGGGAGTTTTGAGAGACGGACGCACCGGGGCAGTCCTCAAGCGTGTTGTATCGATCATCCGGAGATCATTGGTGGGTCTTTTGCTTCTGATCGTCGGATTGCCGGTGTGGCTGGTCAAGCGTGTTGCCGGCGAAAAGCTCCTATTCAAGGGCGCATCGAGCCTGACAAAAGCCTGGGGAAGCCTCTACGGCCTGTCGGGTGGGACCTCGCGATATTATGGGCACGTGGACGGCGGTTAGTCCGCACCTTTATTGAGGCCGCCAGATCAGCGACGATGGATATCGCAAGACTCGAGTAATTCATCTGCCTCGCAGTCGGCGAGTTGCGAATCGTTTTGGCCGCGAACGTTCGCACGCATCATTCGGTAGATTCTGAGAAACCGATACCAGCCTTGGAGCCGTGCATAGCGCAATCCGCTTCGACCGCCGGTAAAGTGACGCCGGACAACGTAATACTTGAAGAAATGCATTGGAAATTCGGTCAGCAGCCGCGTCCCCAACCGCATCGGAGACAGCGTTTCGGCATGCTGCATCGAAATCCACATGCGGCGATTGAGCTTACGCTTCATGTCGTCGAATGAGCGTATCGAAAAGTGGTGAAGCGGCGCGTCCAGCTTGCCCACCTCGTAGCCATCCGTGACAACTGAATCGTGAACCGACGAATTTCGAAATCGGACTAACGTGCGATTGTACAGGCGAACGCACCAATGGTCGCGAGCAAGGTAGCGCGGCCTCGTGGCGCCGGGGTACACCAGACAAATCGGCATCCCGTAGGCAGCGAACTCCGGTTCGCCGTTTTCAAATAATTTCTGTATTTGCGCACGGAGTTCCGGGGTCACGACCTCATCGGAATCGATGTTCAGCAGCCAATTGTTACGACACTGATCTTCGCCAAATCGCTTTTGCTGTCCAAAGCCCGGCCAAGCATTGACGATGACGCGCGCGCCCTCTTTTTGGGCGATGGCAACCGTGTCGTCGGCGCTTTCGCTGTCGATGACTATAACCTCATCGACCCAATCAACGACCGAGCGAATGGTACGGCCGACGCGATCTGCCTCGTTCTTGGAAATTATGAAACAGGATAAAGGTAGTTTGGCCATCAAATTCCCCGCACGGCGCCTGTGCGATAACAGAGCCGTGAGCATGCGTCGCCTCAGATAGCCGCCGAGTTGCGGAGCTGGGCGGTTTTTGCTCGCCTGCTTCCCGCAGACCCCCGAACCGTGCACGAATTCATTTACACCAGTCCAACGCTCGCGCAATAGGTCAGTCCATAGAGCACGCGGTACCACATGACTATGATCCGAATGCAGCTTTCGGCATCATAATTGTAGCCTGCCCTCGAATGGTAATTGCCCGCACCGTCGGGTTTCCAAATACCTTGCGCTACCGAAAGACCTCGTGGGCAACCATAAGATACTCGTATTCAAGACTTATTCTCAAGCGGATTGAATCCGCCGAATCAATTCGTTGAACGGAATTCCACATCGGAAGGGCTCACGATCATCTTTGAGGGTGGGCACGGAAAGCGTATCGTGCACAAATATTTTGCGGGGCGGCGGCAAGATGTGATGACGAGAACTGTGTTTATCGACCCGGCGCTGAAGAGCGAGGCCGGGCACCATCTCCGATTGTCGATCGAGCTCTCCAAAGCCGCAAACCGGCTGGGTCACAAGCCGGTTTGGCTAGCCCACAGAGATCTCGATTCGCGGCTTGTCCCGGATTTCGTGCAGTTCGTGCCGACCTTCACGTCGGGCATTTACGAACGACAAATTGGTTTGTTTGGCAGAACGCTCAGGCCCATCATTGGTGAGCGACGAGCGCTGCGCTCGTCGTTCGGAGAACGGGCATGGGAAGTCCAACTCCGCCGAAAATGGCCCACTCCCTTATTGAACGGCGATCGCTGCCGGGAGCTTATAGAAGTGTTGCGCGCTCAAGCGCCCATGAAGAGCGATCACCTCATCATTCATAGCGCGGATCCTCAAACGCTCGATATGTTAAGCACTTGGGTGGCAAGCCAATCCAGGAGCGACATTCCCGAGATCCATGTGCGCACATGCTGGTCCAGCTCGAATATGCCGTTCGCGGATTATGGTGGCGGGTTCGCGAACGTCCTGGCTCGCCTAGCATCGATGAGCCGGGTGCTGACAGTTTCCGCCGAAACGCCGGCAGGCGCACGGCGTCTCGCGGACGAAACGGGATTACATGTCGACGTTGTTCCGCATCTTCTCGATGAAGCCACGCTGCGCCTTCAGCCCCGACACGCTTCGTCCGGTCCGCTGATCGTCGGCTGGCTCGGAGAACCCCGTCCGGAGAAGGGGACGAGAATTCTTCCTGATATCATCCGCAGGGTTCTCGACGCCAAGCCTGCGAGAGAAATGAAATTCCTACTCCAATGCGGGGGACGAACTTCGCGTAAGGCCCGGAAGTTCGATGCGCGCCTCGCGGAGTTCGGAGATGCTGTGGAAAAGCTCGATGTGGGCGTCTCGCAGGATGTCTATCTCGCGGCATTAAACCGGTGCGACATCCTTCTTCTGCCTTACGATCCGGATGTCTACCCACCGGAGCGTGGCTCCGGCGCGGTTGTCGAGGCGCTGCTGACGGCAAAACCGATTGTCGCAACTGCGGGGACCTTCGCGGCGAGCCTCATCACAATCGGTAACGGATGCATCGGAACGGACGCAACGTCGCTCGCCGAGGGATTGGTTCGCATTGGCTCCGATTACGAGTGTTATCTCAGGGGCGCTTTAGAGGCCCGCGACAACGCCCGAAAGATGTATGATCCGAGTGCCACTTACTGTCTGCTCATTGGTCGTACCGCGGAGGGCGCACCCAGCCACCGGCAGGATGCCCTGGGTGCGTGACACTCGCGAAACAATGTGATTTTGCGGATTAGGTTTCTGCCGCGTCCTCGAACACGTCCTGCTGCTCAGCCGCACTCTTGCTTGCGCCCGCGGCCTTGCGGCGCAGAGCGACCGTCATGCGCGTCTTGGCGATAATCTCGAAGCCGTTAGCGAGCAAAAGCGGCAGCGCCAATTTTCCCTTACCGGCATATTGGCCATCGGCGTCCATCCACGTATCGTCGAGCACGACGATACCACCGACCCGCATCTTCGCATTAATCGCCTGCGCGCACGCCTCGTGCATTTTCCAACACGCTTCGTCGTTGATGTCGGTCTGCAATAATTCGCGATATCGGTCCTGGCGCTTCTGTGAATGCTTACCGTGATCGCAATCGAAAGCATCGAGATAGATGAAATCGAATG
>NZ_DASZTY010000028.1:0-1704 GCF_035548195.1 Hyphomicrobium sp.
GTTCGGCGCGCGGCCGCTGGCGCGCGTGATCCAGGATAACATCAAGAAACCTCTGGCCGACGAGATCCTGTTCGGCAAATTGAAGGACGGCGGCACGGTGCGCGTTCTGCTCGACCGCGAGAACGACAAGCTCGCTTTCGAGTTCATCCCCGCCGCCGACGCCAAACCCCGCCCGCCTGCGTCCAAAAAGAGGCAGGAGCCGGAGGAGAGCGTTTAGGCTTTCTCTTCCAGGCCTCGCTCCACTTGTCATCCCCGGCGAGCATCGCGCGCCAAGCACGCGATGCGAGGGAAGGGGAACCAGGGTTTGAATATGCCAAGTCGAAATGAATTGGTCCAAGCGCCGCCATGGCGAACGACAATCGGCGGTTCACCTTTCGCCGATCCTGCAGCAGACGGTCACTTCTCCTGGATCATCCCGATCGAGTGCAGCCAAATCTCGACCAGTCGCGGCCAGTCTGTGATTGGAAGCGCAGTGTGACGCAAACCGAAAGCGTGGCCGCCTTCCGCGTAGAGATGCAGCTCCACCTTCGCGCCGGCCTTTCGCAGCGCGGCGGAATAGACCAGCGACTGGATCACGCCGTCCGTGTTGTCGTTCTCCGCCTGCACGAGAAACGTCGGTGGGGTGTCGCTCGTGACGGGTACATTCGGATTCAAGCCGTTCTCGCCCGTCGCGAGCCGTCCCGGCTTGTCGCCGGTTGCGAGATGCCCCGGATAGACGAGCACGGCGAAATCCGGACGCGCGCTTTGCTTGTCGGCTTCGTCAATCGGCGCGTAGAGTCGCTTCTTGTATCGCGTGCTGATCTCGGCCGCGAGATAGCCGCCCGCCGAGAATCCAAGCACGCCGATCTCATGCGGATCGATGTGCAATTTTCTCGCCTGAAGACGCATCAGCCCAATCGTTCGCTGTGCGTCCTCCAGCGAACGTGTTGAAGTTGCGAGGTTGTCGGGCCGGCAATCGCATTTCTGGTCATATGGTTCGCTCGGGACGCGGTACTTCAGCAGGACGCAGGTAATGCCCCTGGACGTCAGCCAATCGCAGACCTCCGTACCCTCGAGGTCGATGGCCAGCACTTCGAAACCACCGCCGGGAAGCACGAGGACCGCGGCTCCGGTGTTGCGCCTCCTGGGCGAATAGACCGTCATCGTGGGAACGGAGATATTGGTCGCATAGGTCCAAGGCCGGCCGCCGACGTTTTTTTGGACGATACCGGAAGATTCCGGTCCCGGCATCGGCATGTCGTCCGGCGGTGTTCCCGGCCATATCGAAATCTGCGTATGACCGGGAGACGGTTGCCATCTGGCTGCCTGCGCGTGTTCGCCTGCGAGCGCCACCACCATGCAGAGTGCAACAACCGAAAATTTCATCGCATGCTCAGAGACTAGGGCGCCGGCGGAATCGTCTCGTATTTCGGCACGCCGTCTTCGCCGATGTCGTAATAGTCCCCCTTGTCGGCGACGAAGATGTGGATAGCGAGCTTCGTCCCCGTCGGCTTGTCGAAGGCGCCCATCGAAAGCCCGATCCAGTCGCGATAGATCGGGTCGAAGAACATGTTCGCGCCGCAGATCTTGCAGAAGCCGCGGCGCGCCTTCTCCGACGAGCGATACCAGGTGACGTTCTCCTCGCCTTCGATCGTCACGCGCTCGCGCGGAATATCGGTCCCAGAATAGTAATGGCCGGAAATCTTGCGGCAGATCGTGCAATGG
>NZ_DASZTY010000029.1:0-1519 GCF_035548195.1 Hyphomicrobium sp.
GCCGCCGGCGGTGAACGATTACGTGCCGCGCTCCTGGCTGTTCTGGCTGATCGATCAGTCCTATGCCGAGCAGCGGCGCTTCGGTTCGGCCGCCTATATGCCGAATGCGGACGGCGCGGTCTACAAGGTGACGATGACGCAATCCGGCCTCAACGCCGAGCCGGTGAACGCGGCCGCGGCCACGGCGAATGCCGCGCGGCCTTGAATAGTTCAAGTACTAGTATGCTTTCCCAGACGCCTCGCTGACCACGGTTAAGAGCTGTCTTGCGAGCAGCGATTCCAGAAGGCGTTCCATCTTGGACAGATCGACGGCGCCCTTGTCCAGCGATTGGTCCGCTTGTTCGAGAGCTTCGTAGTAAGGCTCGCGATTGTCGATGATCATTTCCGGAATCGTCGGCGTCCCAGGAATCTTCATTCTCAAACGAATCGATAACACCAGATAGGACACAGCACGGGCCGTTCGGCCATTACCGTCAGTAAAGGCGTGTATCCAATTCATTCGCCACATAACATATGCCGCAAGATGCGTTGCGCGCATCGCCCAGTTATCATTAACGTAGTCGCACATCTGCTCGACCAGCCCAGGAACTAAGTGTGCGGCGGGAGGCTGATGTTTGCTTCCGGAAATCATAACGGACCCGGGGCGCCAATTTCCGGCAAATGCATCTAGTTCGTCGATCGCCAATCGGTTGAGGTCTAATATGACTGAAGGTCTGAGCCGAAACTCGCGTTCGGGGTCCGAGACGTAAGCCTCGACCATCTCTTCCATCCGCGCTGTCTGTAGCAGCGCGTTGCGCGCTTCGCGTTCGGCTCGCTCTTGTCCGGACAGTAAGACTCTTGGAGCATCAGCTTTGCTATGGCGAAGCTCGTGCCGGTCGTCCACGCTCATTTATCTTTTTCGAGCTTCTCCGCCTGCTCGTCGATCATGGCGCGAGTGATGCGTTCATTCTCGAATCCAGCATTCCCATAGGCGAAGCTGCGCCGCTGGGCTTCCAACTCGGTTGGGGTCATCTTTATCTCTCGCGCCAGCGCGATCAGCTTATCCAACTCAGCCATGGATCGAATCCTCCTTCGCAGGCGAGATTCTAATCCGATCATTCGCTAAATAATAGATAGTATCTCGATCTAGAGGTTCCCACTAGAAAGCCGATACCGGTTCACCGCGCGCCCGGGTCCGCTTGATGCAGCCCGACGATGTTCTCGTCGGGATCGCGGATATAGGCCTGCCAGCCGACGCCGGGGATCGCCATCTTGGGAAGGGCGATCTGCGCGCCGGCGGCCGTTGCTTTCGCAACCGCATCGTCGACGGATTTCACGCCGAGAGAGCAGACGAATGCGTTCACAGGCGCGCCCACCGCCGCGCCGCCGCCCATGCGCTTGACGAAACCGCCATTGATGCCCGGCCCGTCATTGTCGCCGGTGTCGATGAGGTAATAGTCGAACTGCGGCATATGCGTGATCCGCCAGCCGAACACATCGGCATAGAACTTCGACAGCTTCGCCGGATCGGCGGCGTGGA
>NZ_DASZTY010000030.1:0-1702 GCF_035548195.1 Hyphomicrobium sp.
TCGATACGGTGTTCGTCACGGTTGAGCCGAACGGGCGCAGTGAAACACCCCGCGGCAAGCTGCTGCTGGTTGCTTCTCTCCGATCGCAGCCGAACCATCCGTGACGATCGTGCGCTGGCGCGCTTAGGAGCCCGTGGTGCAACCCTCGATTTTTCGGCGATGATGCCAAGGACGGCAGCCGCGTTCGCGCGCTGAACTTAGCCGGTGCTGACGCGGTGGATCGCGTTTTTCGGCATCTCGGAGCAGTAGCAAGGCGATTTGCAACCAGATAAACGCCGCGAATGTGTCCCGACTTTGGTTTTTCAGCTCCCGCGGCGTTCCCGCGCCCACAAGCTGCCGGAAAATCAGACTCAGATTGAACGCACAGACGTGGATCAACTGCCGCTTCAGAATATTCTCTCGTCCCCGTAGGTGCGTTCGTCTCATTCCGCCGGTCTCGTAGCAGTGGGCAAAGGACCGCTCGATCAACTCCCCGCGTCTCTTCAACAGGCGCTTGCCGTGCCTGCCCTGCACACGTCGCCGGTTCGCATAGACGGCTTGCTGCTCTTCCGCTTTACCCACCCAGTGACGCCGTCCGCGATTCGGTTCCGAGATGTACGTTCGTACTTCTGCCTGCCCCAACAACATCACGCTCGGCCCGCTGTGATATCCCTTGTCTGCGACGATCTCTTTGATTCCATTCACCGAAACCTGCGGCTTCGCTTCCGGCGCCTTCGCCACTTCCCGCTCGATCAATGTCGCGACGGCTTCCCCAGCCTCCGCCACCGTTTCGTGGATGGTAGTGGTATCGCCTTGATCCGCCGCCTGCAACGTCACCGCAATCACCGCGCCGGTCTCCATGTCCACGGCATGCTCGGCTTTGTGCGCCATGTGCGTGGAGCCGTCCTTCATCTTGGTGATGCGAGCATCCGGGTCGGTCGCGCTCTCCCACTCCTGGTTCGACCCCTTCTTCTTCCGCTTGCGATCGAGTCGCGCCAGATCTTCCCGCGTGGGCGTCGCTATCCCGCTCTTCTTTGCCAGTTCAGTGAGGAACGCTTCGTATCGTTGTCCATTGTCGCGGCGCACGATCGACCGCATCGCCGCGTTCGCCTCCAGCGTCGTGGCGTCGATCCCCACCATCTTGCCCTTGAGCAGACCACGGTCAGCCAGCAATCCCAGCACCCAACCAAACACCTTTCGGTGTGTCTCCAGGTCGATCAATCGGCGCGTCCGCGAGATCGTGGAATGGTCCGGTGTTCTCTCATCCAATCCGATTTGCAGAAACTGCCGCAGCGCCAGCGAATCGGCCAAGCGCCATGCGATGCCACGTTCCGAGTCAATCCCCTCGAAATAGCCGATCAGCAGCGAACGAAAGTACATGCCGGGACTCAAGGACGGGCGGCCGTTCTTCTCGGCATAGAACTGCGCGCACTCGCCCTCGGCAAACTGATCAAACTTCTCTTCGTCGAGCAACTGGTTCAGACGCTGGTAGAACGGATGGCCGGGCGCGGTCGCGAGTTCGTCATGCGTGAGCCAGAACCCCTCTTGCCGCCTCCGTCCTTCCCGAGTGCCCATCGCCATAAAAACATCCTAAGGCGATCTTGTTCTGGAGGCCAGCAAATTCTGTCAGCCCGCCCGACTTTAACCACGCGCTGCTAGACTTGCTTTTGCAGGTAGCGCCGTCGCGGTCGCTCACTGCGCCTAGCGCGTGATGCCAGAAGCA
>NZ_DASZTY010000031.1:0-17221 GCF_035548195.1 Hyphomicrobium sp.
TCCGCGAGCTGCGCTTATCGGCTGGAGCCGAGTTCGTCGTCGTCGTCACAGGCGAGATCATGACGATGCCCGGCTTGCCGAAAGTCCCCGCCGCAGACTCGATCCGCCTCGACGACAAAGGCCAGATCCAAGGCTTGTTCTAAGATCAGCTTCAAATCTGTCATCCCGGCGAATCCGCTCGCGGGACCCGGGACCTAGTGCAGCTAAGCCGCGCTGGGTTCCGGTTCGTCACTGATGACAGATTGACTGGACGTCCGACGTCCACGGCGAACATCTGGCTGCCGCTGAAGTGAGCAAGCTGCATAATTGCGTGGCAGGCCGAGCGCGCTGATCGACCGATTTTCCAGCAAATACGTGGCCTAAGCCAATTGGCCTGTCCTTTGCGATACCCGCCTCAAGGGATCGTGCAGGAGAGGAGTCTTGGTCGCGGCATTCGATGAAATGAATGGGTTCGGAGGCGAAGTCCGCCCGCCCTACCGTGCGTTCGCCGAATGGCTCGGCGTTCAGCACATGGACGCCCTGCGGCAGAAAGCAACCGAGGCAGATGTCCTGTTTCGCCGGTCTGGAATTACGTTCGCGGTTTACGGCGAACAAGCAGCGGCCGAGCGGCTCATCCCCTTCGACATCTTTCCGCGCATTCTTTCCGCCGAAGAGTGGCGCAAGCTCGAGTTCGGCATTGAACAGCGCGTTCGCGCACTGAACGCGTTTCTCTATGACATCTACCATCGTCAAGAAATTCTCAAGGCGGGCAAGGTTCCCGAGGAGCTGGTTATCCAGAACTCCGCATTCCTGCCCGAAATGATCGGCGTCGATCCGCCGCGCAGTATCTACAGTCATATTATCGGCATCGATCTCGTCCGCACAGGCGAGGACGAATTCATGGTCCTCGAAGACAACACGCGTACGCCGTCGGGCGTCTCGTACATGATCGAGAACCGCGAAACGATGATGCACCTTTTTCCCGATCTCTTCAGCCGTAACCGCGTGCGCCCAGTCGAAAACTACGCCGACGCACTAATGAAAACGCTCGAAAGCGTCGCGCCTGCAAATCTCGACGCCGAGCCGACAATCGCGCTTCTGACGCCCGGCATCTATAACAGCGCCTACTTTGAACATTCCTTCCTTGCCGATCAGATGGGTATCGAGCTGGTCGAGAGTTCCGACCTCGTCGTCATCGACGGCCTTCTGCGCATGAAAACGACCGAAGGCTATAAGCGCGTCGATGTACTTTACCGTCGCGTCGACGATCTCTTTCTCGATCCCCTCGTATTCGATCCCGGTTCACTGCTTGGCGTGCCCGGAATTTTTGACGTCTACCGCTCCGGACGGCTGACAATCGTCAATGCGCCGGGAGCCGGTATAGCGGACGACAAGGCGATCTACAGCTACATCCCCGCCATCATAGAATTCTATACGGGAAAACCGCCCATCCTCGGCAACGTGCAGACGTTCAATTGCCGTGACTCCGAAAGTCTCAAGTACGTCCTTTCCAATTTGCCGGAACTCGTCGTCAAGGAGGTTCATGGTTCAGGCGGTTACGGCATGCTCGTCGGACCGAAATCGACGAAAGAACAGATTGAGGAATTCCGCGCCAAGATCATCGCAAATCCTCAGAACTACATTGCCCAACCGACTTTGGCGCTCTCAACAGGCCCGACACTGGCCAACTCCGGCGTCGGTCCGCGCCACCTCGATCTCCGGCCCTTCGTGCTCGTTGGCGATCGGGTGCGCTTGATGCCGGGCGGCCTGACGCGGGTGGCGCTCAAGAAAGGATCGCTGGTCGTGAATTCGAGCCAGGGCGGCGGCACGAAAGATACGTGGGTGCTACAGGATTAGACGAGGAATGCTCGGGCGGACCGCAAACGACCTCTATTGGCTTTCGCGCTACATCGAGCGCGCCGAGAATATGGCGCGCCTTCTCGAAGTCGGATATCGCATCGTGCTTTTGCCTCGCGAAGGCGAAGGCTTTCACGAAGAATGGCGTTCGACGCTAGAAAGCGCGGGATGTCTTGCAGGCTATTTGCAGCGCCACGGCGAACTCGTATCTCAGAACGTCATCGACTACATGCTGTTCGACACGTCCAATCCGTCGAGCATCGCGGCATGCCTCGCAAGTGCTCGGCGCAACGGCCGCGCGCAGCGGACGGCGTTGACGCGCGAGATGTGGGAAAATCTGAATAGTTCATGGCTCGAATTCTCGGCCATCAAGCCCGCGACCGTAACCTCGAATTCTCTCCCCGAGCTGCTTGATTGGGTTCGTTCCCGCTCCGCACTCTATCGTGGCGCCATGCTGAATACGATCCTGCGCAACGACACGTTTTGCTTCAGCCAGGTTGGTACCTTCATCGAGCGCGCCGACAGCTCTGCCCGCATTCTCGACGTCAAATATTATCATCTGCTGCCGTCGAGCGAATTGGTCGGAAGCGGCCAGGATAATTATCAATGGGCGGCGTTGCTGCGGTCTGTGTCGGCGCATCGAAGCTATCGTTGGGTCTTCAAGGATCAGTATCGCCCCCTCCAGATAGCGGAGTTTATGATCCTCAATCGTCAGATGCCGCGTTCTCTCCGGTCGTGTTACGACGAGTTGACGCTGGCGCTTCGTGATCTCGCGGTATTCTACGGAGCGCGTCACGACTGCCACGCGACGGCGGAATCGACCCGAGACCTTCTGTTGGAAGCCGATATTCAGAACGTCTTCCAATCCGGACTGCACGAATTCGTGCAGGATTTCATCGCACGCAACAACAAGCTCGGCAGCGAGATTTCCGCTGCTTATCATTTCATCGAATGAGGATCATCCGGTGCGCATCTCGATTGGCCATGTTTCGCGCTATACCTACAGCGAGCCGACGAAGTACTCGATCTTGGCTCTGCGCCTCACGCCACGGTCGTTTCAGGGACAGCGGATTGTCGAGTGGCGCATCAGCGCGCCGGGCATCGATTCGACACGGCCGTTTTGCGATGGCTTCGGAAACACCGTACACCTCGTAAGCTGCATCGACCGGCACGCCGAATCGCTGATCATCGCCAAAGGCGTCGTCGAAACCGAAGACCGTGCGGGTGTCGTTCAGGGCCTTCACGACTCCGCGCCACTCTCAATCTATCGCCGCCAGACAGGCAAGACGGCGGCCAATGATGACATTCGCGCATTGGCACAAATTGCGGCTGGCCGGCGGGTGCGCGATATGCATGCGCTGATGCACGCAGTTCGCGATGCCATCGACTATCGCGTCGGCACTACAGGCAGTAGCACGACGGCCGCCGATGCGTTGGCACAAGGTTCGGGTGTCTGCCAGGATCATGCGCACGTCTTCATTGCGGCAGCCCGGTCGCTCGGTATGCCGGCACGATATGTCAGCGGCTACCTGTTCGATGGCGAGGACCGGCCCGCCGAAGCCAACCACGCCTGGGCCGAGGTCTGGCTCGAAGACTTGGGCTGGGTGGGCTTCGATCCGGCCAACCGGATTTGCCCCACCGACCATTATGTGCGCCTCGCCTCGGGGCTCGATTCATCATTTGCAGCCCCAATTCGCGGCATCCGGCACGGCGTGGCCAACGAAGAGCTTGACGTGGTCGTCGAAGTTCAGCAGCAGAGCGTCCAGCAGCAGCAATAGCTGCCGGTTCGGAGACGACGAATGACATATGCTGTAGCGCTCCGTCTTGAGCGCGGTCTGGTGTTTGCTGCCGACACCCGGACGAACGCCGGCGTCGATAACATCGCCCAATACAAAAAACTTCAGCTTTGGCAAAAGCCCGGCGACCGTGTTCTGGTGCTGATGAGCGCCGGAAACCTGGCGGCCACGCAAGCCGTACTCAGCCTCCTCAACGAGCCTCTGGCGGATCCCGAGTCGCAGGTGCCAAACCTGTATAACGCTCCGAATATGTATCGCGCGGCGCGGGTCGTCGGAAACGCCATCCGTGAAGCCCGTCGCGTCGATGGACCGGCGCTCGAAGCCAGCAAGCTCGGCTTCAACACGCATTTCATTTTCGGTGGCCAGGTCAAAGGCGAACGGCCCAGGCTCTTCCTGGTATATCCCGAGGGCAATTTTATTGAAGCAACAGACGACACGCCGTTTTTTCAGATTGGTGAGCATAAGTATGGGAAGCCGATCCTCGATCGCGTCGCACGTGCAGACATGCGTCTTGGAGAAGCCGCGAAGTTGATCCTGCTGTCGTTCGATTCAACGCTCCGTTCCAATTTATCCGTTGGCCTGCCGATCGATCTCGTCGTGTACGAACGTGATACGTTCGGCATCCGCCGCGAAATGCGCATCGGTGCCGATGACGACTATTTCCGGCAGCTGTCCAATGCGTGGTCGGAAGCGCTCCGTCACGCCTTTTCCACGATCGAGGAATTCAAAGTCTAGGACCTGCCGCAGGCGTGTTTGACGAGCAGCACACCCGTCATGGCGCAAAATATATTAGTTAACGTTTACAATGATGTCACCGCGTGCGTTCATATAGACGCGCGCGGACAATTGGCGCGCTATGTTGCATCCCAACAAAGATCTAAACGCACTTGTCTATGCATTCGAGCGCACGGTGGTCACGTCTCGCTTCTCCGATCCAAGTAGGATTAGATAGGCAAGATGCTGCGCGCGTCCGTGTTGGGGCATGGGAAGGATCGAATGGGTCTCGCGACACTGAACGAGTATTTGTCGGCTTGGACGCTTGAGGAGCGTACGCGCGTTCAGGTCGCCGACACCGTGCTCAACTTGGCTGAGACGAGCGTTCGCATTTCCGAGCTCGTCGGCCGTGGCGCACTTGGCGGAAAACTCGGACGTGTCGTATCGCGCGCCGGTGAGTTCGATGAGCAGAAGGAAATCGATCTGCTAACGAACGATATGATTGCCGCTGCGCTGAAATCGTCTCCGGTCGCGGCGCTCGCCTCGGAAGAAGCGGAAAAGCCGATCACCATTCGCGACCGGGAGCCCCTTCTTGTCGCGACTGATCCATTGGACGGTTCCTCGAACGTCGATGCCAACGTTTCATTCGGTACGATCTTTTCCGTTCTGCCGCGCCATCCGACATCCATCGGAGAAGCGGCGTTTCTTCGTCCGGGCTCGCATCAGCTTGCCGCAGGTTTCGTCGTCTACGGTCCTCAAACCGTTTTGGTGTTGACCGTCGGGGTCGGCACGCATGTGTTCACGCTTAACCGCGAGGAGAAGACGTATCGCATGACGGCTCGGAATCTTTCGATGCCGCCCGAAACCGACGAATACGCTATTAATTCGTCGAACGCACGCCACTGGGACGATCCCATCAGAATCTACGTTCACGACTGTGAGAATGGTGCCAACGGCCCGCGGGGGCGTGATTTCAATATGCGCTGGACCGGTTCCCCCGTTGCCGACATCTACAGAATTCTGACGCGCGGCGGCATTTACCTTTATCCTGGCGATCGCCGGAAAGGTTTCCATCAGGGCCGCATCCGGCTCATCTACGAAGCCAATCCAATCAGCTGGCTGATCGAACAGGCGGGTGGGCGCGCAACGACAGGGCGAGAGCGCGTGCTCGACGTCATACCGGCGGCCCTGCATCAGAAAACGCCGTTGATTTGCGGGTCACGCAACGAGGTCGATAGGGTCATGCGCATTTATAGCGGCCAAGAATTCAAGGGCGATCGCTCACCGCTCTTCGGCCGTCGCGGCCTGTTCCGGGCGCTGCCATGACTGCCAGATCCTACGCCGCGCAATGAACAACTGAGCAAAATCGATGTCCATCAAGCACCCCATCATTTCCGTCACCGGATCCTCAGGCGCTGGCACGTCGTCGGTACGTCAGACATTCGAGACGATCTTCCGCCGCGAGCACGTAAAGGCCGCATTCGTGCAGGGCGACGCCTTTCACCGCTACGATCGCTGCGATATGGAAAAAGCGATGCACGAGGCGGAGAAGCGCGGCAATCACAACTTCAGCCACTTCGGCATCGAGGCAAATCTCATCGAAGAGCTTGAGCAGCTGTTCAAGACCTATAGCGAAAACGGCAAAGGCTTGACGCGCCTCTACATCCACGACGCCGAGGAGCAGCGCGCGACGGGCGCTGCGATCGGGACCTTCACGCCCTGGGAGGAAATCGAGCCGGACACCGATCTGCTGCTTTACGAGGGACTGCACGGCGCGATCAAAACCGATACGGTCGACGTGGCAAAATACGCCGACCTTAAGATCGGCGTCGTGCCCGTCATCAACCTCGAATGGATACAGAAAATCCAGCGCGACCGTACCGAGCGGGGCTACACCACCGAAGAAGTTACGCAGGCTATCCTGCGACGCATGCCGGATTACGTGCAATATATCTGCCCGCAATTCACGCAGACGGACATAAACTTCCAGCGAATTCCAACGGTCGATACCTCCAACCCGTTCATCGCACGCTGGATTCCGACGCCGGACGAGTCGATGGTCATCATCCGGTTCAAGGAACCGCGCGGCATTGACTTCGCCTACCTCTTGTCGATGATCCACGACAGCTTTATGTCGCGTGCCAACTCGATCGTTATTCCCGGCAGCAAGCTCGACCTTGCGATGCAGCTCATTTTAACGCCGCTTATTCTGCAACTCGTCGAACGCCGCCGGCGCGTCTTATGACGATACCGAGAAACCGAGATTGAAAGGTTGTCCGTGACGCACCCAGTACTGATCGCACCCTCCATTTTATCCGCCGACTTCGGCAAGCTCGCCGACGAAATCCGCGCGGTCGATGCCGCAGGCGCCGATTGGATTCACTGCGACGTCATGGATGGGCATTTCGTTCCCAACATCACGTTCGGCGCGCCGGTTATTAAGTCCGTACGCGGCGCGTCGAAGAAGATCTTCGACGTGCATCTTATGATCGCGCCAGCCGATCCCTATCTCGCGGATTTCGCGGCAGCCGGGTCCGATATCATCACCGTGCACGCCGAGGCCGGTCCACATCTCGACCGCTCTCTGCAAGCCATTCGAGCACTCGGAAAGAAAGCAGGCGTCTCCCTCAACCCGTCAACTCCGGAAGGTGTCATCGAGCACATTTTGGATCGAATCGACCTTGTGCTGCTGATGACCGTTAATCCGGGCTTCGGAGGTCAGTCGTTCATTCCCTCCGTCATTGAGAAAGTGCGCCGCGTTAAGGCGCTCATCGGCGCGCGCCCGATCCATATCGAAGTCGACGGCGGTATTACCCCCGAAACCGCACCGCTGGTCGTAAAGGCCGGCGCGGATATTCTTGTTGCCGGGTCCGCCGTCTTCAAGGGCGGCACGCAACAAAGCTACGCAACAAACATCTCGGCAATTCGCAAGGCGGCCGAAACGGCTTGAAATCAGATCGCTCTCCGTCTGCGACAGGCTAATGAACGATCCCAAATTTTCCGAACCGCTGCCGATTGACGCCGTACTCGACGATGTCCGCAGCGCCTTGAGCGCGCACGGGACGGCGGTTCTCGTCGCCGCGCCCGGCGCCGGCAAGACGACACGCGTTCCGCTTGCGCTTCTGAACGAAACATGGCGCGACGGCGGCAAGATCATCGTTCTTGAACCGCGGCGGATCGCGGCTCGCGCCGCGGCCGAACGCATGGCGAGCACGCTCGGCACCCGCTTAGGCGACGACATAGGCCTCCGCGCACGACTGTCATCGAAAACGAGCGCGCGCGTCGCAATCGAGGTCGTGACCGAAGGTGTCTTCACCCGTATGATCCTCGACAATCCGGAATTGATTGGCGTTGCAGGCGTTCTTTTCGACGAATTCCACGAACGCTCGCTCGACGCAGATCTGGGGCTCGCGTTGGCACTTGACGCGCGGGCGGCGCTGCGCCCCGACCTCAGAATTCTCATCATGTCGGCAACGCTCGAAGCCGCGCGGGTTTCGAAGCTTCTGGGCGAGGCGCCGATCATTTCGAGCGAAGGCCGAACCTTCCCCATAGAAACGCGCTACATCAGCAGACGCGCGCAGCGCGTCGAGGACGATATCGTCGATGCCGTAGCGCGTGCATTCAAGCACGATAAGGGTTCCATGCTCGTCTTCCTGCCGGGACAGGGCGAGATACTGCGGACGGCCGAACGCCTGCGCGACAGAATATCTCCCAGCGATGCCGAAGTCGTCCCGCTTTACGGTGCGCTCGACCCCGCCGCGCAGGATCGTGCCATCTCTCCGGCAAAGCCCGGAAAACAAAAAATCGTTCTTGCGACGTCCATCGCCGAAACCTCTCTCACTATCGAAGGTGTGCGCGTCGTGATCGACAGCGGCTTGGCACGCGTGCCGCGTTTTGAACCCGACATCGGCGTGACGCGCCTTGAAACCGTGCGCGTCTCGCGCGCATCGGCCGATCAGCGTCGCGGCCGGGCCGGACGAACGGAGCCCGGCATTTGCTATCGGCTTTGGGATGAACCCGAAACGCAAGGTCTCCTGCCCTTCGCCGACCCCGAAATCCGTTCCGCTGATTTGTCGGGACTGCTGCTCGATTGCGCCGAATGGGGCACCAACGATCCGGCCACGCTCGCATGGCTCGACCCGCCCAGCGAGGGTGCGCTCGCTGCAGCCCGATCCGGGTTACAGGCCGTCGGTGCGCTGGACGAGAGCGGAAACATCACGCCGGAAGGTCGTTGTCTCCGAGCGTTACCGCTGCCTCCGCGATTGGCACGTATGCTGTTGAAGGCCGGAGACAAAGGCGCGGCGTTGGAAGCGGCAGAGCTTGCTGCCATCCTCGTTGAACGCGGTATCGGCGGCAATGACATAGATCTCGCTACGCGCCTCGAAAATTTCCGCCGCGATCGCTCGCGCCGAGCCGAAGACATGCGCGCTCTCGCGCGGCAATGGGCGCGCGCAGCACAATCGCGCGCGACGCAAGAAACGCTTTCGCCAGCCGCATTGTTGGCGATGGCCTATCCAGATCGGATCGCAAAAAATCGCGGCAAGCGCGGCAGCTTCCTTTTGGCAAACGGACGGGCCGGATTGCTCGATACGGCACATGCGCTCGCTGCCGCGCCGTATCTCGCGGTTGCCGAATTGCAAGGCCGCGCCGCCGCGACGCGGATCATGCTTGCGGCCGCAGTGGACGAACTTCAGATATCGACGATCGCAGCCGACCGCATCGAGGCAAAGGATGAGATTGTATTTGACCCATCTTCGCTCTCTGTCAAAGCGCGCTCTGTCCGCCGCCTCGGCGCGATCGAGCTAAGATGCGACTCTCGCCCCGTTCGCGCCGACGAGGATGCTTCGGCCATTCTCGCAAAAGGTATTGCGGAAGTTGGCGTTGAAATTCTGCCGTGGTCCAAGGCGCAGCTTCAACTGCGAAGCCGCATCGGTTTCCTGCGCGGCAACGACGAATCTTGGCCGGACCTTTCCGACGCAGCTCTATCGGCAAGCATTTCGCAATGGCTTCTTCCGTATCTTTCGGGAAAGACGCGCATTGCGGATATCGACGCGGGGCTCCTCGATCAAGCGTTGTCGTCGCTCTTAACGTGGCCGATGCGTCAACGTCTCGATGCGGAAGCTCCTACCCATTTCGAGGCGCCGACCGGAAATCGGCACGCGCTCGATTACGAGGGCGCCGGTGCCCCGGCTCTTCATATTCGCGTTCAGGAATTGTTCGGCTTGAAGGAGCATCCGGCCGTCGCGCGAGGCCGCCTGCCTCTGACGCTCTATCTTCTGTCGCCCGCGCATCGACCGATTCAAATCACGCGCGATCTGCCAGGATTTTGGGCCGGGTCGTGGAGTGCGGTCAAAGCCGATATGCGCGGCCAGTATCCGAAGCACATTTGGCCGGACGATCCTGCGAACGCAATGCCCACCGCGCGGGCGAAACCGCGCGGCAAATAATTCGCAAAAGCATCAGCTATAGTATGATCGATACCAGGAAACGAAACGTGCGATGCCTTCGTCGAGCGGCGTCGCCGGCCTGAAGCCGACGTCTTGCACGAGCTCATCAATGTCAGCGTAAGTCTTCTCGACGTCGCCCGGCTGCAGCGGCAGAAAGATCTTTTTCGCCTCACGCCCGACGGCTTTCTCAATCGCCGCAATGAAGTCCATCAGCGCCACGGGATTGTTGTTTCCGATGTTGTAAAGCCGGTAAGGGGCGGTCGATGTCGCCGGATCTGGCTTGTCTCCCGTCCAAGCTGGATTGGGCTCCGCGATTTTGTCGGCGGTGCGCAACACGCCCTCGACGATATCGTCGATGTAGGTGAAGTCGCGCGCATGATGGCCGTTGTTGTAAACCTCGATCGGTTCCCCCGCTAAAATCTGTCGAGTAAATTTGAAAAGCGCCATATCCGGACGGCCCCACGGTCCGTAGACCGTGAAGAAACGCAATGCCGTAACTGGAATACGGTAGAGATGAGCGTAGGCGTGCGCTGCCAGTTCGTTTGCCTTTTTTGTTGCGGCGTAAAGGCTCAGCGGATGATCGACATTGTCATGCTCGCTGAATGGCATAGCGGTATTGGCGCCATAGACCGAGCTTGATGATGCCATCACAAGATGTTGGACGTTCGTGTGTCTGCAACCTTCCAGGATGTTCTGTGTGCCGACGATATTCGACTGAATATATGAGTTAGGATTCTCCTGGCCATAACGTACGCCAGCCTGAGCGGCGAGATGAATCACTTTGTCGGGTCGCTCAGCCTCGAAAAGCTTTCGCATTGCCTCGACATTGGCGATATCCTGGTGAATGAAGTTAAAAGCGTTGCGCCCCTGAAGCTTTGCGAGGCGCGCTTCTTTCAGCTTCGGATCGTAATAGCTGTTGACGTTATCGATGCCGATAACCGTATCGCCGCGATCAAGAAGACGGGCGGCAGTATGAAATCCAATAAATCCCGCGGCGCCGGTCACCAGAAATTTCATGCGTTGCATCCTCTTGCCTGCTGCGGTTTAGCCGCTCCGACCGCCCTGTCAATTGAGCGCTATGTTATCGGCCGAGGGCGAGCCACGTTCCGAGAAAAAAGTTATCCTCGGTCTCTTTGGCGGCCTTATCTTTAAACCCGGGAGGATTTTCTTGGGACCTTGTGCTGCTGATGACAGATACGCCAAACCTCGCCCTGCCCTATATCCTCGCTGCCCAGGCGCAGAAGCATGTGACGCACAACGAGGCTATCCGTGCGCTCGACTGTCTCGTGCAACTTTCCGTCGCGAGTCGTTCATTAACCGCGCCGCCGGACGACCCTGACGAAGGTGGCCGATATATCGTGGCTTCGGGAGCAACAGGCGATTGGTCGGATCAAAGCGATAAAATCGCGGCCTACCAGGACGGCGCCTGGATATTCTACACACCAAGGGACGGCTGGCGCGCCTGGGTGACAAGCGAAAATTCGCAGGTGATTTACGCCTCCGGATCATGGTCGGCGCTACCGAGCGGCGGCGGGGGCGGTGGCGTGACCGACCACGGCATGCTGACGGGGCTCGCCGACGACGACCATCTTCAATATCACACGGATGCGCGCGGCGACGCGCGTTACACGCCGCTTGATCCTGAGACGCTTGGCATCAATTCCACAGCCGATACGACAAACCGTCTCGCCGTTTCAAGTCCTGCGTCACTCTTCAATCACGAAGGCAACGGCCATCAAGTCAAGGTCAATAAGAACAGCGCCTCGGACACGGCATCGTTCTTGTTCCAAAACGGCTTCTCAGGCCGCGCGGAGATCGGTCTTGCAGGAGACGACGATTTCCACTTCAAAGTCAGCCCCGATGGCGCGACATGGTACGATGGCATCAGAATCGACCGCGCTACGGGCCGCGTCGATTTTCCGAGTGGCGGCAGCCTCTCAAGCTATCGCAATCGCGTCATAAACCCATGCGGAGCGATAGCTCAAACCGGACCGCTATCGGCGACCGACGGCAGCTACACCGGTTTCGATCAGTGGGTTGCGCTGACGCAATCGAATGCCGTAACGCCCTCTAGGCTCTCGGATATCGCCGACGGCCTCCCGACGATAATGCGGATGACGCAGGCGAACGCATCGGCGCAGCGCATGGGCTGGCTGCAACCGCTTGAGGCCGCAATGGTCCGAGACTTGCGCAACAAGACAGTCGCATTGCAGTTCATCGCCCGCTTATCCGTTGCTACGACGCTCCGCTATGCAATCATCGCGTGGACGGGAACCACCGATAGTCTGACGCTGGACGTCGTCAATAGCTGGACGAACACGACCTTCACGACAGGCCAATTCTTCAAAGAATCGAATCTTTCGGTCGTTGCCACGGGATCGACGGCGCTCAGCGCCGATACGCTCGCCAAGATCGACGTCTCGGGCACCGTTCCGTCATCGATGAATAATATTCTGCTCTTCGTATGGACCGACTCGGCACAGGCGAAAAACGTTACGCTCGATCTCGGTAACGTATGGTTTGGGATCGGAGCCAGCGGACCTGCCGTGTTCGATCCGCCCGCGCTCGACGACGATTTGCGCGCATGCCAAAGATATTACTGCCAGAGTTACGAAATCGGCACGCCGCCCGGCTCAGCCACGAGCGTCGGCCTTATCGACTTCGTCAACCCGAGCGCCGGAACGGGAAGCTTTTCCATCCCGGTCCTCTATCCGGTACGAATGCGCATCGCACCGGCGGTCACGGCCTACGATACCACCGGTGCTTCCGGCTTTATCTACAAGGGTGGCAACGGCAAAGCCGCGGTCGTCGCCGGCGTTAACGCAACATCGTGCAGCATCGGCACCGCGAACACCACGAGTGCCAATGAATTAGCATTCCACTATAAAGCCGATGCACGACTATAAGTCTGAGGAGGATCGGTGTCTCGTTGCGTGGCCGGACCGGCCTTAGACCAAAGTCGAATTTAGGGCAGCTTGCAATCACAAGCTTATCTGACGTGAGATGAGCGGCCGCGACGCGGCTGATCTGGCGGGCGCCGCCTAAGTAGCGGGGCCTCGCCATCTGGAGGTGAAGTTTGGCCGTACCGGCACGTATCCTGATCGTCGACGATCACCCGCTCTTTGTGGAAGCCTTGCAACGGGCCATCGTTGGCGCGTTTCCCGGCACCGAGACGCGCGAGGCAATCTCCATCGAGGCGGCTAAGAACGTCCTCGATAGTAAAACGCCGTTCGACATCGTACTGCTCGACCTTGCATTGCCCGGCACACGCGGCTTCGATGGGCTGCTTGAACTCCGAAAGCTGCATCCCAGCCTCCCGATTATCGTAGTCTCGGCGCTTGAAGATCCCCGCATCGTGCAGGACGTGATGCGCTACGGAGCGGCTGGATTTGTTTCCAAGTCGGCCGATCGGTCCGAAATCGCAGCGGCGCTGAAAACGGTAATGGACGGTTCGGTCACGCTCCCGAAAGGCTATAGTCCGCCTGAAGCTCCGCCGGCGTCCGAAGGTCATGCCGACCTGGTGCAGCGTCTTAAAATGCTGACGCCGAAGCAGTTGAGCGTCCTGCGCATGTTGCGCCAGGGCCTGCTCAATAAGCAGATCGCCCACGAGCTTCAGATCGAGGAAACCACGGTCAAGGCGCACGTCTCCGAAATATTGCGTAAACTGAATGTCTCATCGCGCACCCAGGCCGTCATCGAGGCGCAGAAGATAGATTTTGAAGCTGTTCTCGGAGAGTCTGACGGAAAAATTTAACGTCACGCCAGCATATGCTGCATCAGGGCGCGCAGCTCAGCCGGGCGAACCGGCTTGTAGAGTAGCTCGCATTTGAAATCGCGTGCGGCCGCAGCCGTCGCTTCACCACGATCCGCAGTAATCAGGATTGCCGGAATGAACCGGCCGAGCGTCTGCCGGATACGCGCAACGGCATCCACTCCGACAACGCTGCCGTCGAGATGATAATCGGCAAGGATGATCGCTGGAGAAAAGGTTCCGTCGGAAAGAATTTCACCGATGTCGTCAAGATCGCGCGCAAGCCGTACGTCCGCCCCCCAGCGTGAAAGCAGTGTCTGCATCGCGCCGAGGACGCTCAGATCGTTGTCGATGACGACAAGGGGACGAGCGAGAAGATTGCCGCTTTCTGCGTGAGGCATAGCGGTTGTTGGTTCTGTTTTCGCCGAAGGCGCTGCGTACGGAGCCATCACGCGAAAGCGTGATCCGAGGCCAACACGAGAATCGAGTTCCAGTTCATGCCCGAGAGACTCCACCATGCGCCGGACGATGGCGAGGCCGAGGCCAAATCCCGCGCCACCCGAGCGTTCCGAGGCGGACCCGCGCTGAAATTCTTCAAATATCCGATCCCGCTCCTGCGGAGCTATTCCGGGGCCCGTGTCCCACACCTCGATTGCAACGAACGCTCCGCGCCGACGCGCCGCCAGCAGGATCGCACCTGATTCCGTATAGTGCGCAGCGTTGGCGAGAAGATTTTGCACAATGCGCCTTAGCATCAAAGGATCGGAACGCACGCCGAGAGACGTCGGCCGCCATCGGAAATCCAGAGCCTTGCGCCGAGTGAGCGGCTCGATATTGCACGCTAATTGCTCAAAGATCGCGCCAAGCGCAACGGGTTGAACGTTCGGCACGAAAACACCCGCTTCAAGCTTCGAAATATCGAGGATGCTCGTCAGGAGTTCTTCAATAGTCACGAGTGCGCTGGAAATATTGTGCGCCAGAACCCGTTGATCGGGTTCAGTCTGGACGTCCATCAACTCGGAAAGGGTAAGACGGGCAGCATGCAATGGCTGCAAGAGATCGTGGCCGACCGCCGTGAAGAAACGCGTTTTGAAAACGTTCGATCGCTCCGCCGTATCGCGCGCCTCGCTCAACTCGACATTGGCTTGCGCGAGCTTCGTCAGGGCGTTGTTTAATTCCTCCGTCCTGATCCGGATCTGCGTTTCCTGATTGATAGCGGTTTGAAAGAGCGAGAAGGCATTCGCCTGCTGGTCCATCGATCGCTCGACGCGCTTCATCAGCGCTTCGTTGATTTTGCGCAGCTTGTCGACGGCCCGTCCGAGGTCGGATGGGTTCTGCGCCAATCGGTCGGGCGGCAGATTGTCGGTCATAATTCCTTCGGACTATCAATTGTTGTTGCGAAAGCGATGCCAGTCAGCGTCTGGTTGAGATGCATGGCGTTGAATTGCTCGCCATAGGTATGAAACCCCGCAACCCCGAAACGTTGATAGATCTCCTCGACCTTGTGCCGTACCTGCCGGCTCTCCGCATCTAGGCGGCGCAGAATGCAGTCAAAACCCAAAATGAAGTCTGTACCGCCGAGAGATGCATCGATGGCTTCGAGCGTCTCCAGCGTTGTACGCAACATATCACGCGGTCGCGCTACGGTGAAAACCAGACCTTCGTCGATGGCACAAAAGAACGAGAGACTGCCGTCGGGATTCACTGTCCGAATGCAGCGGCAATAATAGTTACCTCCGATTTTGACGACGAGCGGATAAGAGGCGAAGCTGTACGGTCCGAGATCTTCAAGGTTGAGCCCGATCGCCGCGGCATACTCTCTCGCCGCCGGCTCCGCGTTGAGCTCATAGACGATGCGCTTTTCGACATCGGCAGCCGTAACGACGAGCTTGACGGGCGTCGGTTCGAAGTTTTGCGTTTTGAAAATGCGGATGGGCATTGTAGTTTCGATCACGAACAATATCGCGCCGCCGCGGATGATATTTCCGCGATGGATCAGCACAGTGTCCTGGAACTGAAGACCGTCTCCCGCCGATCCACCAATCAACTCGATGCCGTCGAGAGAAAGGTCGAGAGCCGCAATCAGCGCCTCCTCGGCGTTTGACAGGCCGTCAACGAGAACCAGCGCGAAGATGTGCTCCTTTGCAAAACGGCTAACGCCGCCGATCATCTGAATGCGCAGCCGGCGCGCGATCTCCGACGCGCGTTCGACGCCGACTTTATCAATTTCCGGAATGACCTCACTCATCAAGCGGAAGCCCGCCTCCGGAAACGCGATGAAGACGATGCCGCCCTGCATCATACCGAGCGGACCGATCTCGCCCGATGTGCTGCAACCGGAAACATGCGTCTCGGGAAAGTTTTGTTTGAGAGCGCTAAGCAGTACGCTGGGATCGTGCTCCGTCGAGAAAAAGACTATAATATGCTGGAGGATTTCGCCCGCGAGTTCGGTGCGGGCTGCGGCCACGGCTTCGCGGGTTCCAAGCGTACTTGCTACGACGCGAATTCCGCAGGCGGCGCGAGTGGTTTTAGTCGTCATTCAATGCTCGATAGTTCGCCACAGTCGTCGAAGCGGATGGTATTTCGTCAAGGTCAAAATCTTGGCAACGGTCGCAGCCTACAGGCCGGAAATCAAACGTCACTGCGCATCGATCAGGCCTGAATCCATCAAGCGGCGTTGAAAGGCCAGAATTTTCTTCGATTTCGAGCAGGTATAATAGCGCCCCTGGCACAAACTGAGGAGATTGAGGCGCGTCTGATAGGATTCGGGCAGCGGCAGCTTGGCTTCTTTTAGCAGGAGCGCAGCGAGGTATGGAACCTCGACGACATCTTCCTCAGGCAGCGGCGGAGGCTCATAATTAACGCCATCGACCGAATAGTAGGTCAGTAGGCCGGGATTATCGGGCGTCAGCTGAATATCCTCCGCTGCATAGCTCTTTTTGAAGCCCAATAGAGTGCGCGTCGCGATCGGCTGATGATCGCCGTATTGAACGATCAAAAATCGCTCGTTCGGAAACCGCTTCGCGAGCGACACCCGAAATTCATCATAATCCATATGCGCCATGCCGAGACGGCGCAGGTATTCGCTCATTTCCGGATCGGTTCCGGGACCGCCGCCCTTAACGTTTACGCTTGGCTCGTACGTATTTGTATAAGGAAGATGAGTCGCCGACGTAACGACGAACGTAAAGAGCGGTCCGCCCGAATGCGCGAGATGCTTTCCGATATTGTCGAGCACGTTTGAATAATAGAAGCGGTCGCGCTCATTGAAGCGCTTTGCGCCTTGCGCCCGATAATCGAAAATATCCGGCAGACCGATCGTCGAGTAGAAACGTCCGCTCGCGACGAAATCTTTCGGCACCGGATAGAAGAGGCTGTTGCGATAGCCGCAGCGCGCCAGCACCTGCGGCACGGCATCGTGAATCTTTCCGCGCATCAGGGATTCGACGAACGTCCGCATGCCGCCGAACGAATAGGTCGAAACACCCGTCATAACCGAAAATTCTGTCAGCCAGGACGCGCCGCCATATGTCTCGACGCGCAGCTTATGCAGGCGCCCGTCGAATGACTTGAAGAACGGGTCGAGCGCATGATCGTAATCGAGTTGCGGAAAATAAGATGGTGGGACGGCACTTTCCTGATGAATAAGAATGATGTGGGGTGGCTTTTCCGCCAAG
>NZ_DASZTY010000032.1:0-1849 GCF_035548195.1 Hyphomicrobium sp.
GCAGGCGGATGTCGAGGCCTGGGCGCCGCACGCGATCGCAGGCGGGATCGTGGCCTTCGACGACGCCAAGGACGAGAAGATCGGCCCGGCCAAGGCGATCGCGCGGCTGATCGCCTCCGGCGACTACGAAAGAATCGACGCCGAGGGCAAGATCGTCGTGCTCCGCAAGATGCGATAGCAGACGACGCGCCGCGCCGTGACCGATTATGTGCGCGTGCTGGCGGCGCAAGGCGCGATCGAGGGCGAACCGGCGACGATCAGCAACAAGGCCTTCCGGGCGATCAACGAAGGTTTTCGGCCAACCCGGAGTACCTCAGCTCACGGTCGGCTGATACAACATCGAGCATGCCGACAAATACAGCGCCATCATTACCCGTCCAGATTCAGGAAATTCGCGCAGAGATCGATGCGTGCCGCAAGCTCATCGATAGTGAGACTCCCCGAAGACAATTGGCCGCCCGGATCGTGCGCGAATGTTCGATCGAGGATGAGAATATTCGGGCCGCCATATTGAGATTTCTTGTCGAATTGCATGCTTGGCCGGAAGCCCGGCGACTCTTTCATCGCATCACATGGGAATTTGCAACGCCAACTGACCTGATCACCAGTTTCATCCACGTGCCGCGGCTGATCGAGCGCGCCGCCCGCGGAACGGTTTGGAATGGACTCCTTCAGCGGCTTCATAAAGTCTTCGAGAGCATACCCGCTAGGCAGGCGCTGCAACTGTATGAATTAGAACTAGGCCTACTTCTCGCAATGGAACGAAATTTGGAATTCGTTCGCAGGTTCGACGAGCTGGAAAAGGGCTTGAATTCATCCAAAAAGTTTGTGTATCTGAAAGCCGTACGCAATCGACTTGGCAGACAACGCGAAGAAGTGTTCGCTGAACAGAAAGTATTCGGCATCGGACTTTCCCGGACAGGCACTACATCGCTCCATGCGGCACTGACCGAACTGGGTCTGGATTCCGCTCACTGGACCAATCCACTGACGCATCAAGTTCTATCGAGTCCAGATTTTTATATGTTCGGGGCGTGTTGCGACTGTTGCGTTTCTCCGGAGTTTGAGAAGCTATTTTATCTGTATCCGGAGTCGAAATTTGTCCTTACGGTCCGGAGCATCGACGATTGGGAAAGGTCGTTCTGGCGTCATCACCGGCGCGTAAGTTGGGCCGGCGACATGAATTCATTCCGCAAATCCTTTGCGGCACGACCGTTTCAGGAATGCGAAATTGAGTTTGCGCTATATGCGGCCACGGACCAGGTCTCTGAGGCATATCGCGCGTTCGATGAGCGGGTGACGAGGTTCTTCGGCTCAGATTCCGGGAGATTGCTCAAACTCAATATCGCCGACGGGGAAGGCTGGTCCGAGCTTTGCAGCTTTCTGAACAAACCGGTACCCCCCAAACCGTTTCCTCATCTCAATACGGCGCCGGCTTGATCGCTGCATGAATTTACGGTCGATCAGGCTGGAAAATCGATTGGATGCTCGACGGCAAAGCCGGTTGCAGCGGGTTTAACGCGCCGGCGCAGCGGTGCGCATACCCGCAGTTTCGAAATCGCGCTTCTTCGCCGCGTGTGTCTTCCACCAATAGGTCACGGTGAAGTCGGGCCAGATGGTGGAATTGGTGCCGTTGGGATTGAGGTACCAGCTCTTGCAGCCGCTCATCCACACCGTGCCCTTCATGCGCTCCTGAATGTCGGCGTTGAAGGCGTCCTGCACGTCCTTCTTCACTTCCACCGCGCCCGCGCCGCTCCACAGCCATTTCAGGCAGGCGAGCGCAAAGCGCGCCTGGCTTTCGATCATGAAGACGACGGAGTTGTGGCCGAGGCCGGTGTTGGGCCCAAGA
>NZ_DASZTY010000033.1:0-122615 GCF_035548195.1 Hyphomicrobium sp.
CGGTAAATTTCCGTGTGGCCTTTTTGGCGGCCGTAGCCTTTGACCTCGGTTACGGTCATGCCCTGCAGCCCGAGGTCAGTCAGCGCCGAGCGTACCTCCTCGAGCTTGAACGGCTTGATCACAGCTGTAATGAGCTTCATGGACACGCCCCCTCCTTTCCTGACCGGCCGCAACCGGATGTTTGACGAACCTTCTCGCCGGCTGTTGCCGCGAAGACGTTCGCAAGGGAGTCAAGAGACGTGCCAACTCGTTTTCGATTGCTCAGGCTATTGATTAGGCTATGGAAAATTGACGTCGGCGATTATGAGCGCGGCATCGCGCTCAGATATCGAGCACAAAATATATGCAATTGTTTGTTCGTGCCTATTATTTAATCGGAAAGGCCGTTTCGCGTGGCCGCATGAGTCCTTCTTGGACCGTTGACGCGACAAGGCCACCCCTACGATCGAAAATGGCACCGCGGCAGTAAGCGCGCGCCCTTGAGGCGCTCGGACTGTCCTGGACATACAAAAGCCAGTCGTCGGCCCGGAATGGCCGGTGGAACCACATGGCGTGGTCGAGGCTGGCGAGCTGGATGTCTTGATCGAAAAGCAGCTTGCCGTGCGCGATCAACGCCGTGTCGAGGAGGGTAAAATCGGAGGCATAGGCGAGGACAGCCTGATGCAGATACGGGCTGTCGGGCAGCGTACCATTCGCCCGGAGCCAAATGGCCTGTGCAGGAGGTTGCGGCTCGCGGCTGGCATAGCGGGACGCATCGACAATACGGACGTCGATCGGGTGTTCGCGGCGCCAATATCCGCGCATGTTTTCCGGCAGGTTCGCCATCACGCCGCTCATCAGCTCTTTGGCGCTCGGCAGTGCTTCGGGGGGTGGAACCTCCGGCATCGTCGATTGGTGCTCGTAACCGTCTTCCGCTTTATGAAAGGACGCACTCATCGAAAAAATCGCGCGGCCATGCTGGATGGCGCGAACACGGCGTGTCGTGAAGCTGCCGCCGTCGCGGATGCGCTCGACATCATAAACGATCTCGCGTTCGGGATCGCCTGCCAGCAAGAAATAGCCATGTAGCGAGTGAATCGGACGGTTCGGGTCCACCGTTAACGCTGCCGCAACGAGCGACTGGCCAAGAACGAGGCCGCCGTAGACACGCTGCCAGCCTTCATTTGAGCGCGGCCCACGGAACAGGTTGTCTTCCAGCGGCTCCAGGTTGAGCGTCGCGATCAGATTTTGAAGGGCAGAGGAGCCTTCCGGTTGAGCTGGCATGGAGGAAAGTTCTCAGAAATTGGGACAGGCGGGCCGTCGAAGACAACGACTGCCAGACGGCTTAAGCTCGCACCCATAGCTTGAAAACCGGGTCGAGGTCATCCCACGTGTCTGCAACTCAGCCTTCAAACCGCTCTTTCGATATAATCGTCGCTGGCGGGAGTTTTGCCGGATTGGCAGTTGTTCGCGGTTTGCTGCAGGCGTTGGGACCGGGCCTGCGGATTGCCATTATCGATCGGTCGCGCGGACCAGCAACTTCGGATGGACGCGCCTTCGCAATCTGGGCGGGGGCGAAAACTGTGCTCGAATGTCTCGGTGTGTGGGAAGCTATCGCGCCGGCGGCGCAGGTTATGTCGTCCGTCGAGATTTCGGATTCGGCTTTGTCCGATGGCATCCGGCCAACGCGTGTGACCTATGACGCGGTAACGCCCGACGGCAAGCCCGCAGCATTTATGGTGCCTGCGCGTGTATTGAGTGCGGCGCTTTATGAGTCGATCAAGACTGAGTCTTCGGTGACATGGATTGCCCCGGCAGAGGCCGACGCGTTGGCGCTCACTGCACCTGCGGCCGAAATCACGCTTCGCGGCGGAGAAATCATTCGCGCGCCACTCTGCATCGCGGCCGACGGCCGTCATTCGAAGCTGCGCGACGCTGCTGGGATCAAAACCGTCGGCTGGGCCTATGGTCAGACCGGAATCGTCGCGACTGTTGCATTCAGCGCGCCGCATCACGGTGTCGCCATTCAGCATTTCCTTCCTGGCGGACCGTTTGCGATCCTTCCCCTTAAAGACAATCGCGCATGTATCACGTGGAGTGCGAACAAAGATGAAGCGCGCCGCGTCATGGCACTCGACGACGCTGGCTTTCTCGCCGAACTCGATTTGCGGGTCGGCGGCCGGTTCGGCAACCTTTCGCTTATCGGTCGCCCACAATCTTGGCCGCTCGATATCGTCATGCCTCGTCAGCTTATCGCGCATCGATTTGCGCTCATTGGTGACGCTGCGCATGGCGTGCATCCGATTGCGGGGCAGGGCGTCAATCTGGCTTTGCGGGATGCTGCCGCGCTTGTCGAAACCGTGGCTGACGCGGCGCGACTCGGTTTGGACCTGGGCGCAGGCGTTCATCTCGAACGCTATCAACAGTGGCGGCGGTTCGATTCCTTTATGTCCGCGTCTCTCTATGACGGACTTAATCGCATCTTCGGTATCGACAATAGCCTGCTGCGCGCCGGACGCGGCGCGGCGCTGGGCCTTCTCGATCGGGTCGGAGGGGCGAAAAGTTTGATTATCGCAGAAGCCGCAGGCGTGACGGGCGACTTGCCCAAGCTCGCGCGCGGTTGTCCGGTTTAGTCTTCTTTCGGTTCGCCATCGTCCGTCTCGGTGCTCGGTTCGGGACGGTTGACGACGATGACGCCTGCGTCGAGATCGACGCGCGGCACCCACCGATCGTCAAAAGGAATGAACTCTGTTGCGCCGCCGGTTGCCGGCTCCAATTCGAGCAAGTCGCCCGCGCCGAAATTTTGCACGGCGATGATCTTGCCGATCGGCGTGTCGTCTTCCGCCACGGCCTTCATTCCAATGAGATCGGTGTGGTAAAATTCTGCGGCTTCTGTTTCGGGAAGCTTGCTGCGCGCAACATACAGTTTCGTGCCGCGTAAGGCTTCGCCAGCCGTGCGGTCATTTACGCCGTCGATGCGTGCGACGACGCCTTTGTCCGTCGTGCGGACAACTTTTATCGTGAAAGTTTTCTCGCCGGCTATATCGGACAGCGGACCATAGTCCGCGATCGCTTCGGGCGTTCCCGTATAGGTGCGGATCAGGACGTCGCCGCGAATGCCGTGGACGCCGCTGATCTCGCCGAGAAGAACGCTTTGCTTGTCACCATCAATTTTCATGGTTGGTCTGATGGCGCTTAAAGTTCAGGGCAGCAAGGGGCCAAGATACTTAATCTCGACGTTGACCGCCTTGCGACCGACCAGAACAGTCGTGCTCTGCGTTCGTGCGAGGGGGTCAATTTCGCCGGCGATCGAGACGACGCTCAACATTTCTGTTGTCATGCCGGGGGCAACCTTGGCGCGCGGCGGTGTTTCGCAGACCGCATTTACAAAGCCACGTCTGATAGCATGCTTGGCGTAAAGGCGCAGTCGGCCGCGATAGAGGCGACCACGCGGGTCTGCGCCAAACAAACGTCCGTCTTGGCAGACCAGCAGAGCGCGGCCCCGCGGGCCGCGCGATCTTCTTTGTCCCACTAGGGCGACTTCATAGAGTCCGTTGGCGCACATCATTTCTTACGAACTTGTATCATTTCAACTGTAGGATGCAGCTTGCTCCAAATCTTGGGCCAGTGCGATCGGCAACACAAAAGCCTCCCTGGCGAAAGCCGGGGAGGCTTTGCAAACTGTAACAGTTGTTAACGATTTAAGCTGCTTCGCCCTGGGCGCCTTCGGCAGCTTTCGCCTTTTCCGCAGCGGCGGCGGCGCGTTCTTGAGCCTTCTTTTTCGGCTTTGCTTTGTTCGGGTTGTTCGAGGGTGTGCGCTTGGCGAGCCCTTTCGCGTCGAGGAGGCGGAGGACGCGATCGGTCGGCTGCGCGCCCACGCTGAGCCAGTGCTTGACGCGCTCTTCGATGAATTTCGCGCGGTTGGGGTCATCCTTCTTCAACATCGGGTCGAACGTACCGATTTGTTCGATGTAGCGGCCATCGCGCGGGCTCGTGCTGTGGGCGACGACAACGTAATAGTAAGGACGCTTCTTGGCGCCACCGCGCGAGAGGCGAATTTTTACCGACATTTTGAGTTCTCCTGTGTGTTCGAAAAATGTGATTTCCAAAGATCAACGTTTCTTTCCGGGTAGCCCCGGGAATTTCGGCATTCCTCCACCCAATCCGGGCAAACCTTTCGGCAAACCGCCGCCCAATCCCGGCAAACCTCCCAATCCCTGAGGCAATTGGGGCGCGCTTCCCGCGCCTTTGACGGACGGCTGTATGCCTTGGGCCAGCTGCTCTCTGAGATCGGCCGGAAGCTGTTCGAGCGCTTTCGGATCAAGCTTCGCGAGTTCTGCTTGCATGGATTGAAGCTCGGCTTCGGACGGGCCACCGCCCGTGCGGCCAAGGAATTTGTTCAGCATGCCGCCGTTGCGGCCCATGGTTTTCATCATGTCCGCCATCTGGCGGTGCATTTTCAGAAGTTTGTTGATGTCTTCGACCTTGGTGCCCGAGCCGGCTGCAACGCGGCGCTTTCTCTTGGCATCGAGGATTTTCGGATTGCGGCGTTCCTTCGGTGTCATCGAAGAAATGATGGCGCGCTGATGCACCAGGCTTTTGTCGAGGCCCGCTTCGTTAATCTGGCCTTTGATCTTGGCGACGCCGGGCAACATGCCGAGCACGCCACCCATGCCGCCGAGCTTCTGCATCTGAGCGAGCTGGTCAGATAAGTCTTCGAGGTCGAACGACCCCTTCTTCATCTTTTCGGCGATTTTCGTCGCCTTCTCGACGTCGATCGTCTGCGCCGCCTTTTCGACGAGCGAGACGACATCGCCCATGCCGAGGATGCGGGATGCTATGCGGCCGGGATGGAAATCTTCGAGCGCATCCCATTTTTCGCCGACGCCGATAAGCTTGATCGGCTTGCCGGTGACGGCGCGCATCGAGAGCGCTGCGCCGCCGCGGCCGTCGCCATCGGCGCGCGTCAGGACGATGCCCGAGACGCCGATGCGTCCATCAAAGGCTTTGGCCGTGTTGACGGCGTCCTGGCCGGTTAGCGAGTCGGCAACGAGAAGCGTTTCATGCGGGTGGATCGCGGCTTTGACGTCGCGGACTTCATCCATCAACTCATCGTCGACGGTGACGCGACCGGCCGTGTCGTAGATGATGACGTCGTAACCGCCGAGCTTGGCGGCGTCTTCGGCTCGGCGCGCGATCTGCAGTGGAGTCTGCCCTGCGATGATGGGAAGGGTCGCGACATTCGTCTGCTCGCCGAGCACGCGCAGTTGTTCCTGCGCTGCCGGGCGGCGCGTGTCGAGCGACGCCATCAGCACTTTCTTCTTATCGCGGTTCGTCAGGCGATAAGCGATCTTGGCGGTCGTGGTCGTTTTACCAGAGCCTTGCAGGCCGACCATCAGAATGCCGACTGGCGGTGCGGCGTGGAGGTCAATCGGCTGTGCGTCGGAGCCGAGCATCGCGACGAGTTCGTCGTTGACGATCTTGACGACCATCTGGCCGGGCGTGACGGAGCGCAAGACTTCCGCACCAACAGCCTTGGCTTTGACCTTCTCGGTGAAGTCCTTGACGACATCGAGCGCCACGTCGGCTTCAAGCAGCGCACGGCGCACCTCGCGCATCGCCTCGACGACGTCGCTTTCCGTCAGCGCGCCGCGCCGCGTCAGCTTGTCGAGGACGCCTGAGAGGCGGTCTGAGAGCGATTGAAACATATTATACGCTCGCGGCGAGGTCGCTTCGTTCCCCGTCGGCCCGAAGTCTTTGGGGGAGGTGGCGCAACGCGTTGGCGGCCATTGGCCGCTTGCCTTGCTGCGCTCGTCGAAGTGATGTCGTCGCCTTTCTCCCTTGTTCAAGGCGCAAAGCATAAACGCACCCGGGAGCGCAACGCGCTGCCGGATGTTGACCCCCCTGCCTCCCGGCTATCCCTGGAGAAAAGCCATGTGCAGGGCGGCGGCTCTGAGGATCAGGGCCGTCGGAATGGAGTGGGTATGCGGGAAAAGGGGGGCGAAGTCAACGAGGGCGCGGCGCGAGAGTCGCTATCCCCAGCGAACTGGTCGAAAAACGGACGGTCCTCTTCAAGTCCGGGGCGCGAGTCGGATTGGATGCTGTCGGCCGATTCACGTGAAAAAGGTGGATTACGCGAATATTATGAGAATAAATCATGGACATAACACGAACAGTAGGTTAAAGTCCCTGGATTGTTGGAGGCCTTTTCGAAAAGGACGCTCGCGTTGACCGATACCATCATTGCTTGCCCGAAGTGCAAACACGAATTCCCGCTCACGGAGTCGCTGGCGGCGCCGCTGATCGCGCAGACCAAGCAGCAGTATGAGGCTGAGGCGGCGGAAAGGAATCGTGAGATCGCGGCTCGTGAAGCGGCGCTGCGGGATCAGGCCGGGGCCTTGGAAAAGGCGCGCGCGTCCGTCGAAGCCACAGTCGCGGAAAAGCTCGCCGCTGAGCGTCAGCGCATTGCGGGCGAAGAGGCGGCCAAGGCGAAGCAGCTTCTGGCAAGCGATCTCGAAGAGAAGAATAAGGCATTGGCGGAGTTGCGGAGCGTTTTAAAGGCGCGCGACGAGAAGCTGGCGGAGGCGCAGAAGGCGCAGGCGGAGTTCGAGAAAAAGACGCGCGAGCTTGAGGACGCCAAGCGTGAAGCGGCGTTGAACGTCCAAAAGGGGATCAATGCGGGCCTCGAGGCAGAGCGGGCGAAAGCCAAGCAGGAAGCAGAGGAGGCGCTCGGTCTTCGCGTGAAGGAACGGGAAGAGCAGATCGCTTCGATGGCAAAGCAGATCGAGGACCTGAAGCGCAAGGCGGAGCAGGGCTCGCAGCAATTGCAGGGCGAGGTTCTGGAGTTGGAGTTCGAGAACCTGCTGCGTGCGAAATTCCCGTTCGACAGCATCGAGCCGGTTCCGAAGGGTGAATTCGGCGGCGACCTCGTTCAGCGCGTGGCGGGTTTGTCGGGTGCGCCGTGCGGCACGATTTTGTGGGAGACGAAACGTACGAAGGGCTGGGCAAAGGATTGGATTCCGAAGCTGCGGGAGGATCAGCGCCGTGCCAAAGCCGATGTATCGATCATAGTTTCGACCACGCTACCGAAAGATGTGCAGACTTTCGATCTGGTCGATGGCGTTTGGGTAACGGATTTTCGCTGCGCCGTTCCGGTTGCCTTCGCGCTGCGCCAGTTTCTCGTCGATGTTTCGGCTGCGCGCACCGCCGGTGAAGGCCAGCAAAGCAAGATGGAACTCATCTACGAGTATCTGACAGGGCCGCATTTCCGGCGGCGTGTCGGAGCGATCGTCGAGAAGTTCACAGAGATGCGCGCCGATCTCGAGAAAGAGCGCAAGGCAATGCAGAAGCTTTGGGCGAAGCGCGAGGCACAGATTACCGTCGTGCTTGATGCGACTGCGGGCATGATGGGCGATCTTCAAGGCATCGCAGGCAAGGCTCTGAAAGAGATCGATGGCTTCGAACTGCCCGGCATCGAAGACAAGCGCGATGATAGCGACGAGCCGATTGCGGCTGAGTAAGGAGATAGAATGGGCGTCGGGGTTCTGCCGGCGCTAGAAGCGGTATCCGTAACGCACGCCGATGCGGTCCATACCTTCATTATATTTCTGAGTGTAGGCGTTCGACATGTGCTCAAAATAGACCGCGACGTCGTTGTGTTCGTCGAGGTGGTAGCCGACTTCCATCGGAATGTGGAACAGGACGCGCGAGCCAAGCCATTTCCGGTCCGGATCAGAGTTCACGCCGCCAATTTCTCCATCGTGCACTGCCGCGCCCAAGCCTAGTCCGAAAAAGATGCCGGACGGCAGATCGCCTTGCCAGCGGGCATCGATATAGCCGTCGCTCGTCTCGCCACGGGTGTTGATCGAACCTCCGATGACGGGACGGATTGCGCCCCAAGGCAAAGCCCAGGCCGCGTTGAACTGCGCCTCGATGTTAATGTCGACAGCGTTGTGCTCGACCTGAAACCCGCTCCACAGATCGGGAACGTCGTGGGCCAAGGCGCCGATTTTCAACGCATAAAGCAGATCGTTGGCGAAGGCATCGCCGGCCACGCCTGCGGCAAACGCCACTGCGAGGCCAGCGATAGCTGCTGCGCGAGCTAAAGATTTCATTGTCCGCCAAGTCCCCACCAAGGGGAGGACACGTGTGCGCTTTTTTGCGATCAGCGACAAGCTATCTGCGTTCGAAAATCTCACAAGCGTGCGCCGGGGTCACAGGTTTTAATGTTCGGATATGCCGCCTGGCCATGCCTACCCCGTCTGTTGCTCTTGCTCCAGGCGTCGTCGCTCCTGGTTCAGATAGTGCCCCCAAGCCCTGGCAAGCCGGAAGACGCGCCGCTCGTAAGCGCGTTCCTCCTTGGTGAGGCAAATGCAGCCATAACAGTAGCAGGGACGCGCCCGAGCGAACGCGATCCGGAAGAGAAGCCGGTTGGGTCGCTGGCGCGGGCGCGTGCGTCGGACGGAAACGCTGGGCATGGGCGGTCACGGAAGGTTCAGGGCAAGGCGGGACAGTGTCGATAAACGGCTCAGCTTCCGTCTTTGTTCCGGGGGGCGGACATCCGGCCGGGCCATTTCATTGGATAATTTCCACGCTGCGTCGCGCGAATTGTCAATTCGTGCGGTTCTCGCCATATAAGGCGGCATGAACGGCACCCGGTCTCTTCCTTTCGTTAAAATGAACGGCCTCGGAAACGAGATCGTCGTGGTGGATTTGCGTGGCAGCTCAACAGTTTTTACGGCGGCAGAGGTTGCCGCCATCGCGGCCGAGGAGCGATCGCATTTCGATCAAATGATGGTTCTGCACGCGCCGATAACACGCGGGACGGAATCGCTGGTGCGCATCTACAATACGGACGGTTCGGAAGCCGGGGCTTGCGGTAACGGCATGCGTTGCGTCGCTTGGTTTTTGGCAAAGGATCTTGGACGCCCGCGGTTCAAAGTCGAAACGCGCGCTGGGATTCTCGATACGGTCGTTCGCGATCAAACGGCGATTACTGTCGATATGGGTGAGCCGCGTTTCGACTGGCAGGACATTCCGCTTGCGGAAGAGTTCCGCGACACGCGCGCGATCGAGCTTCAGGTCGGTCCGATCGACAAGCCGGTCTTGCATTCGCCATCGGTGGTGAATGTCGGCAATCCGCACGCGATTTTCTGGGTCGACGACGTCGATGCGTTCGATCTCGCACGTTTCGGGCCGTTGCTCGAAAATCATCCCGTGTTTCCGGAGCGCGCCAATATTTCGCTGGCGCAGGTCACGTCGCCGAAGTCAATCAGGGTCAGAACGTGGGAACGGGGCGCGGGTCTGACGCAAGCGTGCGGGTCGGCGGCATGCGGTACAGCTGTGTCGGCGGCACGGAAGCGTCTGACGGAGCGGACGGTCGACGTGACGCTGCCGGGCGGTACGCTCACCATCGAATGGACTGCAAACAATCGTATCTTGATGACGGGTCCTGTCGAATTTGAATACGAGGACGTCCTCGATCTAACGAAGCTTGCTGCCGCGCCGGTGTAGAATGCGGCGTTGATCCACCTGATTCCACCGAAAGTGTGACATTGGTCTATGTCTGAACCTGAAGTTATTACGCTCGGCTGTCGCCTCAACGCTTACGAGTCCGAGGTGATGCGCCGGCATGCGCGGGATGCTGGCCTTGAGCACGCGGTGATCGTCAATACGTGCGCCGTCACGGGCGAGGCCGTGCGTCAGGCTGCGCAGACGATCCGGCGCCTTCGCCGCGACAAGCCGGATGCGCGCATCATCGTGACAGGTTGCGCGGCGCAGACGGAAGCGCACCGTTTTTCCGACATGCCCGAAGTCGATTTCGTTATCGGCAACGCGGAAAAAATGCACGCTTCGACATTCGGAGGATTGTCGACGGCATCGAGTGCACGCGTCCAGGTGAACGATATCATGGCCGTGCGCGAGCAGGCGCTGCACATGATCGACGGGTTCGGTTCGCGTACGCGCGCCTACGTGCAGATCCAGAACGGGTGCGATCATCGTTGCACGTTTTGCATCATTCCGTTCGGACGCGGACCTTCGCGGTCGGTGCCGGCCGGCGAAGTCGTGGCGCAGGTGCGTAAGCTCGTCGAGAACGGATATGCGGAAATCGTTCTGACGGGCGTCGATATCACATCCTATGGACGCGATCTTCCGGGTGTTGCGACGCTTGGTAAGCTGGTGCGCCAAATTCTAAAGCACGTGCCGGACCTCGCACGACTGCGCCTTTCATCCATCGACCAAGTTGAAGTTGACGGGGATTTGATGATCGCGCTGGGCGAAGAAGAACGTCTGATGCCGCATTTGCATCTCTCGTTGCAGGCGGGCGATGACATGACGCTGAAACGCATGAAGCGGCGGCACAGCCGGAGCGATGCCCTTACGTTTTGCGAAAGGGCGCGGGCGCTTCGTTCGGATATCGTTTTTGGTGCCGACTTAATTGCTGGATTTCCAACAGAAACGGATGAGATGTTCGCAAACTCAAGCAAAATCGTTGATGAATGCGGGCTGACGTACTTGCACGTGTTTCCGTTTTCACCGCGGCGCGGTACGCCCGCCGCGCGCATGCCGCAGGTGCCTGGCCCGGTGATCAAGGAGCGCGCAGCGGAGTTGCGCGCAAAAGGCAACGCAGTGCTTGCCTCTTATTTGGCGAAACAGAACGGACGCATCATCGATGTGCTGATCGAAGGGGACGGCAAGGGCCGAACGCCGCAGTTTGCCGAGGTCGATGTGCGAGACAGAGCCGACGCGCGTATGACGGCCGGTCGAATCGTGCGTACCCGTATCACGGGCGCTACGCCAGCGCGTTTGATCGGTGAGGTTTGCGCGTGAGCGAGAAGAACGAAAAAGGCAAGGGATTCTTTGCGCGGTTTCGCGGCGGATCACAGACGGCGTCGGAACATTCTCCTGCTGAGACATCGCAGAAGTCCGAAACGGTTGCAGTCGCCGTGCCGTCCGAACCTGAAGCACCAGCGCCGAGCAGAGGCGGTTGGCTGCAGAAGCTTAAATCAGGACTTGGCAAGACTTCGGCGAAGCTTTCCTCCGGCATCACGGATCTCTTTTCCAAGCGCAAGCTCGATGCGGCGACGATCGATGACCTCGAAGATCTTTTGATTCAATCGGATCTCGGCATCACTACGACCGGAAACATCACCGCGGCGATCGGCAAAGGACGGTTTGAAAAAGGAATTTCGGCTGACGAGGTTCGCGGCATTCTTGCGAAGGAAGTCGAGCGCGTGCTGTCCCCTGTCGCGAAACGACTCGAAATCGATCCGTCGAGGAAGCCACACGTCGTCATGATGGTCGGGGTCAACGGAACCGGTAAAACGACGACGATCGGGAAGCTCGCTCAGAAACTGAGAGCCGAGGGTAAGTCGGTTGTGCTTGCCGCGGGCGACACGTTTCGCGCTGCAGCGATAGATCAATTGAAAGTCTGGGGCGAGCGGACGGGGTGTCCAGTTGTCGCGCGTAAAGTTGGCGAAGATGCCTCCGGCCTTGCCTTCGACGCCTTAAAGGAGGCGCAAACGTCTGGTGCGGACGTGCTTTTGCTCGATACCGCCGGGCGTCTGCAAAACAAACAAGCCTTGATGGAAGAACTCGAAAAGGTCATACGCGTTTTAAAGAAGCTGGATTCGACTGCGCCGCACGACGTCATTCTCGTGCTCGATGCCACAACTGGGCAAAACGCCTTGCAGCAGGTCGAGGTCTTTCGTGATCGTGCAAACGTGACGGGCCTGGTTATGACGAAGCTCGATGGTACGGCCCGCGGTGGCATCCTCGTCGCGATCGCGGCAAAACATAAATTGCCGGTGCATGCGATCGGTGTCGGCGAAGGGGCCGACGATTTGCAACCGTTTTCGGCCGCGGAGTTCGCTCAGGCTATTGCTGGAATTTGAAATTTCGGGGGATGGATCGTTCGATGACGCAAGACGTGAATGTTCGCACTACTCCGGCAATGCAAGCGCGCAAGGGTTGGTATCCGTTCAATGCCGAACAGACCATCAACATCCTAAGCGAATTCGGGCCGCTGGTGACGATGTTTGTCGTCAACGCCGTGGCAGGCATAGAGGCTGGAACATGGGCTTTGATCGTCACGACGCTGATGGCGATAGGCGTGATGTTTTATATGTTTCACCGGCCGCCGATCTTTCCCTTGATCGCTTCGAGCGTGACAATTGCTTTTGGAACCCTGACGCTCCTCACGGGCGATCCCATGTGGGTTCAGATTAAGGTCACGATCTTTAACGCGCTGTTCGCCGTCTTTTTGATCGGCGGCTTGTTCGTGAAGCACAATTTCTTCCAGTATGTCTTCGAGAAGACATTTCGCTATACCGACGAAGGCTGGAACAAGTTTACTTGGAGCTTCGCTTTTTTCTTCATCTTAACGGCAATCGCGAACGAATACGTCCGACGGACGTTTCATGACGATCAGTCCTATCTATTGATGGGATACGAGATGAGCGGCGTGAACGTTTGGATTCTCTTCAAGATCGCGATCGTGCTTCCGGTCTCAGGGCTCTATGCTTGGGTTCTGACGCGCCTCATGCAAAAGTATCGCCTTCCTGACCCTGCGCACGACTGAGGCCCAGCATGTCGGACGAGAACAAGACGCTTGAGACAACGGAAGATGGACAGCAATTCGATCGCAAGCAGCTGATCAAGCTCGTGGTCGAGTTCGGCCCGCTGTTGGTCTTCTTTTTTGCGAACAGTCATTATGGAATCTACACCGGAACCGGCGCATTCATGGTGGCGACGGTTGTCTCACTTATTGCCTCGCAGCTTCTGCTGGGGCGGATCGCGGTTATGCCGCTTATCACCAGTGTGTTCGTTTTGGTGTTCGGCGGTCTAACATTGTGGTTGCAGGATGATCATTTCATCAAAATCAAGCCGACGATCGTCAACGGGCTCTTTGCAACTATTCTCTTCACCGGATTGGCGACCGGGCGACTGTTCCTAAAGATTGTCTTCGGCGACGTGATGCGTTTGTCCGAAGAAGGTTGGCGTATTCTGACGCTGCGCTGGGCGTTGTTCTTCGTTTTCCTTGCTTTGCTCAATGAAGTGATGTGGCGAGGCTTTTCGACTGATACTTGGGTCGCTTTTAAAGTCTTTGGGATTATGCCCATCACGTTTGTATTCGCGCTGTCGCAAATCGGGCTGTTGAAGAAATACGAGGTTTCAACCTCCGAGCGTGGATGATCAATTTAAGCATTACTGCGATATTTCTTGTGATATAATCTGTATACGTTCAATTGTGCGCGGTCTTTACTAAATTTTTGCCAATCGATCAGCATTTCTGCTGGACGAAATGCTGCCTATCGTGTTTTGAGGTCAGCATTAAACTTTAGCACGAAGCGAGTCGTCGCCACGAACACTGTGCCAAATGCGCGGTATTCGGGGCATTTCCATTCCGCGAATGGGGGGACGTTTTCGCTAGGACACGGAATGGCAAAAGAATCCGCAAATAATCGCCTTGAGCGTTCGCCGCTGCATCTTCTGCATAGGGCAGGGCAATGTGCTGCCGAGATGTTCCAGATCGAGCTCGGAAGCGACGATCTCACACCCCGGCAGTATGCCGTTCTTCTCACCGTCTCCCACAACGAGGGTTTGAGCCAGACGCAGTTGGTCGAGTTGACCGGCATCGATCGCTCGACGCTCGCGGACGTCGTTCGGCGGATGCTGAAGAAGGGTCTGCTTCAACGCCGGCGAACGCGCGAGGATGCGCGCGCGTATTCGGTTAAACTCACCGACGAGGGCATGCGCGTCTTGAAGAGCCATGATCCGCTGGCACGTCGTGTCGACGAGCGGATTCTGGCGAGCTTACCGGGGACGCAGCGGGACCGCTTCCTGCAGGATCTGAATGCGATCGTCGAAGCGCTTGCGCGCCGCAAGGAAAAAGAGGCTGCAAAGCATTCAGGCTGACGTTGCCGCCAGCCGGAACAAATTCGTTTGCAAGTTTTGTGGCGAGGGTGCTTCGGCTAGGCGGCCTGAGGAACGAGCCGCTGATGGACGAGCGTTTCCGCGATCTGGACTGCGTTGAGAGCAGCGCCTTTCAGCAGATTGTCCGAGACGATCCACATCGTCAAACCGTTCTCGACGGTCGAATCTTCGCGAATTCGTGAGACGAACGTTGAAAATTCGCCGGCAGCTTCGACCGGCGTGATGTAACCGCCGGGCTCGCGCTTGTCGATGATTTCAATGCCCGGCGCCGAGCGTAAAATCTCGCGCGCTTCTTCAGGGCTAATCGGCTTCTCGAATTCGATGTTCACTGCTTCGGAATGGCCGACGAAGACCGGCACGCGGACGCACGTCGCTGTCAGACGGATCTTCGGATCGAGAATCTTTTTCGTCTCGGCCAGCATCTTCCATTCCTCTTTCGTGTACCCGTCTTCCATGAAGACGTCGATCTGAGGAATGCAGTTGAATGCGATCTGCTTCGTGAACTTTTTCGGCTCGACTTCCTGACCGGGGACGTACTTGCCTTTGGTCTGATGCCACAGCTCGTCCATTGCGTCCTTGCCGGCGCCGGAGACAGACTGGTAGGTCGAGACGACGACGCGCTTTATGATTGCTGCATCGTGAAGAGGCTTCAGCGCCACCACGAGTTGCGCGGTCGAGCAATTCGGATTGGCAATGATGTTCTTCTTGGTGAATCCACGTACCGCGTCGCTATTGACTTCCGGCACGACGAGGGGGACGTCCTGGTCGTAGCGCCAGCACGAAGAATTATCGATGACGATCGTGCCCTGCGCACCGATCCGTGGCGACCATTCTTTCGAGACGGTCGAGCCTGCCGACATCAGGCAAAAATCGACGCCCTTAAAGTCGAACGTTTCGAGGTCGCGGCATTTGATGACGGAATCGCCGAATGAAACCTCGGTGCCGATCGAGCGGCGCGACGCTAGCGGATACAATTCGCTGATCGGAAATTTACGCTCGGCGAGAACGTTTAACATCTCGCGGCCTACGTTGCCGGTAGCGCCGACGATGGCGACCTTGTAGCCCATTCGGTATCCTTGAATAATTTGCCGGTGTTGGCGACGAGCGTCGGCCTGCGCGGCGGATGGTCCCAATGCGATCACATACGCGGCTCACCCCAAAGTTTCAAGGTTAGCCAGCTATTTCGACGCTCCGGGCATGTTCGGGTCACATTCTATTGACCATTCTTTGCTGTGATCGCATCAGTTTGGAATTGAACCAAGATGCACCTCGCGAGATTCGCCTTTGCTATACTGCCGGTGGCGGCGGGCCTTGTCGCGCAACCGGTATGGGCCGTGCAGGCCCGTTGGCTTACGCAGACCGAGATTTTGCAGCAATTCAACGGGGCGACAATCGACGGCCGTTATGCCAGCGGCAAAGCGTTTACGGAACGTTACGCGGTAGACGGACGGCTTTTTTATAGGGAAGCAAGGCTGACGCTCGGCGGCCATTGGTCGGTTACCGGCGGGACGCTTTGCACCATTTATGATTTCGACGCGTCGGGTGGCTGCTACCGCGTCGCTCGCGTCGATACCAATTGCTATGAATTCTATTTCGTTTCGCGGACCGAGGCAGCGGCGCCGGGACCTCGCGGCAGCAAGCCAAGCTGGACGGCGCGAGGCGCTTTGCAAGGCAAGGCCAGCGCCTGTCGAGACGCTCCGAGCGTTTAGGTTCTTTCTTTGCGCCTTCCGACTCCGCTTCGCAGAGCCGGCTAGAAGGCGCGGTACTGAGGGAACCGGCCTCTAGGCGCAGGCTCCCGGCGCTTAGGCCGCGAGTGTTTTGAGCTCGGTTTCGATGGCTTTGCCCATCTCGCCCGTGCCGACCTTGGTCATGCCAGGCTGCATGATGTCGCCCGTGCGCAGGCCTTTATCGAGCACGCGCGCGATCGCTTGATCGACGAGATCGGCTTCTTTGGCCATGTCGAAGGAATAGCGCAGCGCCATGCCGAAAGACGCGATCGTCGCGATGGGGTTTGCGAGGCATTGACCGGCAATATCGGGTGCAGAGCCGTGAACGGGTTCGTACAAAGCTTTGCGGCGGCCAGTCTTCGGATCGGGTGCACCCAGTGACGCCGACGGCAGCATGCCGAGCGAGCCGGTCATCATCGCGGCTTCGTCCGATAACACGTCGCCGAACAAATTGTCGGTGACGATAACGTCGAACTGTTTGGGATTGCGGATGAGCTGCATCGCGCAGTTATCGGCCAGGATGTGCTCAAGCTTGACGTCGGGGGCATATGACTTGTGCACCTCGGTCGCGACCTGTTTCCAGAGGACCCCGGTGCGCATGACATTGTGCTTTTCGGCCGAGTGCACGAGGTTACGGCGCTTGCGGGCCAAGTCGAACGCGACCTTGGTGATGCGTTCGATTTCGTGTGTGGTGTAGAGCTGCGTATCGACGGCGCGGCGTTCTCCGTTCTCAAGTGTCACGATTTCTTTCGGCTCGCCGAAATAAACGCCGCCGGTCAGCTCGCGAACGATCATGATGTCGAGGCCTTCGACAAGCTCGCGCTTGAGGCTCGAAGCGTCGGCAAGCGCCGGATAGCATATTGCGGGCCGGAGGTTGGCGAACAGGTCCAGGTCTTTGCGCAAGCGCAGGAGACCGGCCTCGGGGCGATGCTGATAGGGGACGCTCGCCCACTTCGGGCCACCGACGGCGCCGAACATGACGGCGTCGGCTTTCTGCGCCTTGGCCATAGCTTCATCTGTAATTGCGACGCCGTGGGCATCGAAAGCCGCGCCGCCAACCAGATCGCGTTCGACGTGAAAGCGGGCCGTGTTGCTCTTGGCATTGAAGAACGTGATGAGCCGCTCGACCTCTGCGATCGTTTCGACGCCGATCCCGTCGCCGGGGAGGAGTAAAAGCGAATGCGTGGTCATGGGCGGCTATCCTTGAGCGGTGACGTTAGGGAAATCGATCGCCGGAGTGCTAACGTTCCAGCTGCCGCCGGGCAAGCGGCAGACGGGAAAAAGGCACTTTGGCGCAGAGGATGCGATGGCGGTTGGAGCGCGATGGTTACCGTTCGCTTGCACCTTTTGGGTGGTGGGGTCGACTGTGGTTCCCGCGCTATCCGACGACCGCCCGGTTCTGTCGTTGCCGCTTGTCTGTGAACCCCACAAGACCTGCTTTATTCAGAATTACGTCGATGTAGATCCCGGCCCAGGCCTCCGCGATTACGCTTGCGGGTCGGCGACCTACGATCAGCACAGCGGAGTCGATTTTCGGATCCTGTCTGCGAAGCGGGCTGAATCCAGCGTTCCAGTCGTCGCCGCTGCGGACGGCACGGTCAAAGCTCTTCGCGACGGCGTCGAAGATAAGTTCTTCAAGCTTGGCAAGGGCGCCGACCTGACGGGGCGCGAATGCGGCAACGGCGTCATTCTCGATCACGGATCGGGTTGGGAAACGCAGTACTGCCACATGCGAAGGGGAAGTATTCGCGTGACGAAGGGGCAGGCGATTAAACGCGGCGACCGGCTGGGCGATGTGGGGTTCTCTGGCATGGCGAGCTTCGCACACGTTCATTTGACGGTGCGCCACGACGGGAAAATCGTCGATCCGTTTTTGCCGGAAAGCAGCGATGGTGCGTGCGTCAAAGATCCGAGAAGCCGCAGTCTTTGGGAGCCTTCGGCCGCGGCGGCATTTCCGTATCGAAACGGTGAGTTGCTGGCGATCGGATTTGCCGGTGCGCCACCCAGCGCGGATGCGCTTGAGGTCGATGACCGGGATATCCTGCAGCTCAGTCCGAAGTCCGATATTTTCGTGCTTTATGGCCGCTTCATCAATGTGTTGAAAGGCGACCGGATTCATTTCGAGGCATCCGGCCCGCAAGGTGAGGTCTTCAATGAGACGACCGCTCCGTTGACGCGGAATATGGCGACCTATGTGCCGTTCATGGGAAAGCGGCGAGGCGAAGCCAAATGGGCGGCGGGACATTATGACGGCCGCGTGCAACTCCTGCGCGACGAAGCTGTCATTGCGACGGCTCTCGCGGCGTACGATCTGAAATGAGCGTCAGCCTGCGAACGGCAGGGGAAACGCGAGCGTAAAGCCGCCGACGGTCGCGGCGGTCCCGAGTGCTCCCAAAATGAAGCTCGCGAACAGAAGAAAATTGCCGCCCGAGATAATCGCGACGGACGCGAGGACAATCGCGATTTGCAAGAGAGCTTGGCCGTAATCGAAGTACGGGCCGCGTTTCAGCGCGTCATCGCGAAGGGCTTCGAGTGCTTTGCCTTTGTTGAACAGCTCGTCTAGGCCTTCGCCGCTCTTGGGGTCGGTGGTGAGCAGTTTATCCTGTGCGCGATAGTCGGATATTTTGGTCTCGATAGACTTCTTCACGTCGTCAGGCATCGCAGGGTTCGATTTGAGCATGATGTCGAATTCGTCAGCCGTCAGACGGAGGGCTTGGCGCCGGGCATTCTTGGCTTGAAAAAAGGCCCACACATTCGATGCGGCAATATTCTGCTGAGTGGAATCCTGATCGGCATTGCTGCCACCCATGCTGCAAATCGCCAGTATGACGGCAAGAATGCCGATATAGACGCCGACGAGCTTGTCGCGATTTCTGCTATTTTCCCGGTCGGCTTCGAGGCCTAATTCTTCCCACGCCATGCATTCATTCCCCCGTAAGCGAGCGCGCTCTACATGATCCTGTCTTCAGGAGGCGCTGCCAAGGAGCGTGCCGGGAGGAGATCCTTCCTGTCAATCGCGTGGCCGTCGGCTCCGAGCCGGTACAAAATCGGCGCCCCGGTCGCGAGTTCACGCTCGAGGATTTCGTCTTTATTCAAGCCTTCCAGGATCATTACTAGTGCGCGTAATGAATTGCCATGCGCGGCGATGATGACATTCTTACTTTGTGTGATCTGTGGCCAGATGGCTTTGTCGTAGTAGGGACGCACGCGCTCCAGCGTGTCTTTGAGGCTCTCTCCGCCGGGCGGCGGGACATCATAGGACCTCCGCCATAGTTGGACTTGAGATTCACCCCACTTTTTACGGGCTTCATCTTTATTGAGGCCTGATAGCTCGCCGTAATCGCGTTCGTTGAGGGCAGCGTCGCGGATGATTGGAACGTCCGGCTGATTGAGTTCGGCGAGAATGATATCAAGGGTGTGTTGGGCGCGTTTCAAATTGCTGGTGAAGGCGATGTCGAACTTGACGCGATGATCGCGGATCATCCGGCCAGCGACTCGGGCTTCGATCAATCCCTTTTCGGTCAAATCCGGATTACGCCAGCCGGTGAACAGGTTCAGTCTGTTCCATTCGCTTTCGCCGTGGCGCACGAGCACGAGAATGTTATCTGTCAGCGCGTCTGTCATGTGCTCGTCTGTGGGTTTCCGGCCATGTTGGCCGTTCTCAAGAGTTACGAATACCAAGTACGTCCGTCATGGCATAAAGCCCGGGAGCGCGATCTTTCGTCCACATTGCCGCCTTGACGGCCCCTCGCGCAAAAATGCCGCGGTCGGTTGCACGATGGGTCAGCTCGATGCGCTCGCCTTCGCCCGCGAAGATGACGGTGTGATCGCCGACGACGGTGCCGCCGCGGAGAGTTGCAAAGCCTATATCGCCGCTTTGGCGGGGGCCGGTGTGTCCGTCGCGGACGCGCACTGAACGCTCAGCGAGAGAAATACCGCGTCCTTCTGCGGCCGCCTCTCCCAGCATCAACGCCGTGCCGGATGGTGCATCGATCTTCATGCGATGATGCATTTCAACAATTTCGATATCGAAGTCGTTCCCGAGAGCCGCTGCCACTTGCCGTGTCAGCGCTGCCAGCAAGTTGACGCCGAGGCTCATGTTTCCGGCTTTGACGATGGCGATCTTCCTTGCGGCAGCGGCGATGGCCGCTTCGGAGACTTTGTCGAAGCCCGTGGTTCCGATGATATGCGCGGTCCCCGACCGAGCCGCGAGTTCCGCAAATTCAACGCTCGCCTTCGGAATGGTGAAATCGACGATGGCATCGGCAGCGGCGATGACGGCGGCTGTATCGCTCGACACCGCTACGCCCAGGCGCTCAAGTCCTGCAAGTTCGCCGGCGTCTTTGCCAAGCATCGATGAACCAGCGGGTTCCGTGGCGCCGCTGAGCGTACAACCCGGTTCCGCAGCGATCGCGGCGATCAGCTGGCGGCCCATGCGGCCCGCCGCGCCCATGACTGCGATCTTCATCTCGTCTCCCAGCTGGTTAGAGGATAGCATCCGGCGCGGCCGATATAGCAACCGCATCGGGGGAGAGGAAGTGGAGAGAGGCTGAAATCGGATTTGCAGCCTAGATGGTCAACGGGAACGGCCTCAGGCGGACTTCGCGCGTTCCACCGCATCGACGATCATGGCTTTGGCCTCGTCGGCATGACCCCAATGCTTAATCTTGACCCACTTGGCGGCTTCAAGATCCTTATAATGCGCGAAGAAGTGCTCGATCTGCTCCACCGAGATTTGGGGAAGATCGGTATATGTCCTCACATTATCGTAGCGCTTGGTCAGCTTGCTCGACGGGACCGCGATTATTTTTTCGTCGCCGCCGTTTTCGTCGTCCATCACTAGGACGCCGACCGGACGGCAGTTAATGACGCCGCCGGGTACAATCGCGCGCGTGTTGCAGACCAAAACGTCTATTGGATCGCCATCTTGCGACAGCGTGTGCGGAACGAAGCCGTAGTTTCCGGGATAGCGCATCGGCGTGTAGAGGAAGCGGTCGACGACGAGCGCGCCCGAGGCCTTATCCATCTCGTATTTGATCGGCTCGCCGCCGACCGGAACTTCGATGACGACGTTGATGTCTTCCGGCGGATTATTGCCAGGTTTGATTGCGTCGAGACGCATGAGCGACCTCTAAGGTAGGTGGGAATCGGTGACGACACTTGCCCGGAAACGCGACGATGCACAACGCGGCTTACGTCGCATGAACCGCGACATGTTTTGCGGCGTGCGCGGCCGCAACCGAATGACAAGCGGCTAAATCACCATTCGTAGGCAATGCGAGCATTAACCGATTTGCCGAAACGGACGCAGGAGCGGCGTGTGGGCCGACCTCCGCAGCGCAGATAGAAGGCGCGGGCTCTTTCGTTTTCCGCGAGCGCCCAGACGATCAAACGTTCGAGACCGAGATTGTCGAGTGTCGCGCGGCATGCCTCGAACAAATGCTCGCCGATGCCGATACCTTGATAGATCGGCGACAGATAAAGCTCATAGATCTCGCCCGTGTCGCGGCGGCCCCCGCGTGCCCGGCCGCAGGTCGCGTAGCCGGCGATGTGATCGTCGTGCAGAACAACAAGCAGATTGTGCTCGGCGGTGATCGCGCGTCGCCACCATGTGGTATCGCGGCGTTGAATTTCGTGTTCGAGATGCTGTCCGGGTAAGATCCCGGTATATGCTAAACGCCAGGATTCGCGAAAAATCCGAGCGAGTGCCGGAGCGTCGCTCGGTCGAGCATTACGGATCGAAACTTCGAGACGCTGATTTAACATACTCGGAGTTTAGCGCGATCTGCAGCGGAACGCACCTAGTCTCGTACGTCATAGAAAATAAAAAGCGCGAGACTTTCGCCTCGCGCAATAGCTTAATCTGAGGAAGTGCCCCACGTATCGGCGCGTCTTAAATCGTGACCCGCCGCAAGTCAGTTTGCGGACTTGAACTGATCGAACGACTTCGTCGTCGCCGCGCCGACCGTCTCAAGCGCCTGCTTCGTAACCTTGTTTGAAAGTTCGAAGAGTTCTTTCGACTGGGAACCGACGACTGCGAACTGCTGCTGCCAATAGTTTGCTTGCAGGCGGGCGATTTCCGGGAAAGTCCGCGCGCGGGCCATTGCCTGGGCGGCTTCGAAAGCAGCTTCCGTGTTGGCAAGCGTATTGGCGACGATCTTCTCGCCGATTGATTTCGCGCCGGCCTGGGTCGTCAGCAAGACTTCCTCGGCAACCTTGGCGTTGTCTTTCGCGAAGCTCGTAAACTTATGATACGCGTCGCGCGATTTCGCGATGGCGTCCTCGGCGAACGCCGAAACATTCTCCGGCACCTTGGCGTCCTTGCCAGCGGTGAACATCTCCTGCGCTTGACGGGTAAAATCTTGAACTTGACGGGTGAAGGCATCGTTCATGGGGGACTCCTGAGCTTTTTTGAAATGCGAAACGTGCTTCTAAATTAGGCAATGCGGTTGGCGCTCGTAGCGAAACCATGAATTCTTATATACGCGCATATTTTGTGCGCCGCAACATCTTTTTTGCGGCGCGTTCAAAAAATGGCCTCAGTCAGGCCTTTGAAGCGCGGCCTTATGTCTCTAAACTATCCTACGTCAACCTTAAGGGGTAGGTAAATACCTATCCTCTACTTCGCATGTGCGAAACCGATTCCTTGTCTTAAGGTTGTGCCGGAAGCTCCGGAAATACATCGCGATATCGAAGGGCTTCGGAGTCGAACATTACATCGCGCCTTGTCAGCGGGCGGGCGAGCGCGAGGCCTTCAAGCGTCCGGCAGCGCGATAACGCGACATACGTCTGTCCGTGTGCGAAGGTCCCAGAACCGAGGTCAACGTAGACTTTGTCCAGGGTCAGACCCTGCGCCTTGTGTATCGTCAGAGCCCACGCGAGCCGTAGCGGAAATTGCTTGAAGGTGCCGGCGACCGTCTCGACGATTTTTTCCTGCGACTGATCGAAAGCGTAGCGACGGTGCTCCCAAGCCACCGGCTCAACTTCATATTCGCGCCCGGCAATCTCGACGAAAACCTGTTTCTCGGTCAGTCGCGAGATGCGAGCGATGGTGCCGTTGACCCAGCGTTTGTCGGGGTCGTTTCGGAGCATCATGACCTTGGCGCCGGGTTTTAGTTCGAGGGCTGGATCGGCCGGCTCAAGATTGGCGTTAAAGTCTCCTGTGATCGTTGCGTTGAAGCGAACGGCGCGCTCGGGGAGAGACTCGACATAACGGGCGTTGATACGCTTCGCGGCCGCATTGGTCGTCGTCAGAATGACGTAGGGCTCACCTTCGGCAAGGGTGCGTATCGGGCTGACGCGTTTGTTGATGAAGTCCAGATCGCTGTCGCTGACGTTGCCCTCACGGACGGCGTTCAGAACACGGATCAGATCGTCATCCGTTTGCCGGAAAATTTGATCGAGCTCCAAGAGCGCCGTGCCTTGGCCTTCGCGCAGAGCTTCGATCAGGAAAAAGAACGGGCTGCCGTGCGTCTCGACGAGATGCGCCAGCACTTCGGGCTCCTGGACGACCGGTGGCAATTGATGCAGGTCGGCAAATAGGAGCACGCGAGCGCCGCCGAAGGGCTCGCGCGGGCGGCCCCGGTTGACGCGCATGGCACGATCGATGGCCCACATGAGATCGGAACGAACCATCGAGGCCTCGTCGATCACGAGGAACTCAAGCTTGCGCATCACCCGGCCGTTGCGGCTCCGCTTGATATCGCTGTCTTGGATGAGCCGCGGCGGAAAGCCGAAGAATGAATGGATTGTCTGGCCGCCGATGTTAATGGCCGCGAGACCGGTCGGCGCGAGTACGACCATGCGGTCGGCATATGCATCCCGAAGCGCTTTCAGGAGTGTCGATTTTCCGGTGCCAGCGCGGCCGGTGACAAAAAGATTGCCGCCGGGCTGTTCCAGAAAACGTGCGGCCTGCTCGAAAGCCGGTGTCGGAGTTACGCCCTTTGGCCAAATCACGGCGTTGTCCGCTCCCCGCGTCATTCACTGAGACCCACAAACCAAACGAGGTGCCGCGAGTCAATCAACGCAAAAAAACGCACGGAATCGCGCGATTCCGTGCGTTTTTCCTGTTGCAGATAACGCAACTCTTAGTCTGCGGTGATGCTGCGCAGCTTGAAGTCTTTGTCGAACTTCAGATCGTAGTTGGCGCCGTCTTTGCACTTCGCGTCATCGACTTCATAGACGCCAGTCGCCTCGACTTCCTTCTCCCATTTGCCGCCTTCGCAGCCCCAACCGGCAGCGGCTTCAGTAGCTTTCTTCTGCTCGTCGGCCGAAAGCGGCGCGTCAGCGAATGCAGGAAGCGACAGTGCGAATACCGCACAGACTGCCAGTGCGAAGCGTTTCATTGGTATCTCCTCTGATGGTCTGGAACTCACCGTCAGATAGTGTTCCAATCATTTACTTCAACCGAGGAAATAGTCTTGGCAATTTTATCGGAATGCCAACGACTTACGCTGCGCCGCTGGTGCGTTCCGCTTCGCGTTTGCGCTCCTGGCGTTTGCGTTCGTTGGGATCGAGCCAGCGCTTGCGCAGGCGGATCGACTTCGGTGTGACCTCGACGAGCTCTTCGTCCGTGATGTAGCTCATGGCTTTTTCAAGGGTGAGGCGCATCGGCGGCGTGAGGAGCACGGCGTCGTCCTTGCCGGAGGCGCGGACGTTCGTCAGCTTCTTGCCTTTGAGGACGTTCACTTCGAGATCGTTGTCGCGGGTGTGCTCGCCGACGATCATGCCTTCATAGACGCGATCCTGCGGATTGATCATGAAAGGCCCGCGATCCTGAAGATTGAAGATCGCATAGGCGACGGCTTCGCCCGTGCCGTTCGAAATCAGCACGCCGGTACGGCGTCCTGCAATCTCGCCTTTGAACGGCTTATAAGCGTGGAACAGCTTGTTCATGATGCCGGTGCCGCGCGTGTCCGACAAAAGCTCTGACTGATAACCCAAGAGACCGCGAGTCGGCACGTGGAAGACCATGCGCGTGCGGCCTCCGCCCGAGGGGCGCATTTCAAGCAGGTCACCTTTGCGTTCGGAAAGCTTCTGAACAACGACGCCGGTATAATTGTCATCAACATCGATGATGACTTCCTCGATCGGCTCAAGGCGTTGCCCTGTCTCGGAATCCATTTCGAACACGACTTTCGGACGGGAAACGGTCAGTTCAAAACCTTCCCGACGCATGTTTTCGATCAAGATTGCGAGTTGCAATTCACCGCGTCCGGAAACGGTGAAGCTATCCTTATCTTCGTTCTCAATGACGCGGATGGCGATGTTGCGCTCGGCTTCCTTGAGCAGGCGATCTCGGATGACGCGGCTTTGCACCTTGTCGCCTTCCTGACCGGCGAAGGGACCGTCGTTGATGCGGAATGTCATCGACAAGGTCGGAGGATCGACCGGTTGCGCGGGTAGCGGCTCTTCGACCGATGGATCGCAGAGTGTATCGGCGACGTTGGCTTCGCTCATGCCGGCAAGAGCGACGATATCGCCGGCGCTGGCCGACTCGACAGGGCCGCGCTCAAGGCCGTGGAATGCCAAGACCTTTTGCACGCGGAATTGCTCGAGCACCTTGCCGTCGCGATCCAGCGCTTTCAATTGCTGGTTTGGCTTAACCGTGCCGGAGGTAATGCGTCCCGTCAGAATGCGTCCGAGGAACGGATCGGCATCGAGCGTCGTCGCCAGCATTCTGAAAGGGCCGTCATCGACGACCGGCGGCGGGACATGCTCGACGATCAGGTCGAACATCGGTGCGAGATTTTCTTGCGGCCCGGACGGGTCGCGTGCCATCCATCCGTTACGCCCTGAGCCGTAGAGCACGGGAAAATCGAGCTGCTCGTCGGTCGCATCGAGATTAGCGAATAGGTCGAAGACCTCGTTCAACACATCGAGGTGGCGTTCATCGGGGCGGTCGATCTTATTGATTGCGACGATCGGGCGAAGGCCGCGTTTCAGGGCCTTCGAGACGACGAACTTCGTTTGCGGTAGTGGGCCTTCGGAAGCGTCGACCAGCACGATAACACCGTCGACCATATTCAGGATGCGCTCGACCTCGCCGCCGAAATCGGCGTGGCCGGGCGTATCGACGATGTTGATGTGCGTGCCTTTCCACTCGACGCTCGTGCATTTCGCCAGAATGGTGATGCCGCGTTCGCGTTCGAGGTCGTTGGAATCCATTGCCCGCTCGGCGACTTTCTGATTTTCGCGGAAGGAGCCGGATTGCTTTAGTAGCTCATCGACGAGAGTCGTCTTGCCATGGTCGACGTGCGCGATGATCGCGATGTTGCGAAGTGCCATTTCAAACCTGGTGCTGGAAGCGCTGGGCGTCGCTTGCCGCGACGCAATATCGCCCGCCACCTAGCATGTTCGGTGGCCGGAGGGCTAGGGCAGGGGTTTTGGCACGGGTGCGGCTTAACAGTCGAAGGTTTATGCGCCGGGGCTCGCGCGGTTGTCGGGACCGGCTGCGCCGCTTTCTTCTTCGAGGGTTCTCAAGGTGGTCAGAAGCTTATCGATGTCGGGCCGGGCGGAGCGGTCCCGTTCGAGGCGATGGCGTTGGCGATCGTGCATGATGCGCGCTGCCACGGCCGCACCTGGACTTTTCAGGCGGCGGGCACCGGAAATGAGCAGCGGGCTCCGGGGTTCTTCGAGGTCCAGCTCTTCGAGGAAGGTCTCTCGGAGTGCGAAAAATGATTGAAGAATGGCGTCGCGGACAAGGTTTTTTTGTTCGAGCGGCGCCTCGGGATTGACGCGCGGGTCGAGAGTTTGCAGCGCGCGGCGCATGTCATGAAGCGGTGCGTAAGGATAGAGCCCGACCAAGCCGTCCGTCTCGCCCGAGTTTTTATAGACGATACGCATGGTGTCGATCGTCTCGCTGATTTTGTAGAACGCAGAGAGATAATCGTCGGTGGCGAGATAGGGTTTCTCACAAGTCGAAAGCAGGACGGATTTCGTGCGCACGATGTTGCGCCATTCTTCTTCCAGGCTTTCGACGAACTTCGAGCGCTTCTGGAAGACGTTCGACAGATAGGCGACGCCACCGGTTGCGATCAGCAGCGACATGTCGCGCATGAATTCGTAGACCTTGTTGGCAGCCGAGACGACGAACGGCGGCAGGCCTGGGATGTCGTCGGCGAATTTTGACGCGAGCAGCAACACGAGGACGATCGTCAGCAGCCAATAGAGCCGGGTGAGCGTGCGGTTGACGGAAACGCGTGTCATCGGATCAGCCGTACAAGGGGCGAACGAAATCGTTGGGATCACGAAAGCTTTTCAGGCTTTCCGACCGTGGGGCGGTGGAGGTGGCAAGTCGGCCAGCAAGTGGGCCGAGATATGGCCGGGCGCGCGCATTTTGGCAAATAGGGGCGAGGCGTTGCAGCAAGAGCAGTGTTACAGCTCTTCGGCGTCCTTCGGTTGTTTGAGGACAGCCCAGTTCATGATGGCGATTTGGGCGCCGATCAACATCAGCACAAGATCAATGCGCAACCCGGTGACGGCGGCCCAAAGCCCGACCACAACGCCAAGCCCGGCAATGATCTTGGCTGCCGAGGCACGCGAGACGACTGTCGCAATAATGTCGCGGTAGATGCGTCCGCCATCGAGCGGGAAAGCGGGCAGCAGATTGAAAATCGCCATGGCGAGGTTGATGCGCGCGAGCGTTATCAGCGCCTGTATCAGCCAGGGGCGAGTTGTCATCCAATCGGGCCAGTCCGGCCTTTCGACGTAGTGAAAGTATCCTCCCCAAGTGACCTCGGGCGAACCAAGCAGACGCCACAGCGCGAGGAACAGTGCGGCATTCGCCAAGGGGCCTGCAAATAGGATGATGATGTTGGGGAAGGTTGATCGGGGGCTTTCGAGCATTCGGGCATAGCCATAAAAGCCGCCGACGAGAATTTCGCCGACGGGCACGCGGAAGAGTCGCGCGAGCGCGGCATGACCTAGCTCGTGAAACAGAACCGAGAGGAATACCCCGAGGACGATGGTTGCAAAGATGGGGATCGCCGCAGCAAGCGGCGCCTGCTGCAGGATACTAATCAGGAAGAGCGGGACAAGAATGAAGGTCGCGTCGATTTTGACCGGTATGCCCGCAATGCGAAACAGCTCCAGCCGAGGCGTATCATCGATGAAGTTCATCGGAGCAGCCTTCGGCAAGACGATGTCGTTCGTCAATGCCGAAGTGATTTTGCGCTTACTCGCCGCGCCGAATTGCGAATTTGACGGTGTCTTTCGGAATGCCGCTGATTTCGATTGTGACAGGGCCCGGGCCGATGTTGAAGCGTACGCTCTTGCGAACGCCGTCGCAGTCCATTTTCCCGGTGTGGGCCGCCGATTTGATGGCCTTGCCGTCCTGGATGACGTCGACCCATCCTGCCATCGGCAGGGAGACCTGATAGATTCCGGGTTCCCCGATTGTATCGAAGGTCACGAAGCCGCCATGCCGATCACTGTTGGTTTTTTTTAAACGGCTTGTCGCTGCGACCGGAAAGGAAACCTTGTCCATCGGCAGCAAGGACAGTGCAATTGCCTTAGCCGGCGGCTCCTTGAGCGTCGAGCCAGAGGCGACGGGTTCGCTATCGGCGGACTTCAGCCATTGCAGTTCCTTCGTTACTGACCATGCGAAACTCTGGCAGCCTCCGGTTTCATCGGCATAAGCGCCTAGCGGCACCAGAAGTGCCGCTATTCCGGTTGCTGCCCAAATCGATTTTTTGAGTTTCATTTTATTCGACTGCCACCATAACGTCGGAGGATTTGATCACGGCTGATGCCGTCATTCCCTTCACCAGACCCAGATCGTCCACCGATTCATTGGTGATCGACGCGGTGACGATCGTGCCACCGACGTCGATCATAACGTGTGCTGTCGTTGCGCCTTTGACGATATCGACGACCTTGCCCTTGAGGACGTTTCTCGCGCTGATTTTCACGGGACCTCCTTCGCAACTTAGAAGCGGGCCCTCAGATTAGCAAAGAATTGACGTCCTGGCTCAGGAAAGCCTTCGGCGAAGGAATAATTTTCGTCGGCCAGATTGATGCCGCCGATCGTCAGAGACGTGTTTGGGTTGAAGGCGTATTCGGCCTGAAAGTTTACCAGCGCATAGGCGCCGATGTCGACGTAGTTCGGCTTGCCCGTGTAGCCGCCTGTCTTGTTGCAGTTGCCGGTTGCCGTGGTCTTTCCGGTGATCGCCACCAGCGTAGAGCTGCATCCAGTGACAAGCGCGGTGCGGTCCGTGGCGAGTTCCAGGCTTGGCGTGAACGTCAGCTTATCGTTGACGCGCCAGGCGAGATAAACGAATGCCTTGTTGCGCGGCGAGCCTTCAATCTGAGATGCGGCGATTGCATCTTGCTGAGGTTCGGTCGCTCCTGCCAGGTCTGCAGCCGCACCCGTGAAGTTCAGATGGCGTTCGAGATAAGTATAGTTGCCGCCGATGCGCACCGTCGGGGAAACGTCCCAGTCGGCCGAAAGCTCGAAGCCGTAGTTGTGGCCGTTGGCGTTGAAGCCGACGATCGAGCTTTTGCCGTTTGCGGCGGTGAAGGCGTTCTGAATGCTGTCTTCGATATCGGAATAAAAGACCGACGACGAGACGCGGACGTTGCGGAAAACCGTATCGCTGATTCCGATCTCATAGTTGGTAGCACGTTCCGGTGCGATATCGGGATCTTGATCCTTTGATCCGAACCGCGTGCTGTAGCGATCGAACAAGGTCGGGAAGCGCGTGCGGCTCGAAACGTCGGCGTGAATCTTGCCTGTCTTGCTATAGCTGTAAATCGCTGCCGTCTGCCAATTCCAGGCATCGGAGAACGGCTTTTCGACCCCGGGGTCGGCTTTCAAGACCTCGTTCATGTCGTAGCTGAGGCCGCCAACGATATCGAGGAACGGAGTCGCGTGGAATGTGTTCTCGATGGCGAACGATGTGGTTTGTTCCGATTCCGTCGATTTAGGCCCGTGTGTGCTGGTGTAGGGCCCGTAAGTGTAATCGATGTCGTATTCCGAATGCACGTCCTCGCGGTAATGGATGGCGCCTTTCAGCGTGTTCATCGGAATGAGATCCGTGCCCATTTCGACGAAGCCGCCGACGGAATGATCCTCGTAAATGCTGTCCGTATCCTGATTGGTGTAGGTGCCGTCCGGATAAAACGAGATCGCGTTGTCGAAGGTATTATAATAGGCGTTCGTCTTGATGTATGATGCGCTGCCGAGTTTGGTTTTCGATAACCACGACAGTGATGACGTATTCCATTCCGGCCAATCCCAGTAACGAATATTGCTGCCGTTGAAATAGCCTTGCACGATCTGGCGATCGACATGCAGCGGCGCGCCTTTCTGGCCTTCCTGATTGGTGTAGTTGATGCTGTATTCGTCGGTGGCGTTAGGCGTGACGCCGACCTTTGTGTTGATGCGCCAATCGCGGAAATCCGAACGGTCGCGGTTGCCGGAGTCCTGATAAGGAAAGCCCGGCAAATAGCTCGCCGAAGATGTGTCAAACGGCGTGAAGTCGTGCGACAGGTTGAAATGATACTGGTCGACGATGTTGGCGCTGACCTGAGCGTACCAGCCTTTCTGCCGTGTACCCGCATAGGCATAGCTGTTCCAGGAATTCAGATCATCGACGTCGCCGTTGACGACGATGCCGGCGCGACCTTCAAGTTCGATTTCCTTGGTCGGCTTGCGGCTGACGAGGTTGATGGCGCCGCCCATCGCGCCGGGTCCGTTCAGAACCGAGACGTAGCCCTTCGCGACCTGAATTTCGGCGAGGTCGTCGGTTAGGAAGCGGTTCATATCGATGCGGTTGTCCGCGGGGAGATAAACCCGCACGCCGTCGATCGATAACGGCACTTCGAGGCGGTTGAAGCCGCGGACGAGAATGTCGCCCTCATTGCGGGCGCCGCCGCTGTTCGTCGATGAGACGCCTGGTAAGAGATTGACGGCCTGGCCCAACGATTTCTTATTGAAGGTCCACATGGCTTCGTTGGTGACGGTGCTGCCGCCGATCATATCCAGCTGGCCCAGCGAGAAAACGCCGACACTACTCGGTACACCGCTGCCCACGCCCTCGCCGGCCGAGGACGCAGCGAGATCAGTGCTGTTCACGGACAGATCAGAGCCGTCGGGCTCGGCTGTCGTGTTTTTAGCAGTGCCTGACGCCTTTACCTTCGTCGTGGAGCCCTTATGGACGCCGGAGCGGCGGCCAATCGGTTCGTTCGGCGAGGATACAACGACCGGCGGCAACACCGCCGCTTCCTCTGCCGTGACGTTGCCGCCGGGCGTCGGCGGTTCCTGAGCGACGGCGTCCGCATATTGCCAGCACACAGCGCACGCGGCCGCTGTCGCGACCACAACCAATTTCGTCATCGATATGCCCCAACTTCCCTAGCAGGCGCCCCCCGCGCCTTAACTCGATATCGATATATTCACATGACTATATCGTAAGGCAACCGCATATTAAGATTCATGTCGGGAGTGTGGCTAATTGATCGCGCATTTGGGCGCGGCGAAAAGCGAGCATTCGCGTGGAATTTGCTAAGAAGCGGATGCGATGAATTCAGACGATGCTTTTGGCGTAAAGGTCCGTGCGGCGATCGCGGAAAAATCCCCAATCGGCACGATAGATTTCAATCAGATCGAGATCGAAGGAATGCACCAGCACGCCTTCGTCGCCAGCGCCGAATTGCTCAACGAGTTCTCCACGATGATCGGCGATAAAGGAATGCCCGTAGAACTTCTGTTTGGCGCCGTCGTTGTCTTCGAGGCCGATACGATTGGCGGCGACGATCGGGACGGCATTGGATACGGCGTGACCTTGCATCGCGCGTTGCCATTGTAGATGCGTGTCGAGCGTCGCATCGTAGGGCTCCGATCCAATCGCGGTCGGATAAAATAGAATTTCGGCGCCTTGCAGAACCATGGCGCGCGCGCTCTCGGGATACCACTGATCCCAGCAGATGCCGACGCCGATGCGCCCGTGCTTCGTCGTCCAGGCTTTGAAGCCGGTATCGCCGGGACGGAAATAGTATTTCTCCTGATAGCCCGGGCCGTCGGGAATGTGACTTTTGCGATAGACGCCGAGAATTTCGCCATCGGCGTCGGCAATCGCGACGCTATTATAATAGCGCGGGCCGTCTTTCTCGAAGAACGAGATCGGAATCACGACGCCTAGCTCTTTCGCAACTTTCTTGAGCGCCAACACAGCCGGATGCGCGCTTGCAGGATGCGCCGTCTCGAACCACTTCGGATCTTGGCGGGTGCAAAAATAGATGCCTTGGAACAGCTCCGATGGCAGGATGATTTGCGCGCCTTTTCTCGCCGCTTCGCGCACGAATGCTTCGGTTTTGGCAATGTTCGATTTGAGGTCGTGTCCGTAGGACGTCTGGATGGCGCCGACGGTGATCTCTCGTTTCGGCTTGGACATCAGACGGGCTCCTGCTGGGTGATGCAGTGAAACGATCCGCCGCCCGCGTCGCCGCAGCCGAGCAATCCGCGCGATGATACGCCGACGACGGCGCGATCGGCAAAAACGTTCTGCAAGGCTTGCAATGCAGCGGCTTCCGTCGGCGTGCCGTAAATCGGAACGACCACGACGCCGTTTGCGATTATGAAATTCATATGCGATGCGGGCGAAACCTCGCCCAAGGCGTTGTGATAGAGGCCGACGCCTGGAATGCGGATCACTTCGAGCTTGCGGCCTGCGGCGTCCGTCTCGCGCGCCAATGTCGCGGCGATCGCGTCGAGGGTCGCGGCGTTCGGATCGTCGGGTCCGGCCGGAGCCTGACAGACGACATGGCCCGGTCCGACGAAGCGCGCAATGTTGTCGATGTGGCCATCAGTGTGATCGTTCTTCAGGCCTTCATCGATCCAGATGATTTTTCGCGCGCCGAGGGCCTGGCGAAGCGCGGCCTCGGCAGCTTCCTTCGTCCAGCCGTTGCGGTTCGGATTGAGCAACGTCTGACGTGTGGTCAGGATCGTGCCTTCGCCGTCATGATCGACGGCGCCGCCTTCGAGCACGAAATCGAAGCGGCGGACCGGCGTCTTGGCGAGATCGGCAACGACGTCGCCGACGGTTGCGTCGTCGGGCAGATCGTACTTGCCGCCCCAGCTGTTGGTCTTAAAGCGCAGCGCGACAGCATCGGAGTCCATTCTGGCGAAGATTGGTCCGGTATCGCGCAGCCAGATATCGCCATACTTCGCCGGAATGACTTCGGCGACGTCTATCGGTAACGCGGCGCGGGCGGAGGCCTCGGCTTCTGCGCCATTGGCGAGCAGGCGGACTTTATTGCCGGCCATGCTCAATGCGCGCACGAGCGCCGCAACGTCGCGACGCGGCGTTTCGAGGTCGCCATTCCACTCAGCGGGATCGGCCGGCCAGGCGGTCCAGATCGCTTTCTGCGGAGCCCATTCAGCGGGTATCGAGATCGCGATGCTGGCGGATGCAGTTGTCATTATTTTCCGAGTTTTGCTCAATCAAAACGCTATACGCGACTATTCCGCGAAACCGCCATGTCGTGGACGGCCCCTTTGAAGTCAAGGGCGAGATTATCTTACGCCCGCCCGGTGATGTAACGTCCGCGGGTAAACCGTTAATGACGCGAAAACATCGAGCTTAATAGCGCCACGATAATAGCTGCTGGAATGACGATCATTGCGATTGCCCCGAGCGTCACGGCTAATCCAAGCATGAAGAAAAATACGATTCCCAGCACGAGGATAGCCACGACGAATACGATGGCGCGGAGCAGCCACTCGCGCCATCCGGTGATGACGGTTGTCCGTCCATTCCTGGTGATGACGATCATGGACTGCTCCTGAATGTCCGCTCTTTGACGCGACTCAAGCTCCCAGTTTAAGAGTTGTTCCGCCGTCCAAGTGTCCGGAGGCGGAGTGCGTTGAGTTTGATGAAACCCTGCGCGTCCTTCTGGTCGTAGGCGCCCTTGTCGTCCTCGAAGGTAACGAGGGTCGGGGAATAGAGCGATTTCGGGCTCTCGCGGCCCGCGACGATAACATTGCCCTTGTAGAGTTCGAGCGTCACCTCTCCTTCGACGTGCTCCTGGCTCTTGTCGATCAGCGCCTGCAGCATCTCGCGTTCGGGGGCGAACCAGAAACCATTATAGATCAGCTCAGCGTAGCGCGGCATGATCTCGTCTTTCAGATGTGCGGCGCCGCGATCAAGCGTGATGCTTTCCATCGCGCGATGCGCGGCAAGGAGGATCGTGCCGCCGGGTGTTTCGTAGACGCCGCGCGATTTCATGCCGACGAAGCGGTTCTCGACGAGGTCGATGCGGCCGATGCCGTTGTCGCGGCCAAGATCGTTCAGGGCTTTGAGCAGCGTTGCGGGCGACAGCTTCTTGCCGTCGATGGAAATAGCATCGCCTTTTTCGAAGCCGATTTTGATCGTCGTCACCTTATCCGGCGCGGCCATCGGCGAAATCGTACGCTGATAAACGATTTCGGGAGCTTTCTTTGCAGGGTCTTCGAGGACTTTGCCCTCGGACGACGAATGCAGCAGGTTGGCGTCGACCGAGAACGGCGATTCGCCTTCCTTGTCCTTGGCGACTGGAATCTGATGATCGCGCGCGAATTTCAGCAGTTCCTCGCGGCCCTTGAACGTCCATTCGCGCCAGGGCGCGATGATCTTGATGCCGGGCTCACAAGCATAGTAGCCAAGTTCGAAGCGGACCTGGTCGTTGCCTTTGCCCGTCGCGCCATGACAGACGGCATCGGCTCCGACTTTCTTTGCAATCTCGATTTGCTTTTTCGCAATCAACGGACGCGCAATCGAGGTGCCGAGCAGATAGACGCCTTCGTAGACGGTATTGGCCCGAAACATCGGGAAGACGTAATCGCGCACGAATTCTTCGCGCAGATCTTCGATGAAGATGTTCTCGGGCTTGATGCCGAGCATCAGCGCCTTTTTGCGCGCCGGTTCCAACTCTTCGCCTTGGCCGAGATCGGCGGTGAACGTCACGACTTCGGCGCCGTAGGTTTCCTGCAGCCACTTCAGAATGATTGAGGTGTCGAGGCCGCCGGAATAGGCGAGGACGACTTTCTTCACGGATTTGGGCGCGGCGCTCATGCAGGGCTGACTTTCGAGAATTGTGGTTCAGATCGGAAACGCGCGGCACTATAGGGGGGACGGCGCGCCTCGCAAGGGCAGTCGAAGCGGCAACGCGACACGCTGCTTCCCTCCGAATATGACGCTTTAATAAAAGCGGGAGCCGGAATGAAACCTACACTCATTTTCTGGTATGAGTTTGCTTCGACTTATTCGTATCTGACGGCTATGCGGATCGATGCCGAAGGAGCGCGCGCCGGCGTCGCGATCGAATGGCGCCCATTCCTGCTCGGGCCGATCTTCAAGTCGCAAGGTTGGACCACATCGCCCTTCAACGTCTATCCCGCCAAAGGCCGGTATATGGTTCGGGATATTACGCGCATTGCGTCGGAACGCGGTTTACCCTTCCGGATGCCCGAGACCTTTCCGGCAAATGGGCTCAAGGCTGCCCGGCTCGCGATCGCGGCGCGCGGTTGGGGGGCGACGGCTGCATTCTCGCGTGCGGTCTTCGAGGCCCAATTCGCCGGTGGCGAGGATATTTCCGACGATGACGTGCTGGCTGCGTGCCTGACGCGCGTCGGCCTCGATCCGGCATCAGTCTGGCCACGGATCATGGACGATAGCGTGAAAGCAGCGCTCAAACGCAATACCGAAATGGCGCAAGGGCTCGGCATTTTCGGGGCGCCGAGCTTTACGACGGCAGATAATGAGCTTTTCTGGGGAGACGATCGCCTCGCCGAAGCGCTTCGCTGGGCCTCTGCGCCCATGGCTTTACCTAATTCTGCAGACTCGCCCGGATAGGCGTTAATCGACTCTATCGCATTCAAATTCCGTGCATTTGAGCCACGCCGAATTGGCTTTCGCAGCGCATCAATTCCATAAACATAAAAAAGGCACATGGGCGCTATTTGGCGTGTTTCGTCTCGGCCGGGGATGGTAAGGAGTCGGGAACTATTCTGTTCGGGGGAGAACGGACGTGGCCAAATCGAATCGATTGTTAGCTTTGCTTTTTTTGGCGAGCGGGGCTCTAGCGTTGCCTCTTTCGGCCGAGGAAATCACGGTTACCGTGCCGCCCGATCAAGTGCTCGATCCGAACGCAGCGCCTCCACAGCCGCCATCTCTTCCTCCGGCTCAGCCCGTGCCGCCCGTGGCTGGGAAAGAGACTACAAAGACTCCCGTCGCGCAGGACACGACGTCTCCTACCGGCGATCAAGCTCCGCAACAGGAAGCAGCGCCCCCGCCGCCTCCTGCTGCTCCCGCCGCCGCTCCGGCGCCAAGTCCGGCAAGCGAAGCTCCGCCTGCGGCTTCGACGGCCGTCGAGAAAACGACCGCTCCTGCAAAAGCCCACTCGGCGAAGAAGCACACCGCGACGGCTAAAAAGGCAGTGCCGGCTGCGAAACCTTCGGCGGCGTCCGCCGAGAAGCCGGCAGCTACAAAAGAGACGGCGGCAGCAAAGCACACGGCCAAAAAGAAAAAAAAGACGGCGTCGTGCAAGGGGCTCGACGAAAATAAGTGCGGCGCCAACAGCGCATGCATTTGGGTGGTCGGAACGGTCGCCGATGCGACGAACAAGGCGACAAAACCTCGTTGCCGCTCGCTTGCAGTTCTCAAAAGAGAGACCGCAAAGGCTCGCAAAGCGCACAAGTCCGATAAGCCGGAGGTTCTTCCCTGGGCCAAGCCAACGACGACGGGCAGCACGAGTGCAGCCGCAGCGCAACCTGCATCAAAGCCTAAGCCAGGGAATTAAACTAAAAGGCGGCTTGGGTCTGGCGTTTATGTAGACCTGGCGTCGCGTGCGATCAGTGGAGGTAGGCTGACCGGCCCGGCCACTGCACTGCCGTTTGCGGTTGATCTTCGCTCGCGAAGAGTAAGCGCCACTGCGTACAGGCGGCGTCGGCGGCATCCATGGCACATGTGCTTGCCCGTGCTGTCGGCGCAGCGACGGAATAGGGTACGCCATAGGTCAGCATCATTGCTATTAGGGGGCCCTGATAAAGGGTCCAAGGCGATGCGTTCCAAAACATGACCGCCGGCCAGTTCGATGCTCCGGATGCGAGGGCCGATGCGGCCGCGGCGGGGGACGTCCATGCCGCCTGCCATGCGTCCATTGGACTTCGGCGTGGAGCAGGAGGGAGGCTCCAGTACTGGGCCCAGCGTTGCCAAAGCAGGGAAGGATCTATTGCGCTCCAGTCATCATGACCTGCGGAGCGGACGGTATCCGACCATTCGTCGTTCAGACGGGTTTGGCATGCAAGGCTGGCTGCAAGCGTTGCCTGCGCCAACTCGAAATAGGCCTCGGTCGCCTTTTGCAGGCAACGAAAATGCAAAGCAACATCGAACACGGGTGGCCCCCGAAAAACCCCATTGTAGCAGATGTGCTGCGTCGCAGCAATCGTAAGACGGCGTGCGAGGGCAGGTGAGCTTAGCCCTTGGGATCGCTTTCTCTGTCCGCCGACAGGGCGTTATCGAGTGATGAGGCCGAATTATTATTTTCCGATTCCAGCGTGAGTGTTTTGGGGCGCGATCTGAAACTCAGCCGGTTGAGCAAGGTGCGGTGGGTAGGTTTGGGCTCCGCAACGGGAATGGACTTGCGAATGACAACGCTCGTTTCTTCGTTACGCTTCGCGGAGGGTGTCGTCGTCTCGGTTGGGGTTTCGAATGGTTCTGCCGCCGGCGGCGGGGCGCGGCCCGCGAACTGACCAGCAGCCAGCCAATAGACAAAACCTCCGAAAAAGCCGGTCGTTAGGAACGCCTTCAGTGCGTAATTGTTGAAAATCGTCGGTTCGCCCGAAACCTCGCTGGCGTACTGGGCGACGAAGCCGAGCAGTGCGATCAAGATGCCACCAAGCAAATAAAACGCTATGCTGCGGATTGAAAAGATTTCGCCGATGGTTGCCACGATCAACGTGAAGACGATGCCAAAAATGGCGGCGTGTGTAGCCGTCAGCATGGCAAGCTCGAATGTTTCGTCGGCCGTCCGCGGCAAGCGGCTGACGGGTTGGGTCAGAACGTCCGTCGGCGTGTTGACGAACAGCACCGTGACGAAGCCCGCCGCAATGCTTGCCAGTGCAAACCCGAAGGCCACCCGGGCCAATGTCCCCAGGAACTTCAGCACGTCTCCGCCCCTACCCGTCTTATGTTCGTGCTGCAATCTATAGGGCCTAAGCCGTTGGCCTCAACAGGATTGTCAGATTGAGGCCACGCGACAAGGCTGGCTATGCCTTCTCGGCACCAGCCCGGCGCTCGCTGGCGCTCAGGCGCAGGCTTTCGGAGCGTAATTGCCCGCAGGCGGCGAGGATGTCACGTCCGCGAGGGGTGCGCACGGGGCTCGCGTAGCCGGCGCGATTTACGACTTCGGCAAAGCGCTCAATGGTTTCCCAATCGGAGCATTCATAGCGGGAATTCGGCCACGGGTTGAATGGGATCAAATTGATCTTGGCAGGAATACCGGAGAGCAGTTTTACCAGAGCACGCGCTTCGGCGAGGCTGTCGTTTATGTCTTTCAGCATCACGTATTCGAAGGTGATGCGGCGCGCGTTCGAAAGGCCGGGATAGTTGCGGCAGGCTTCCATCAATTCGGCGATTGGGTATTTGCGATTGATCGGCACGAGCTCGTTGCGCAGATCATCGTTGGTTGCGTGCAGCGAGATTGCGAGCATCGTGTCGGCTTGTTCGCCCCAACGCGGAATTTCCGGAACGACACCGGACGTCGAAAGCGTGATGCGGCGTCTCGAAAGCGCTAATCCATCGCCGTCGGAGGCGACGTCCATCGCGGCTTTAACGTTGTCGAAATTGTAGAGCGGCTCGCCCATGCCCATCAGGACGACGTTGGTGATCTTGCGTTCGCTTGAGGGAAGCAAACGGCCGTCCTCCGGCCCCTTGGCGCCCGGCCAATCGCCGATGCGGTCGCGCGCGAGAAGGATCTGGCCGGCGATCTCTTCGGCTTCCAGATTGCGGACGAGGCGCTGGGTGCCGGTATGGCAAAACGAACACGTCAGCGTGCAGCCGACCTGGCTTGAAATGCAAAGCGTGCCGCGGTCGCTCTCGGGAATGTAGACGGTTTCAATTTCGGGCGGGCGGGCTTCGTGGCCACGTTTCGGCAGCCGCAGAAGCCACTTGCATGTCCCGTCGACAGAAACTTGCTCCGAAACGATCTCCGGGCGGTCGAGCGTGAAACGATCATCGAGCTGACGGCGCAGATCCTTCGAGACGTCCGTCATGTCTTCGAAGCGTGTCAGCCCGCGTGCGTAGATCCAGCTCCACAGCTGGGCGACGCGCATATTGAGCTGTTTTTCGGGAACGCCGGCATCTGCGAGCGCCGTTTTCAAGCCGGCGCGCGTCATACCTGCGAGAGACGGTTTCGCGGCTGGCGATTGCAGGTCGATTTTAACTAAGGGCGCGGCGGTCATAATCAAAAAATGGCTTCGAGCTTCGGGAATGCGCACTTCTACAGGCGTTTGAGTCCGATGGATAGCCGCGGGATGCCGCGCTAGCGGTTCCCTCTCCCCGCAAGCGGGAATGGATCGGGGTGTGCGGCCGCAATAGACGACAATATAAGCGGCTGCCCTTCACCCTAGCCCTCTCCTCATACAAGGCGGCGAGGGGACGAACTACAATATAAACCGGCTTAGGTCGGCGTTTTTCGAGAGCTGGCCGACACGCTCGGTTACATACTTTCCATCGATTGAAAGTGTCTGGCCGCCGCGATCCGAAGCTTCGAACGAGATGTCGTCGAGGACGCGTTCGAGGACGGTCTGTAACCGGCGCGCGCCGATGTTTTCGACGTTCGAGTTCACCTCGACAGCCGCGTCGGCGACGGCATCGATCGCGTCGGGCGTGAAGTCTAGTGTGACGCCTTCGGTTTGCATTAAAGCGATGTACTGCTTGATAAGGCTTGCCTGCGGCTCGGTCAGGATGCGCTTCATGTCATCGCGCGTCAGCGCGCTGAGCTCGACGCGGATCGGCAAGCGTCCTTGCAGTTCCGGCAAAAGATCGGACGGCTTCGAAACGTGAAAGGCGCCGGAGGCGATGAACAGAATGTGGTCGGTTTTTACCGGACCATGCTTTGTTGCGACTGTGGTGCCCTCTATCAGGGGCAGGAGATCGCGCTGCACGCCTTCGCGTGAAACTTCGGCGCTGCCGCGCGTGCCGTCGCCTCGCGAGCAAATCTTGTCGATCTCGTCGAGGAAGACGATGCCGTTGTTCTCGACCGCGGTTACCGCCTCAGCGATTATCTGATCGCCGTCGATCAACTTGTCGCTTTCGTCAGCGATGAGGATTTCGAAGCTGTCCTTTACTGTCACGCGGCGCGGCTTGGTGCGTTGCCCGAGCGCCTTGCCCAACATTTCTCCGAGATTGATCGTCGACATCGAGCCGCCGCCCGGCAGCTCGAACATCGGCATCTGCGGCGTCGTATCGGCGACGAGGATGTCGATCTCTTTGTCGTTCAGCTCGTTGTTGCGCAGTTTTTTGCGGAAACTTTCGCGCGTGGCAGGCGACGAGGCGCTGCCGACGAGCGCATCGATGACGCGTTCTTCGGCGGCCTTCTCGGCGCGGGCGCGTACTTCCTGGCGCTTAACGTCCTTGACGAGGGCGATGCCGACCTCGACGAGATCGCGAATGATGCTTTCAACGTCACGCCCGACATAACCGACCTCGGTGAATTTCGTGGCTTCGACTTTCAGGAATGGCGCGCCCGCGAGCTTCGCCAAGCGCCGCGAGATTTCTGTTTTTCCGACGCCGGTCGGTCCGATCATCAGGATGTTTTTCGGCAGGACCTCGTCGCGCAGCTCGCCCGTCAGCTGCTGACGGCGCCAGCGGTTGCGGAGTGCGATCGCGACGGCGCGTTTGGCATCGTGCTGGCCAACGATGTAGCGGTCGAGCTCGGAGACGATTTCGCGGGGAGAAAAGTTAGTCATGATCTCGCTTGTGGAAGATAAGGGCCGATTGCGGTCGATTGCAGGATGGGCATCAGGCGATTGCGCAGCGGATGCCAGAAGACTCCGAGAACCAAAACGAAGCCGCCGACGAGGGCAAGGGTCAGAATGAACGACATCGGCGCGCCACCGCTATTCGGAAGGCGAACTCCGCCGCTCAGCAGATTGTAGACGGCAATGGTGAACGAGGCGAGCGACGAGACAAGTAACGCGCGGCGGTCGATGGCCAGTGCGAAAAGTGCGAGCAGAAAAACCGTCAGCAGGATCACGGCCGATGTCGCAACGCCGCCGATCGAGTATTTGATCAACATAAAGACCGGCGAGACGATCATGGGTGCTGCAACGAGATGCAGCCAAAAAGCGCAGTCGGAGAGGCGCGTGACGCGCCGGGTGTCGCGCGAATCGTAGACCAGCGCAACGATCAGCACGAGAAGACCGTAGCCGAGTGCGACTAACGACGGACCGATCCCGATATTAAAAAGGGTCCTTGCAGCGACGACGTAACCGAAGCAGGCGATCAGCGTGAGGACGAAAGGTAACCGAAACCGTAGATAATAGATCAGCGAGGCGATAAGTGCCGGGACGGCGAAAACCAGCGTCGGATTTCGCCAGAAGGCCAGCTCCTGGGCGACATCCCAATTCGACGATTTCAAATTATCCCAATGAAGCTCGACCACGGCAGCGGAGGCAGCGAAAACAACGAACAGCAGAGACAGCACCATGCCTGGCAGCACGGCGCGGAGACGGCTGACAAGTATTTTGCTCAGTACCCAAAAGACAGCCGAGCCGGCGGCAAGTGTCGCGGCCCATCCGAGTCCGAAAAACGTTGTCGATGTTGCCGCGAGGAACGCTCCGGCAACGAGCAGCACGCCGATCGTCAGGAAGACGTCGTTGAAACCGTTGAGGAAGCGGAAGCGTTCCTCATCCGCGAGTGCGGGTTCGCCGTCAGGACCGACTACGGGTTTCGCGGCGGCGCGCATCGCTCGCAGTTTTTCGGCCTGAGCGGCGTCGATGACGCCCGCTTCAACGGCGGCTTGCAGGTCGTCGGGCGACATGGGGCTTGGCATCGGGTGCGCCGTTATAACGTTTTCGCGTCGATGGATTCGACGACGATGTTGGCGTTTGTGTAGACACAGATTTCGGCGGCGATGGCCATTGCCTTGCGTGCAATCGCCTCGGCGTCGAGCGGCTGATCGATCAAGGCGCGTGCGGCGGCGAGCGCATAATTTCCGCCCGAGCCGATTCCGGCGATGGCGTTTTCCGGTTCGAGCACGTCGCCTGTTCCCGTCAGAACCAGAGTGGTTGTCGCGTCAGCGACGATCATCATCGCTTCAAGGCGGCGCAGAAAGCGATCCGTGCGCCAATCCTTGGCAAGCTCGACGGCGGCTCTGGTTAACTGCCCCGGATATTGTTCGAGCTTGGCTTCGAGACGCTCGAACAGGGTGAAGGCGTCGGCCGTGGCGCCTGCAAAGCCGCCGATGACGTCGCCTTTGCCGAGCCGCCGCACCTTGCGGGCGTTGGATTTGATGATTGTCTGGCCGAGGCTGACCTGGCCGTCTCCGGCGACGACAACGCGGCCGCCCTTGCGGACGGTCAGGATTGTGGTGGCGTGCCAGGACGAATCGGGGGCATTTGGGTTGTTTTGGGTCATGGGTACGCGTCAGTTAAGCTTTTGCCATTAAGTTGCAAGCATAACGGAAGGTTGTGCGGCTTTCCGGCCCTCAGGCCATCTGGTCCGGCGGAGAGGTAGCTGATAAAGCCTCGCAGCGGCAGGCCGCAACGATAGCCGGCGGAGATTGATTCACGTGAAGCGCCAAGCGACGATAACGCGCAAGACGAAGGAGACCGAAATCTCGGCGACCGTCAATCTTGACGGCAGCGGAGCTTATGACATTTCGACCGGAATCGGCTTTCTCGACCATATGCTGGAGCAATTGGCACGGCATTCGCTGATCGACATCACGCTCCGGGCGAAGGGCGACCTCCACATCGATTTTCATCATACAGCGGAAGATACCGGTATCGTCCTTGGGCAGGCACTGGCGAAAGCGCTTGGCGATAAGGCGGGTATCGTTCGTTATGCCGACGTCCATCTGCCGATGGACGAAACGCTGACGCGCGTTGCGGTCGACGTTTCCGGGCGGCCGTTTCTGATCTGGAAAGCTGAATTTTCCCGGCCCAAGGTCGGCGAGATGGACACCGAGCTCTTCCGCGAGTGGTTCCAGGCATTTGCGCAGAATGCCGGAATCACGCTGCACGTCGAAAACCTCTATGGTGAGAACAATCACCATATTGCGGAGACTTGCTATAAAGGGCTGGCGCGGGCGCTTCGGGCGGCCATCGCGCTTGATCCGCGTCAAGCGGGCCGCATTCCCTCGACGAAGGGCATGCTGCAAGGTTAGTTGCGGGCTGAAGTTTTCGTTGAAGCGTGTGGAGGAGTTTTACGGTCGTGGTGACCTACACCGTTCATGAACCGCCGGACCCCGGTTCCGATCGCGTCGATCGCGGCGTCGAGCTCGAATTCATCAAAGACGGCTTTTCGTGGCTGACCGCGATCTGCCCGCCTTTGGGTTTTGCCGCGAACGGCCTTTGGCTTTTCGCACTCGCCTATCTCGTCGGTGCGGGGGCGCTCGGCTGGGCGCTGAGCGCGGCAAAGGTCGCTCCGCAGTGGATCGGTTGGATTTTCCTCGCGATCAATATCTACTTCGGATTTGAAATTTCGACGCTGAAGCGGTGGATGCTGGAGCAGACCGGATGGCGGGCGCTCGGCGTCGTGACTGGTAAGTCGATCGCGGATTGCGAGCGGCGGTTCTTCGAGGGTTGGCTTCCCGGTCAACCGATCATCGCAAGCGAGACGGCTGATGTTCCAGGCGGCAAATCCGCTTTTCCGCGGCGCGGATCGCGGTTCTGGCCGTTCGGCCAGCGGAGCTAAGCCGAACGCCTGATGCAGACCGTCGTCATCATCGATTATGGGTCGGGGAATCTTCATTCTGCCGCCAAAGCCTTCGAGAGCGCAGCGCGGCAGAGTTCGACGCCTTCGAAGATCGTTGTCAGTCCGCGTCCGGAGGACGTGTCGGTTGCCGACAGAGTGGTATTGCCGGGCGTCGGCGCCTATGCCGATTGCAAGGCGGGACTTGAACGCGTGCCGGGATTGATTGAGGCTTTGGAAGATGGTGTCCGGCGTAAGGGACGACCGTTTCTCGGTATTTGCGTTGGGATGCAGCTTTTGAGCGAACGCGGGCTCGAATTCGTCGAGACGCCTGGGCTCGGGTGGATCAAGGGCGAGGTGCGCGCAATTCGTCCGAACGATCCCGCGCTCAAAATTCCGCACATGGGCTGGAATACTCTAAATGTTGTCAACGAGCACGCCCTGCTTGATGAAATCCCGACAGGCCCGGAGGGGTGGCACGCGTATTTCGTGCACTCGTTTCAGCTGGCGCCGAAAGAGCGCCGCGTGGTTATTGCCGAGACGGACTACGGCGGTCCGCTCACGGCTTTGGTCGCGGATGGCAATATCGCGGGGACGCAGTTTCATCCCGAAAAGAGCCAGAAGCTCGGCCTCAAGCTCATCTCGAATTTCTTGAGCTGGAAGCCGTAGCCGTTTTTTCCGGCGCCATTCCCACATCGATCTGGATGGCGATTTACGATCAGCGTTTCAATGAGAAGGGCGGGCGACGGCACTCATCGCCGATTGAAACGCTGTCCAGACGCCGCGCGGCAGTTGCCACGACGCTTCCGGTTCCTCGTCTTCGAGACGCCCCCGCAGCCAACGCGTCCGTGCGGCGATGGCTTGATCGGCGCGGCTAAGCTCGTGCACGGCAAGCTCGTCGGGATGATCGAACAGGATCGCGAGGCGGCGTTTTATCTGCTCGGCGCTGAGCCAGGTGCGCACGTACCAGATGCCATTGCTGATGGGTGCGTATTCGAAGGCGATATAGGGGAGTGAAAAAGAAACGGCCCAGGTGTCTTGGTCGGGGGATTTCGGTGTGTGATGGACGAGAAACGTTTTCATGGCGGACATTCCGGCGATGGGGGGAGGGGTACGCGGAACGCTACTGGTTACAAACGCAAAAGCCTGATCGCCTGAGGGCAAATGGACCGGGCTTTAGAAAAGGAGGCCTGGGATCAAGGGGGTGATCCGCAGGCGCTCCGTCATGGTCTTTGAGCAGGACGGACTGAGTGGAACGAAGGGGGAGACGGCCCGTCCCGCCCAAAGACCCGAACATCTGGCCAAATCAGCCGGCCTTTGCGAACGGCAATTCAGGTTCCAGCGGCTCGCTTACCGTTGCCTGTGGCGAGGGGAAAGCGATGATGTTGCCGTCCGGCGCGAGATCGAGGCCGGGGCGGCGCTGGCGGAACCAGCGCAGCGAGGTGTTGGTCATAACGGCATCGCGCTTGGTCGCCTGGATCAGCAGCCCGTCCTCTTCCGTCAGGAGTTCCCGGAGGTCGGCTTCGAGTTCGACCTCGTCGCGATCGGACATGACGTACCAGGTATTTACGAGCGGCCGTGCCCACTTGTCGCCCAGCCCCATAATAAGTTGAGCGAGAACGTGCTGATTGCGGTTCGGCTTGGCGAGATCGTACGAGATCAGGTAAGTGCGCATCGGGCTCTCCTAGGCATTCAAGGGGGGAAGGTCGGTACGCTACATTGACCCGGGACGGCGACTGATTTAGGGCGCCGTGAACATAGGAAGAACATGCCACGACTCATCGCCGTTGTCCAGCTATTGTTCTAAAAATGTTCTTGTGAGGTTCTTAACGTTGTGGTACGCGCAACGTACCGTCAGGCATCGGAAAAGAGGCTCAATTGGGCGGGATCCGGGGCGGTCGGGATGCGCCGGTGGGGACCGGGGTCGAAACGGGCTTCAAGGCCCGGAAACCGGGCACGGAATTCTTCGAGCGCGCGCGCTCGGCTACCCGGAAAGCGCGTTTCTTCCCAGATTTCATAGAGGCGCCGAGGGTCGCAGGCGTAGCGGCGCTTGAGGTCGACCGGCCGGATTCGGAGCCAGCGGGCAATCCAGATATCGATGGCGTCGTTCTCGGTCAGGGGGCGCCGAGCCACGGCTGGCGGAGGCTCTACGAGAAACGCGACGGCCATGGAAGTCTCTTATGTTTGCGCATTTGTTTACGCATTGCGACTCCCCTTCGCAGAGCCGGCAGCAATGCGCGCTTGACGTAGCTTGCGATACGCGATTGATCGCGCCCAGAACACATAGAGATCGAACATAGCAAACTGATGGCCGCCCCGTCGAATCATCGGCGCAAGGGAGCAAGGCCAAGACATCGGCAACCGACGCTCCGAATAGCACGAGAGACTGCATTGATCCTATTCCCAGCCATTGATCTCAAAGACGGGCAGTGCGTAAGGCTGAAGCTCGGCGAGATGGATGCCGCGACGGTGTTCAACGACGATCCGGCGGCGCAGGCGCTTGCGTTCGAGCGCCAAGGCTTCAAATATTTGCACATCGTCGATTTGAATGGGGCATTCGCGGGCAGGCCGGTGAACGGCGCGGCGGTCGACGCGATCCTGAAGGCGATCAAGATGCCGGCACAGCTCGGCGGCGGTATTCGCGATCTGGCGACGATCGAGATGTGGCTCGACAAGGGCATTCGGCGCGTCATCCTCGGTACGGTCGCGGTGCGCGACCCGGCGCTGGTGCGCGAGGCGGCGAAGCGCTTTCCGGGCCGCATCGCTGTCGGTATTGACGCGAAGGGGGGTAAGGTTGCGGTTGAAGGTTGGGCCGAGAGCTCTGAACTCACAGCCGTCGAGCTCGCAAAGCGCTTTGAGGATGCAGGCGTCGCGGCGATCATTTATACGGACATCGAGCGCGACGGGGTGCTGAAGGGTCTCAATTTGCCGGCGACGGCAGCTTTGGCACGAGCAACTGGTATTCCCGTCATTGCGTCGGGTGGATTGGCGTCGATTGCCGACGTGCGCGAACTGACGAAGCCCGAATATCGGATGCTTGAAGGCGCAATTACGGGGCGCGCCCTCTATGATGGGCGACTCGATCCGAGAGAGGCACTCCAACTTCTGGAAACAGCATGAAAATCGGTGACAAGGTTCGCGTGGAGCGGATGCCGGATGGGCTACCGCCCGACAACAAACAATTGCAGACGCTGTTTGGCGGCTGCGTCGGCAAGACTTTTCCGATCGTCGCGTTCGACGGCGATCTTGTCGAACTACACGTCGGCGAAGTCTTCGGCAAGCCCGCCGAGCATCATCAAATCTGGCTCGAACCGAGCCAGGTGAAATTGGTCGAGGTCTGAACCTTGAACGTCATGACGCAAGACATGGCGGCGGAACCGAGGGTGCCCCCTGAGATTGCGCGGCGCCGCACGTTCGCGATCATCTCGCATCCCGACGCCGGTAAGACGACATTGACGGAAAAGCTTCTGCTGTTCGGCGGAGCAATCCAAATGGCGGGCGCGGTCAAGGCGCGCGGCGAACGGCGGCGCACGCGTTCCGACTGGATGCAGATCGAGCAGCAGCGCGGGATCTCGGTAACGTCGTCGGTGATGACATTCGAACGCAACGGTGTCGTCTACAATCTGCTCGATACGCCTGGTCACTCCGACTTCAGCGAAGATACCTATCGCACGCTGTCGGCGGTCGACGCGGCGGTCATGGTGATGGACGCCGCGAAGGGCATCGAGAGCCAGACGCGTAAACTGTTCGAGGTTTGCCGGCTGCGCGATATTCCGATCATTACGTTCATCAACAAGATCGACCGGGAAGCGGAAGACCCACTGACGCTGCTCGATCAGATCGCGGCCGATCTTGCGCTCGATCTGGTGCCGATGGCGTGGCCGGTCGGCATGGGATCGGATTTTCGCGGCGTTCTCGATCTGATGCAGAACAGGATTTTGTTGCCTGAGAGCGCCGAACGCGGAGCTTCGTTCGGACGCACCGAGCAGCTTTCAGAGCTTTCCGACATCCGCAAAATCGACGGTATCGACGAGCGGATCGCCGACCGGGCGCTTGAAGGCGTCGAACTCGCGCAAGGAGCGTTGCCGTCGTTCGATCTCGAAGCGTTTCGTGAAGGACATTTGTCGCCGGTGTTCTTTGGCAGCGCGCTGAAAAACTTTGGCGTCGAGCAATTGCTGGATGCTTTGGCGCAATGGGCGCCAGGACCGCTGGCCCGAAAGGCGACACAGCGGACGGTTCAGCCCGGCGAAGATCAGGTCACTGGCTTCATCTTCAAGGTGCAGGCCAACATGGACCCGAACCACCGCGATCGGATTGCGTTCATGCGGCTTTGCTCGGGACGCTTCAAGCGCGGTATGAAGATGCTGCACGTTCGCGATAACAAGCCGCTGACGATTTCATCGCCGACATTCTTTTTCGGGCAGGGTCGCGAGACGGCGGATGAGGCGTGGGCAGGCGACATTATCGGCGTTCCGAACCATGGCACGCTGCGGGTCGGCGACACGCTGACCGAAAAAGAGGCGTTGAAATTCACAGGCATCCCGAATTTCGCGCCAGAGCTTTTGCGCCGCGTCGTCATTCAAGACGCGATGAAAGCGAAGCAACTTAATCGTGCGCTCGACGATCTTGCGGAGGAAGGCATCGTGCAGGTGTTCACGCCGATCGCGGGGGGACGGCAAATTCTCGGCGTGGTCGGTCAGCTGCAGTTCGAGGTTCTGCAATCGCGTGTTGCGAACGAGTACAGCGTACCGGTCACGCTGGAGCAGTCGCCGTTTGAACTGGCGCGTTGGATTTCCGCTGACGATCCGGCGGTGCTGCAAAAGTTCGTCAACGCTCACCGCGGCGAGATTGCAACCGACCGCGACGGCGCGATGGTGTTCCTTGCGGAGAGCGCCTGGATGCTGAAATACAAAAGCGAGAAGTTTCCCGACATCAAGTTCGCCGCGCTCAGAGAACGCGGCGAATGACGGTATCAGACCGAAATGTTCGGTCCGCGCGGCCGAGGGTCATTGAAGCGGCCTTCAATCTTCTCAAGCCAGCTGTGCAACGACTTTTCGAGGGCATCCGTCTGGGCGGAAACCTTGCTGTGCTGCAGCTCGGTGATTGTCGCTTCGCTGTCGAGCGATCCGCGGATCGCTTCGTGCTGTTCGATGAATTGGCTCAACGCGTCCGAATGCTCGTCCATCATGCCGTTGGCTTCGAGTTGCGTGCGTGCCTGAGCAATCCGATCCTGCAAGGCTGACAAGCGGGCGCGGAGGTTCAATGGGGCGAATTCGTCGGCCATCGAAAGATATTCCTTTATGCAAGTGCAACTCGAGAGTTTACGTAGCTACGCAAAATCCCGAAACACTATCTGTCGTAAAGAGTTCCCCGCAGACTTGGTTTATGCCTCGACGGAGCCTGCTGCAACATGATAGCGGCAATTTCCTACATCCCTTAGTGAATTTAGCTCCAGATTGACATGCTGAAGGTCCGCATCATCTCCTGTCTTGACGTTAAGGACGGCCGCGTCGTCAAGGGCGTGAACTTCGTCGATCTGATCGATGCAGGCGATCCGGTCGAAGCGGCGGCGGCATATGACGCGGCAGGAGCGGACGAGCTTTGCTTTCTCGATATCACCGCCAGCAACGAGAATCGCGATACGATTTTCGATGTCGTCGAGCGAACGGCGAATCGCTGTTTCATGCCGCTGACGGTCGGCGGCGGTGTCAGGACGGTCGAAGATATCCGCAAGCTGCTTGAAGCTGGCGCCGACAAGGTGTCGATCAATACCGCGGCCGTCGCCAATCGCGCTTTCGTCAGGGAGGCGAGCGAGAAGTTCGGCGCGCAGTGCATTGTCGTTGCGATCGATGCGAAGAAAGTTTCAGCTGAAGGCGAGACGCCGCGTTGGGAGATTTTTACGCACGGTGGGCGGAAGCCGACGGGCATCGATGCTATCGCGTATGCGCGCGAAGTTGCCGATCTCGGTGCGGGTGAGATTTTGCTGACGTCGATGGATCGCGATGGGACGAAGTCGGGATTTGACGTTGCGTTGACGCGCGCGATTGCGGACGCCGTTTCTATACCGGTCATAGCCTCCGGGGGCGTCGGTACGCTTGAGCATCTGGTCGATGGCGTGCGCAACGGCCATGCGAGCGCGGTGCTTGCGGCCTCGATCTTTCACTTCGGGACGTATTCGATCCCGGAGGCCAAAGCTTACATGGCCAATGCCGGACTTGCGATGCGGTTGGATAAGTAGGTCGCTTCGTCGTTCCGCTTGCGGAAAGCCGAGAGCTCCGAATAACGAAAATCTTATCCCCGGCACCTGCGGCGGCCGTAAAATCCCGGATTGTTTGTCTGGGATTTTGCCATGCGGTTCGCCGCCTATGTACAACGTCTTTCCGCTCTCGCTGAGACGATCCAGCGCTGGCTGACGCTCGCCGCCCGGCTGGACAGCCTCAGGCGCGAGAAGGTCGCTCTTTATGCCGAGGAAATCGCCGCCACGCTCTCAAGAGCGGCCATCGCGCTCGGTACGCTGGAGGCTGCTCCTGGCGACCGCACCGCCCTCCTGACGGCCACCCGCGAGCTCGGACGTATCTCAGGCTATCTCGAAACGATCATGGCTGCGCTCGATGTTCATCTTGACGGACGCAAGCGGGCTGGCGTTAAACGGCGGCTAGAGTATCTAAAGCCCTTCGATCTCGAAGCCGCCATCCGGGAATTCGGCGCCTTCCGCCACGCGCGGCGTCTGACCTCGGCGGAGGGCTATTTCCGGGCGCTGGCCGATACGCTGCGCGCCTGACCGATTGGAGACGAAAGCATGGATAAGTTCACGGTTTTGACCGGTGTTGCGGCACCTCTGCCGATCCGCAACGTCGATACCGATATGATCATTCCGAAGCAGTTTCTGAAAACGATCAAGCGGACCGGGCTTGGAAAGTCGCTGTTCTACGAGATGCGTTATGATCCGGCGACCGGCAAAGAAATTTCCGATTTTGTGCTGAATAAGCCGCAGTATCGCAACGCAACGATCCTCGTCGCGGGTGAAAATTTCGGCTGCGGCTCCTCGCGCGAGCACGCACCATGGGCATTGCTCGACTTCGGCATACGCTGCGTGATCGCGCCGGACTTCGCCGACATTTTCTACAACAACTGCTTTCAGAACGGCATTCTGCCAATCAAGCTTCCGCAGAGCGATGTCGACAAGCTGATGGATGATGCAAGCCGCGGCGCCAATGCGACGATCACGGTCGATCTCGAAAAGCAGGAAATTCGCGGTCCCGACGGTGGTGTCATCACATTCGACATCGATCCGTTCCGCAAGCACTGCCTGCTAAACGGTCTCGACAACATCGGCCTGACGCTTGAGAAGGCGAACGCGATCTCGTCGTTCGAAACCTCGACCGCCTCATCGCGCCCTTGGCTTTAAGATCTACGTGACGTCATCGCCGCCCTCCGATCCGGCCATCCAGGGCCACAAGCAATGCCCTCGGTCGTGCGGCTCTGGATGGCCGGGTCAGGCCCGGCCATGGCGTTGAGGGTAGAAGAATAGAAACGGGAAGGAGTAACGATGGCCAAGGCAATTCACATGATGGTGCGCGTGCAGGACGAAGCGCGCTCGGTGAAGTTCTATGAAGACTGCTTCGGCCTCAAAGTTTCCGATCGCCGCGATTGGCCGGACTTCACGCTCATTTACATGAAGAATCCGGAGAACGATTTCGAGATTGAGCTGACCGTCAATAAGGGACGCGCCGAACCCTACGATCTCGGCAACGGCTACGGCCATATTGCGTTCGTCGTCGATGATCTCGAAGCAATGCGCACCAAGATTGCGGCCGCCGGTTATCAGCCGAAAGACATCAAGACTATGAGCCACGACGGCAAACCGTTCGGCAAATTCTTCTTCATCGATGATCCAGACGGCTACAAGATCGAGGTCCTGCAGCGCGGCGGCCGGTTCCAATAGCGACGGAGTGCAGCGCAGGTGGCCGACGACGATTTCAAGTTCGATGCGGCCATGATGGGTCGCTTGGCCGGCGCCCTAGCATTTATTGTCGGTGCCGACCATCCGGCGACGAAGGCTTTGAAGGCCGCGTCGGAAACGGGCTTGGAAAAAGACATCAAAGCCGCGCGCACGCATTTTTTGCGCTTGAAACCCGGCGACCGCCGCGCTGCGCTGACGATGCTGAACGATTAAAATCGCGACCCGCGCGTTGTGACGAGCGCGCCGGTCAAGGCATCGGCGAAATCGCGCCGCTCGTCATCCGTCAAGAACTGCCCGAACAAAACTTCCTTGCCCCTTGCAGCAAGCCGCATGGACGTCCGCCCATCTGGGTGGTCTACAGAAACACGAACCCTTGCCCAATAGGGATTGAACTCGAATTCCTCGCGCTCGCCCGAGGGGTGCACGCGCGTCAGCTTCAAAAGCTCCGGTGAGAGCTCGATCGTTTCATAGAGCCTGCCCGACCGATAATTGCTCTTGAATGCATAATAGATCAGCGCCACGTCGAGGCCGAAGAACCCGAACACCGGCCAGGCCCCCATCAGCATGAAGACGATGCCGACGATAAAGCTGATCAGACTGATGGCAACCATCAAAATGAGAAAGCCGCGCGGCTGCAAGGAGCGATAAGGGTGCAACACGAACCGCGTTTCTTTTGCCGATTGCTTTTCTGTCAGAGTGTCGCTCATCTGTTGGCTTCTTGATCCCGCCTTTACTCACACTTCCTGATTCTGCAGATACGGACTTCCGATGGTCAAAGCTTCCCACGATATAAGCCCGTCAAGCATCCGCAGTTCCAGGTTGAATCGCAAGCCCAGAAAAAAGGCAGAAAGTGTCGCAAAGCCCCGGCCAAAAACCGTCGGTCTTTCAAGACTGTCTGACTCTCAAATCCGCGAGATCTTCCGCCGCTTTCATGCCGAAAGCCCGGAGCCCAAAGGCGAACTGGAGTACGTTAATCCTTATACCCTTTTGATTGCGGTTGTGCTTTCGGCCCAGGCAACGGACGCGGGCGTCAATAAAGCGACCCGCGCACTTTTCAAAGTCGTGCATACGCCCGCGAAAATGGTGGCGCTCGGCGAGGACAAGTTGCGCGATTATATAAGGACGATCGGGCTTTATCGTACGAAGGCGAAGAACGTTATCGCGTTGTCGAAACGTCTTGTCGAAGAATTCGGCGGCAAGGTTCCCGATGATCGCGACGTGCTGGAAACGCTTCCGGGCGTCGGCCGCAAGACGGCGAACGTCGTGATGAACATCGCCTTCGGGCAGCCGACGATGGCCGTCGATACCCACGTTCTTCGCGTTGCGAACCGAACCGGATTATCACAAGGAACGACACCGCTGGCGGTCGAGGCTGATCTCTTGCGCGTCATTCCGCCGGAATATGCCCTGCACGCGCATCATTGGCTGATCCTGCACGGGCGCTATGTCTGCAAGGCGCGAAAGCCCGAGTGCTGGCGCTGCCTCATCAACGACATTTGCCTCTATCCCGATAAAACGCCGGCGCCGACCACCTAGGATCGGTTCAGGCCGCGCCGCGGCGAGCCTTCGACCGGGACCGCTACTTGATCGTTGGGTCTTCGTAGCATTTGCGCATGTAGGCACAGCGATACGAACCCGAGAAGTGCATCGCATCGCCTTTGGCAGGCGAGATGAATGAACAAACCTCGTCGAGGCCTTCATGCGTCAGCCAGCCCTGGCGACGGCCGCGCTGCACGGCGAAGCAGTCGGCGGTTTCTTCATCCGGCCCGCGGAACTGATGACCGCATTCGTGGGCATAAATCCACTGCTTCACCGGCGTCGAAACTTTGGACAGATAACGCGGATTCATGATGATGAACCCGGGATATGCTGCGCCGTAATCGTCGAGCTTGTTGTCGATGACGGTCGGGCGCTGACCGCAGAGCTGGCGGCGCCCATCGAGCTTGAACTGGCCAGGCGGAAGCACGCGGCTGTCACCCCCGGCCGACTGGACATATTGCTCGGGCGTCGGGATACCGTCGCCGAGGTTTTTGGCATCCTGTGCATCAGCGCCGGGAGCAACGATCAGCGCCGTGCCCAGTCCGAAGCTCAGGACGAATCGATGAAACAATCGTCGCGCTGCCATCCCCCGCATCCGTTTTCCAGAACTGCCCCAACTGGTTCGCACCTGTCACTACAACATGGCGCGAAACGCCTTATGTCTCAACCATAGCTAACTTGTGGCACCAAGGAGGTTAATCTGGCGTGTCGCTGACATATGGATCAACCCATAGCCTCGGCCTCGACAGCGTGCATATCCTCGTCCGAAAAGCCGAAATGATGGCCGATTTCATGGATGAGCACATGCGCGACCAGATGGCCCAATTCTTCCTCGCTCTCAGCCCATTCATCCAGGATGGCGCGCCGGTATAGGAAAACCATGTCCGGTTCCCGCACCGTATCTGTCACGCTTTGCCGATCGAGGCTGATGCCCTGATAGAGGCCGGTCAGTTCGAACGGATCGTCAATATCCAGGCTATCAAGGACCTCATCGGTTGCGAAATCCTCGACGCGGATCAGGAGATCGCCGGCCAGCGAGCGAAATTCGGCGGGCAGCTTCTCCCAGGCCTCCATCGCCAACGCTTCGAAATCGGCGAGCGTCGGCGCGGTTGCGTTTTTCCAATTCTTTGACATGTGCCGGCGCTCCTCAGGTTCCGCAAAGGACTGAGATAGTGTCCGGACCTGTCGAAAACAAAAGGCCTAGGCCGTTTTGGCGGCAACGAGCAGCAGTTCCTGCAGCGTGAAGTGCAAGGCGCCTGTGCCGTCGCGCCGCGGCTGAAGGAATGTCCTCAGATGCGACGGTCCAGCGGTCAGGATGCGGTCGAGTTCCGCAACCGTATCGGGTGTGCAACGCATGCGCGTGACCCACGATTCGAAATCAAGCTCCTTGCCGAACTGCTCGCGAGCGACGATCGTAAAGCCCGTCTTTTGCAGCAAATCGGCCCAGGCCTTCGGCGGCGGTGCAAAGCCGTGGCTTGGATCGCGCAGCTTTTCGAATGCGTTGTATGCAGCCGTTGCCTCTTCGCGTTCGGCTGCCGTTGCATCGCGGAGTTGTTGGGCATCCGGTGCTACGTTGTCGACGAGTGCGAAGCGTCCGCCGGATTTCAAAACACGACGGACCTCTGAAACGAAGGCGTTCAGGTCCGGAAAATGGTGGGCTGCCAAGCGGCAGCAGACGAGATCGAATGTTTGATCGGGAAAGGGAAGCGCGCCTGCTTCGGCCCTCGCAGTGGTCATGTTGGTAAGGTTGCGGGAAGCTGCGAGCTTTGCGGCTTCCGCGAGCATCGGATCGGTGATGTCGCTGGCGATGACGCTTTCTACAAACGGTGCGAAGGCCGCCGCCATGTGGCCTGCGCCGGTCGCTACATCGAGCGCACGCCAGCCTTTTTGCGGCGCAGCAAGCTCCACGATCCGGCCCAAGCTTTCGCCCTTCGCATGGACGTCGGAGGTCGCATAGTCGGCAGCTGCAACACCAAACTGTGATTGCACGAGTCGGGTCTGATCTTTCGTCACTCTAACCTCGTTTTTCTGCTTAACGGTTTCCTAAAATTCCGTTTGTACTCAGCGGCTCGCTGGGCGATCTTAAGGTCCGGCAAGAGCATTTGCCGCATCGTTCTCGGGCGGTGCATTCCTTATGTGTCACCGACGTTTTACGGGCACTTCCCACAATTCAGTCGAGCAGTTGATAGATGTCGCAGACATTGGCGTTTCGTCCTCGGCAAGACTCATTGCCGACGGAAGAGGGTTCTTGGTACGGCAACACCAAGTCGTTCGAACTCCGCATTCTTGATGGCGAAAACGAGGTGCGCGAGGCGCTTCGTCTGCGCGGGCGAGCTTACAAGGCCATCGGATACGATATCGATCCCGTCGACGGAGAATATACCGACCGCTTCGACAGCCTGCCGACGACGGTCCTCTTGGGTGCCTACGATCAGGACCGGCTCGTCGGTTGCGTTCGTCTCTGCTTCGCCCAGCCGCATCAACCGCTTTCTACGCTCCCATGTGCGCCCTACTATCCGGCGTTGAAGGAGATCCATCGCCAGCAGAGTCACGGTCTGGTCGAAATTTCGCGGCTCTCGATCGAGCCGAGTCTCAGCAATATATCTTATCGGACGACGCTTTACGCATTTCTGGTGCGCGCCTCGCTAACCGCTGCGCTCGCTGCTGGGGTTTCAATGCTCCTCGTTGCGACGCGCCCCGACTGGGTCCGGTTCTATCACTATATGCTAGGCTTCCGGCAGATCGGCGAACCTGCGCTCTACCCGCCGGGCGATTTCAAGATCACGCTGCTCGGTGGAAGCCTCGAACAGGCACGGATGCGTCAGCGGTTGCAAAACCGCTTTTTCAAGATCACACCGGAAGAGATCGCCAGCATGAAGGGCGCGATTATGTCGGCGCTCCATCGCACCCACCCCCACACACCGAGCAAGGTCGCGGTTTAGCAGATCGCAATTGTCATCCCGGCCTCGCAGGGGCTCGCCCGAGATCATAAGCAGGACAGCGCTCTCAATCCTGCCAATTCCGAACGTCGACGAAGTGGCCTTCGAGCGCGGCGGCGGCGGCCATGATCGGCGAGACGAGGTGCGTGCGGCCCTTGTAACCCTGGCGGCCTTCAAAGTTGCGGTTTGACGTCGAGGCGCAGCGCTGTCCCGGCTTCAATTGATCCGGGTTCATGCCGAGGCACATCGAGCAGCCCGGCTCGCGCCATTCGAAGCCCGCGTCCTTGAAGATCTTGTCGAGGCCTTCGGCTTCTGCCTGCTCTTTGACGAGGCCCGAACCCGGAACGATCATCGCGTATGCAAGGCGCGACGAAATCTTCTTGCCGTCGACGATTTTCGCAACGGCGCGAAGGTCCTCGATGCGGCCGTTGGTGCAGCTGCCGATCCAGACGACATCAAGGGGAATATCCGTGATCTTTGTCCCCGGCGTCAGACCCATGTATTCGAGCGCGCGCTGCATCGAAGCGCGCTTGTTCTCGTCGTGAACGTCGGCCGGGTTTGGCACGACGCTGGTGATGGCTGTTACGTCTTCCGGGCTCGTGCCCCAGGACACGATAGGCGGCAGCTTCGCGGCATCGAGGCGGACCTCGCGGTCGAAATGCGCTCCGTCCTCGGAGTGCAGGGTTTCCCAGTATTTCATCGCCATGTCCCAGGCCATGCCCTTCGGCGCCTTGGGACGGTCCTTGATAAAGGCGAACGTCTTTTCATCGGGTGCGATCATGCCGGCGCGAGCGCCGCCTTCGATCGACATATTGCAGACCGTCATGCGGCCTTCCATCGACAGCGCGCGGATGGCATCACCGGCGTACTCGATGACCGAGCCAGTGCCGCCCGCCGTGCCGATCTCGCCGATGATCGCGAGGACGATGTCCTTGGCGCCAACGCCATGCGGGGCGATGCCATCGACCGTCACGCGCATGTTTTTGGCTTTCTTCTGGATCAGCGTCTGCGTGGCGAGTACGTGCTCGACTTCCGACGTGCCGATGCCGTGCGCGAGCGCACCGAAGGCGCCATGCGTCGAGGTGTGGCTGTCGCCGCAGACGATCGTCGTGCCGGGCAGCGTAAAGCCTTGCTCGGGGCCGACGACGTGGACGATGCCCTGACGTTTGTCGAGCTCGTTGTAATATTCGATGCCGAAGTCACGGGCATTCGTCGCCAGCGTCTCGACTTGGACGCGGCTCTGCTCGTCGGCGATGCCCTTGGTTCGGTCGGTCGTCGGGACGTTATGGTCGACGACGGCGAGCGTCTTTTCCGGTGCGCGGACCTTGCGGCCGGCCATCCGGAGGCCTTCGAAGGCCTGTGGGCTCGTCACTTCGTGGACGAGATGGCGATCGATATAAAGGAGGCATGTCCCGTCCGGCGATTGCTCAACCACGTGGTCGTCAAAAATTTTGTCGTACAGCGTTTTTGCCATGGATTTCAGAGGCCTTACCGGACGGCGGACAGAATGAGCACGTTAGATAGCGTCAGAGCCGGGTTTTCGCAAATCAGCCGTGGTCGCAGTCACGATAAATTACGGTGTGGCGTGCTGGTCGGAAAACCGGAGGTTCCTGGCGGTCCTGTGCCCAGGCTATTTCGCTCGCGAAATCTTTGAGACGAGAAAGTCCCGCAGGAGCTGGACCTTCTTGGACGACTTCAGCTCTTCCGGGTAGGCAAAGATCAGGCTGAGCGACGGCTGCTCGGTTTCGACCAGCACGGGGACAAGCTCAGACTGCTCGTCGCTCATGTAATCGGGGATCATGCCGATCCCGAGGCCGGCCTGGATAGCGGCCTTTATCGCTACGACGCTGTTGACACGGAAGGCGGCCGGACGTGGTCCAGCGCCGTCGCGCCCTGCGGTCTCGATCCAGGACATGGCGTCGAGATGCTGGGCCGGGGGGCCTGAATAGGCGATGATCCGGTGCTGATCGAGTTCGGCGAGCGATTTCGGTGCGCCATGCTTGCGGATGTAGTGCGCCGACGCGAACGCGCGCACCCGGCTTTCGAAGAGCGAGCGGCGAATGAGATCGGCCTGCTCGGGTTCGCGGGTCCAAATGGCGGCGTCGGCGACGCGCATGCCGATGTCGACCTGATCGTCGTTGAGGATCAGCTCGACCCGGATGTCAGGGTAAAGGTCGCCGAACTCCTGAAGGCGCGGCGTCAGCCAAATGGTGCCGAAGCCGATGGGCGCGGTGACGCGCAGGTCGCCCGAGGGTTTCGTTGTCGAATCCGAAAGCAGCGTTTCCGCCGTTTGCAGCTTGGTGAAGACTTCCGACACGGTGCGGTTCAGAAGCTCGCCCTGTTCCGTCAGCACCAGTCCGCGTGCGTGGCGGTGAAAAAGCGTGACCTTGAGATTTGCTTCCAGAGCCGAGATTTGCCGGCTGACGGCCGATTGACTCATGTGCAGCTGTTCGCCGGCATGGGTGAAGCTACCGGCCTCGGCGGCCGCGTGGAAAATGCGTAGTTTATCCCAATCCATCATTCACGGCTTTCAGTGATTGGTTCGTGCTGCGCGATCGGCGGCCTTAAGTGGCGCCGAAGTCTAACGAAACCCGGACACGTTGCAATCTGGCGCGAGCGGTGAACGGATTATTCGGCAGCGTCGGCTTGGTTTTCGAGCTTTGCCAGGTAGCGTTCAGCTTCGAGAGCGGCCATGCAGCCCATTCCGGCCGCGGTCACTGCCTGTCTGAACACCTCATCCTTGACATCGCCCGCGGCGAAGACGCCGGGAATCGCTGTGGCTGTCGAGTCCGGCGCGGTAATCAGATAGCCGGACGGCGTCATGTCGAGCTGTCCCTTGAAAAGTTCGGTCGCGGGCGCGTGGCCGATGGCGACGAAAAAGCCATCCGTCGTTATCTCGGAGACCATGCCGGTCTTGAGATTTTTCAGGACGACGCCCGTCACCGACTTTGGGGCGTGCGTGCCGACGATCTCTTCGACGACGCTGTCCCAGATGACGTCGATCTTCGGGTTCTTGAACAGGCGCTCCTGCAGGATTTTTTCCGCACGCAGGAAATCGCGGCGATGAATCAGCGTCACCTTGCTGGCGAAGTTCGTAAGAAACAGCGCTTCCTCGACGGCTGTGTTGCCGCCGCCGACGACCACGACCTCCTTGCCCTTATAGAAGAAGCCGTCGCAGGTGGCGCAGGCGGAAACGCCGTGGCCCTTGAAGTGTGTCTCGGACGGAAGATCGAGCCAGCGCGCCTGGGCGCCGGTGCAGATGATCAGTGAATCGCAGGTATAAGTGTCGCCGCTGTCGCCTTCGAGACGGATCGGGCGGCTGCGCAGTTCCACCTTGTTGATCTGATCCATCACAATGTGCGTGCCGACGTGCTCGGCCTGTGCCTGCATCTGCTCCATGAGCCAAGGCCCCTGGATAGGCTCGGCGAAGCCCGGATAGTTTTCGACATCGGTTGTGATCGTCAACTGGCCGCCTGGCTGCGAACCCTGGATCAGGGTCGGGGCAAGCATGGCGCGTGCAGCGTAAATGGCGGCCGTGTAGCCGGCCGGGCCGGAGCCGAGGACGATCACCTTGGAATGGTGGGGTTTCTTGGTCATGATTCGAGCTCCGGGAAGGGCTGATAATTAGGGGAGCCGGGACGGGAACGTCAATGTCGGGGCTGCTTGTTGCGGCAATACGGGCATTTTCGGCCGAATATTACCGGTGGCGTGTTAGTCTGCGGAGAAATCGAGGGAAAATTAGCGTGCAGGACCCGAATTCTGTGTCGACGCTCGGCATGTCTGAGCGAATTAAGGCTATTCTCGTCGGGTCATCGGGCAATCTGGTCGAGTGGTACGATTTCTACGTCTACTCAGCCTTCTCGCTTTATTTCGCCAAAGCTTTTTTTCCCGAGGGCGATCAGACGGCACAACTTCTGAACACGGCGGCAATTTTCGCCGTCGGATTTCTGATGCGCCCGATCGGCGCGTGGTTTTTCGGGCGTACGGCTGACCGGCACGGGCGGCGGGTGGCTTTGACGGCGTCGGTGCTTTTGATGTGCTTTGGATCGGCGATGGTGGCGCTGATGCCTGTTTACCAGAGCATAGGGATTGCGGCTCCGATCCTTCTCCTTCTGGCGCGCCTCATTCAAGGTCTCAGTCTTGGAGGCGAATACGGGACGAGCGCGACGTACCTCTCGGAGATGGCGACCGCCGATCATCGCGGTTTCTATTCGAGCTTTCAGTATGTGACGCTGATCGGGGGGCAGCTGACCGCGATTCTGGTGCTTGTTGTGCTGCAGACGTTCGTGCTGACATCAGCGGAGCTTGAGGCCTGGGGTTGGCGCATTCCGTTTGCTATCGGCGCGCTGCTGTCGGTCATCGCTTACGCGATGCGGCGCGATCTCTACGAGACGGAAGCCTTTCGCCATGCCAAGCGGCGCGACGGCTCATTGCGATCGCTTCTCATGCATCCGAAGGAGGTCGGTATTGTCGTCGGCCTGACGCTCGGCGGCACGCTCGCATTCTATACGTACACGACGTACATGCAGAAGTTTCTGGTCAATACCTCCGGATTCTCGAAAGACACGGCGACTTTGATTTCGGCGTCGGCGCTGTTTGTCTACATGCTCATGCAGCCGGTGGTCGGTGCGATATCGGACCGGGTTGGGCGGCGGCCAGTGCTCATTGCGTTCGGCGTTCTCGGCGTCCTTTGCACGGTTCCGTTGTTGTCCGCACTACAGACGGTGCGGGATCCATGGGCTGCATTCGCGCTGATCGTGGCCGGGTTGGCGATCGTGTCGTGTTACACGGCAATCAACGCTGTCGTGAAAGCGGAGCTGTTTCCGACATCGGTCCGCGCGCTGGGCGTCGGGTTGCCCTATGCTTTGACGGTTGCGATCTTCGGTGGCACCGCGGAATACGTCGCGCTCTGGCTCAAGCAGGCGGGCCGCGAGACGGATTTCTATTGGTATGTGACGGGCTGCATTGCCGTATCGCTCATCGTCTACGCATTGATGCGCGATACACGCGGGGCGATTGGCACGGAAGGAGACTAAATCAGCCTGAGCGATCTTAGGCTTGCGTGGCCGTTGCGGCCGACGACGATGTGGTCGTGCACGGTGACGCCCAACGGCTTCGCGGCATCAATGATCTGCTTCGTCACTTCGATGTCGGCGCGCGACGGCGTCGGGTCGCCCGATGGATGGTTGTGCACGAGGATAATTGCCGTTGCCGCCAATTCCAGCGCGCGCTTCACGACCTCGCGCACATAGACAGGCGTATGGTCGACGGTTCCCCGCCCTTGCACCTCATCGGCAATGAGGTGATTCTTTTTATCCAAAAACAGGATGCGGAAGTGCTCGCGGTCTTCGAAGCCTTGGGCAAGCCGCAAGTAATCGAGCACGCTGTTCCATGATGACAGCGCGGGCCGCGATTGGATTTGACCCTTAGTCAAACGTTCGGCGGCGGTTTTTATCAGTTTCAGTTCTTGAACCGCACGGGTGCCGACGCCCTCGACTTCTTTCAGCCGGTCGGGTGGCGCTGCGATGACCTCGGCGAATGAACCGAAACGCGCGAGCAGACGCTTTGCGACCGGCTTGGTGTCTATGCGCGGAAAGGCGCGGTAAAGGATCATTTCGAGAAGTTCGTAGTCCGGCACGGCATCGGCGCCGCCGTTCGAGAAACGGTCGCGCAGACGCTGGCGATGTCCGGCTTTATCGTCCGGCTTGTCAGGCCCCAGCTTCGCTTTGACCGGGTTTACGAATAGCCCGCCCTGCTCTTCGGCACTCAACCGATCGTCGCCAGATCCTTTGGAGCGCGACATCGGTTGGCTCCGGCTCAGGCCGCTTCAGAGAGGCGATAGGGCGGAAAGTCCAAACCCAGGGGCGAGGATGTAAAGATTTCGCAGCCCGTCTCCGTCACGCCGACCGTGTGCTCGAACTGGGCAGAAAGCTCGCGGTCGCGGGTGACCGCGGTCCAGCCGTCGGCAAGAATTTTGACGTGCGGCTTGCCGAGGTTGATCATCGGCTCGATGGTGAACAGCATCCCCGGTTCAAGGATGACGCCCTCTCCGGGTTCGCCGTAGTGCAGAACATTTGGCCGGTCGTGGAAGACGCGTCCAAGGCCGTGGCCGCAGAAGTCGCGCACGACGCTGCAGCGTTCGGACTCGGCGAACCTTTGTATTGCGGCGCCAATGTCGCCCGTGGTGTTGCCTGGCTTTACCACTGCAATGCCGCGCATCAGCGCTTGGTAGGTGACGTCCATCAAACGCTCAGCGCGACGCGACACTTCCCCCACCGGGTACATGCGGCTCGTGTCGCCGTGCCAGCCATCGACGATCAGCGTCACATCAATGTTGACGATGTCGCCGGTCCGCAACGGTTTGTTGTTGGGCATACCGTGACAGACGACATGGTTGATCGAGGTGCATGTCGAATACCGGTAACCACGATAGTTCAGCGTCGCGGGCAATGCGCCGTGATCGAGCGCAAAGGCTAAAATGCGATCGTCGATCTCACTGGTCGTTACTCCCGGCTTCACGATCGGCACGAGCATATCAAGCGCTTCGGCGGCGAGGCGTCCCGCTTTGCGCATTGCAGCAAACGCTTCGTCATTGTGCAGCGGGATTTTGCCGTCGCGGCTCGCGCCCTTGTTTACTTCAACGTTCGACATGTTGCTCCGAGTGCGGAACCTATATGGCTCAAACTACGATTTAATGCCAAAATATCCTGCGTTTATGCGAAAACATCCCGTTGCAAAAAGAGCGCTTCTGGTAAGGGCGCCGGGTGACCATAGGAGGAAATCGATGATCCACTGCCGCGCCCCACTTCTTGGAGGGCTCTTTAGCGTCGGTTTGATATTTCAGCTTTCCAGTATCGATATAGTGCATGCAGGGCCAATGGTCGAGGTGCCGGGTCTCCATGACGCTGGATCCATTCTCATCGCCGATAACGAGACGCCGGCATGGGCTGCTCCAGCGAAGATGAATCCGGATTACAAGCCGGACGAACCCTCTGGGGTGCAAGCTCAAGGCAATGCCGCCGCAGCCGACTCCGCGACGTCGTCGGATTCGACTCCGGCGTGGGCCGCTCCGGCCAAGATGAATCCTGATTATACAACGGATGAGTCGAGCGAACCGGCAGCGACCGGCGGCAACGAGCAAGCGGCACCTTCGGGAGACAACGCCGAAACTCCGGCTACGCCAGAGCAGACGGCCGATGACTCCACTCCGCCTCCGACGGGTGGGAAGGCTACAACGGAATATTATGGAACCGGCGAGAGTTCGAGCCCGCCTGCGTGGGACGCACCGGCAAAGATGAATCCGGATTATACCAAGGATGAGTCTTCGGCGCCTGCTTCCGAGCCCAGCAACGCTTCGACTGAAGCTCCTTCCGCACCTGCAGCTGAAGAGGCGCCGCCGCCTCCAACGGGCGGCAAGGCGACAACCGAGTACTATGGAGGCAGCGAAGCACCGAGCAATCCAGCTTGGGCCGAACCTGCGAAGATGAATCCCGATTACAACGCAGCGGAGGCGCCGGCCGCGGGCTCGTCCTCCAATGCGGCTGCCTGTGTCGCTGCTCTGTCGAACGCGGCTAAAGCCGTTAAGGTGCATTTCGCCGAAGACAGCGCCGCTCTTTCGCGGGCTGATCGCGCAGCTCTATCGACGTTTGCCAAAAGTCTAAAGGATTGCAGCGGTGCGTCGGTCAAAGTCCAAGGCTACACCGACAACGTTGGCAGCGACGAAAGCAACAAGGTGCTGTCGGAGCTTCGTGCGAAGAAAGTTGCCGACTTCCTGATGTCGGAGGGCGTTGAATCTTCCAAGGTGAGGTCGGCGGGTTACGGGCCAGATAAGCCCATCGGAGACAACAACACAGCGGATGGGCGGCGGGAAAACCGGCGCATTGAGCTTGTTGTATCGGGACAATAAATAAGAGGCTCGTGTGAGCGCTCAAAGCGGCGGCCGGAAGGTCGCCGCTTTTTGTTTGGAACGTACTGCTCTTTCCCATCGGGGCGGCGATGCAAAGAAAAACGCCGGACTTGCGGTCCGGCGTTTTGCGCTGATAGCAAACTGTGCGGCACCTTATTCCTTGGCTTCCTCGGCACCTTCAGCCGGGACTTCCGCAGCGGCAAGCTCTGCGACGAGGCGCTGGGCCTGTCCGATCCAGTCCTGCTTTTCGATTGCACCCTTGAGGTTCAAGGTTTCGTCGATGTTGGCGATGTCCTCGTCCGACAAGTTGGCGATCTGCTCGATCTTGTAGCAGTTGAGCTGCTTCAGACGGTTCTGCAGATCGACGTCGATGCCCTTGATCTGCGTCAGGTCATCGGGTTCGCCCTTCGGCTTCTTAAAGCCCTTCCACGCTGCGTTGAGACGGCGTGCGCGCGCATCGGTGCGCTCGAAGATGCGTGCGGCCTTACCGCGACGTCCGCGGAGATAATAAAGCTTCGCGCGGCGGACCTTGCCCCGGCGCAACACTTCGATCTCGGCGATATAAGGGGAATAGACCGGGAAGACGCGCTCGACACCTTCGCCGTAAGAAATCTTGCGGACGGTGAAGTTTTCGTTGAGGCCAGCGCCCGAGCGGGCAATCACGACGCCTTCGTAATTCTGGAAGCGAACGGTCGGCTCTTTCTCGACCTTCTTCTTTTTGTCCTTGGGGTCGGCTTCGGCGGCCTCGATGACCTTGACCTTGACCTTAACGGTGTCGCCGGGGCCGAATTCGGGAACGCCGCGCTTCGAAAGGATGGCGTCCATCTGCTCACGTTCGAGCTGTTGGATAATGTTCATCTTATTGATTCCGTTTCGTTTTTTGATGACGCAGAGGATCAGCTGGCGGCAGAGCGGCCGAGCCGGTCATGCAAGCCCTTGGATAGGGCCACCCGTTTGAGGGGAGTTATCGTTGCGCGGCGTGATACGCGAAGACGGGCCGGTTGTCGAGGGAGAACCGCAGCAATGGGCGCCGGGCGCCGGTCTTTGTTGTCGCTGCCGCGATCGGTGCGAATGCAACAGGCTGGTCCTGACTCGCGGCGGGGTGCGACTTAAGGCGGTTGAGTCTGCTATGATTCTACACGAATCGCTTCGGAGGCTGCGGAATGGCTCATTGCCCGCTTGTCATCGTTCGCTGGCTGGATAGCCGGCAGCCGTGCGGCCAGTGGCGATATCTTTCATCCTTGCCCGACGCTCGTCCGGTCGAAGTCGCGACGGTCGGTTGGCTGGTGAAGGACACTGTGGACGTCATGGTCGTTTGCCAGAACGTCGGCGATCTCGAAAATCCCGAGAGAGCGCAGGCGAGCGGTATCATGGCGATCCCGACACGCTGCGTCCTCTCGGTTGAGAAGCTGACGGAAGAGGAAGCGGTTACCGTTTCTGTTGATTCTGTTGGCCAGCCTGATTTTGCTGACTCTGGAAATTCTGCGACTTATTCTGGTGGTCGCCCGATTGCGTCAGTACGGACGCAGCGAGTTCTTTAATCTCATCGGCATTTACGGATTGAGGGTTCTGCAGGGCCCGCGAAGCGATGGCGCTAACGCGTGCAGATGTTTTCTCATTCTGTGCCATAGCAATTACTCACTTTCTCAAAATCAAAAAGCAACATTCATGCACAAGCAACTGAGCATTCTTGGCGCATGCCTGTCCCCAGCAAAAATCGAGTTATCCACGGTTCAATTATAAGCTGCTGAAATTTTGATCGCGGCGTCGGGGCGAGCGGATTCAGAGCCCGAAAGCGCTGCCGATGATGTCGCTGAGCGTCGCGCTTTTCTGCGCGGAGGGCGCAACCTCTTCATTCCGGCTTTGCACACGCGCGGCCATCGCTGCCGGATTGAAGTCGGGCTTAACCGGCGCCAGATGGTCGTGGCCCTTCTTGATCTTCGACCACTTGCCGTCAAGGGCGAGCGTGATGCGCTTCTCGTGGCCGTAGACGTCACGGAAGGTTTTGAGCTTGCCGTTATCCCCCACCCAGGCTGTGAAGTAGACGAGATGGATGGGGATCTCCTTCGTGATCGGAATCTCGTTGTTGAGCGGGCCGTGACGATCAAGGTCGAGGACCTTGGCCGTGTCCCAGCCTTTGTCTTCTTTCAGAATCATTTCCGCGAGCTGCATTGGATTTTGCACGCGCAAGCAGCCATGGCTGAGGGTGCGTTGCGCGGGGCGGAACATCCATTTGTCCGGCGTGTCATGCATGAAGATCGTATGCTGGCTTGGGAATGAGAATTTCACACGGCCGAGCACACTTTTGGGACCGGGCGGCTGGATCACGATGAAGTTGCGGATGTCCGTCGTCGCCCAATTGTAGTTGCGCCAGTTGACGCGTTTGCCGCTCTTGGTTTCGAGTTGAAGTCCATACTGGCGCATCAACGCTCCGCCGCGGATCAGGCTCGGCCATAGTTCGTTGACCATGATGCTTTCGGGGACTCGCCACATCGGGCGGAGCACTACGTATTTCAACGGCCGGGAGAAGATCGTCGATTGCTTATCGAGCTGGCCCGCGACGATCTTTGCCGAGCGAACGATCTTTCCGTCCTTATAGACGTACTGCATGAACTCGGGGATGTTGTTGAGGACGTAGAAATCGCCCATATCCAGCCACATCCAACGCCACATCTCCATATTGGCGCGCAAGCGCTTCGCGGCGGGGCTGAGCTTTGCGAGATTGCCGTCTTTCGGCAGCATCTTGATATAGAATTGGCGCAGCTTTTCGAATTGGGCGTGTTGCGGCTCAATGCTGCGAAGATAGGCGTCGGGCTCGTGCGTGTCGGCGAGTGCTTTGATGGCGACGGCCGGTTCGATCCATTGCGGGCGGCGATCGAACTCGGTGGTCAATTGGTCCGACGGATCGGGAATGCGGCCGCCGCGCGCGTAGCGGACGTAAAGAAGCGCAGCGGTCGAATATTGGATTTCGGCGTCGGCGAGCGAATCGGTGTCCGTCGCGGCGAGGGCGCCGTTTTCGAGCTTCGGCAATTTGAAGTCGCGAGCGTCGAGACCGTAAGCGTTAGCGTTCTCGATTTCCGATGCGAGCGTCTTTGCTTCGGGTTTGACACCGGTTGCAGTTACCCAGAGGGCTTCGCCGTGGCGCTCGTCGTAGAAGTTCTTGAGTGTGGTTTGGTCTTTGCGGTCGTACTCGTCGTCGGCCGGCTGCTCTGCTTCAAGTTTGGTTCGGACAGCGGCGAGCACCGGATCGTCGGATGATGTCGACGGTACGGCGGCCGTGCTGGAGGCTTTCGGTGTTTCCGGGGCGGCGGCCCGCGAATCAGTGACCGTCGGCGACGCTGTAGCGGAGTCGGCAGGCGGCGCTGGCGACACGGGCGCATCCGGAGCGGTTGGGATTGGCGGGTTTGCCAGGACTGGCTGCGTGATTGCCAACGTCGCTGCCACGCCGAACAGAATGCCTTTGAAGTTCCCCATCGCCCTGTTCCGATCGGTCACGCGCACGTTCACGCTGCTTCATCGCGTTCGTGGCGTCCACCGCTGACGACGCGAATCTTTCCCTCTGGCCTATTTGCCCAGGAAATCCTGACCATGCAAAGGCGAAGCGCCGGATCGCTTGGCCCTACGTGGGCTTTTGGCCACGCGAGCGTAGCAGATCGGGCCTTCGGTCGGCGGTCAGGCGTTCCGACTGCTCGCGCCGCCAAGTCTCGATTTTCTTATGATCGCCGGAGAGCAGAACGTCGGGGATCGAGCGGCCGTCCCAATCGCGAGGTTTCGTGAATTGAGGGTATTCAAGGAGCCCCATCTCGAAGCTTTCGGTGGTGAGGCTTTCGGACGTGCCGACGACACCGGGCAGAAGCCGGACGCACGCTTCGATCAGCACCATTGCCGCGACCTCGCCCCCCGCGAGGACATAATCTCCGATCGAGATTTCCTTCAGCCCTTTGGCGGCGATGACGCGCTCGTCGATGCCTTCGAAGCGGCCCGCCAGGAGTGTGACGCCGGGACCCTGTGCAAGATCGCGGGCAAGACCCTGCGTCAGGGGCGTTCCTCGCGGGGATAGGTAGATCAACGGCGCTTCGGGATTGAGATTTTGTGCGTGGTCGAGGGCGGGACCGAGCACATCGGCACGAAGCACCATACCTGCGCCACCGCCTGCGGGCGTATCGTCGACCTGGCGATGTTTGCCGAGCCCGAAATCGCGAAGCTGGGTCGTATCGAGCGACCAAATTCGGGCGTTACGCGCCTGTGCCGCCAGTGAGACACCGAGCGGTCCGGGAAATGCTTCCGGAAACAGTGTCAGCACATGTGCGCGCCACGGCTGTCGTCCGTCGCTCGTCGGGAGGTGGGGCATCGGGTTGGCGTTTCGCTTTAAACTTCGGCGTTGTCATCCTTGGCTTTATGCCGAGGATCCATTCAGCAGCAAACGCCTCCATATGAGGATTGATGGATCCTCGGGACAAGCCCGAGGATGACAGCAAAGGCAACAAATCGAGTGCGTATCTGCCGTGGCGCGTCAAACGCCTTCGACGACGGTAATGTCGATCGCGCCCGCGCCCTGGCGTAGCGCTTTCGCTTCAGCATACTCCGGAGATGTTGCGTAACCGTGGGCGTGCTCGTAGCTCGGAAATTCGAGCACGACATTGCGCTGCGTGCCATTACCTTCGACGACTTCGCTGCGACCGCCTCGGACAATCGGTTTGCCTTCGTATTTATCGAGCGCGATTTTCGACTTGGCGACGTAGGCGGCCCATTTCTCCGGATCGGTGACGGTGGCGTGAGCGATGACGTATCCCTTTGGCATTGCGGTCTCTCTAATTGGCCTAGTGTTCAACAGCGAGGCATAGCCGGACCGAGGCAGCTTTCGCAACCTGCGTTCAGGACGACGAAGTGTTCGGGCATCGTTAAGGATCGAGGATCGGTCTGACGGCGCCGAGGCTGGCGTCGCTGCTCGGACGTGGCGTCCGGGTTTGGTTCTGAGCGACCGTGCGCTTGGTCGTGTCGGTCGATCCTGTCGTCCAGGCAAAGCTCGACAAGAAATCAGCGTTTGCCTTTGCTTGCAAAACGTACTTCATCTTCTTGCCTTGCGCTTCGAGATCGGGATCGTTTTTGACGAGACGCTTTGCTAAACGCGGCGACAAGGGTGCAAGGCGTTTGCCGATCACGGGTGGGCACGGCGCATACGGGTCCATGCCGATAGGGGTAAGCGAATTAACGACATAGCGCTTACTGCACATGCCGATTTTCGGCGGCTCGCGCGTTTCTCTGAAATCATCGTAAGCCTGTTTTAACGGCCCCCAAGTGCTGCGCGCGGGGTTGCCGGCGTGGCGCTTCATGTTCGCAGCCGTCATGCGGAACGGAAAGATGTGGATCGGCACCGAAGATTCGCCGGAGGCCAACGCATCCCGCACGAAGGCATAGATTTCCTCAATCAGCTTATCCGACATTGCAAAGCAGCCGACGCTGCGGCAATCGCCATGCACCATGATGTAGGCGCCGGTTCGTCCAAGCGCGCGGTCAAGTGCGTTCGGATAACCGATGTTGAACGCGAGGTGATATTTGCTGTCGGGTTTCAGAGCGCCGAGCGTCACGCGATAGAAGCCCTCAGGAGACATGCTATCACCCTGCGTCTGTTTCGGGCCGAGCGTGCCGCCCCAGTTGCAGACGGGAAACGTCTTGATCAGCGCATAACGTCCGTTCGTGCGCGCCTTCCAGACTTCAAGCTCGGATTCTTCCTTGAAGACGCGGATGTAGACCGGCGCTTCGGGCAGGATGTCTTTCATGATGAGAGCGGCTTCGGTGGTCGGGGGAAGCGGCTTCTCGGCGTCGGCTTCTCCAGCCTGCGTCAGCCTCGGCGCGGACAGCGCCAGAACAACGAATAGAGCCGCAGCGAGCACGCACCCGCGCTCTAGGAAACACCAACGCATAACTGCCTTTGAACCCCGCCTAAACCTGGCCTCCGGGCGGCGTTAACCTAACCCGATGGACGGTTAATTCCCGGTATACGGCGCGTGTGGGCTCAACATGGAAAGAGCACGGCGAGGATGTGGCAGCATCGCCGTTAGAAGCGGTTGTCCGCTAGTGCCTGAGCAATCTCGTCTATGATTTGTTTGGCAACATCGGCCGGGTGTTCGGCATTATAAATGGGTCGACCGACCACAACGTAGTCAGCGCCTGCTTTGATAGCTTCTGCCGGAGTCACGGATCGTGTTTGACCTTCGGCGGCATAGCCCACCGGTCGAACACCCGGAACTTTGATTATAAAACCTTTACGGGTGGCTGCTCGAATAGCCTCAGCTTCGCGACCCGAGGCTATTACCCCATCAAAGCCTGCAGCGTCCGCCATTTTTGCGCGGTGTACCGCAAGATCTAATGGAGACCAACCAGCGAGTCCTTCTTCGAGCAAATCGTCTTGACTTTGATCTGTGAGTACAGTGACCGCCAGCAATTTGAGAGTGTCCGGGGCGCCATCATCCAACGCCTGCAGCCTGCCTGCGACGGCAGCGTCAAGTGCTTTTCGATTTTTGCCGTGAACGGTCAGAAAATTAAATTTGCTTCTCGCCACATTGGCTACGGCTTTTTTGATCGTATTCCCGATATCGAGCAGCTTCATATCGAGAAAAACTTCGTGGCCGTCCGCGCGAAGGTCGCGAGCCAGCTTGAGCCCACCTTCGCTCATCACGAGTTCTAACCCTATTTTGAATACGCCAGCGTTTCCGGCCAAACGTTTGATGAGCTTGCGAGCTTCATCAACGGTTGGCTTATCCAAAGCAACGACGAGTTTTTTCTTTGCCTCAGCTTCACGAGCTTGAGATTGGGGAAAGTGAGGCACGTCGCCTACCCAGTCTTGGAATCCAGACTCGCCCGAGGCATCAAATGCCATAGCTGCCACCGATTTAGGAGTTTAGCATGCAACGCGAAAATCGCTTGCTTTGATGCGGCTTATAAATACGCGGCCGGCGCGAATCAAGTTGCGCGCCTCTTTTGTGCATGATCACCTTTGAAGCAGCAACCGAACGAAAAGTATTTATTTGTTGGTGAATCGAAATTGCATCATCGAACAAACCATAAACATGGAATTACCCGTGCAGGACGCGTGCGGCGCGGGCGAGCTTCTGAATTACTCTCTTCAATTGTTCCTGTTGATCCTTGTTTTTCAGATGTCCGTGCTCGTCATAGGCGTCGGCGGCGCGCGGGAGCAGAAACTGATCGGGCAGAACGAGCGCGCCGATGCCAAGCTCAAGAACCAGCCGTAGTTGGGATAGGCCGCGCAATCCGCCTGTGCCGCCGTTGGAAGCGGAGCCGAGTGCGAAGACACGCGTTCGATAGACTTCCATCGGCGCTTCGCCTTCGTCGCGGATATGGCTGATCCAGTCGAGCGTGTTCTTTAGAAGCGGCGTAAACGAGGCGTTGTATTCGGGGCTGAGGATGAAAACGCCGGTGTGGGCCTTCATCAGATTTTTCAGCTTGTGGGCGTTCTCCGGCTGGCCCTCGGCCGCTTCAAGATCGCCGTTATAAAGCGGCATCGGATAGTCCGCGAGATCGGCGAATGTCGATGGGATGCTGTTTGCTTCGGCGATTGCGGCGCCGAGGCGCGCCAGGCGCTTATTGAAGGAATTTTGCCGTGCACTTCCGGCGAAGAAGAGCAGGCGTGGATCGGGTCGCGCGGCAGGATCGGTCATTGGAAATCAAATATTATCCGAAGCAGGGAAGTCGTCATGATCAAGGCGCCGAACCCTAATGAGGGAACGGACATTAGGGAATAGGGGCTAAGGTGCGCTCCTTAACCGGCTTTGCCTTCGAAGAATTCTTTGACGCGCGAGAAAAAGCCGGCGCTCTCAGGGCTGGTTTCTTTGTGGCTGGCGCGCTCGAATTCTTCGAGCAGCTCGCGCTGACGGCGGGTGAGGTTCTTCGGCGTTTCGACATCGACCTCGATGTACATATCGCCTGTCATCTTGGCGCGCAGAACCGGCATGCCTTTGCCGCGCAGGCGGAACTGCTTACGGCTCTCGGTGCCTTCTGGAATTTTGACACGCGTCGTGGTGCCTTCGAGCGTTGGCACTTCGATCTGACCGCCAAGAGCTGCCGTCGTCATCGAGATGGGAACCTTGCAGAAGACGTCGGCGCCATCGCGCTGGAAGAATTCGTGCGGCTTGATCGAGAGGAAAATGTAGAGATCGCCGGGTGTGCCTCCTCGGAGGCCGGCTTCGCCTTCACCCGCCAGCCGTATTCGAGTGCCGTCCTCGACACCGGCGGGAATGTTAACCGACAGCGTCCGTTCCTTTTGCACGCGCCCCGCGCCGCCGCAGTCGGGGCATGGATTGTCGATTGTCTCGCCGCGTCCCTGACACGCGGGACAGGTTCGCTCGATCGTGAAGAAGCCCTGGCTGGCGCGGACTTTTCCCATGCCGCCGCACGTCGCGCAGACCTTCGGTTTTGTGCCGGGTTTGGCGCCGGTGCCGGTGCAGGTTTCGCATTTGACGCTGGCGGGAACGCGAATTTGCGCGGTCTTGCCCGTAAAAGCTTCGCTCAAAGTAATTTCGAGATTGTAGCGGAGATCGGCACCTGCCTCGCGACCCGTGCGGCCGTGGCCCTGACCGCGTCGGCCCCCGCCCATGAACTCGCCGAACAGGTCGTCGAAGATGTCGGACATCGAGGACGCAAAGTCGGGTCCGAAGCCGCCCGGTCCGCGGCCGCCCATGCCACCTTCAAATGCCGCGTGGCCGAACTGATCGTAAGCCGCGCGCTTTTGGGGGTCCTTCAATGCCTCGTAGGCTTCGTTCGCTTCCTTGAAGCGGCGCTCGGCCTCTTTGTCGCCGGCGTTGCGGTCGGGATGGTATTCTTTTGCGAGTCTGCGATAGGCGGATTTGACTTCCTGCTCGGTCGCGTTTCGCTTCACGCCGAGAATTTCATAGTAATCGCGCTTGGCCATGGGTGCGCTGTTCTGTGACCTGTTTGCAAAATGAACTGGCTAAGCGAGTGCAATCGCATAAACAACTACATTCTTTCGCCCCCGGCTCGCCTGCGTCCCCCGTATAGCAGGGAGGTCGCAGTGACCCGGGGGCGATAAACTCTTAATCGGCGGTTATGCCGACTTCTTGCGGTCGTCCTTGACTTCTTCGAAATCGGCATCGACGACGTCGTCGCCGCCCGAAGGCTTGTCGCCGCCGGAGGCTTCTTCTCCGCCTTCGACGCCTTCAGCGCCGCCCTTGGCGGTGTAGACGGCTTCGCCGATCTTCATCGCGACCTGGGTCAGAGCCGCTGTTGCCGATTTGATTGCCTCGGCGTCCTCGCCCGCGATTGCCGATTTGGCCGAAGCAATGGCGCTTTCGACCTCATCCTTGATCGCAGCGACTGCCGGGATCGATGCGTTCTCGCTGAGCGATTTTTCCGTACCGTGGACCAGCGCCTCTGCCTGATTGCGAAGCTCGACGAGCTCGCGCCGCTTCTTGTCTTCGGCGGCATGCGATTCCGCGTCCTTCACCATTTTGTCGATGTCGGCATCCGAGAGACCACCGGACGCCTGGATGCGGATTGACTGCTCCTTGCCGGTTGCCTTGTCCTTCGCCGAGACGTGGACGATGCCGTTCGCGTCGATGTCGAACGTGACCTCGATCTGCGGCACGCCGCGCGGAGCCGGCGGGATGCCGAGCAGGTCGAACTGACCGAGCATCTTATTGTCGGCCGCCATTTCACGCTCACCCTGGAAGACGCGGATGGTGACGGCGTTCTGGCCATCTTCGGCGGTTGAGAAGGTCTGGCTCTTCTTCGTCGGGATCGTCGTATTGCGGTCGATCAGACGCGTGAAGACGCCGCCGAGCGTTTCGATGCCGAGCGACAGTGGAGTGACATCGAGCAACAGAACGTCTTTGACTTCGCCCTTGAGGACGCCGCCCTGAATCGCAGCGCCGATTGCGACGACTTCATCGGGGTTGACGCCCTTGTGCGGCTCCTTGCCGAAGAGCTGTTTCACGACTTCCTGAACTTTTGGCATGCGCGTCATGCCGCCGACGAGAACGACCTCGTCGATTTCGGCAGCCTTGAGCCCCGCGTCCTTCAGCGCCTTTTCACATGGTGCCTTGGTGCGATTGATCAGGCCTTCAACGAGGCTTTCGAGCTTGGCGCGCGTCAGCTTCATCGTTAGATGCTTCGGACCCGAAGCATCTGCGGTTATGAACGGCAGGTTGATTTCGGTCTGTGGCGCACTTGAAAGCTCGATCTTGGCTTTCTCGGCGGCTTCCTTCAGGCGCTGGAGTGCAAGTTTGTCGGAGCGAAGGTCGATGCCCTGCTCCTTCTTGAACTCGTCGGCGAGGTAGCTGACGAGCACCATGTCAAAGTCTTCGCCGCCGAGGTGCGTGTCTCCGTTCGTCGACTTCACTTCGAAGACGCCGTCGCCAATTTCCAGGATCGACACGTCGAACGTGCCGCCGCCAAGGTCGTAGACGGCGATCGTCTTGGCGTCTTTCTTCTTATCGAGTCCGTAGGCCAGTGCCGCGGCCGTCGGCTCGTTGATGATGCGGAGAACTTCGAGGCCCGCGATCTTGCCGGCGTCTTTGGTTGCCTGGCGCTGGGCGTCGTTGAAGTAGGCGGGGACGGTGATGACGGCTTGCGTAACTTTTTCGCCGAGTTTGGCCTCGGCCGTTTCCTTCATCTTCTGAAGGATGAAGGCGGAAATCTGCTGCGGCGAATATTGCTTGCCGTGGCTTTCGACCCAGGCATCGCCATTCGTGCCTTTGACGATCTTGTATGGGACCAGCTTCAGGTCCTTTTCGACTTCGGGGTCATCGAAGCGGCGGCCGATGAGGCGCTTGATCGCAAAGAACGTATTGGTGGGGTTGGTGACGGCCTGACGCTTGGCGGGCAAGCCAACGAGGCGCTCGTCATCGGCGGTAAATGCAACAATGGAGGGCGTTGTGTTCGTGCCCTCGGAATTCTCAAGGACCTTGGGTTTCCCGCCTTCCATGACGGCGACGCACGAGTTGGTCGTGCCGAGGTCGATCCCGATAACTTTAGACATTCTCGTCAATCCTTCTCAGTTGCGGCAGACCGGGTGGACCCTGTTTTGGCATCCAGCGTGCCGGCCCACGAGGGGCTCAAAGCACCGGTCCCCAGGATTTCAATGGTGTGACCGACGGTTATATAAGGCGCTGTTTTCGGCGTGCAACGGCTTAACGGCCTGCTTGAAATCAACTTTAAGGCCACTCTGTTTCGCGGCGCCAGCACTGTCGATCCCAAACGCGTTCGATTTCGGGCCATTTCCGAAGAATTGATCGGATTCGAAGCTATCTGTGCGATGGCGAGGCGACTCTGGGTCGCCACCAGGAATTTCTCGCGAAAAGAGGTCGCAGTTCCCGAAATTGCTCCAGCGAGTGCAACAGGGCGTGAATCTCAGGCGGCCGGCGGAGCCTCAGGCGTGTCCTGCTTCGCCGCTTTCGGACCGCCCTTCGAGACGACGACCATAGCGGGACGCAGGCAACGATCCTCGATCAAGTAACCAACTTGAAAGACTTGCAGAACGGTCCCGGCGGGAACATCGGCGTTCTCCTGTTCCATCACCGCCTGATGATGATGCGGATTGAAGGGTTGGCCGACTGGGTCGATGACGACGATGCCATGCCTTTCGAGCGCGCCCCGATAGTCGCGCTCGGCCAGGATCACGCCATCAAGCAGCGTTCTGAGTGCCGGATCGGTTTCGATCGCTTCCTTCGGAACGGCGGCGATCGCGCGTTGAAAATTGTCGCCGACGGTCAGCATGTCCTTTGCGAATTTGGAAATTGCGTACTTGGCCGTTTCTTCTTTTTCTTTTTCCAGGCGGCGTCGTACGTTCTCTGTCTCCGCAACTGCGCGCAGATACTGATCCTGCTTGGCGGCAAGCTCAGTCGATTTTGCTTCGAGCTCGCCCTGGAGCGCGGCAATCATCGCTTTGAGTTGCTCCGGTAAAACCTCGCCGTCTTCGGGCATCGGCAGCGGAGACGTCTGCTCTTCCATCGGCTTTTTATCGTCGCTCATGTTTCTCTTCGCTTGGGATTGAAAGGGTCCCGATGCGGGACACGAACGGGTCAGGGGATATCGGCTGCGCCGGGCTAAAAATCAAGGCGGTTCAAAAGCACGTCGCCTGCTTGGGGCTTGATAGCATCAGGGAATGAGCCGGCTTACAAGTTTCGCTGTATAATCGACCATCGGAATGATGCGGGCATAGTTGAGACGGGTCGGCCCGATGACACCGAGTACGCCGACGACGTGGCGGGTTTCGTCCCGAAAAGGTGCAACGATCAACGATGATCCGGAGAGCGAAAACAGCTTGTTTTCCGAACCGATGAAGATGCGGACGCCTTCCGCTTTGTCGGAGGCACCGAGAAGCTCGACGATGTCCTGCTTTGTTTCGAAGTCGTCGAACAGCTGGCGTATACGTTCCAGATCTTCGGCGGCGGTAACGTCTTTCAGCAAATTGCTTTGGCCGCGGACAATCAGGCTCTTGCGGTCGTCTCCTACGCCGGACCATTCCGCAAGTCCTGCGTGGATGACTTTTTGCGCCAACTGATTGAGCTCGGCCTTGGCCGCCTCAAGCGACTTCTGCAACTCGGCTTTTGCTTCGGTGAGGGTCATGCCGCGAATGTGGGTATTCAGAAAGTTCGAGGCTTCCTGAAGCGCAGACGGCGGCAAGCCGTCCGGGAGCTTGATGATACGATTTTCGACATTCTGGTCTTCGTCGACGAGGACAACGAGGCCTCGGCCCGGTTCGAGCGGCACAAATTCAATATGGCGGAGGCGCGCAACTTGCTTCTCAGCCAGTACGACGCCGGCACAGTGGCACAGGCCGGAAATCAGCTCGCTGGCTTCGCTGAGGAGCTGATCGACGGATTTATCGCGGCGGTAGGCAATCTGAGCCTCGATCTGACGGCGCTCTTCAGGCGTCACGTCGCCGACCTCCAACAATCCGTCGACGAACATCCGTAATCCGAGCTGAGTCGGCAGGCGCCCGGCAGATGTGTGAGGAGAGACGATCAGACCAAGATGCTCCAAGTCCGACATCACGTTGCGGATGGATGCGGGCGACAGGCTTATCGGCAGGGCGCGGGCCAGGTTGCGCGAGCCCACGGGCTCGCCTGTCGCGAGATAGCTCTCGACGATGCGCCTCAGGATCGTGCGGGACCGCTCATTGAGCTGCTGCAACCGGCTTTTGCCGTCAAGCAGAGCTGCGGTCAGGATTTGATCGTCCATTTTCACGCCCGGAGTCTATGAAATAGAAGTCGTTTTCGTCAAATCGACTTGCGAGGTTTCCGGCTTTAGGGTTGAAGGGCCTGGGCGACTTCTTTAGCCTCCAATGACATCATAAGGTTTTCAGGAACAATATGCGACCTTCCAAACGCAAGCCCGATGAGCTGCGCCGCGTTTCCATCGAGCGTGCGGTGTCCAAGCATGCCGAAGGCTCCTGTCTGATCAAATTCGGCGATACGCATGTGCTCTGCACGGCGAGCCTAGAGGAACGTCTTCCGCCTTGGCTTAAGGGTCAGGGCCGGGGCTGGGTCACTGCCGAATACGCGATGTTGCCGCGTTCGACGCATGAACGGTCGCGGCGCGAAGTGACGAGCGGCCATCCCTCCGGACGGACGCAAGAAATTCAACGATTGATCGGCCGGGCGCTTCGCGCGGTGGTCGATTTGCCGAAACTCGGCGAACGTCAAATTACGGTGGATTGCGACGTCATTCAGGCCGACGGCGGGACGCGCACCGCGGCGATCACAGGAGCCTGGGTTGCTCTTCATGATTGCATCCAATGGATGAAAATGCGCGACATGGTGAAGGATGCGGTGTTGCGCGATCACATCGCGGCGGTATCGTGCGGGATTTATAAGGGCGAGCCGGTGCTCGATCTCGACTATGCCGAAGACAGCAATGCGGATGCCGATTCTAATTTCGTGATGACCGGGACGGGCGGTATCGTCGAGGTGCAAGGAACGGCCGAGACGACGCCGTTCACCGAAGAACGCTTTGGCGAATTGATGATCCTTGCCAAGAAAGGCATCGCGGAACTTGTTCAATTGCAGAAACTGACTGTTGCGTAATCAAGCGCTCGGGTGACGAGCAATGTTTGGAGAGTTCGCACTGCTGGCCGCTGCGATGTTTGCCGGAGCGGCGCTTTACGTGAGCGTCGCGGAGCATCCGGCGCGCCTTGCGCTTAACGACGCCGCGGCGCTGGCGCATTGGCAAGTCAGCTATCCGCGCGCCGCCGCGATGCAGGCGACTCTGGCACTCATCGGCTCGGTGCTCGGCGTTCTCGAATGGCTCGTGACGGGCGATGCGCTCTGGCTGCTTGGGGCGATCGTGCTATTTGCCAATTGGCCGTACACATTCATCTGGATCATGCCGACGAACCGGATGCTCGGCGAGGCACCGGTTGATCGGGTCGGTTTGGCTGCGAGCTTACCTGCCGCACGCATCGAGCTTGAGAAGTGGGGTCGTATGCACGCCGTGCGGACGACGCTTGGCCTCGTCGCCACCGGGATATTCGTATGGCTTCTGGTGTAGATAGGGCTGCGGATACGCTTTCGATCCTGGAAACCGTTCTCTATGCGCGCGACCTCGCTACTGTCGCAGATTTCTACGAACGCGTGCTGGGGCTCGAATCGGTCGCTTCCGTTCCCGGGAGGCACGTTTTCTTTCGTTGTGAAGGGCAAATGCTTCTGATTTTCAATCCCGACGCGACCCAACAGCCACCGAAGCCGGGAACGCTTCCCGTCCCGCCGCACGGCATGGAGGGCGAGGGACACGTCTGCTTTCGTGCGTCGGCTGACGGGATTGCTGAATGGCGTGCGAAGCTTGTGCGGGCGGGCGTCGATATCGAAGCCGACTTTGCGTGGCCGAGCGGCGGGCGATCGATTTATTTCCGCGATCCGGCGGGAAACTGCATCGAGTTTGCGGAGCCGCGCATCTGGGGGCTTTCGTAATGCAGTCGCTGACGAAAGGGACGAAACTCGTCGTGGCGAGCCATAATCCCGGCAAAGTCTGGGAGATCAACCAGCTGCTGGCGCCTTACGGGCTCAATGCGGTTTCGGCAGGAGAACTCGGGCTTTCCGAGCCAGAAGAAACCGAGACGACATTCCAGGGCAATGCACGCCTCAAGGCGATTGCGGCGGCGGCCGGTTCGGGGTTGCCTGCTTTGGCGGATGACTCGGGGCTTGAGGTCGATTGTCTCGATGGTGCCCCCGGCGTCTACTCGGCGCGCTGGGCCGGTCCTGGGAAAGACTTCAGCGTCGCGATGAAAAAGGTCGCCGATGAGATTACGACTCGCGGCGGGTGGGGCGAGCCGCCGAAAGCAAATTTCATTTCCGTGCTTTGCCTCGCGTGGCCGGATGGCGATACGCGCATTTTCGAAGGCAAAGTTTTCGGGCATCTCGTCTGGCCGCCGCGCGGCGGCAATGGGTTCGGTTATGATCCGATGTTCGTGCCGGAAGGCGCGGAGCAGACGTTCGGCGAAATGGAGCCTGCCGAGAAGTATGCGATTTCACACCGGACGCGGGCATTCGCTGTATTCAAAGCATCGACGCTTGAGCATTTGCAGCCGGTGAATGTCGATGAGCGACCGGCGCGAGGCCGCGATATTGCCGCGCTTTCCGCCGCAGCCGCGAGTCTTTCGACCAAGCTTGAAGCGGCGGCGTTTGTTACGCATTTGAAGGCCGATCTGAAAGCGAACAGGCCCGAATGGGTAAACGTGACGCTCGAAGATTATCTCGATGCGCTAGAGCTTCAGCTTAAGGACGCACCTGCATCGGAAGAACCCGCATGGCGGCAATTGGCGAAAGCGCTGCTGGCGGCGAGCGTGAAAAACCGATGAGAGAGGTTTCAATCAAATCCGAGCCCGCATTCGGCGTTTACGTGCACTGGCCGTTCTGCGCGCAAAAATGTCCGTACTGCGATTTCAACAGTCACGTGCGCTTCGGCGGTTGGGACGAGGCGCGATTTCTGGCGGCTTATAAACGCGAGATCGATTGGGTTGCGGATTTTATCGGTGCGCGTAGCGTCACGAGCATCTTCTTCGGCGGCGGTACGCCGTCGCTGATGAAGCCCGCCACGACGGCTGCCATCCTCGATCATATCTCGAAGCGTTGGGGTATAACGGCCGATGCCGAGATCACACTTGAGGCCAATCCAAATAGTGTCGAGGCGGCGCGCTTTCGCGGTTTCCGTGCGGCCGGCGTTAATCGCGCTTCGATTGGCGTGCAGTCGCTGAGGGACGATGAACTTCGCAAGCTCGGACGCATTCATACGGTCGCCGAAGCAAAGGCGGCGCTCGATATTGCGCGTTCGACGTTCGATCGCTTTTCGTTCGATCTGATCTATGCGCGGCCGAAACAGACGGCGGATGCCTGGCGCGTGGAACTCGCCGAGGCGCTGGCGCTCGCGGGCGATCACCTCTCGCTCTATCAACTGACGATCGAGCCGGACACCGCCTATGCCGCGCTCCATGCGGCCGGGAAGCTTGTCGTTCCGGACGATGAGTCAGCGCGGGTGCTTTATGAAATTACGGACGAACTGACGGCTACGCATGGCCTCACGGCTTATGAGGTTTCGAACTATGCGCGCGCTGGAGCGGAGAGCCGGCACAATCTTCTTTATTGGCGCTATGGCGAATATGCGGGCATCGGGCCCGGAGCGCATGGGCGGATCGTTGCTGGAGGCACGCGTCGCGCGACGGCGACGGAGCGGAATCCGGAGGCGTGGGCGGACCGCGTCGAGGCGGCCGGCAATGGTTTTATGGAGGTGGCGGAGCTAACGCTTGCCGAGCAGGCCGATGAAATGCTGTTGATGGGATTGCGTCTCAGCGAGGGCGTCGATCTCGATCACCTGGTCGCGCTCGGTAGAATGCGGCTCGATCCACATATTATCGCGGAGCTTGTCGCACTCGGCTTGCTGGAGTGGGCGGAGTTTGCAGGTATTCCAGCGAATTCTCTATCCGCGTCGGATCCTGACGCCGCCGATTTGATCCGCGCCTGCGCCGGGCCAGGGCTCGTGCCCGAGACGCCCGTCGTTCCCGCTGACGTACCTCGCAGGCTGCGCGCAACGCGCCCTGGCAGGCTCGTCTTGAACGCTGTTGTCGCCAAGCTCTCAGACGGTCTCGTTCCCGCCGCCGCATAGACAATGCCCCGAGCGCCATTTAAGCAGCGCCAATGCTTCGACGAATTTACGATTGGACGATGCGGATGGCGGGGGGAGAGCAAGCGCCCTGGGCGCTTGCGGCTGTCTCGTTCGCCGAAAGCTCGTTTTTCCCCATACCGCCGGACGTTATGCTGATTCCGATGGTGCTCAGCCGACGCGAAAAGGCGTGGTGGTATGCGACCATCGCGACGGCCGCGTCGGTTATCGGCGGACTGCTCGGTTATGCCATCGGCTATTTTCTTTATGATGCCGTCGGTCTACCGATCCTGAAGCTCTATGGCCGTGAGCACGCGCTGGATAGCTTTATGGCTTTCGTGCGCGACTATGGCGTTCCGGCCGTCATCATCAAGGGCATGACGCCGATCCCATATAAGGTCGTGACGATTGCGGCGGGCGTCGGCCATATGAACCTGCTGGCATTCGTCGGAGCGAGTATCATTGCTCGCGCCATGCGTTTCTTCCTTGTCGCGGGGCTGCTCTATTTCGCGGGCGAGCCTATCCGGGCTTTTATCGAGAAGCGCCTGACGCTTGTGACGACCGCCTTCTTCGTGCTTCTGATCGGCGGCTTCGTGGCGGTACGATACGTTTTTTAGGTGGAGTTAATAGCGATGGCGCTGATGGTCGAAGCAGAACGCGGGTCGGATTATCGGTTCGGGGCAGCGGCGCTCTTTCTTGCGATTGTGGCGATCCTGACGGCGCTCGGCTTTCAGTATATTGGCGGCTATGTCCCGTGCATGCTCTGCCTCTTGGAGCGCTATGCCTACTACGCGGGAATCCCGGTTCTGTTCATTGCACTTATTCTGGCGTCGGGCGGCTATCGGACCATCGCAGCAATTCTTTTTTTTATTGTCGGGCTCGCGTTTCTCGCGAATGCCGGGCTTGGCATTTATCACGCGGGCGCGGAGTGGAAGTTCTGGCCGGGGCCAGCCACTTGTGGCGGCGGCGAAAGCTTGTCGACTTCAGCGGGCAATCTGCTGAACGACCTTCAAAACATTAAAGTGATGAAGTGCGACGAGGCGTCCTTCCGTTTTCTCGGGATCTCGTTCGCCGGGTGGAACGTCGTTGCGTCGGCGTTGATCATGCTGCTGGCTTTCAAAGCCGCAGCCGTCGCAAGCCACCGGAAAGACTCCTGATTTTCCGCGTGGACATTGTCCACAATTCTCGCAATGCGCGAAAACGTTGATTTCGTTGCGGGCGCGATACTGTCAATCGAATACCATGGCGCGAACAGAATCGTGCCTTTCCGTTGCCTGAATGTGACGGCTATTCTTGCTTCGTTCGCGGAACACAAGGCTGGGTGGGGCCGTTCCAAGCGTCGAGGGAGTAATTTAGTGGCGTTCAAGTTGCGTCCTTTGGGATCGTTTCCCGAGCTGCCTGCCCTCGGTGGTCCTTCCGAGTTCGTTCGCGTCCCGTCTTTGAGTGCGCGTATGCGTTTGTTGCGTAGTGTTGTGTCTGAGTGCGGACAAACCCCGAAAGAGGCCTTGTCCGGGATCTTCCAAAAACTCAGGCGAACCGTCTCGACAAAAAAGTCCATGCGTATGTCCCGGCGGTTCGCCCGCACCGCGCCTCGTATCCCTCTTGGAGACGTGTCTCCTGGCGATGCGTGCGGATGGAGTTGGCGGCCGGTTGGAGATGTTGCGCGCGATGTTCTGAGACGCACAATTGTGCCGAAGGAAACAGATCGAACGCGTAATGCTCCGTAGTAGCGTTCCACATCGACGTTCGCGCGTTGATGTGCATGTCGCCTGTAAAGCGTTCAACAAAAACAGATTTGGAAAGCAGCCGGCTTTCCCAAAGAGCTGGCAGACACACGGAGCGTGATCGAGTTAGCCCTCAATCGAGACATCACGTGACAAGGTCTCGCGTAGTGGTGTCATAGCGCTCTGTGTGTCTGCCGCCACCTTGGGAACACGGATTGACCCATCAAAGTTCCTTAGCATCAGCGTTTAGCGGAGCTGCACCATGACCCTATCGGTCCCCGACTATCTCAGTCCTATCCAGTGGCATCAGGCCGTCGCTGTCAGCCGACAAGAGTGCGCGCGTATTTTTCGCGATGGAGGTGCGCCGCAGGATGCGCTTGCTGCGTTCGGGCTTAGTGGTAACGGTTCCGAAAATTGGGAACGTGTCGTCGATCAGATTGCATCGGAAATCTGCGCCCATCCGATGAAGCGGGCGGCATAGCGCAGTCTGCATCCGGATCGCGATCGGCCCCGCACGGGAGATAAGTGCAAGGTCATTCTCGGCCTGCCCCGAGGGTGGCAGCACCTTCCTCGTTCTAGGAACCGGACGCGACAGCCGCCACTTAGACGACACGCAGGCCGCGCGGTGAATTGTTTGCCGTGCGGGGAGAGCTAAGGTTCGAGCTCGGTGTCCCAGTAGAGGTAGTCGAGCCAGCTTTCGTGCAAATAATTGGGCGGGAAAAGCCGCCCATTACGATGCAGTTCAAATACCGTCGGGCGATACGGCTCGTGCGCCGGAAACATTCCGGCGACCTTCGGCATCATTCCGCCCTTCTTAAGATTGCACGGTGCGCAGGCGGTGACGACGTTATCCCAACGCGTTTGTCCACCCCGTGAGCGGGGAATGAGATGGTCAAACGTCAGATCGTTCTTGTCGCCGCAATATTGGCAGCTGAAGCGATCGCGGAGGAAGACGTTAAAGCGCGTGAAGGCTGGGTAGAGTGCCGGTTTCACATAGGTCTTCAAGGAGACGACGCTCGGCAACTTCAGCTCGAACGAGGGGCTTCTGACGTAGCGCTCGTATTCGGAAACGATGTTGACGCGGTCGAGGAACACGGCTTTCACGGTGTCCTGCCAGCTCCACAGCGACAAAGGATAGTAGCTGAGCGGCCGGAAGTCGGCGTTCAGTACCAAGGCCGGACAGTTGTCCGGTATCGTCGCGTGGGCATTCACGGTCGCCATAAACCTCGCGGTTTCTGAATCCGTCGAATCGCGTCGTGGGCCTTTTAAGGCGCGGGGATACTAGCCGCGCATATCACTTCTGTGAAGCCTTCGAGCTTATCCGCCGCGATGCTGCTTTTTCCCGGCTATTTTAAGGTCTTGCGCGATTTTATGACGCGCTTTTTCTCTGCCTTTTCCCGAAGTGCGCCTCTCGCGAAGGAATAATCCGCCCATAGCAGGTGCGCTGCGACGGCTCGCGATGGCCGCCATCGTTCGGCAATCCGCTCAAGCTGCTGCGCGGTCGGCCGGGTTTTCAACTTGAAATGATGCTGAGCGGCGAGCTGCAATGCGAGATCGCCCGAGGCGAACGCATCCTGCCGCGCGAGTGCGAAAAGGATATAGATATCGGCTGTCCACGGACCGATGCCGTGTATGGACGTCAATTTTTCGATGATCGCGGCGTCGTCAAGAGTGTTCAAAGCGGAGAAATCGAGTTCGTCGTTCACGACGGCCTGCGATAAGGCACGCAGGCTTCGGATCTTTCCATTCGAAAGTCCGAGTGCCTTGAGATCTGCATCATTGCTTGCGAGGAAGGCGCTTGGTTCGAAGGGATCGAAGGCATTTGAAACACGTCCCCAGATCGCAGCGGCGCTTTGCGCTGAAAGTTGCTGACCTACGATAATCTTGGAAAGTCCAGAAAAGTCGGCGGGAAATCGTCGCGCAGGTGGAATACCGGTGCGCTTCAAAATCAGCGACATGATCTCGCACTGTCGCGCGAGCGCCGACGCGGCAGCTTTGAATTGACGTTCGGTGGTCAGAATTTTGTGTCGCGGTTTGGCCACTGGCAGTCACTCCGGGACGAAACTTTAAAGAGAAGCAGGGAGCACGTAAATTCTTGCGTGGGTTTTGTAACGAATGACGTCGATTACGCGCTTTGCGCCGTCGCCTAACGGATTTTTGCACGTCGGACACGCTCTTTCGGCGATAATTGCGCATGATCTCGCTCGCCGAAGCGGTGGACGTTTCCTATTGAGGATCGAAGATATCGATCTCGAACGCAGGCGTCCGGAATTTGTCTCGGGAATTTTCGAGGATCTGAGCTGGCTTGGACTCACGTGGGAAGAGCCGGTGCTCGTTCAGTCACAGCATTTCAAGTCGTACCTCGCGGCGGCAGATAAGCTGATCGCAATGGGTCTGCTTTACCCCTGCTTTGCAAGCCGCAGCGAAATTATCGCGGCGGCCGATCCGCAGAAAACGGATCCTCACGGCGTGCTTCTTTATCCCGGACTTTGGAAAGGCGCTTCGGCGGAGCGCGTTGGAGCGCGGATGGCGGAGGGCGACACGCCTGCGCTCCGCCTCAACATGGACGGAGCGATGCAGGCCTTGCGAAGGAAGCGCGGGGATAAACCGTTGACCTTCACGGAGGTTGCCGAAGACGGTTCACGTCAGACGATTATTGCCGAACCGGAACGCTGGGGCGATGCCATTATCGTGCGCAAGGATGTGCCGGCGAGCTACCACCTGTCCGTGGTCGTCGACGATGCCCGTCAAGGCGTAACGCACGTCACGCGCGGCAAAGATCTTTTCGCGGCAACGGATTTGCAACGATTATTGCAGGAGCTTCTCGATCTTCCGGAGCCCGTCTATTCGCATCATCGCGTGATCTGTTGGGCAGACGGCCGCAAACTGTCCAAATCCAATCACGATATGGGGTTGCGTGCGCTTCGGGAGGAGGGGGCAAGTGCTGCCGATATCCGCCGTGTAATTGGTCTTGCCTGATTCGCGGTTTCTCATTCGAGGGATTCCCATTAATTCCAAGGCGATTTGGACGCGGATGCAACCCGGCGCCAGGCATAGCCAATTGGCGTAACATCCTCAATTCGCATTAGTGTTGGCGTAGTGTGTTGATAGATAAGGCATTATCGTAATAATTTTGCTTTTTGCGGGCTTACTTTTCAATTCGTGGCGGAATTGTACTTTAAAAAATAAATCGCAATATGGGCGATTGCTCTTATTGTGTATTTCTGCAAATCACCGCACTTTTAACCGCCCGCTAATTTCTCCCGCACATCCTGGGATTCATGCTCTATACATCGACATATTATCTTGTCGGTAGGTCTACCGTGCTTTCCCGCGCAATTGAGCGGGTTCGCGGAGTCGTTAATTTGCGTTTATTTAGGCGAAGCGAAAAAAGCGATGTATCGGTTGTGGCGGAGCCGCGCCGACTGACCGTTGGCGAGCAATGGAATTCGCTATCCAAGATTATCAGGGGCTCTTTGGCCGGTGCGGAAGAGGCTACCCGCTGCCACAAATCCGCGGCTCTGCAAATTGATTTAGCGCAGTATGCGTTGACGTCATTGATCGACGAGCTTTCGGCCGTCATGGACGTCGGTGGACGACGCCGGCTTGCAACCGTCCATGTGCTAGATGTCCAGCCGCCACCGGTCGCGCCGTACCCGTTCGATGATGCCATCGCGGCTTAGGTCGTTCGGAAGTTAAAGTCATTATACCCTCAATCCGCGTCCTCAACGCTTCGCGACGCGCGGAGTTTTTGATATGGCTTTGCCCTTAGGGCGAAAAGGCATGTTCGTGTCGAAAGAGTTGAGAATTCCGGCACAGGCAGAGACGTCTGCGGCCGGGCCGGTGGCTAGCCGTGCCAAAGAGGCGATTGAAGATCTTCTGCGGCAGCCGCTGGCTCCAGGGATCTATCTGGTGGCTACGCCGATTGGTAATCTGGCCGATATCACGCTTCGGGCGCTTTCGGTGCTGACGCGTGCCGATATCATCTATTGCGAAGATACGCGTCATTCGGCGAAGCTTCTCAGTCATTATGGAATCGCGGCGAAAACGCTGCCGTTTCACGAGCATAACGAGGATCGCGAGGTCGAAAGGGTGTTGGCGCAGGCGGAAGCCGGGAAGCGTATCGCGATCATTTCCGACGCCGGGACGCCTCTCTTGTCGGATCCTGGTTTTCGGCTCGTGCGTGCAGCTGCATCTCGGGACGTCGCGCTGACGTCGATTCCGGGGGCTTCGGCGGCGCTGGCAGCATTGACCACAAGCGGGTTGCCGACGGATGCGTTTTTCTTCGCTGGGTTCTTGCCGGCAAAACAGGGCGCGCGTCGAACGCGGCTCGCAGAGCTCGCGCATGTACCGGGGGGCTTGGTTTTGTTCGAAGCGCCGCACCGCGTATCGGAGGCGCTCGCGGATATGGCTGATGTCCTTGGCAATCGTTCCGCTGTTATTGCGCGGGAGCTGACGAAACTTCACGAAAATATTTTGCGGGGAACGATACAGTCCCTGGCTGAGGCGGTGGGAGACGACACGCTCAAGGGTGAGATCGTCATCGTGGTCGGCACGTCCGAGCCCGAAGCCGTCAGCGATGAGATCATCGAGGCGCGTCTGGTCGAAGCTCTGGAGGCGATGAGTTTGAAAGACGCGGCTAAGGCGATCGCGGGGCAACTTGGCGTTCCGAAAGCGCGGGTTTATGCGCTCGGCGTTAAAATAAAGGGCAGAGGACCGTGAGCGCGGAGATCAAAGAAGGTCCGTTCCGGCCGCAAGTCGAGCAGCGACGGCGGCGCTATCGACGCGGTCTTAACGCGGAGATGGCCGTCTCCGCCGTCTATATGGCGCTCGGCCATCGCATTCTTGGAAGGCGGTTCAAGACGCCGGTCGGAGAGATCGATCTCATTGCGGTCAAGGGCAGGCGGGTGGCGTTCATCGAAGTCAAGCGGCGCGCGTCGGTTGAGGATGCGGAAGACGCCATCACCTTGACGATGCGGCGGCGTGTGCGGCGGGCTGCCGATCTCTGGCTGGCGCGTAATCCCGGCTATCAGAGCTGTGATATCGGCTTCGATCTCGTCTTTGTCGTGCCTTGGCGCTTTCCCATCGTAATGCGCGACGCACTATAAAAAAGAGCCCGCAAGATGCGGGCTCTAAGTCCAGAGAGGCGAGTGCAAAGACGTAAAATTGCACACGACCAGCAAGGCCGATCGTGCATCATGTTTACGATCTTCCGGCTGAACGCGATTTGAACGGCGCTTGCAGCAATCGTTCATCTTCAAGGCTGTGGCGGGACACAATCTGCGCTTTGCACGCTGTTTTTGGATCAGACGGGCTCCAAAGAGCCCGAATCTTGGCCTCGAAGCCTGTGGTTATGCGGCAACGCGCCCCTCGATCCGCCGGTTGATGGGCGGTGGACTGCATGTTAAGGGAACCCGGCTTTCGAGGGGGTTGCTGGTGGGTTTTTGCCCCATGCGCTCTAATTGTGTCGAAAGCTTTCCCTTGAAGCGGGCACAGTTACGGGCCTTTTCGCGCCCAGCCCCCTATGCGCCCAAGGCGCGACGGTGTGAGCGACGTGGCTACTGACGATACCATCGTTGAAGGCGTGGCCGGGCGTTATGCTTCGGCTTTGTTCGAGCTCGCGAATGAGAGTTCGAAGGTTGCCGATGTCGAAAACGACCTCGTGAAATTTCAGAGCCTGCTGGACGAAAGTCCCGATTTGGTGCGGCTCGTTCGGAGCCCGGTTATCGCAGCCGACGATCAGGCTCGGGCCATTGCTGCGGTCGTGGATAAGGCGGGAATCGGCGGCTTGGCCGCGAATTTCCTGAAGCTTGTTTCGAACAATCGGCGATTGTTCGTCATCCAAGACATCATCAAAGGCTATCGGGCGCTTGCGGCGAAGGCGCGGGGCGAAGTGACAGCCGAAGTTACGAGCGCGGCGCCGCTGAGCAGCGAGCAGGTCGCAGCTCTCAAGGAGACACTTAAGGCATCCATGGGCAAGGACGTGACGCTGCAGGCGCGCGTCGATCCGAGCCTTCTGGGTGGGCTCGTCGTCAAGCTTGGCAGCCGTATGATCGACTCCTCGCTTAAGACGAAGCTACAGAACATTAAGCTGGCCTTGAGCGAAGCGAGCACCTAAAAAGTCGTGAATTCAAGACGCCGCGCGGGCGAGAACCGGGCGGCGTTTCATTAAGAATGCTGAAATACGGAGCCAAAAGCGGTTCCGATAACTGAAAAAACGACCAGGGAAGAGGGTCTTACGTCTATGGAAATCCGGGCCGCAGAAATTTCTTCGATCCTCAAGGAGCAGATCAAGAACTTCGGCAAAGATGCTGAGGTTTCGGAGATCGGTCAGGTGCTGTCGGTCGGTGACGGCATTGCGCGCGTCTATGGTCTCGATAATGTTCAGGCCGGCGAGATGGTCGAATTTCCGGGCGGTATCCGGGGCATGGCGTTGAACCTTGAGGCCGACAACGTCGGTGTCGTTATTTTCGGTGACGACCGCACGATCCGCGAAGGTGATACCGTGAAGCGGACGGGCGCCATCGTCGAGGTTCCGGTTGGTAAGGGCCTGCTCGGCCGCGTGGTCGATGGCCTCGGCAATCCGATCGATGGCAAGGGCCCGATCAAGGCCGATAAGAAGATGCGCGTCGACGTCAAGGCGCCCGGCATCCTGCCGCGCAAGTCGGTGCATGAGCCGATGGCGACGGGCCTTAAAGCGATCGACTCGCTAATCCCGATCGGCCGCGGTCAGCGCGAGCTTGTAATCGGCGACCGTCAGACTGGGAAGACGGCCGTCATTCTCGATACCTTCCTCAATCAGAAGCCCCTCAACCAGGGCAATGACGAAAGCGCCAAGCTTTATTGCGTTTACGTCGCGGTCGGCCAGAAGCGCTCGACAGTTGCGCAGTTCGTAAAGGTTCTTGAGGAGCGCGGCGCACTCGAATATTCGATCGTCGTCGCGGCGACGGCGTCCGATCCGGCACCGATGCAGTATCTCGCACCCTTCACGGGCTGCACGATGGGCGAATACTTCCGCGACAACGGTATGCATGCCGTGATCGCTTACGATGACCTTTCCAAGCAGGCCGTTGCTTATCGTCAGATGTCGCTGCTGCTTCGCCGTCCGCCGGGCCGCGAAGCGTATCCGGGCGACGTTTTCTATCTCCACTCTCGCTTGCTGGAGCGCGCCGCGAAACTCGGCGATAAGGCCGGCAACGGTTCTCTGACGGCGCTGCCGGTTATTGAAACGCAGGCCAACGACGTGTCGGCCTACATTCCGACGAACGTGATTTCGATCACCGACGGCCAGATCTTCCTTGAATCGGACCTGTTCTATCAGGGCATCCGTCCGGCCGTGAACGTCGGTCTGTCGGTGTCGCGCGTTGGATCGTCGGCGCAGACGAAGGCCATGAAGCAGGTTGCGGGCAAGATCAAAGGCGAACTTGCCCAGTACCGTGAAATGGCGGCCTTCGCGCAGTTTGGCTCGGATCTCGACGCCGCCACGCAGAAGCTGCTTGCGCGTGGTGCGCGCCTGACGGAACTCCTGAAGCAGCCGCAGTTCTCGCCGCTCAAGATGGAAGAGCAGGTGGCGGTGATCTTTGCCGGTACGCGCGGCTATCTCGACGCGATCCCGGTTTCGGCAGTCAATAAATTCGAGCAGGGCATTCTTTCGGGCTTGCGCGCAGAGAAGACGCTTCTCGAAACGATCGCGAAAGAAAAGGCGCTCTCGGCCGACTCGGAGAAGAAGCTGGTCGAATTTCTCGATAAATATGCCAAGAGCTTCACGGCTTAATGATTTCCCTTTCCCCGCTCGCGGGGAGAGGGCCAGGGTGAGGGGCTGAGGCGCGAACCGGCATTTGCCGCCGCCCCTCACCCCGACCCTCTCTCCATAACGGATGGGAGAGGGAGATTGGCTCAGATCGGATTAGGACGCTCGAGTGGCCAGCTTAAAAGATATGCGCAACCGCATCGCCTCGGTGAAGGCGACGCGGAAAATTACAAAGGCGATGCAAATGGTCGCCGCCGCGAAATTACGGCGCGCGCAGGAAGCGGCGCAGGCCGCGCGGCCTTATGCTGAGCGGATGGCGACCGTTCTCGGGAGCCTTGCTTCGAAGGTTGCCGACAAGACTGGCGCTTCGCCGCTGCTCGTCGGCACCGGTAAAGACCAGGTGCATCTGCTGATCGTCATGACCGCCGAGCGCGGATTATGCGGCGGCTTCAATTCGAACATTGCCAAGCTTGCACGCGCCGACGCACAGCGTTTGCTCGCCAGCGGCAAGACCGTCAAGATCATGACTGTCGGCCGCAAAGGTGCGGACAACCTGCGTCGCGATCTCGGCAAGAGCATCGTCGAGCGCAAGGATTTCCAGGGCGTTCGTCAGATTAACTTCGGACATGCCGAAGGTGTCGCCGGCAAATTGCTCGAAATGTTCGAAGCCGGCGAGTTCGACGTTGCGACGCTCTACTTCTCCGAATTCAAATCGGTTATTTCGCAGAAACCGACAGCTTTGCAGCTCATTCCGGCAAAGGTAGACGAAGCGGGTGTGGAGGCCGCGAAAGGCGCAACGGCAATCCACGAATACGAGCCGGGCGAAGAGGAAGTTCTCGGATTCCTGCTGTCGCGTAATATCTCGACGCAGATTTTCCGCGGGCTTCTGGAGAACTCGGCCTCGTTTTACGGTGCGCAGATGACGGCAATGGACAACGCCACGCGCAACGCGGGCGACATGATCAACAAGTTGACGATTGCATATAACCGCCAGCGCCAGGCCAATATCACGAAGGAACTGATCGAGATCATTTCGGGCGCGGAAGCGCTCTGATCGGGAGGCGAACCCATGGCTTATGTCACGCGTGGAACAACAAAGGGTGGCCGGGATGGCCGCGCGGTTCTCGAAGACGGGAAGCTCGCGCTCGCGATGGCTTTGCCAAAAGAGATGGGCGGTTCGGGCGAGGGGCACAACCCGGAGCAGCTTTTTGCTCTAGGCTGGTCGTCCTGTTTCGGTCAGGCCGTGCTGTTGCTTGCTAAAAAGCACGGTCTCGACGGCCAGGCGGCGAAGGTTTCGTGCAATGTCGAACTCGACAAAGACGCGACAAGCTTTGCGCTCAAAGCCGAACTCACACTCGCGATCCCGGGCGCTGACAAAGACAAGCTGAAGGCGCTGATCGAAGATGCTCATCAAATTTGCCCGTATTCCAAGGCGACGCGTAACAACATCCCCGTGACGTTGACCGTCGCCTGATACATTCCGCTGGAGATAAAAATGGCCAAGAACGTAGGGAAGATTCACCAAGTCACGGGTGCCGTCGTCGACGTGCACTTCGAGGGGGCGCTGCCGGAAATTCTGAACGCGCTCGAAACGCAGAACCACGGCAATCGCCTCGTTCTCGAAGTCGCGCAGCATCTCGGCGAGAACACCGTGCGCACGATCGCGATGGACTCGACCGAGGGTCTCGTGCGTGGCCAGGAAGTCGTCGATACCGGCGCGCCGATCTCGGTGCCGGTCGGAGACGAAACGCTCGGGCGTATCATGAACGTTATCGGTGAGCCGGTCGACGAAGCCGGTCCGATCAAGACGAATGCGGTTCGCGCTATTCACCAGCCGTCCCCGACGTTTGAAGATCAGGCGACGGAAGCGCAAATTCTGGTCACCGGTATTAAGGTCGTCGATCTGCTGGCGCCTTACGCGAAAGGCGGCAAGATCGGATTGTTCGGCGGCGCCGGCGTCGGCAAGACTGTTCTGATCATGGAATTGATCAACAACATCGCGAAGGCCCACGGCGGTTATTCGGTGTTCGCCGGCGTTGGCGAGCGTACGCGCGAGGGCAACGATCTCTACTATGAAATGATCGAATCGAACGTCAACAAAGATCCGAAAAAGAACAATGGTTCGGCTGCGGGTTCCAAGTGCGCGCTCGTCTATGGCCAGATGAACGAACCGCCGGGTGCACGCGCTCGGGTCGCGCTGTCGGGCCTGACAGTTGCCGAGCATTTCCGCGATCAGGGTCAGGACGTGCTGTTCTTCGTCGACAACATTTTCCGATTCACGCAGGCGGGTTCGGAAGTTTCGGCGCTCCTCGGCCGTATTCCTTCGGCGGTTGGATATCAGCCGACGCTCGCGACCGATATGGGCGCGCTGCAAGAGCGCATTACCACGACACAAAAGGGTTCGATCACCTCGGTGCAGGCTATCTACGTGCCGGCCGACGACTTGACCGACCCGGCGCCTGCAACATCGTTCGCGCACTTGGACGCGACAACCGTCTTGTCGCGTTCGATCGCCGAAAAAGGCATTTATCCGGCTGTCGATCCGCTCGACTCGACCTCGCGCATGCTCGACCCGCGCGTCGTGGGTGAGGAGCATTACCAGGTGGCTCGCCGGGTTCAGGAAATCCTGCAGAAGTACAAGTCGTTGCAGGATATCATCGCAATTCTCGGCATGGATGAGCTTTCCGAGGAGGACAAGCTGACTGTCGCGCGCGCGCGCAAGATCGAGCGTTTCATGTCCCAGCCGTTCCACGTGGCCGAGGTCTTCACCGGTTCGCCGGGTAAACTCGTGTCACTCCAGGACACGATCAAGGCGTTCAAGGGCCTTTGCGACGGCGAATACGATCATCTTCCGGAACCGGCGTTCTACATGGTCGGTACTATTGATGAGGCGATCGCGAAGGCCGAGAAGCTCGCGGAAGCCGCTTAAAACGGGTTCGCGTCGCGGGCGAAAGCCCGCTTGTCGCGGGCCACCAGGAGATAAAGACAAATGGCGGAAGCCGCGACAACGTTCGGAAGCTGCTGCGAGGAGCTGAAAGAGGCTCTGGAGGGTGGCGATTTCGAACCGCTGATTACCGTCGGTCCCGACGAAGTTATTTATATGACCGTCGGGCTCGTTGATCTTGAGGAAGAAGAGCCTGGCCTCGTCGATCATCCGCTCTTCTTCTGTCCGTTCTGCGGCACCAAGTTGCAGACGCCGGAGGAAGTTCGGGCCAAGGCCGGAGCGGAAGGCAGCGATGACGGCGATGGAGCGCCGCGGGACGCATGACGCGTTCTTTCGGTCAGGAACGAATACTAGGGTAGTGAACGGCCATGGCAGGCACTTTCAAGTTTGAACTCGTCTCCCCGGAGCGGGTGTTGCTTTCGATCGATGCGGACCAGGTCGTGGTGCCAGGTTCGGACGGCGAATTCGCGGTGCTTGCCGGGCACGCTCCGGTCATCGCAACGCTGCGTCCCGGTGTGCTCGACGTGACTGCGGCCGGATCGAAGCGCCGGTTGTTTGTAAAGTCGGGCTTTGCCGAAGTCGATCCGTCCCGCCTGACTGTGCTGGCAGAGAAAGCTTATGACGTCGATGAGATGTCGCCGTCTGCCATTGCCGATGAACTTAAGGCGGCGGAAGCCGATCTGGCGGCCGCAAAGGACGATAATGCCAAACGGATGGCCGACACGCTCGTCAGTGAACTGAGACGCCTGTCGGCGCGCGCCGCTTAGAGTGAGTGCATTTTCGTTTGCGATCGAAAAGCCGGGCAGATGTCCGGCTTTTTTGCGTCGCGATAGGGTTCTTGGTTCAATTGAACAGCCGTCGATTGGACGTACGCGGAGTGATTTATCAGTTATTAAGAATCGACCGGGATGATCGGTACACGGGAGCGATCCGCTTGATGTGTATTGGCGGTTTCTCGGCACACGCGCAAATTGTCGGGTCAGATCGCTCCCGATAAACGCTTCGGAATTGCGCGATTTTCAAACGGCGAGATGGCTAAACGCTGATGCGACGCGCTCATAGACGTCGCGTTTGAAAGGCACGATCAATTTAGGCACGCTGGCAATTGGTGCCCACCGCCACGTATCGAATTCGGCCTTGGTGCCTTCCTTAGGCATGATATCGATTTCGCTATCTTCGCCGAGGAATCGCATCGCGAACCATTTTTGACGTTGACCGCGATAGCGCCCCTTAAGGGCGATGCCAAGCAGGTTTTCGGGCAGTTCGTAGCTCAGCCACTGGGAATGCTCGGCGAGAACCTCGACGCTCGTAATACCGGTCTCTTCGCGCAACTCGCGGAGCGCCGCGACACGGGGTGGTTCATACTTTTCGATACCACCCTGCGGCATCTGCCAGATATGGGCCGCGTGGTCCCCAGCCCATTTCGGGCGCCGCCGGCCGACCCAGACAAGACCTTCGCGATTGAGCAGCATAATGCCGACGCAGGTACGAAACGGCAGCGCCTCGCGCGATAGATCGGACGGATTGGGCAACAATGTCATTTGCAAAGCCCGTGGATAACCTGTGAATAAAGTAGTGCCATGATTCGTCATTATGCGGAAAAACATAGCAGTCGTATGACATTAGGCTGTCATATTGGAGACAGCTGAACCCGGCCGCATGTAGGATGCGGCGTGCGGATGTCGTCTTTGCTGTCGTTTAGCGCGGTAACGGCGGCGCGAGAGGAGCAAAGGCTGCGAGAACTTCGCGATAGACGTCGCGCTTGAAAGGCACAATCAGGTCAATGACTTCGTCGACAGAGGCCCATTGCCAGTCGATGAATTCCGGCTCCGGTCCCGTTTGGGGTGTGATGTCGATCTCGTCATCCTGGCCGGTGAATCGATAAGCAAACCATTTTTGCTTCTGGCCGCGGTAGCGGCCGCCCCAAGCTTGGCCGATCAGTTCCGGCGGCAGATCATATGTCAGCCAACGTGGCAACTCTGCGATTTCCTCGGCAGAGCGAATTGCAGTCTCTTCAAAGAGTTCACGCCGCGCGGCGGTCGCCGGATCTTCACCGGGATCAATGCCTCCTTGCGGCATCTGCCACCACGTGCCTCGGCCCTCGGCATCGTTTTTCGAATCGGCGCGACAGCCAATCCAGACCAACCCGTCACGGTTGATAATCATCTGTCCGACGCAGGGGCGATAAGGCAGGGTTTCGGGATCGACGATCGGTTGGGACTTTTTTGTCATGTCGTCAGGTGTTTCCATCCCGGGAGGGTTTGCCGGTTCTAGGAGCATCGTCCGCCGCGGTGCTCCGAATTGTTGCATAATTAGGCTCTGAACAAAAACGAAGGGCGCCACTCGGGCGTCCTTCGCATTCGGTGGTTCGCCTTGCCTCAGTTAGGCGTCGGCTTTTTGTTGTCGTCGGCAGCCGGTGTCTTGGTGTCACCGCTGCCTTTGTTGGCGTCGGTCGAAGGCGTTGCGGCAGGTGTCGACGGTGCGGGCGCATTGTTTGCCGCTTCGGGACCTTTGGCGGTGCCATGCAGGAAGTTGAGCGCGTACTGCAGCTGCGTATCCTGGGCGGCGTCCTTGGCGACGTAGGATGGCGAGCCGGACTCTTCATTCTTGCCGTCTTTGTCCGTGCCGTCGGGGTTGATGAGATGGCCGCGCAGGCTTGCTTCACCGCGAGGCTTCTCGTCGCCGATCTTGGCTTTCAGGTCATCCGGAATAACCTCTGCGACGTTGATGTCCGGCTCAATGCCGCGCGCCTGGATCGAGCGGTTCGACGGCGTGTAGTAGCGAGCCGTTGTCAGACGGATCGCACCGTTAGCGCCGAGCGGAATGATCGTCTGGACCGAACCTTTACCGAACGACCGTGTGCCGATGATCGTTGCTCGTTTGTGATCCTGCAGAGCACCGGCCACGATTTCGGACGCCGAAGCCGAGCCGCCGTTGATCAGGACAACGATTTTCTTGCCGTCCGAAATGTCGCCGGGACGGGCGTTAGCACGCTGCGTCTCCTCGTTATTGCGGCCCTTGGTCAGAACGATTGCGCCCTGCTCAAGGAAATCGTCCGACACGGCGATGGCCTGGTCGAGAAGACCGCCAGGGTTGTTGCGCAAATCGATGATGAAACCTTTGACATTCGGGCCGATTTGCTTGTCGAGCGACTCGATGGCTTTCACGAGATTGGCGTGGGTTTGCTCGTTGAAGGTCGAGATCTTGACGTAGCCGATATCGCCTTCGGCGTGCGACTTGACCGGATTGATCCGGATGACGTCGCGCACGACCTTCACGTCAAATGGCTGGTCGCGGCCCTTGCGAACGACGGTCAGGGTGATGGGCGTATTGACCGGGCCACGCATCTTCTCGACGGCCTGCTCCAGCGTCAGACCGGAGATGGCTTCGTTATCCAAATGCGTGATGAGGTCGTTCGCCATCAAGCCTGCTTTTGCGGCAGGCGTGTCGTCGATCGGAGAAACGACTTTGATAACGCCGTTCTCCATCGTGACTTCGATACCAAGGCCGCCGAACTCGCCGCGCGTCTGGACCTGCATATCGCGGAAGTTCTTCGGGCTCATGTAGGAGGAGTGCGGGTCGAGCGAGGACAGCATGCCGTTGATCGCGGCTTCGATGAGCTGCGTGTCGTCAGGCTTTTCGACGTAATCTGAGCGGACCCGTTCAAGGACATCACCAAAGAGGTCCAGCTGCTTATAGAGCTCGGAGTTCTGCGATGACGTGGCCGAGTACGTCTGTGTGACGTTAAGCAGTGTGGTCGCTCCGGCCAACCCCGTCATCAGCAGGAATGTCCAGAACGCGTAGTCTGTCTTGCGCATTAGCCTTGTACCTTCTGCTGACCTGATGCCCACCAGGGATCGGGGTCGATCGGACGCCCGTCCTTACGAAGTTCTACGTATAAAACGGGTCCACTTATTTTCGCCGATGCCGGCGTATTTCTTTGACCACCATTCATTGTGCCGACAGGCTCGGCGGCCAATACGAACTGCCCTGGCTGAACGTCGATCTGCGACAAGCCCGCCAGCAGAACATGATAGCCGTCGCCGGCGTTGATGATCAAGAGTTGCCCGTAACTGCGAAATTCGCCTGCGTAAACAACCCATCCATCGCACGGAGAGGTGATCTGAGCTGCATATCTCGTTTCAATCACGATGCCTTTGGACTGGCCGCCATATTGAGTCTTGTCACCGAAGTCGAGCGCCCGGCGGCCTTGCGCCGGCAGAGGCAGTTTTCCGCGTGCCTGCGCAAAAGGAATAGCCGGTTTGATCCGGCCCGGATTTCCGGGAATGAGCGATCCGCCTGAGGGGGCAAGTTCAACAATCGCCTGCTTGGGCGCGGCCGGTGGCGTTAATATGGCGACCTTGGCGGGCGGAGCTGCTGCTTCTGCTGCGGCACCGGTGGCGGCCGCAACGGGGGCGGCAATTGCGTTTTTAGCGGCGGCCTCATCTTTGCCGGTAGCAGGCGGAGCGGGCATGGGCGCTGCGGAAGGCGCTTCAGGCGGCGGCGTTATGATTTGTGGGCCAGCGGGAGGCGAAGACGGTGCCGCTTCGACCAGATGTTCGTTCTTCAATTCATTATTGTAAGCGCCGAGACCGGTTTTCTCCGTTACCGTCTGGTCAAGGCGCGCAATTAAATCCGAGAGATTGGTGACGTTTTTCGAGATTTCGGCGCTTGCGACGCGGACGGCGGCGAGTTGTGACTGGCGTTCGGCGAGTGTTGATTTTTTAACCGCCATCAAACTTGCAAGCCGCGTGCGGGTCTCGTTCAGCCTTTCAGTTTCCGCCCGAAGGTGTGCGCCTTCAGTTCGGATCCCAGTCATCACGTTCTGAAGTTCGGTTAGCTTGCCCGATAATTTGACGGCTTGATCCTTAAGACCTGGAAATGCCGAAGAGAGTAGCATGGCACTTCGAACCATCTTGAGTGCATCTTCCCGGCGTGTGACGAGGACCGGCGGCGGGTTCCGCCCGATCCGCTGGAGGGCAGCCAAAAGCGCCGCTATTTGACCGTGGCGCTGCTCAAGAGAGCCGCGGACGAGGCGTTCCTGCTCTTGCAATTCCGATAGACGGCCTTCGATTGCGGTCATCTTGGCTTCGCCGCGTTGAATCAAATTCGCCGTTTCTATCAAGCGCGCGTTCAGGCGTTCGCGCTCGGCGTCAAGGGCCGCGACATCGGAGCGGATCGTTAGCTCTTTTGCTGCGTTGTCATTCAGCTGACGCCGCTTTTGCTCGAGGATTTGCCGCGCCGTGTTCGGATCGGCTGGCAGGGCATCTTCGGCCCGAAGTGGTGCAACCAACGCGAGCGAAAGGCTGGCTCCCGCGATGCCAATATGCCAAACCGCTCTGCAAGCAGGCGACGGCCGAGATCTCCGACATGCCGACAGCTGATTTGTCACGTGGCCTCAAGTCGAAAAGCGCATGGGGCCGGAGAGTGGAAATACCCGCCTCGGAGCCGGTTCCGAATACGATGCGCGGAAAGAATTAAGGCTTTTACGAACGAGAGCAAATTTCAAATGCGTAATACTTCGCCTGTGGCCTGCAGATGCTCTGGGCGAAACCAGTGGCGCGGCACCTTGGTGATTGCCGCCCTCGGACCAAAGGCTTAAGCAAATTTCCAGCTTTAGAAGCGGACCAGGTGAATGCAAACATTTCTCTATCATGCAACCACTGTCGCCGTCTTTGCTGTGCTTGCCGTCCTACTTTACGGCCTGCACACACTGATGAAGGGCAATAATTCAAACCTCAGCCAAAAGCTGATGCGTTGGCGGATTGGTCTGCAGTTTCTGGCCATCCTCATCATTCTTGCCTATACATTTGTGTCCCACTAAAGGCCGATATTCGGCCAGCCGGCGCAAATTCGGCATCTCGAACGTCAGAACGTGAAATTCAGGACTTCCGGGCGATGGTGGTACTTAATCGCATTTATACGAAGACGGGCGACGCCGGGACCACCGCGCTTGGCACTGGCGAACGTGTTCCGAAGACTTCGCCGCGCATCGCAGCCTACGGGACGGTCGACGAAACGAATGCGCAGGTCGGCGTCGCGCGCATCCATCTGGCGGGGTCAGAACCCGACGTCGATGCCATGCTTCTTCGGGTGCAGAACGATCTTTTCGATCTCGGTGCCGATCTGTGCGTGCCGGATCGCGGCGAAAAGCTCCCCTATGAACCGCTTCGGATCGCCGATGCACAGGTAAAGCGGCTTGAGGACGAGATTGATGCGATGAATTCTGAGCTTAGCCCGCTCAGATCTTTCATCTTACCTGGCGGCACCCCTGCCGCAGCTCAATTGCATGTCGCACGGACGATCTCGCGCCGGGCGGAACGGTTGATGGTCGAGCTTTCGAGCCTCCCCGGAGAGCCGGTCAGCGCTCCCGCGCTCAAGTATATCAACCGTCTTTCCGATTTCCTGTTTGTCGCCGGCCGCTATGTCAACGATCGCGGCAAGAGCGATGTCTTGTGGGTGCCGGGCAAAAACCGTTGACCTCGATCGCCACGCGCCGGCGGGCTTGATTTACCTCGACGCGTGATGGTGTGCGCCGCGACGAGCGGGCAATTGACTTGAGCACAAGCGGCCCTTAGCTTTTGCCCTTCGCAGTTGCGAGAACTACCGTGTATAGCGGCTTCCGGGCTCGCTTTTCACGCAAGTTTAGCGGCCAGATTTTTAGAAGCTGCGGCGGTTATCGCGCCGCAAAAGCCTGCGCCGATCCAAGCGCAGGTAACAACAATTAATGGGAGCGCCAGGTAGCTGGCGGGTGGCATGAAAATCGTTGTGCCGGTCAAGCGCGTCGTCGACTACAACGTCAAAATTCGCGTCAAACCGGATGGCTCTGGAATCGACTTGGCGAACGTCAAGATGTCGATGAATCCGTTCGATGAAATTGCGGTCGAAGAAGCCGTTCGCCTCAAGGAAAAAAGCGGCGCCAAGGAAGTCGTCGTCGTCTCTATCGGGTCTGCGAAAGCGCAGGAAACTTTGCGGACCGCTCTGGCGATTGGTGCCGACCGCGCAATTCTCATCGAGACGCCGGAAGGTACTGCTGTCGAGCCGCTCGCGGTTGCAAAGCTGTTGAAGGGCGTCGTGGATGCAGAAACGCCGGATCTCGTCATTCTCGGTAAGCAGGCCATCGACGACGATTGCAATCAGACCGGACAGATGCTCGCGAGTCTTCTTGACTGGCCGCAGGGCACATTCGCTTCGAAGGTCGCGACGGAGTCCGGTTCCGTTACCGTGACCCGCGAAGTTGATGGCGGTCTCGAAACGATCAAGCTCAACCTCCCGGCCGTCGTGACGACCGACCTCCGCCTCAACGAGCCGCGCTATCCGTCGCTGCCAAACATCATGAAGGCCAAGAAGAAGCCGCTCGATGTCAAGAAGCCGGAAGACTTCGGAGTCGATATCAGCCCGCGTCTCAAAGTCCTCAAGACCACGGAACCTCCCACGCGCAAAGCCGGTGTCAAAGTTGGAAGCGTTGCAGAGCTTGTTCAGAAGCTCAAAGACGAAGCGGGGGTTCTCTGATGTCTACACTTCTTCTTGCTGAACTCTCGGGGCAGGCTCTGGCGCCCGCAACAGCAAAAGCGCTCACTGCTGCGAAAGAGCTCGGCGGTGATGTGCATGTTCTTGTCGCCGGCTCGGATGCGAAGGCAGCCGCGGACTCGGCGGCGAAGCTCGACGGCGTTGCCAAGGTTCTGCTCGCCGACGCGCCGCAGTACGCGCATGGACTCGCGGAAGAGATAAGCGCGCTCATTCTTTCTATTGCCGGAGATTATTCAGCTATCGTCGCCCCGGCGACTGCATTTGGCAAAAACGTCTTGCCGCGCGTTGCCGCCAAGCTCGATGTCATGCAAATTTCCGATATCACCAAAGTGCTCTCGCCCGATACCTTCGAGCGTCCGATTTATGCCGGCAATGCCATTCAGACGGTGCAGTCGGCCGAGAAGACGAAGGTTATTACGGTGCGTACGGCGGCGTTTCCGGCTGTCGGCGAAGGCGGTTCGGCGGCGATCGAGACTGTTAGCGCTCCGGCGGCCGTCGGCATCTCGACATTCGAGAATGCGGAGCTGACGAAATCGGATCGCCCAGAGCTGACGTCTGCACGCATCATCATTTCCGGCGGCCGGGGTATGGCCAACGGTGAAAACTTCACCAAATACATAGAACCTGTGGCCGATCGCCTTGGCGCGGCGATGGGTGCGTCCCGTGCCGCCGTTGACGCTGGTTACGTGCCGAACGACTGGCAGGTCGGGCAGACCGGCAAAGTTGTGGCACCTGATCTTTACATTGCGGTCGGTATATCGGGCGCCATTCAGCATCTCGCGGGCATGAAGGACTCAAAAGTCATCGTTGCGATCAACAAGGACGGCGAAGCTCCCATTTTCCAAGTCGCGGATTATGGCCTTGTCGCCGATCTTTTTCAGGCGCTGCCCGAACTTGATGCGGAGTTGCAGAAGGCCGGTCGCTGAGAGCATCGGCTGGAACTCGCGGAGGACACCTGTTCATGGCGCACACCCAGAAGCTGATGGAGAAAAGCAAGGCTGGCGTTCGGCCCGCACGCACCATCAGCAAAGTCGGGATTATCGGCGCCGGACAAATGGGCAGCGGCATCGCGCACGTCGTCGCGTTGTCGGGCTATACCGTGGCGCTGAACGATCTCAAGAGAGAAGCTTTCGACAAGGGTCTTGAAGCTGTCGGCAAAAACCTTTCGCGGCAGATCGCGAAGGGTGCCATTCAGGAAAGCGATCGAGACAAGACGCTGGAACGTATCAGCTACGCGCCAACGCTTGAAGCTTTTGGAGATTGCGATCTCGTTATTGAGGCTGCGACCGAGGACGAAAGCCTCAAGCACAAGATCTTCGCGGCGCTTTGTCCGCATCTAAAACCGACGGCGATGCTTGCATCCAACACTTCGTCGATCTCGATCACGCGTCTTGCCGCGACGACGGATCGTCCGGAAGACTTCATCGGCATGCACTTCATGAATCCAGTGCCGCTGATGGAGTTGGTCGAGCTTATTCGCGGCATCGCGACCGAAGACGAGACCTTCGCGACGGCGAAAGCGTTCGTCGAGAGCCTCGGCAAGACGACCGCGGTTGCGGAAGATTTTCCGGCCTTCATCGTCAATCGCATTCTGCTGCCGATGATCAACGAGGCGGTTTACACGCTTTATGAGGGCGTCGGGACGGTCGAGGCGATCGATAAGGCGATGAAGCTCGGCGCGCACCATCCTATGGGGCCGCTAGAGCTTGCCGACTTCATCGGGCTCGATACCTGCCTTAGTGTTATGCAGGTGCTTTACGAAGGGCTTTCGGATTCGAAATACCGTCCGTGTCCGCTGCTTGTGAAATATGTCGAGGCGGGCTGGCTGGGGCGTAAAACCAAGCGCGGCTTCTATGACTATCGCGGCGAGAAGCCTGTTCCGACGCGGTAGATTTAGCCGAGCAGCTTTCCGATGGCTTCGCCGATCTTAGCCTGCTCGACCAGGGATGTCAGTCCCGGGTAAACGACGAGCCAGGATAACGCTGCGGCGCCCATCGTCACGGCGGCCGCAATTGGCCAAGACATTCCCCAGAAGCTTCGATGCGTTGTGGTCACGAATGTCAGGATGGCGATCAGCAACAGCGACGATAGCGCCGTCCAGAATTCACCGAGATCGAGTACCGACACTGTCTTCAAGTCGAGGATGCCGATTGCAGCGAACAACAGCGCAACAATCATCGACAGCAAGGTGCCGTAACTGATGCTCAAAACGCAGAGCTTGACGTAGGACATCGGCGTTCGGCGGATCGTGCCGAGGACGCGGCAAACGTAGTATTGGATAGGTGTTAGAATCGCCATGCCGACGTATTGCACGATCTCATTGTTGATGACGGCGGAGCTGTCGGCAGTATCGGGCAAATTTAGAAGTGCTGAATAGAGTCGCGGCAGAGCGATATAGACAAGTGTCAATTGTGCGCCAACGCACGCGGTCAAGAAACTCCAATGCGATCGGTATGAGGGATCGTCGGTTAGACGCAAGATTGTTTTAACTGGATGTCGCAGGAACGAGAGCGCGATAGCAAGAATCCCGTCGCGTCGGGGGGTGCTGATAAATTCGCTGGTGAGTGCTGTCCAGCCTTCATGTTTCGCCGCATTGGCGGTATTTGCCGGCGTACCGCACGCGCTGCAAAAGGCGCCTGCTAAAGCGGTGCCGCAGTTGGCGCAAGGCGCTGTTTCAATTCCTTCCGCGTTCCCCATGTCGCGAAACTCCTTGCCCGTGCCTTCGCTTTAGCACGCGTTTTCCAGGGTAGAAACTGGCGCGCCGGGATGTTCCGCGTTATCCAGCGGAGTTGTGATTGAATTGCCAAGGAATGAACGATGATCGAAGCGGCGCGTGTAGCTTTCGTGACGGGAGCGGGTTCGGGGATCGGCCGCGCGGTTGCGCTGAAACTTCAGAGCGCGGGATATGCGGTCGCTTTACTTGGCCGGCGTGTTGCGGAGCTTGAAAAAACGGCGGCTCAGGCACTGCCGGACGGCGGGGAGTTTTTCGTCGTACCTGCCGATGTCACCGAGGAAGCTGCCGTCAAAACGGCGTTCGATAAGACGCGCGCGCGGTTTGGACGTCTTGATGTCCTTTTCAACAACGCCGGGACCTTCGCTCAGGGCCTGCCGCTGGAAGCCGTGAAACTCGAAGATTGGCGGCGCGTCGTCGATGTTAATTTAACCGGCGCATTTCTCTGTGCGCGTGAGGCAATCCGGATCATGAAAGCACAGACGCCAAAAGGTGGGCGCATCATCAACAACGGGTCGATTTCGGCGCAGGTGCCGCGGCCGCTGTCGGCGCCTTATACGGCGACCAAGCACGCCATCACGGGTTTAACGAAATCCATTTCGCTCGATGGCCGGGCTGACGATATCGTTTGTTCGCAGATCGATATCGGAAATGCGGCGACGGATTTCACCGCCAAGATGGCGAGTGGTATTCTGCAGGCCGATGGCAGCACCAAGGTTGAGGCCCGCATGGACGTATCGCATGTCGCCGATGCGGTGCTCTATATCGCGAACCTGCCGCTCGATGCGAACGTGCAATTCATGACCGTCATGGCGACGAAGATGCCGTTTATCGGACGAGGCTAGGTCCGTACTACGCGGGACGGCTTTCGGCGGTCGACCAGAAAAGCCAGATCGCAACGATAACCAATCCGCCTGCGAGTATCCTGCGCAGCATCGTCATGCGCGCAGCGTTCTGAAAAAATGGACGCGCGTGTGCGGCGAGAACCACGATTGCTGCGTGAACGAGTGTCGCGATTGCAGTATAGACGATTGAAAGCGTGAGTGTCTGGTGCAGCGTCTCGCGATATGGATCGATAAATTGCGGCAAGACGGCAATGAAGAATACCGCGGCTTTCGGGTTCAGAATGTTGGTCAGGAATCCGCGCGCCATGTAGGCGAGCGCGGATTTGTTTTCGGCGGCAAATTCCTTTTCCGTCTCGGCTTGACCTTGCCAAATGTCATAACTCAGCCAAAGCATGTACAGCGTGCCCGCCCACCGAAGTGCTTCGTAGAGTAGGTGGGACTCAGAGACGAATGCTGCGACTCCGAGCGCAGCCAGAACGCCGACAACGAGCAATCCCGTGGCGACTCCGGCCACGGCGGCGAAACCGATGCGGCGACCCTCTGCAAGTGTCAAAGCTGCGAGATACGCCATGTTGGGTCCCGGCGTCAGCTCGACGATAAGCGAAATAGAAAGAAATGCGAGTGGAATGCCGGCGATCGACCAATCTGTGAAAGGCTCCGGCATTGGATGTCCCTAAGGAAGCGCCTGCGGGATCATCCGCAAAATATCGTTCGCGATAAATCCCGTCAGGTCGCGCGTAAGATGATGGATGTGCGCCGGCAATTCGCGCCACTCGCGGACTTTCAATTGTGCCGGATGATCGATGTAATCGGAATGAACGAGTACCGTCGTCATGCCGAGTTCGGCGGCGACTTCGAGATTGTGTGGCATGTCTTCGAACATCGCAGCCTGCGTCGGCGCGACCGCATGCAGGTTCATGAGCCGGTCGAATGCTTCTCTTTCCGGCTTGGGCACGTATTCGAGTGCTGCGATATCGCAAATGTCTTCGAAGAGATGCAGCACTCCGAGACGCTCCGCGACGTTCTCGGCGTGACGCCGCGAACCGTTCGTGAAGATCAGGCGGCGTCCGGGCAGTTTTTCGATTGAAGCCAATAGAGCTGGAGAGTGCATCACGACAGAGACGTCGATATCATGGACGTATTCGAGGAACGGGCCTGGCGGCAGTTTGTGCACGCGCATCAGTCCTGCGAGGGTCGTGCCGAACTGGCGATAGTAGGCCTTCTGCAAATGGCGCGCGTGCTCGTGCGGAACGCCAAGCGTCTTGGCGATATATTCGCTCATGCGGCGATCGACCTGAGCAAATAGGTTGCATGACGCCGGATAAAGCGTGTTGTCGAGATCGAAGATCCATGTATCGACGTGTGTGAATCCGCGCGGCGATTTGGTCGCCGTGGGGATCTCGCTTAACGCCGGGGCGGACGAGGCCATCAGCCTCTGCCCTTCTTGCGGTCGGCGCGGCGCACGAGCGTGCCGACGCCGTGTTCGGTGAAGAGTTCGAGAAGCACGCAATGCGGCACGCGTCCGTCTATGATGACGACGCCTTCGACGCCCGCTTCAACAACTTCGATGCAGCCCTCAATCTTCGGGATCATGCCGCCGGAGATGTCGCCGCTTTTGATCATGTCGCGGGCTTCGTCGATCGTCAGGTCCGGGATGAGTTCTTTCTTCTTGTTGAGCACGCCGGTGACGTCCGTCAGCAGCAGCAGGCGTTTGGCCTGCATGCGTGCAGCGAGGGCCGATGCAAACGTATCGGCGTTGATGTTCAACGTTTCGCCCTCGCGGCTGATGCCGACCGGAGCGATCACGGGAATGAGGTCGGACTTCGAAATCACTTCGACGATATGCGGATTGACCTCCAGCGGATCGCCGACGTAGCCGATATCGACGGCTTTCATCAGGTTCGATTGCGGGTCCGGCATCTCCGTGATCTTCTTGGCGACCATCAGATTGGCATCCTTGCCGGAAATGCCGACCGCTTTGCCACCCTGCCGATTAATCGCGGAAACGATCTCCTTGTTGATCTTGCCCGCAAGAACCATCTCGACGACTTCGACCGTCGGCTTGTCCGTCACCCGGAGGCCGTGCACGAAGTCGGACTTGATCGCGAGCTTGTTCAGCATACTGGCGATCTGCGGACCGCCGCCGTGCACGACAATCGGATTGATGCCCGATTGCTTCAGGTAGACGATGTCCTGCGCGAACGCATTCGACAGCGCTTCGTCGCCCATCGCGTTGCCGCCAAATTTTACGACGACCGTCTGTTCGTCGTAGCGAATCAGATGGGGGATCGCTTCCGCGAGAATGCGCGCCTGAAGATGTGCGCTCGGCCGGTCTTCGGACGACTTGGCATTTGTTTCAGAAGTGGGTTTCATCGACGTCACAGGATTTCACCAAAAGCCAATCGAACTCGAAGATGCGTAGGCCAGATAGAAGCGGTGGTGATTCGATCCCCCTGGCGTGGGGGGCGCTTTCGTCGCGGTCTTATAGCCCGTCAGGCGAATGCCTCAACGGAATTCCCGCTTTTTTGCCGGGCAGAGGGCGCTCCTGACGCAGGCCGGACACGGTGCTGGGGACGAAGGGGATTCCCGTCTGCCCGCTGCCATGGCATTGCTATAGCGTTGTCGCGTGAGCTTGCTTTGCCTTCAACCGTGCGGCCGAGGCCGTCCTGACCGTTTGGAGATGCCGTGGGCGTGACTGCCACAGATCTTGGTCAAATCCCGATGTCGCCGGACCTCGGCACAACGCTGTCGCGGGGGGCGGAGTTTGCCGCTGCCGCCGGGGCGTCCGATGTTACACTTGAACATTTGCTGGCTGCGCTTTGCGACGATCGCGACGCCATTGCTGTGCTCGACGCGAGCAACATTAACGGTGCTGCGCTGAAAGCGGATGTCGTTGCGCAATTTCCGCGGTCCGACACGCCCTCGGAAGAGACGCCAGTCAGTCTCGGCGTCTCTCAAGATGTGCGCCGCATCCTGGAAGCGGCGGCGGCCGCCGCGCGCGGTAGTCGGCGACGCGATATCAATGGTGCGATTGTGCTTGCCGCGATCGTCGGTGACGCCCGGAGCGCTGCTGCTGAGATGCTGCAGGCGCATGGTTTGACCTTCGACGGCGCGATAAGGGCTTTGCAAGCGGCGTTGGCGCCGCCGCGTGCGTCATCGGCACCGCCGCCAGTAGCTGACGACGTGCTGGCGCGGGCTCGCGAACGCGTGCAATCGCGATCGGCGCCGTCGTTGCGCGACATCATGAACGAGATGCCGCGTACTGCCCCACCGCCTTCGGTTGCCATTCCGGACGCCGCGAAAACGATTCAGCCAAGCTCGGAAGAGCGGTCAATGGCTGGCGCGCCCGATCCCTCCGCCGGAGCGGATCAGTCGTCGACTATAGTCTCTCCACCTTCGCCGTCTGAGGCTCCGTCGCATCAGGAAGAACCGGAGCAGCCGCGGCCGCAAGAGCCCGTGGCCTATGCCGCTCCCGAGCCGCGGCCGGAAAAGCGGCCGGAACCCAGTTTCCCCCGGACGGAAAAGGACTTCACTCCGGCAAAAGCGCCAGATGCACCGGCTGCGCCTGCCGGTCGCCCAGGGTCTGTCTCGCGCCCCTCTCAAGACCATCCATCTGGTCCTTCGCTGCCTTTTCCAGGCCAGCCGGAGGCTCAACCACGCCCATCTGGTTCTCAAGGGGCCTCGCAGGGCGCTGGGATGCCGTTTCCCGAGCATCCTGGCGCCGGAGCGGCAGGATCTGCGTCCATCGCCGGGGCGCCTCAGCGGCCGTTTCCGGGCGATCTGCCGCGTCCCCGACCATCCGGGGCGATGCCGCCACCAATTCCCGCCCCTGGCGGAATGAGGCCGTTAGGTGGACAGCCGGGCGCTCCGGCGTCCATGCCCGTGCCGGGCTCGATCGCGCCGCCCGGACCGCTCCACTCCGAGCCGTCCTTTGGCCCTCCACCGCCGGGTGAGCCGCCTCCCAATGGGCCGCCTCTCCAGCCACGGGGGTCGGGAAAGGTTCGGGCGCCGTCACGCAAACGCGCGAAAAGTCCCAAGACGGAGACGGGACAACTCGCCGAGAATATCCCGCGCGCGATGCGTGTCGGGCGGACCGAGCGTGTCGAGGTCCGGATCGCTAAGGCGTCGGTCAAGGCGTTGACGGACGGTCTCGAAGGCGACGGAGCAGTCTGGCAGCATAAGGTCACAATCACGAAGGCGATGGCCGTGCGTATTCGCGCGCCCGACGGCGGATTCTTCATCGAGACGGCGTCGCCGGAAACGCAATGGATCGAAAATACTCTTGGCTACGCGAGCGACGATTTCGCCAGTTGGCGATTTCTGATCACGCCACAGTCGCGCGGGTGGTCGCAGCTACAAATCATAATTTCGGCGCGCACGATCGGCACCGACGGCGTTGCGGCGGAAACTGCGCTCCCGGATCAGGTGATCGAGGTCAAAGTAAAGCGAAACCTGAAGCGGACCTTTGCACGCATCTTTAGTTGGACGGTCGCCGCGATTGTCGGCGGTGCGCTCTCGACTTTCGGAGAGGGCGGCGTCGCGGCGGTGAAGACGATCCTACAGCGGCTCGTTCACTGAGCGATGCGCGCTTCGATTAGGCGTTCTGCGATGTAAGAAGTTTGGCAATCGTCGCGCGAAGATCTTCGAAGCCTGCGCCTGTTTCCGCCGACGTGACGATGACATGCGGATAGGCGGCGGGATGTTTGGCGAGTGCTGCGATGGTCCGTTCGGTGACGCGTTCGAGATCGGTGCGGCTGATTTTGTCGGCTTTCGTCAGGACGGCCTGATAGGACACGGCTGCGCCGTCCAATAATTTCATGATCTCGTCGTCCACGGACTTTGGCCCGTGGCGAGCGTCGATCAGCAGGAAGACGCGCAGCAGTGTCCGCCGGCCGGCGAGATACGCGCGAAGCGTACGGTTCCACGCTGCAACTTTGTCTTTCGGTGCTTCGGCAAAGCCGTAGCCGGGCATGTCGACGAGATAGAGCCCGGCGTCGGGCTCGGTGAAAAAGTTCAGTTCTTGCGTGCGGCCAGGCGTATTCGATGCGCGCGCCAGGGCATGCTGTCCGACCAGTGCGTTGATCAGGGTCGATTTGCCGACGTTCGAGCGTCCGGCGAATGCGACTTCCGGACGGTCGTCGGGAGGCAGATGGTCGAGGCCCGGCGAGCCGCGCGAAAACGTCCAGGCGCGAGTGAAAAGAAGGCGGCCTGCTTCGACGTCTTCTGCGGAATGCGTATCAGGGTTTGTCATCGTGACACCCCGCGCGGTCGATCCGCTTCGGCGCGAAGCCATTCATCCTTCATTTGCTCGCATCGCCGCCTGCTCCGAACAGCCTTAGAAGCGGCGCGAAGGTTCGTCTCAAATTATCGAACAGATGAATTTGCGCGCCGTTCTTCTTGTTGATGCGGAGCTGCTGGGCAATCGACAGCGTGTTGCTCCAAGCCCAGTAGATCACGAGGCCAGCGGGGAAGCTTGCCAGCATGAATGTGAAGATGACGGGCATCCATGTGAAAATCTGCTGCTGAATCGGATCGGGCTGCGGCGGGTTCAACTGCATTTGGACCCACATCGTCATGCCCATGATGAGGGGCCATATGCCGATGTGCAGGAATGCCGGAGCGGCGAACGGCAATAATCCGAACAGGTTGAAGATCGAGGTCGGATCGGGCGCCGACAAGTCGTGGATCCACCCGAAGAACGGTGCGTGCCGCATGTCGATCGTTACGAACAGCACCTTGTAAAGTGCGAAGAAGACCGGGATCTGCAAGAGTATGGGCCAGCAACCGGCGAGCGGATTGATCTTCTCTTTTTTATAGAGTTCAAAAATCTCTTTCTGCTGACGTTGCGCGTCGTCTTTGTATTGCTCCTTGATGCGTTGCATCTCGGGCTGCAGCTTTTTCATGCGCGCCATGCTCTCGTACTGCTTGTTGGCAAGCGGGTAGAACGCCGCCTTCACGAGAACCGTCAGTATGAGAATGGTGACACCGAAGTTGTGTACGATGTTGTTGATGAACTCCATCAGACGGAACAGCGGCCGCGTGATGAAGTAGAACCAGCCCCAGTCGATCAGCCTGTCGAAACGAAGAATGCCGAGAGCGTTTTCATAGCTATCGATCAAGGACGCTTGCTTTGCGCCTGCGAAGAGGCGGCCTTCTACGCCCTTGCGCATTCCAGGCGCAATCGTGAGCGCGCCACGGAGGTAATCGGCCTGGAATGCATCCTTGCCGTTCGGGTCGTGCGCTTTTAGCGCCGAGTACATGGCGCGGTAGGGTTCGTGCTGATCGGGAACAAGCGCTGCGGCCCAATATTTGTCTGTGATGCCGAGCCATCCTCCTGTGACGTTCTCGAACGTTTTTGGCACGCCTTCCTTGACGGCGTTGGCATAGGTTTCTTCAATCAGGCCATGTTCGCCTGAGACGCCGACAAGACCCTCGTGCAAAACCGAATAGACGTGGGACGGCGGATGGCCGCTCCTGTGGACGCGTGCGTAAGGCAACAACGTGACATCGGCCTTCGTCTTGTTTTCGATCTCGTCGACGACTTTGAACATGTAGTTCGTGTCGACGGAGAACGTGCGCCGGAAGACGAGACCGTCGCCGTTATCCCAGGCGAGCGTGACGGGGGTTTCCGGCGTGAGCGTCGTGCCCTTTTCCAGGGTCCATAAGGTATCGCTGCCGGGAGTTTTTGTCTGACTTCCGCTTTGGGGAACCCAGCCGAATTCCGCGAAGTAGGGCTCGGGCGAGCCCGCAGGCGAAAGCAACGTCACGATTGGACTATTGGGATCGACTGTCTCGCGATACTTTTTTAGCAGCAGATCATCGATGCGGCCGCCTTTCAGGTCGATCGATCCCGCGAGGGATGGCGTGTCGATCGTGACACGAGGACTGCCTTTCAACGCCTCTTCGCGCGATAGTGGGGTTGCAGCCTGTTGTCCCGCATTCGGTACCGCTGCAGGGGAAGACGCAATTGGAGTGTTTGCGACGTTCGGCGGGTTTCCGGACGAAGACGTCGTTTTATTCTGCGCGTCGAGCTGCTTGTTGAATTCCTGCTTCGCCTGCTCGTGCTGAATTTCGGGGCGCGCGAAGAAATACTGCCAGCCCATCAGGACCAGGATCGACAGAGCCACCGCAAATATCAGGTTGTTTTGGTCTTTGGGATCTTTAGGAGAATTCATCAAGTCCTCGGGTCAGCCGCCAGTGGTGGCGAGGCCGCTATGGCCCATGAAGCGATTGTCGGAAACTGCTCTTAAACGGAAGGGGACACCCCGTCACGTCGAACCTTTCTGGGCGTCCGTACGCGCAGATGGCGAACGGGCGTCATTCGTGCGCCTTCGCTTAACATTCTCGTGCAAAGTCTTCAAAGCACGTGTGACGTCTTCGACGAGCAGCGCGAATGGCCGATCGAGTGCCGCGCCCCGCGCAACGATCACATAATCGCATGTCGGGCGTGCATACCGGTCGGCCGTCGCGGCAAAAGCGGCTTTCAAGCGGCGGCGGACGCGGTTACGGGTCACTGCGTTGCCGATTTTCTTCGTGATCGTGAAGCCAAAACGCGCGCCTTCCGTTTTGTCGGCGCCCGATAATCGTTCTCGAGTTTCGATCAAAAAGGCAGGCGTCGATGCGCGGCGGCCACCGCGGACGGCCAGAAACTCTGGGCGGGACTTGAGAGTTTGCAGAGTCGGAATGGGAGCCTCCAGACGTCACCGGCATCCTAACTCATGCAGAGACCGCGACAAAATGCTCGCGATGGTATCGTCTCAGCCGAGCGCCTTGAGTGCGAACGCGAGGGTTCGCGGCGCTCAAGTCTAGCCGTCTATCACTTCATCTGGGTTGGGCGTTTTGGCAACGCCGCGGTGTGAAGCGATAGGAGAAGCCGTCGGGAGGAACGTTACCGACACCGCGTTTTTAGGTCCGGGTAGAGCCAGGCTCAGGGTTCCTTAGGCCGAGAGGCGCTTGCGGCCCTTGGCGCGACGACGCGCGAGAACTTTCTGACCGCCAGCCGTCTGCATGCGCTTGCGGAAGCCGTGGCGGCGCTTGCGAACGATGCGGCTCGGTTGATACGTGCGCTTCACGGAAAGTCTCCGTCCAAATATTCTGCGCTCCGACCCATGATGGATCGCAAGCGGATTATGTCCTGTTTTCCGTGGGTTAGAAAGTCCGCAGAGCCCGGCTTGAGGCCAGAGCAGAAAGCGATTTCTCCGGAATTGGGTCCTTATAATTTGAGCGCCGAGGCAAGTCAACGCGCCGAAATAGGGCGTTGTGGTCTGTGGGCTTCATTCGGTGATGAGACTGCGCGCCTGTGCGCTTTGACCCATGCAACACGAATAATCGAGATCCACGCACAGGTTCGCTCTCTCCGCCACTCGCTTGTCGAGATGAACGGCTTTAGCCTTAATGCGTGTTCTCCTCATCGACAAAGGTGACGAAGGGTTATGCCGAAGGACGTTGCCGGACCCCCGTCTCAAGATCAAAACCTCGAAACGGATTTTTGCGTCATCGGGGCCGGATCGGGCGGTCTTGCTGTCGCAACCGCAGCCGCCGCATTCGGCCAGCGCGTTGTGCTGATCGAAAAACACAAGATGGGCGGCGACGGGCTCTATTATGGGAGTGTTCCGTCGAAGGCTTTGTTGGCGGCGGCCAAGCGGGCCAACGCGATGCGCACGGCTTCGCCGTTCGGCATTCGCGGCGTCGAGCCTTTGATCGACCTTGCGGGTGTGCGTCAGCACGTGCGCGACGTGATCGCATCCATCGCGCCCAATTCTTCGCTCGAACGGCTGACGGGTCTTGGTGTGCGCGTCATTCCATCTGCGGGCAAGTTCATCGATCGATCGACGGTTGCAGCGGGTGATTTCCGGGTCGTGGCGCGGCGGTTCGTCGTTGCGACGGGCTCTTCCCCGCGCATTCCGGCAATTCCTGGATTGTCCGATGTTCCTTATTTCACGAATGAATCCATCTTCGATAACGCTGACCCAATTCCGCATCTCGTTATTATTGGCGGCGGCACAACCGGCATCGAGTTTGCGCAAGCTTTCCGGCGGCTTGGATCCCGCGTCACGGTGCTCGACGCGGCACAGGCGTTAGGTGATGAAGACCCCGAGCTTGCACTTGTTCTGCTGACGCGTCTCAACGCGGAGGGCTTGGTTATCCGTGAGGGTGTGCGGATTGCACAGGTATCCGGCGCACGCGGGCAGATCGCTGTCGAATTGGAAACGCCCCAAGGCCGAGAGCGCATCGAAGGCAGCGATCTTTTGCTGGCCGCAGGCCGTAAGGCAAACATCTCCGATCTCGGTCTTGACGCCGCCGGGGTAAAAGCCGATTCGGACGGTATCAAGGTGAACGCCGGTCTTAGGACGCGCAATCGCCGCGTCTACGCGGTCGGCGATGTCGTAAGCGGAATGCAATCGTCTCATGCCGCTGCGGATCACGCCGAGGTGGTGTTGCGCCGAACGCTGTTTCGTCTTCGCGCCAAAGCCGCCGGCCGTGAATGCCCACGCGTCGTCTTCACGGAGCCTGAGCTTGCCTATGCCGGTCTCGCAGAAGCGGATGCACGTGCGCAATACGGCCGAGTCGATGTTCTGCGGTGGCCTTATCATGAGAATGACCGTGCGCAAGCCGAGCGCGAAACGAGCGGGCACGTTAAGGTCATCACGTCGAAGCGGGGCGAAATTCTCGGTGCGGGAATCGTCGGGGCGGGAGCCGGCGAACTTATTCAGATGTGGTCTCTGGCGATCGCGCGTGGATTAAACATCAAAGCCATGACGCAGTGGCTCTCGCCGTATCCTACCTTGTCGGAAATTAACAAACGTGCTGCGTTTCGTTACTTTGCAACATCGCCCAGCAATCCCTATGTGCGTAAAGTCATCGCATTGCTGGCGAAGCTCGGCTAATCATCTCCGGCAATGGAGAGTTTAAAGTCGGTGCAGCGCACGATATTCAACGGCAACGGAGAGCACGGAGACGATAAGGCCGCGAAGCCTTCGGCTGCCGGCGCGGCATGGCGTGTGGTCTCTCGTTTCTGGCAACGTCGCGGACTGCCAGCCAAACTGATCGCCCTGACGGTCATTTTTGTGTTGATCGCGGAAGCGCTGATCTTCCTGCCCGCTATCGCCAATTATCGCGTGAGCTGGTTGAGGGAGCGGTTGACGGCCGCGCAGCTGGCGGCGCTTGCGTCCGACGCCTTCCCTGGAGGAGAGGTTCCGTCAGCGCTTCGTGCCGACTTGCTGCGTACCGCCGAGGTTCGAGCGATCGCTTCCCGACGGCAGGGCGAACGGCGTCTCGTGTTGCCGGCACAGGGCGATCTGAACATCGATTACGTTTACTACCTACAGCCGGAGCCGGACTCGTTCTGGGGAGGACTAAGCCTCAAGTTCGAACAGATGGGAGATGCGATCACGACGCTTATCGACGGAAGCTGGAGAACGATCCGTGTGGTTGGGCGCGCCGGTCCGGACAATATGGATCTCATCGAGATCGTCATTCCCGAAGCGCCGCTCAAAGCTGCGATGATACGCTACGGAACGAATATTCTTTGGCTCTCGGTCATCCTATCCATTCTGACCGCAGCGGTAGTTTATTTCGCCTTGAGCCGTCTCTTCGTGAAGCCTTTGACGCGATTGACGAGCAGCATGCTGCACTTCTCGGAAAATCCGGAGGATGCGAGCCGTATCATGCCGTCCACGGGCCGCATGGATGAGATCGGCGTCGCGGAGCGCGAGCTTGCCAGCATGCAGCGGCAGCTTTCGGGCCTTCTGGCGCAGAAGACCCGTTTGGCGCAGCTCGGACTCGCTGTTTCGAAGATCAACCACGATTTGCGTAACATGCTGGCCAACGCGCAGCTTATCTCCGATCGTCTGGTCGATATTCCAGATCCGACCGTACAGCGCTTCGTGCCGAAGCTTATTGCGTCGCTCGACCGCGCCATTCAGTTCTGCAACGCATCGCTGCAATTTGGCGGAGCTTCGGAAGCTGCTCCGCGCCGCGAGTTGTTGCCTTTAAAGCCAATGATCGACGAAGTTGCCGACAGCCAGGGCCTGCCGCGTGAGGGCGCCATTGCATTCGTCGATGAGGTCGACCCCTCGCTTCTCATCGATGTCGATCACGAGCATCTCTTCCGAGTGTTGAGCAATCTCGTCCGCAACGCGATGCAGGCGATCGAGAGCGTCGAGGGCAAGAGCGATGGCGAGATCCGCGTTGCTGCCCATCGCGACGGCCGCAAAGTCATTATCGACGTCATGGACAACGGTGCGGGAGTTCCGCCGAGGGCGCGCGAAAATCTATTCAAGGCCTTTCAGGGTTCGACCAAGAAAGGTGGCACGGGGCTTGGGCTCACCATCGCCTCCGAGCTGATCCAGGCTCACGGGGGCACTTTGCGGCTGATCGACAGCGCCAAAGGGGCGCACTTCCGTATCGAATTGCCCGATCGCTCCGTGGATTGAACCGAGATAGGATCACTTTGCTGCGCGTTGGCCCGGCGGGCGCATTTGCCCGATCTTCGTGCGCGGAAGAGGTCTTGCGCTGGCGCCTGTGACCCACTAGAGAGGGGGCCTTCGCCGTTCCGGTATCCGACCGGATAGACCAATCTGGTCTTAATGTTGCGAAATGCGCCCGTAGCTCAGCTGGATAGAGCACCAGACTACGAATCTGGGGGTCAGAGGTTCGAATCCTTTCGGGCGCGCCAGTATTTTCAATTACTTAGCTGTTGTGCTGACTAGTCCGGTTTTCGGCTAGCAACCGAGGCATTGCGCTTGCGCCCGCATTGCTCGTTTTCGCCGGCTGAGATTGCTCGCACTTTTGTGCGCCGGTTCGAACTGCAACGGTGGAGAAATTCACTCCCATGCCGAAGGCCGTTAGACCGCCCAGCCAAATCGCTACAGATAGGCACTGCAAGAATGTGCCCGTGCGATCCCACATGTGGCTGAAGAAATGCTGTGCGAGATACGACGTGCCTGCAGTGAGGACTGCCAGCCCGGCACCGAAACCAAATGTCTGCATGCCGCTCGAATAAGCTTCGATAGCCAGGGAGCCAGACTTCAGCTGTGCGCCTGCGAAACTTAGTACTGCTATAGCGGCGCCGCCGTTGAGGATCAGCAAAGACTTGATAGCTAACTCGGCGAATTTGATAGTTGAAGCGTGGCTCGTAATCAGTGCCTCGCTCAGCATCGATGTTTCGTTGCTGAGCGTCCCCATTATTGTCTCCGCCAAATCAAAAATGGTTTGAGAAAGTAGACTGACGTCTTGCGCCCGAGCCATTCCTGTGGCGGAACTTTTCGAGCCTGTGACGTTGTGCGCTCCGGGTTTATGACGTGGCGCCTAGCGGCTACGCGATGGATCGAGCCAACATTCGTCAAAAGAAGACGGGCCGCTCTGTGCGGTTCGAGCTGACCGACCAGACACGACAAGCAATCGACCAATATCTGAGGTTTACGGATAGGAAAGTCGGACAGCTCCTGTCTTTGCACTGACCTTGGAGACGATGGAGGTCGCAGAACAACGATCTTGCCGGATATGGTCGCGGTCTCGTCAGAAGATGTGCTTCTGCAAATCGACGTCGGCAGTGGGCGAACCCGCTAGGGCGCGCCTTGAGGGCGATAAAGCGGCCGCGAAACGAATTGCGTAACGTCTCTGCTTGGGAAGCAACGAAAAAGGCGGACCGGAGCCCGCCTTAAATTTCGTGGGGTGAACCCCTTGTTACCGGAGGGACCACGCCGCGATCTCTGCTAGAACGTGGATTTCGTAACATGCAGCTTGAGGCTATGCAACGGCTCTGATTGAATTCCGTCCGGTATTCTCCGGGACATTTTTTTGATGAGCAAGAATTGGCTGCGCTTCGCCTTTGATCTCGGCACGAACTCCATCGGATGGGCTGTTTATCGGCTCGATAGAGACCCCTCAACGAGTTCGCTAGCAACGGTCGTGGAGCTTCTCGGCTGCGGCGTTAGGCTGTTCGATGATGGCCGCAACCCGAAGGACGGGCGATCGCTTGCCGAAATGCGACGTGTACCGCGTTCTGCTAGAAAGCGGCGCGATCGGTACCTCCAGCGTCGCGCCTACCTGACCGCTTTGCTGGTCGACTTCGGGCTCATGCCGCGCGACGAACACGATCGCAAAGCGCTAGTTGCGCTCGATCCTTATGCGCTGCGCGCACGCGGGTTGGACGAGGCTCTGTCCCCCTATGAACTGGGGCGCGCCTTGTTCCACTTGAACCAGCGTCGCGGCTTCAAGTCGAACCGCCGGACAGACCGCAAGGCCGACGACAAAGACAAAGGCAAGATTGCCGATGCGGCGAAGAGGCTCGGAGAGGCATTCGAAAACGAGAGCGCTCGCACTTTCGGAGAATTTCTCTGGAAACGCCACGGTGGACCTGACGGCTCATTGACACCCCGAACGCGCAACGCGTCCGATAACGCCGTCCGCATCAGGTTGCAGGGCGAAGGCGCCAAAGCGCTTTACGATTACTATCCGTTGCGCCAGATGCTGGAAGACGAATTCGATCTTCTCGTCGCAAAGCAGCAGGCGTTTCATCCTGAAATTCTGACGGCCGACGCGATTGCCCAGATCCGGCATGCGATTTTCTGGCAGCGCCCGCTCAAGCCTGTCGAGCGCGGCCGCTGCACGCTCGTCCCGAGCGAGCCGCGCCTGCCGAAGGCCCTGCCTTCCGTCGAGGAGCGTACGATCTATGAAACGCTCAATCATCTGCGTTATGGAGAGGGTGTCACGCGGGACAAGACGCTGACCAAGGAGCAGCGCGACCTCGTCGCCGCCACTCTGTTACAAGGAAAGACCGGTAAATCCGTCAGCTTCGACTCTCTGCGGTCCGGCTTGAAGCTCGGTTCGGGTGTCCGGTTTTCGCTTGAGGACGGCGGCAAGCCGGGTCTCGACGACTATGCCTCACGCTCGGCCAAAGGACTGGCGGACAAGCGGCGGTTTGGCGCGCGTTGGCATGCGCTGCCTCTCGAAGAACGTGATGCAATCGTCGAAAGATTGATCGACGAGGACGATGAGAAGAAGATCGTCTCATGGCTGAAGACGGACTACGGCCTCAATGACGAAGCCGCGCTTGCTGTCGCGACCTGGACGCCGCGGGAGGGCATATCGCGGCTCGGCAAGACAGCCAACGCCGCGGTCCTCGCCGAGCTAAAGCGTGGTGTCGCCAGATATAACGACGCCGTGGTGCTGGCCGGGCAGAAGCTCGGCTTAGACTGGCATCACTCGGATTTCCGCGATGGCGTGATCGAACTTCCGCTTCCCTACTACGGGCAAGTCCTGGAACGTCAGGTATCGTTTGGCACCGGCAACCCGGAAGATCCTGCTGAAAAGCGTTATGGCCGTCTCGCGAACCCCACCGCGCACATCGGTCTCGGCCAGCTTCGCCGTCTCGTGAACAGGCTGATCGAGGTCTACGGCGAGCCTGCACAGATCGTCATCGAGCTGGCGCGCGACCTTAAGTTGACCAAGGAGCAGAAAGACAAGGAAAAGCGCGAGAACGCGCGAAACCGTGGGGCCAACGATCTGCGCCGGCAGGAGTTGGAGAAGCAGGGCCTCGCCGACAACGGCGAGAACCGGCTGCGGCTGCGACTGTTCGAGGAGCAGCAGCGCGCCAATGGCGGCGTCGCGCTCTGCCCCTATTCTCTTGAAACGATCAGCATCGAAAAGCTGTTTTCCTCGGACGTCGAGATCGACCACATTCTACCGTACTCGCGGACACTGGACGATACAAAGGCCAATCGTGTTCTGTGTTATCGCTGGGTCAACAGGTATAAACGTCGTCAGACGCCTTACGAGGCGTTCGGCAGCGAAAAGAAAGCCTGGCCGGAGCAACCAGACTGGGAAAAAATTGCTGCCGCGGCCGCTGGATTGCCCGCCAACAAACGCTGGCGCTTTGGTGCGGACGCGATGGAGCGCTACGAGAACACTGAGCGCGATTTCCTCGCCCGGCAGATCAATGAGACGCGGCATCTTTCACGTCTGGCACGGCTCTATCTCGGAGCCGTCTGCGGCCCGGACAACGTCTATGTCACGACGGGCCAGTTGACTGCGATGCTGCGCGCTCGTTGGGCCCTCAACTCGATACTCGGCGACGAAAACCGAAAGGTGCGGACCGATCACCGGCATCACGCCATCGATGCAATTACCATCGGAGCGATTGATCGGCGGATTCTACAAGAAGTTTCCCGGAGGGCTGGACAGGCCGAGGACGAACAGCGCGACCGCATCACTGCTGATGTGCCCGATCCATTCGACAATTTCCGAGACATCGCGCGCGAAAAGGTTCGGGCCATTATCGTCTCAGTGAAGCCCGAGCATGGCAAGAGCGGAGCGCTGCACGAAGATACCGCTTACGGTCTTGTCAAGAATCCGGCTGAAGCCGCCATCATCGGCAACCTCGTTACGCGCAAACCTTTGATCGATCTCAACGCGAACGAGATCGATAGGGTGCGCGATCCTGTTCTGCGCAAGAAACTGCAAGACCTCGCCGCACCGTTTCGCAACGAAAAAGGTAAGCTCACCGACGACAAGGGCCTGAAAGCAGCTTTGGCAGCTTTCCGCATTCAAGAGACGATTGGAGGAAAGACGGTCGAACGCGAGATCAGGCGCGTGCGTATCGGCAAGGAGAAGACGGGCGAAGTTCACATCAAGGATCGCCGTACTGGCGCCGTATACAAAGCTCTTCTGCCCGGCGAGAACCACCACATCGATATCGTGCAGATGCGCGATGGCTCATGGAAGGGGTTCGCGGCAACGGTGTTTGAGGTCAACCAGAAGGACTACCGGCCGATCTGGGAGCGCGAGAAGCTCGGCGGGAAGCTGGTCATGCGCCTTCACAAAGGCGATGCGATCGAAGTCGACGACGCGGATGGCCAGCGGCGCATCAAGACCGTGCACCGCTTGTCACCGAGCAACGGTGTGCTTTACCTCGCGCCCCATTACGAGGGTGGTGAGCTCGGTAAGCGGCACGACGACAAGGACGATCTGTTCCGCTGGGACTTCGCGGGCATTGCAGAGCTGACGAAGCGGAATGCCAGGAAGGTGCAGGTTAATGATGTCGGCAAAACTCGCCGGGTTCGCTCCAACGTCTAGCTTCCCGCCTACAGGAAGCATCGAGTTGACTTTTAGGCCAAAATAGGATTATTTTCTCACCTCCTGTTTTGATTGGAGGTGATCAAGCTGAAACATCCTCTCGGTACGAGAGCAAAAACAGGTCAATCGTGCCCGGAATCTGGCACTTGGAAGGTACTTGGATTTCCAAGCACGACTGCACCCATCGCGAAAACCAATCGCATGCCTCCCTACGGCGGCGCTGCGGTTGTCTGGATCCTCATTGCATATGCGTGAGGTGCCATCGGACCAAAATACCTTCGATTGAGTGCTTTGCAAGCAAACAACAGGAGGTGTTCCAGTTGGACTGCAGCGATCGCTGCTAGAACCAGGGTATGAGCCCTGACGGCCGCGGGCTTAGGCCCCGGCCGCTCGTCTTGTGCCGGTTAACCTCATCTCCCGCTAAATCTGGTGGATTCGCTTTATCCGCGCTCTGATGGCTCTCGCACAAAATGCCGTGCCGGGGGGCTAAACGCATGTTGGGGCGGATTGTCGAAATCACGGGGGAAGGCCGCCGGCTCTCGCTCGACCGCGGCTTTCTCAACATCTCCGGTCCTGACGGCCTCATCGGCCAAGTGCCGCTCGATGACATCGAGGCCGTCATCGCCTCGAATCCCGCCGTCACCTACACCAACCAAGCACTTGCCGCGCTCGCTACACGTGGCGCACCTGTCGTGATCTGCGGTGTTAACTTCACGCCCGCCGCCTACCTGCTGCCCGTGGACGGCCATCACGCGCAAGGCGATCGCGTGGAAGCCCAAGCCGCCGCCACGCTTCCGAGCAAAAAGCGGCTATGGTCTGAAATTGTACGAGCAAAGCTCAGGGCCCAGGCCGCAGCGCTCGAACGCGCTGGCATCAATTCCCTTCCGATTCAAACGCTGGTGCACCGCGTTCGCTCCGGTGATCCCGAAAATATAGAGGCCCAGGCTGCGCAGCGCTATTTCCCGGCGCTCTTCGGGAAGGGCTTCACGCGCGATCGCGGCGTGGAGGGCGCCAACGCCTTCCTCAATTACGGCTATACTGTTTTGCGTGTCGCGACGGCCCGCGCGATCGTCGCCGCCGGATTGCATCCTTCTCTCGGCTTGCATCACAAAAGCAAGGGTGACGCCATGCGTCTTGCCGATGATCTGATGGAGCCGTTCCGTCCTGCCGTTGATCTCATTGCTTGGACGCTGGTGAGGGAGAACGTCGAGAACCTGGATACTTCGGCAAAACGCAGATTGGCGGCTGTATTGCACGCCGATTTTACAATCGAGGACGGTGTCACGACTTTGTCGAACGCGCTGGCGCGATCAGCACAGTCGCTTGCCCAGATTTATATGGGCAAGCGAAAGCGCCTGTTGCTGCCGTTGTCGTCATTGCCGTTAGCCGCAGGAGTCGGCACTCCGGATGAGGATGAAGATTCGTGACCTTTGTTGCGTTAACGGGATATCGTATCATGTGGGTGATGGCGCTGTTCGATTTGCCTGTATTGACGAGCGATGAGCGCAAGAGGGCGACTAAATTTCGCGAATTTCTGCTCGATCAAGGTTTCTGTATGATGCAATTCTCCTGCTATATAAAATTTACTGCAGGTAAGGAGCAGGCCGAGGCGCTGGCCGCGAAGATCGGTGGGGCCGTGCCCTCAGGCGGCAAGGTCGACATCCTGTTTTTCACGGACCGCCAGTATGAAAGTATCAAATCATTTCGAGGTAGCGGACAACGTGGCCGGCCAGAGAGACCAGACCAACTACAGATGTTTTAAACGCAATGTAGGCGGTGAAAATTACCGTGCCTACAGCGAATGGAGCCGCTTTCAATACGGTTTTTCTTATAGGTATGACAAAAATGGCCTCTGGAACCAAGGGGTTACCAGGGGCCAGTTCTAGCAGAGATCGCCGCGCGGTCCGACCGGAACGCAATCGCACCTCTATTTCACACGCCTGTTGTTCTAGCAGAGATCGCCGCGCGGTCCGACCGGAACGGACGGGTTCGGTTGCTCT
>NZ_DASZTY010000034.1:0-142900 GCF_035548195.1 Hyphomicrobium sp.
CGCGAAATAACTAGTCCCGCCACGATCCTTGCGGTCAACGGGGTACTTATCCCCAGCTTACGAGAACGCGTAAATGTATCGTGCGAGACGTGTTCGAGATCAAAATTCGGCCGCCTGCTTAGCACCGCTGGCTTCACTCGCGACGGGCGATGGAGGCAGTGGCTGCACAGGTACGCCCGGAGCAATTTTCTGAAGATTGCCGGTGATCACAAGATCGCTTTCGTTGGGCCCGACGACGCTGACAAGATCTCCATCGATGGGACCCGTTGTAACGAGGCGCTGCTCCGCTTTGTTGTCCTTGTCGACAATATAAAGATATTTTCCGAGCTGACTGGAGCCAAGCGCCGTCCGAGGCACCATTAAAGCATCGGCCTCTTCGCCGACCTTCAGCTTGACCCGCACATACTGACCGGGAAGAAGAGAAAAATCCTTGTTTCCGATCGTCGCGCGAGCAACCACCGTTCCCGTCTGCTGGTCGACAGCATTGTCAACAAACGTCACCTTGCCTTTGTAGCGCGCCTGCATCTCACCCGGCACAAACACCTCTGCGGCGACAGAGCCACTCAATCGAACCTTTTCGATAGAAGCGAGATTCGTCTCGCTCGGATTGAACGTAACGTAAATCGGATCGAGCTGAACGAGAGTATTCAGTGGTGCGCCCGCGACGCTGATCAACGTGCCCACAGGAGCAAGATTCTTTCCGAGTCTGCCGGCGAATGGGGCAACGATGCGTGTATACCCGAGATTGAGCTCCGCGGTGCGGATCAACGCGTCATCGAGTATAAGCGAAGCTTCGGCTTGATGAAGCGCGCTCGTCCTTTGATCGAAGGTATCCTTCGCCAACCAACCGTCTTTCGCAAGCGCCGTTCCGCGATTGAGATTGGATTTTGCGTAATCACGCGCGGCCTCATCCCTGAGCTTCTGCGCCTTCGCCTGATCTAGTGCCGCCTGATAATCTCGCGGATCGATCGTATAAAGCAGCGTGCCCGCAGCAACATCGGCGCCATCGGGAACATGCTGCTCCTCGACATAGCCGGAAACGCGAGCCTGAAGCGTTATGTTTCGAATAGATTCCGTACGCGCTGAATATTCCAGATAGACGGGGACGGTTTTCTTCACGATGTGCGTAACGGGAACAGGCATAGCAAAGGGTGGCGCAGCGGCAGGTGCAGAAGGTTTCTGCGCCAATTCCTTTTCGGCCGTTTCGAGCTTGCTCGAAATCTGTGGCCAGAAATCGAAAGTCACCGCGCTGCCGGCGATAAGTACGAGCGCGGCCAAAGCAAATTTCCGAATACGCATGAGCATCTGCCTCGATTATTCTGCTGCAACCGGATTGGAGTCCGAATGACCCTCGCGGCCCCGCGATGCCTTATCCCGGTCGTCCCGGCCCTCACGAATGCGCTCGATCGTGGCGTAAAAGACCGGCACGAATAAAAGCGTCAATATCGTAGCGGCAAGCATACCGCCAAAAACAGTTGTACCGATCGACTGACGACTTGCGGCGCCAGCACCCGTTGCCAGCATCAATGGCACGACGCCCAAAATGAACGCAAAAGCGGTCATGAGAATCGGACGCAATCGGAGACGGCCTGCCTCCATCGCAGCCTCAACGATAGACAATCCCTCCTCCCGCCGCCGCTTGGCAAACTCGACGATCAAAATCGCATTCTTTGCCGACAAGCCGATGAGCATGACGAATCCGATCTGCGAATAGACGTCGATCTGCATGCCGCGTACCCAGATCGCAAGTAGCGCGCCGAATAAAGCAAGCGGCACCGCGAGCAAGACCATGAAGGGCATCGACCAGCTTTCATACTGAGCCGCAAGAATGAGGAATACAAAAACCGTTGCCAACGCAAAAACGACGATGGCAATCGAACCCGCCTTCAGTTCCTGATAAGTGATGCCGGTCCACTCATATCCGAAATCTCGCGGCAGTGCCTTCGCCGCCGCCCGCTCCATCGCAGTTATGGCCTGTCCGGTGCTGTATCCCGGTGCCGGACCGCCATTGACCAATGCCGACTCGTAATTGTTGTAATGGGGAACTGTCTCGGGACCCACAATCGGTTTGAGCTTGCCAAGCGTGCTCAACGGCACCATTCCGCCGGAGGCGTTGCGAACATACAGCCGCGATAGGTCGGACGCGGTCGCGCGAGCCCCTTTATCGGCTTGGATGGTCACTCGAAACGTACGGCCAAAAAGATTGAAGTCATTGACGTAGAGTGACCCCAAATAAATCTGGAGCGTATTGAACACGTCAGGCAAACTGAGCCCCAACAGTTTGGCCTTCGACCGGTCCAGATCATAGTCGAACTGCGGCGTGGAGGTCGAAAACGACGTGAACAACTGCTGGGCCTCAAGTTCGGGCTGCTTGCGAGCCTCGGCAAGAAGCGCCTGGGTGACTTCATTCAATGCCTGACTTCCGCGTCCCGTTAGGTCTTCGACCTGGAATTCGAAACCGCCGGTGGTGCCCAGACCTGGAATCGACGGCGGATCGAAACTCAATACGATCGCTTCCGGAATTTGCAGCAGCTTGCCGCGAACATTCGCGACGATACGGGACGCATTCTGTTCGGGTGGCCGCTCATCCCAAGGTTTCAGGATTGCGAACTCAACCGCCGCGCTCGATTGCGCCGCGTTGGTCAGAAAGTTCAGGCCGCTAATCGAGCCGACAGTGTCGATTCCAGGCGTCGCCTGAAGAATAGCACGAACTTTCTTAGCCACCTCGTCGGTGCGTTGCAGCGAGGCGCCATCCGGCAATTGGATGACGACGAAGAAGTAACCTTGGTCTTCGACCGGCAAAAACGTCGATGGAATACGCTGCGAGACCGTATAGGTCAGCCCGAGCACACCAGCGAAAAGCGCAATCATCATCCAGCGTATACGAATCAGGAACCGGACAAGCTCGGCGTAAGCATGCGAGAGCCAACCGAATCCGGCATTGAACCAGCGAAACAGAAAAAACGGCGTATGCGTTCGTGGTTTCAGAAACGCTGCCGCCAACGCCGGACTAAGCGTCAACGAATTGAATGCCGATATTCCGACCGAGATGGCCACCGTCAATGCGAACTGATTGTAAAGACGCCCCGAAACGCCGGGAATAAAAGCAACCGGTATGAAGACGGCCATTAAAACGGCGGTTGTGGCGATGATCGGGCCGGTCACCTCAGACATGGCCTTCAAGGCCGCCGGCATCGGTTCGAGACCTTCTTCGAGCTGCCTTTCGACATTCTCGACGACGACAATCGCGTCGTCCACAACAAGGCCAATAGCGAGAACCATGCCGAGAAGACTGAGCATGTTCAGCGAAAAGCCCAGCAGATGCATCACGACCAGAGTGGCAATCAGGGAGACCGGAATGGCAATCGTCGGAATGATCGTGGTGCGCCAACTTTGCAGAAAGATATAGACGACCAATACGACGAGCAGTAGCGCTTCGGTCAGCGTAAAAACCACATCGCGCATCGCAGCCGATACGAAGCGTGTCGTATCGTAATGCATCGCGTAAGCAATCCCTTTCGGAAATCGCTTTGATAGTTCCTGCATCTTATCCAGGACACGTTTCTGCAGGTCGAGAGCGTTGGAACCAGGCATCTGAAAGACGCCAAGCACCACGGACGGATCCTCACCAAAGAACGCAGTCGAAGAATACTGCAAGGCGCCGAGTTCGATACGTGCGACATCGCGAAGGCGAATGATAGCGCCCGTCGACGGATTCGAACGGAGAACGATATTGCCGAATTCCTCGGGGCTGCTGAGACGCCCCGTGGCATTCACCTGTAGCTCGAAGGGCGTTCCCGGCGGAGCAGGAGATTGACCGATCTTACCCGCGGCGACTTGGATGTTCTGCTCGGCAACGGCGTTTTGCACATCGACCGCCGTGACGCCGAGTTGCGAAAGCTTGTCGGGATCGAGCCAAATGCGCATCGAATAGCGGCGCTCGCCGAAAATCTGGACATCGCCGACACCCTGCAGACGCTTGAGCGGATCGACAATTTGCAAATACGCATAATTGCTGAGCGCCACCGGATCGACCGAATGGTCCGGAGAAATCAGGTTGACGATCAAAACGAAATTCGGGTTCTGCTTTCTGATCGTGACGCCGGCCTGATTGACGATCGGCGGCAACGATGATGCTGCCTGCGCGACGCGGTTCTGCACATCGACAGCCGCGATACTGAGCGGATATCCCACGTCGAACGTAATCGTGATCGTCGACGACCCGTCATTCGAGCTCGACGAGGACATATACGTCATGCCCTCGACGCCATTTATCTGCTGCTCAAGCGGTGTCGTAACCGTGTCGGCGACAACCTGCGCGCTCGCGCCCGGATAAATCGCGCTAACGACAACCTGCGGCGGCGTTACATCTGGAAGCTGAGCGACCGGTAGCAGGAAGTAACAGATCGTCCCGGCCAGCACCATGATGACGGCGATTGCCGAGGCAAAAATCGGCCGATGAATGAAGAAATTGACCATTGACCGATACGAACCTTAATCCCCCGGACTTCGTCGCGGACCTTATGGGCTGAGCACAAACCCGCGCGCAAGCCTCCCACTCGCGAACCGACCGGAAATTTCAAAATGCTTCCCGGAAAGTCGGAGCCGAAGCAGCGTCCAAGAGTGTCCTAACTTGCCCTCAATGGAGCGATGTCGGAGACCGCTGGAAGATTGGCAAGCCTCAGGCAAATCGCGAGGACTGTACTGTGTCCTCCGCGCCTCACAGCCAGATAGCAAACTCCAAGTTTCGGAGCGGCGGGAAGAAAGGGTTAACCGATTTATCAGCGCGGGAATACCCGCCGCCGAACTCGACCATTAGATTGCCGAAAATTGGCAAGTGATGTCGGGAACGAGTTGTGCGAAATGCAGCAATAATCTTCGCCTGTCTCACGGCAACCGGCATTTGCTCGTCGTCAGGTTTCGCGAATGCCGCGCTGCCTCTTCTTCGAACTGCAGAAGAAAAGACTTTTCGTCTCGCCACCCCCGTCAATTCCCGGCGATCCTATGAATTTTACGACGATGGGATCGATGATCCGCCCCTGCCGCATCGATACGAATATGCACCGCCCCCCGCCTTCGATCCTGTTCCTGAATGGCTGCCGCCGCCACGACCCGCGAATTGCGGTGAATACAAATACTGGAACGGAGAATATTGCGCCGACGCGCGCGAGCAACCGCCTTATGTAGGCCCCAGGTGGTAATCGGCGGATGACTCGCGGATGATCCGCGTGAAAGTTGGCCCCGTGCAGCAGACCGCATTCGCCGTATCGTTAACCCAAACAAACCGCAACGGTTGATGCCACAACGAAACAAATCTAGCTGTGAAGTCTCTAAAATCAGCTCGGACTGACAGCATGCATGCGTTCTACGATTTTTGTATCGCCCTCTGGAATTGTTTTGGAGGCGGGCACGGTCACGGCGGACACTCTCCAGCTCCTGAAATTAATGCGAACGGTGCGGTGGCCGCCCTGGCGTTACTGTTGAGTGTCGCCGTTGTCTTGTATCGCCGAATGAAGTCCGGCACGCGCCAAGCGTGATCGCATTTCCCAGGCAGAACCGCCTTGGAAAAGAGCGTCACGTCTCAACCCACACAGGCAGAATCTTCCGGAAAACTTTGTTCCCTCGATGAAGCACTCTCCGGAGCTTGATCGACATCCAGCGCTGCTTCGACGCAGCGGATAAGCTCGTCGAATTCGAACGGCTTACCGAGATGTCCGACCATGCCGGCCGCATAGCAGTTTGCGATATCATCCGGGAATATATTCGCCGTCATTCCGATTATCGGAATAGACGCTCGTTTCCCGCCGAGACGTTTAATATTCTTGGTCGCCGCGAGCCCGCTCATCCCGGGCATCTGCACATCCATCAACACAAGATCGTAGTCGGCCGCAGAAACTCGCGCGATCGCTTCTTGCCCGCTTGCCGCTGTTGTGACGCGATGTCCAACGCTCTTGAGAACAGTCGCAGTCAATCGCCTGTTGGGTTCGACATCGTCGACAATAAGAATGTGTTTGCTCTCGGCCTTAGGCAAAACAACCTCCATCACAGCCGGCGTATCGGCCGGCTTGACCTTGCTCAAAGCGAAAGCGATCTCGAACCAGAACATGGAACCAACTCCGAGTTGGCTTTCAACTCCGATCGTTCCGCCCTTGGCCTCAACGATGCGCTTGCAAATGGCGAGTCCCAGACCGGAACCGCCAAATCGGCGTTCGCGGCTGCTATCAAGTTGGCTGAATCGTTTGAAAAGATCGGGAATAGACGCTGAAGGAATGCCCGGCCCCGTATCCCGCACCGAGAAATGAACCGTGACCGATTGAGGTGACCGCTTTCGACAGTTGACCTCTACCGTGACAGACCCTTGCGCTGTGAACTTTACCGCGTTTCCGATGAGATTGAGCAGAACCTGCCGAATTCTCTGACCATCGGCGTAAATGGGCAAGTCATCCAAGGCACGATCGATCTCGCAATTCAGAGACAACCCCTTCTTTCGCGCCTCAACAAGTATCAACGCCAGGCAGCTCTCGACGATCGGTCTTAAAAGAACGGCGCCTCGCACGAGTTTCAGCCGGCCCGCTTCGAGAGCCGAAAAATCCAGAATGTCATTGACGACAGACAACAACGCGCGGCCGGCGTCGCGCACAACCGCAAGATCACGAGCATCCTCATCACGCAAATTTCGCCGCGCCAAGACAAGGCTCGTATAACCGATGACGCTATTGAGCGGAGTGCGTATCTCGTGGCTCATAGTCGCGAAGAATTCGGACTTCGCATCGGTCGCGCGCTGCGCCTTGTCATAAGCCTGCTTTGCCTTACGAACCGCATCCAAGCGCTCTAAAAACATCCTTCCCGTAACCGCAATCAACACGATGAGAAAGAACAGAAAGCTGACCGCAAGCCCGGCGAGAACGACATTCTCGCGACCACCGAGAACGAGAAACTTGACGGCGACCGGCACGAGAATCGTCGCGGCATAAACGATGGCGGCGATTGGTACAGGAGCGAGCAGGATACTCCCGCTCGCCGCCATGCCGACGGCGAGTGCCAATAAGACCACCAAGTCATTTCCAGAAACCGCACCAAGCCAGCGCGTTGCCAGGAACGACCACGGCAGGGCAAGCAGAATTGAGAAGAGAATAGCCGGACCCGCATCTCGGCCTTTGCTGAACGATTGGCGATCTCGTGGCTTCATGCGCGCACGAGCGACGACTGTCCCGCAGACTACAAGCGAAAAGGCTGTCCAGAGCCCAAGTTCCAGGCTCGAAACATTACCCCAGAATGCCATGCAGGCAAGCAAGACGTTAATTGCGTAGCCAAGCATCGCATAAGGCGTTGCCTGGGCGAGCGCCACGAGTTGCTCGCGGTCGAGCCGGTAATTAGCAATTTGGAGCATGGAGATAATCTTTAAGAACTGCGAGGGCGCGATCGCCAGCAACGCGAACGTCTGCGATGGCACGCTCAAAGGATTGCTCTCCGCTATCCGCAGATGCAGACCACCGTTCGGTGGCGGCCTTCAATTCAAAAAGGCCGAGAGTTCCGGCGAAATTCAGAAGATCGTGGCAGACACTGGCAACATCGGACCGCGAACCGTCCAACCGGTCGAGGTCTCGCAACCGTCCTTCCAGAGCAGACTTAAAATCCTCAATGATCTCCCGAAAGCTCGCAGGATCAAGATAGCCCTGCATTCGAAGGAGATTCCGGCTATCAAAAATCTGGCCATCGAAGGAGTCGAGAGATTCGAACATCGAAAGTTTATCATCAAAATGTGCTGCGTTCACATATTGGGGGGTAAAACTTAAGTCCGCGCTCCAGAGGCCAAAAACAATAAAAAGATCCCTTGTCTAGGTTACTGCCGGCTTAAACCCCGCATCACAATTGCTCGAACCGCGCCACGGGCTCCGAGAAATCGTAACGCCATAGTCGCCTGAATGCAGGGCATCCCGTAATTTCAAGGAAAGCCGCTCGGTTCGTTTCTGTTCGATAATAGTCCAAGGCCTTTTTGAAAGGCGCGTCGCACCAAAGGAGATGTTTCATCTTCAGCGTACCCGGACCGGTTCCCCCACGCCCGGACGCAACGAAGCGACGCGACCCGCGCCCCATCGAACGCCGCAATTGAACTGCATAAGATTTTCGCAAAGAGCACTGCTTCTTGCTAACAGCAACTCAACCACGCCAATTCCCCAATCAAGAAGACGGCGCCGAGGCTCATCCGACCAAAAAAAAGCCCATGAGCGCCAGCAAAACCGCAATATGCGCTATGGCAATCAGGAGGATTTTCTTGAATGCACGGTACGTGCGGATGTGTTCGTCGAAATCCGCGCGATCCGGAACATATCCGGAAGGCTCCGATGCACCTCGGAGTTCGCCTTCTCGTTCCAGGATACCAAACGACGTAAGAGCGGCCATGACGATCTCCTGTCTCATTTGAAAATGGATCCTTGCGCGCACAAGGATCCATTAATGCATCAATGGGCCTAGATCCTGTCGATACCTTTCTTGAGACCGGACTTGGCCTTTCCCATTCCGGTCTCCGCCTTTCCCTTAAGAATTTGAGCGACGCCTTTGGCTTGGAGCTTATCCGAGCCGATGGCATGGCCCACTTTCTCCTTGGCTTTGCCGACGGCCGTATCGACCGCCCCTTTTATCCTATCCGTGTTGCTACCCATGACGAAACCTCCATTGAGGTAAGCCTACCTCAACGCATCGTCTTGTCTGCAAGTTCCAGAACCCGCCGCAGGACGGATCAAAAATCATCAGCCACTGATACGCGCCGCACAGGGCTGCGCTGTAACCACGCATTTGGCTGTGACGACTGCGCCTTTCTTGCAATCCCATCGAACATTGATGGCGCGGTTGAGGTTGGCATAAGCACGGCCATAGAGGTCCTCGGCGGACGCTTCCCAATTATCGCGAGCCGCTTCCCGCGCCCTCTCGCTACCAAGACCCAGAAGCCCCTTTCCCGTGGCCACGCCATCAAGAGGTGCCTTGCAATTATCGTAACGCCGCCATCTCGCGTCGGCGTCGGTCGCACTCGAAACCAACCCCAGGCCCAGGACGATAAAACCACAAATTCTCCAATTCATGCTACTCTCCCTCGCTATCCCGCCCGCACAGGATGTACGCGCAAGGAATAGACAGCGTACGAACTAGGAGCTTGTCAACATTCAGACGCACTCATCCCCAAGCCCGTGAGGTGTCTCGATGAAAAAACGAAATAGGAGGAATACGCCCTTAGGGCAGTTTCCAGGCGCCTGTAATCAAATAGGCCACGCCGAAAATGGCGAGCAAGGGAAGAATGATGGCGCTGGCGATCGCGGGGATCGCATGAACGAGAGCAATCAAGCCATAAGTCACGGGGAACACTCCAGGATGTCATTCCCCAAACGCCGGAGACGTGAATTCGTTGCACCGTCTTGGCTATCATTATTGAAATAGTGCGGATACCTCGGGAACCGGCAGAGGCCTCATACGTATTGCAAATACTACGGCGGCACTTCCCGAGTGCATTCCCCTCACGCCGTGGAAGTTTCCGGCGCCCCGGCTCCCCCTGGCCGGGGCGTCGCTTTATACTCTCCATCAGCCGCCACGAGGAGCGCGCAACCCGGCGTTTACAATTACGCTTTCGCGCCTGATTTTTGGTGCGCCGTCATTTAGTGGAATTGGCCGAGCGATCACTTGCAACGCATCTTTCAGCGACGCAGGATGCCCTTTCCCCATTGCTCAATGCAGTTTCAGCGACGGTCGCTTTCCTTGTTCGCCATGAGCCTGCGAATTAATTTTTCCACAGTCGAACTGTGGTACGGCTTTCGGAGCATCGGCCCTTCCTCACACAGCGTTCCCGCGATGTTGGCAGCCCGCTTCGCTGTTCCAGCCATGACCACTTTGACGTTCACACGATGCTCGCGAAGCCATCTCACCAACGCAAACCCGTCCTGCCCTTCTGCGAACTCAGCCGCTGTAAACACCACATCGATGCGGAGGTGCACGTTCTGAAGAACCGTAAAGGCCTCATCCACGTTGGCGGCCTCGATCACGCGATAGCCGCACTCACGGAGATATTGCGCGATCGGCATGCGAACCAGAACTTCATCTTCGACAACAAGAACCGTGTTCACGCTGCTTTGTTTGCCAGGATCAACCATGACGGCCTAACTTCCCCCGGGACCGGTATGTTCCCCAGGCGGCAATATCTGTCGCAGCGTCTGCAGCAGCTTTTCTATGCGCACAGGTTTCGGCAAAATTACATCTGCAGGCAAGTTCCAGGTTGGATCGACGTAAGCGGAAACGACCACGATTTTGGCTTTCGCAATCTTGCGGCGAACCCATACGACGAGATCGCGGCCATCGATGTCACCAGGCATCCGAATGTCCGTCACGACGGCATCAATATGGGTGTTTTCCAATAAGGCGACGGCTTCGTCTGCACCGTCGGCCTCGATAACGTCAAAGCCCCCTTGGCGGAGCTGTTGGCTGAGATCAAGTCGCAACATCACTTCGTCTTCCACGACGAGAATGGTTTGACCTGTTGTCTCTTGATCGCTGAACGACACCTGCTGGATAACTGCCTCCCCTCGACATTTCTAGCTGAAATGCCGAACACTTCGCTGTTGTTCCATCAAGAGCAGGGATTAACAAACGTCGTCAACCCACGCTTTGCCCTCGAAACCGCCGTCCGGGCGATAGCTACCTCCTATCGGTGCAAGCCTCCCATTGACCGTTTGGCGGTCTTCGCACCGGGCGAGTAATTATCCGTCTGCCGGATAAGTTCAGGAACTGCCATACTAGGATGAACGTTTGAACGATCGATCGACGGGCGGCACTCCGCTGCCCATCGATGCCGAGGCGCAAGGAGAGCACGATGAAGGCGCATCTGACGACGACAATGGTGCTAGCGGCGATTCCCATGTCCCAGGCCGTTGCCGAAGAATATATCTGCGATGACAATACCCGCCTTGACGCAACGTTTGTCGTGCCGAAGCAAGGGCTCGGCTCTGTCGAACTCATATTCCTGAAGTCGAACGAACGCATAAGCCTGCCACAGGTTATATCCGCGGACGGCGCAAGATACGCTGGTGGAGTCACCGAATTTTGGGCCAAAGGTTCGCAGGCGACGCTGAGGCAGGCCGGAAACGTCACAACCTGCAAGCGTTGAGCGTTAGTACCCAGCGTTTACTGCGGCGCCCATCGGGTCACGATCGGCAACGGCAGCGGGCCCGACAATTTGACCGCGAGTGGACCAGCTGATCCAACGATATTTACCGGAAACGTTCCATCGCTGACGACAGGTATTGGCCTGCGGATATCGAAATCCACGACGCGAACGTTCGTTATTGTCTGAGCGTCGACCGGATTGCTTTCAAGCATTGGACGAACGCAAAGCCAAACGAGCGCGACCGCAATGATCGTCTGCACAAACTTGCTGTAAGTGTCCATGTTCTTAGCTCACTGCTGAGTTGCCAATACCCTGTGCAGCGAAGATTAGCGTACGGATAAGACCGGCGAAACCATCTTCCGTTTGGCAATACGTGTACGCCAAGGAACGTCGGACAAACTTATGAGCTTTGAAGACGGCCCCAATATGCCGCCACCTGCAGCGACGCGCCGCGCAACAATCGCCCTCAGCACCCGCTTCCGTCAATCGTTACGAGATACTCCGTTTCGTGCCGCACACACCAAGATTGATCCAGCCGTGATCGTGGCCGCGCACTTCGCTGTGGTCCATTTCCCTGACGTCTGTAAGCCCCGCGTCCTCAAGAAGTCCGCAAAGGTAACGAGGCGAAAACAGGGACATGTGCCAATTCGGGTGGCTTCGCCCGCTGCCGTCTCCATAAGAATAGAAGCGTCCAGAGGCCCATTTGCAGGCATCGCGCTCGGAATTGAAACGCCACCACCCGTCACGATAAAAGTCCTGCGATCCGCTTTCCTCGGCGTCGACGAACGCCTTGGCGATGCGAAGCCCATTTGGAGTCCAAATCTGCAGAACGCCCCCGGGTTTCAGAACGCGAACCCATTCGCGGATTGCCCCAGCGACCTGATACCAAGGAATATGCTCAATGATATGGCTCGCGTAGACCACGGCAAACGCATCGGAAGGAAGCGGCAGTCGCAACGCGTTGCCGACATACGTCACGTTGCGCCTCGTCGTCACGTCCAGCGTCTCAAATCCTTCGAGGACGTCATGACCGGGTCCTATTTCCAGCCGGCGATTTTGGCGTCCGCGATAGCGCGCCCGATTTACGGGATTAAGCACCACTCTGTGCAGAGGCGCCGCGACGGCTCTGTTCAACCTGTAGCCGAACCGTCCAACCGGACGCGACCAATTCTGGACATGGCGGCGAATTTCCATACCGACGTCCCTGCCTACGGTGGCTATGGCCAGTTGCTTGACAATTGACGACGACATTCTTCGCTCCTTGTGTTGATCGACGCTCGGCGCGTCGCCGGCCGCTAAAAGTAACGCCGGCAGACGTTGCGCAAACAAAGGGTGTCAACCTTTATCGACACGGCCAATGCGCTTCGCATACTCCGCAAGAATCTGGGTCTGCTTTCGTGTTCGGCCATCTTTGTATGGGTTGAGGTTGAACATGTAATTGTCCGGCCACCGGGGTCCTGCCGCCCAGGCGGTCCAGCCGAGCCAAACGTCCGAATTAGCCTCCATCGTCCGGCACAAATCGTCCAAAGCCGCCAATGAAAGGGTGTTGTCGGCCGCACCGAACTCGCCAAGCACAGCGGTGAAGCGATTCTCCCTGGCCCAATCTTGGAACTTCCCGATACGTTCGGATCCGATCGTCGCGCTCACGGCGTTGGGTTTGGTTCCCGACGAATCCTGATCGAGATACTGATGCACCTCGAACGCGAACCTGTTGGCGGGATCTGCGATCTCCCGCATCCGAGTATTGCCGGACGATAACCACGAATGAGCGCCGGTATAGGCGACGCCTGGCACCAAAATGAGGTTTTCTGCACCCGTCTTCCGAATGCTTGCAACGGCGGCATTGGCCGCAGGAAGCCAGGCATCTACGCTTATCCCAGCGGGCTCATTCATGAGACCGAAGATGGCACGCGGATTGGATTTGTAGGTCTCGGCGAGACGTTCCCAGAAATCTGCGAAGGCTTCGACCGGTACCATATTCGCGCCGATGAAATGGTCGGCGGCCCAATGATCGTCCTCGACGCGGCGGCGCGCGTAATTGTGAGGATCGAGAATGACCGATAGACCTTGCGCGCGCGCGTACTCCACAACGCCAGTCAGCCTTGCTTGCTCTCCGAGCGCGAGCGCCGCGCCGAGCCTTGGCTGCAATCTCTCCCAACGGAAGGGTAGGCGAATGAGGTTGAATCCAAGCCTCGCGAAATAGTCGATATTTGCTGGTGTCGGATAGGCGTAGTCGAAACCGTATCGCCCCGGAACGTTGCCGAACTCTGCGCCGGCAAGATTAACTCCCGCAAAGGCGAGCTTGCGCCTGCTTGCGCCTTGCGCACGACGGATCTGCGCAGCACTGCCAAGCGTGAGCGCGAGCCCGCCACACACGACAGACCGGCGCGTTGCTTTATGTCCCATCCGGTGCTCCTCTCGTCGAAGCGTCAGCCGCCGGGCGCGTCGACTCAACGGGCAATGGCGCCACGTAGCCGCGCATGGATCCCGTCAAACAGATGTAGCGCTGCCGTGCCCCTTCGAAATCGCCCTTGGCCATCCGGAGGCAACCGCCGAGCACGGTGCGGACGTTGCGCGCGAGAAATAACGACGGCCCGAGATTGTGCAGGCGTGCCACGCGGCCGAAGCCAACGGAGTAGGTATGCAATCGCTCGGCGGATTCGTGGACTTGATCATGGCGAACGGTGAACGTTCGGTCATAGAAGCCGCGATGGCCACGGTCCAAACACCGCAGCAGGAAATCGCTCTCCTCCCCAGCCTGAAACGGTGTGCTCGCGCCGACGCCGAGCGTCTCGTCGAATCCCTGTACCGCGTTGGCCGCCTCGCGCCGGATGAAGATCGTATTGGAGTTCCCCGTGGCAAAGACGTTCGCGCGCGTAATCGGCCCGCTCTCGGGCGCATAACGATTGACGCTGTCGTTGCCATCCGCATCGAGTGTGCGCCCGGAGAGCAAATCGATCTCGGGATTGGATGCGAAGAAATCGTCGACGAACGGAAGAACGTGGCGATCGTACCAGCAATCATCATCGGGAAAGCCGATGATGGTTCCCGAGGCGCGCTTCAGTCCAACGTTGCGCCCGCGTGAAAGACCTTTCTCGGATCGGACGCGAATAATTGGAAGGGACGGATAAGCGTCGAGCAGAAGATCGAGGTATCCAATCGGATTTTGATCCGCTACGATGATTTCATACGGACTGTAGGTCTGCTCCGACAGCGAGGTGAGCAGACGGCGCAACGAAGCTTCGCGGCCCAGCGTGCAGACGATAAGCGAGATCATCACGCCCATAAGCTTTTCTCCCTTGCTGTTAGGATCTGCCTTTCATCCTGATCTGCAAATCTCCCGGTTTCCCAGCGTGCGGAGGTGGACTGCAAGGCACCCTGGATGAACCACAGCAAAGCGCCTGTCTTGATCGACAAAAACGAGTAGCTGACCATCATCGACAGAGCCAGATAGAGCGACAGCCCGTGCGTGAAACGCACCTGCTCAGGCGTATCCTCTCGCCCGCCCCATCCAATGTATGCCCAAATCAAAAGCAGCCCCGGAAGCGACTGGGTCGTGATGAGATAGGCGACACCGGCATCCATGGCCTTTCCGATGAGTTCGTTGGAAAGACCGAGGTACTCCGAAACGTCGTAGCTCTGCAGAAGCTCGACGGTATAAGCGAGACGGCCGGGAAAATCGTCCGTACCTGATTTCAAACCGGCGCCGATGACAAGCGCGAAGACAAAGGCAACGGTCACGGGTAGATAAAGAACCGCCGATCGCGACGGCAGCAATGGCGCGATCGCACAAACGATAATGATCAGAACGCATGTCGCCGTTGCAAGACGGCCGTCGCAGCCGACGAGCATGGCTCCGGACGTGATGATCAGATAGGCAACAGACGGCCAGCCGAGACGGCTGAAACATGAACAAGCGAACACGACGATGATGCTGCAATAATTTCCGAGGGACACCGGCTCAAGAAAGATCGACGAAGATCGCGGCCAATCCACAAACGAAAAGAGACGCGCATCGGGACGCGTCGCACTGATGAACAATTCGGAATTGGTATTGTAAAACTGGTCGAGCTTATTCCCTCGTGTCTTGATGTAATAATCCTGGATTTGCAACAGATCCGAATAGACGTGCGGCGCCAGAACCTCGACCAGAAAGACGACGAAAACAATCGTATGCAGAGCGAGCACCGCGCGCCCGAGGCCGCGCTGATCGAACGCCATGCCGAGCATCATGAAGATTGGAATGGTCGCCACGTCGCTCAACAGCTTCGGATCCGGCTGCGCCATAAAAAGACCGCGAAAGACGGCAAACAGGCCCAATATCACGATCAGCACCAGCGACGGTTCCATTTGCGGCTTCCACGCCAAGAGCGCGAGACCAAACGCTGCGGCAGTCAAAGATGCTTGAGCTCCGATGACGAGCGCGGTTGGCACGCCCATGACGTGCCCGTTGACAAACGCCAGAACCACATTGAAGCTCATGCTAGCGACCAGAATGAGCGCTGGCATAATGCGGAAGTTGACGTCGTCGGCAGGAGCGGCGACGGACTGATAAGTGAACGGATAGTCGCTGCCGACGGACCGTATCATGGAGAAAGCCTTGTTCTCCGGTCGCCCAGCACGTACCCCATGAACATAACGCCACCGAGAATATAACGGGAGAACATCCGACGCGGTTCACGCATCAACCGATACATCCACTCGCAGCGCAGACCCCTCACCCACACCGGAGCCCGTGGCACCTGCCCTGATACGAAATCGAAAAGCGCGCCGACCCCCATCTGCACTCGCGCTCCTGTGGCCGCGGCGCGGTCGGCAATCCACATTTCCTGCAGAGGATTGCCGAGTCCGACCAAAAGCAGATCGGCTCTCATATCCTTGATGACGCGACAAACACTTTCGATGTGTTGCTCGTTACGAAAATAGCCATCGCACGCGCCGATGACCTGATGCTGCGGCCAAGTCACCGCAAAGCGCCGTGCCGCCTCGTTGACCACCTCTGGCCGCGAGCCAACGAGAAAAATCCGAAGCCGGTGCTGCGTGTGGCTCAGATAATAAGGCACGAAATCTGTGCCGTTGAGATTATCGGGAAAAGTTATGCCGAACTTGAGACGGCTTGCAAGATCGACACCCACGCCGTCATTGAGCACAAGAAAGCGAGTGAGCGCTTTGCGAAAAGCTGAATTATTCTTCGACAAAGTCAGCGTATGCGCGTTGGCAAATGCGATGCGCAGCATGCGGCCGCTATCGAACGCACCGTCAATCTTCTCGACGGCTTGTGGACGTCGCATGGGCTCGAAGTTGACCCCCAGGATGGTACGCCGTTTGAGTCCAAGGATTTGCTCGTATTCGTCCCGAAATCGTCGCTCGACACCCTGCCACCCATAAGACTTGACCGACTCCATCGCGCGCGTACGCAACGTTGCGTATTGCGTCGCCGTTTGCTGAATGATTGGCGCAATTTCCCGCACGGCACGCGCCGAATCACTAAAATCGACAACGTGTCCGACGCCTGCCCCGTCGATGATTTGCCTGAAGCTCGGGATCTGACTGACGATTGGCACCAAGCCGGCGGACAATGCTTCGACAAGCGCAAGGCCGAAGCCTTCGTACTCTGAGGCGCTAATAAAGAAACTGCAGTCTCGCAAACGGCGGGCGATGGATGCATCGCTAAGACCAGTCTCAATTTTTAGCCAACCATTCCGCAAGTGCGGAGCATATTTGATCCGCAAGTGGCCGAGCGTACCGTCCGCATCGTTTCCAATCACGCACAGCTCTACCGAGGGGAACTGCGCCCTCAAAATTTCGAGCGTCTCGATCGCGCGTTCGAGCCCCTTGTGAGAGGCAATCCGGCCGAAATAGCCAAACGACGGCTTGAATACGGAAGACGACACAGCGGCGAACTTCTCGATATCGACTCCGTTGTCGATATGCTTCAGACGGTCTGCGGCAACAGTGCGGAACGTTTCCGCATCGGATGCACTACACGCGAAAACGCGCTTGTAGGATGAGAGCGCGCATCGTGTGACTGTTTGGAAATAGATTTGCTTGAGCTTGCGGGCGAAGCTCGTGTGGAAGAAGCCGCCATGCGTCGTCAGCACAAGCGGCTTGCGATGGATCGGTGCCGTAAGCGCCAGGTAGTCGCAAAAAAAGTCGACGCCATGCACATGGATAAGGTCATACGACTTAAGATGCGAAAGAACTTTTGGCGCGATCGGATAGCGTGCCGATCCGATGTAACCGATGCGGTGCACAGGGACGCCATCGACCACGTCGCTCTCCTGAAGCCGGTTGCGCGTATCGCGGAATTCGCGATTGAGCGTCAGCACATCGGCCTCGATGCCGGCACGCCTCTGCTCGACACTCAGGTCATGCACGACCCCCTCGAGGCCGCCGATCGCGGGATGAAATTGACGAACGACATGCAGAACGCGCATTTCCGGTTCTCCTCTCTGCAGGACGTGATTAGGCAATCGCGCTCTGTCCGAGCGGCGCCTTATTGATGATGACGCCCACCAGGCGGTCGGAGATCACGGTGGATTTCAGCGCGGCGCGCATCGCTGCAGCGGACGGCGTCCGGCCCCATTCGGTGACCATGATCAAAGCGTCGAAGATATCGGCAGCCGCCTGCACATCTGCGTGGCCGAGGACATTGGGGAGATCACAGACGACGCAATCATAATGATCGCGCGCGGAGCGAATCAGATCTCGCATCGCGCGCGAGCCCAAGAGGTCGGCGGGATGAATCGAAGGTTCGCCAGAGCATTCACCGAGAAAATCGAAGCCCAGCTCGCTTCGCGTGACCATGTCGGAGAGCGCTGCGCGTCCCTCCAAAGGTGGAAGCAGCGTTCCGTGCGGCAAACTCAATCCCAGCGATGGCCGATGCAGATTTGCATCGACCAGCAGCACGCGCCTCCTGCTTTCGACCTCAAGAACCGCGAGGTTGAACGCAACAGTCGATTTGCCTTCTCCCTGATACGCGGAGACGACACCGATCACGGTTGTCTCGGGAGTATCGCGAGCACATAGCTCATTGACGGCGATCTTGACGCCGCGCAAAGCATCGCCGCGGTCGTGCAGCAGAAGCGGCGGAGCTTGATGCAAGGCGGGCAGCAGCCGTCGTCCCTGGACCAGTGGAACGATCCCCAATGCCCGGACGCCAATGTCGCGTTCGATCTGCTCGAGTGAACGAACGGGACGCGCAACATGCTCTTTACGCATGGCAACGGCGACGCCGACCAATAGCCCGGCACCGGCTCCTAATAACAGCACCAGAGGAATGTCGGGTTCGCTCCAGTGGCTGGGCGGCTCTGCTTCGCTGATAATCCGCGCTTCTGTGACGGGAGAGGCTTGCTCGCCGACGGACCGTGCGTAACGATCGAGAAGCGTTTGGTAGATCCCCTGGTACGCCTGCGATTTCGACTCGAGTGCCCGCACCTGATCGCTGGAGGGCACCTGTCTGGCCGCGCGGTTACCTTTCAGTTTGTCGACGGCCGCCGAAGCAGCTCCGGACTTCTCGCGAAGCTCTGCGAGGTGATCTGCGAGACGCGTGCCGGCTTGCTCGACGTCGCGCGTTTCAACCTCCGACTGATACGCGACGTACGCCGCAGCAAGTGCGTTAGCCACGGCCGCGGCTTTCTTCGGATCGTCCGAGATGAAAGAGACGTCTGCCACGAAGCTGCGCCCGGCGCGCACGACGCTGGTATCATTTTGAAAGTTGGCAAGAATGGTGTCGCGATCGACTGCAGTTCCGCGCGGCACCGAGCACGAAGATCCGGGTAGGCTCAAAATGCGCTGAAGCAGCCCGCGCGCCCGACAAGCAAGCTCGGCGTCTTTCCATAAGTCACGTTTGTCGATGACGGATTTAGCGAGTCGGCCGCTCTTGAGGATCGCAATCTGACTTTCAACGAGCGGTGCGCTCTCAGTCCTTGCGCCGACCGAAGACACGCCGAGCTGAAGCTCGGCCGTCGCGATATAGCGCGGTTGCACCGAGAGGAGCATTGCTGCCGACACGGCAAGGCCAAGGGCACACCAGGCAAGAACGATCCCCTTCCGCCATTTCAGTGCTTCCAAAAAAACCGACGGCGCATGCGCTAGGCCAATGGTCGGCTCCGCACTCTTGCGGTGCACCATTTTGTTCGCTCCTTGCATAAGGACAAAGCGAAATCTCGGCTGCGCAACTGAACGTTTGAGCGATAGTTCCCCTCTATTTGTTGCACCAGCGAAGAGCCTAAGTAGGAAGCGATATTCCCCAGCCCGAAAATCGGGTTACGAAATACTGCAGTGCGGCGAAACGGCTCAGATCGGAACCTTTGAGCGAAGCCTCACTTTTCTTTTCGACGCGGTGCAAGGTTTGAGCTTTGCGGCGCAGCGTACGAGGGCAAGCGACGCGATGTTTGCGTCGATAGTTGTTAGAGGGGACGAGTGATGACAGTCAGTGTCGCAAGGCGAAGTTTGGAGTCAGGCCAACAGAGTTTTTCCGGGTCTGCTCACAACACCACAGTCGGCTTGTGTCATTCTGCGACGCCCGGCGCCGGAGTCTCCGTTGTGCTCAAACGCGCAATGGATGTTCTCATCTCTGCTGTGTTGCTGCTCGTTCTGGCGCCGGTGTCCGTAGCAACCGCATTGGCAATCAAAATGACTTCCGCGGGCCCGGTGTTCTTCCGCCAGCGGCGCTATGGACTAGGCAACGGGCAGTTCACCATCCTGAAGTTCCGCACGATGTTTACTCATGCTGCCGACGCTTCTGGCGTCAATCAGACTCGGAACGGTGATCCTCGCGTTACGCCACTCGGCCGGTTTCTTCGCCGCACTAACATCGATGAACTGCCCCAGCTTATAAATGTTCTGCAAGGTGATATGTCTCTCGTCGGTCCCCGGCCGCACGTGCCTGGCATGCGCGCTGGCGGAATGATGTATGAGGCCCTGGTGCCATCCTACTTCGAGCGCCACCATGTACGTCCTGGTTTGACCGGACTGGCGCAAATCAACGAGCTGCGGGGAAGCACCGCAGATGCCAAATTCGCAAAGGCACGTATCGCCTACGATCTTGCATACGTCGAACACTGGTCGCTCCTGCTCGACTTACGCATCCTCTGGACGACCCTCAAAACAGAAGTGCTCCGCGGCACCGGCAATTAGCGCCTACCGAGGAGGCTTCGATGAATTATCGATCGGTTGCCGATCTCAATGACGACGTTATTGCAGGTCTGCCTCTCATTCCTGGCGACGTCGAACTCGTCGTGGGAATCCCAAGAAGCGGTCTTCTTGCCGGAACGCTTATGGCACTCGCGCTGAACGTCCCCATCACGGATGTCGAAGGCTTTCTGGCAGGCCGCATCTTGTGCTCGGGCCGAACCCGCCGCCGAGACTTGCTGGAAGGCGATCCCCACAAGGCGCGCCGCGTGTTGGTCATCGACGATAGCGCCGACACCGGACAATCGATACGGGAGGCGCGAGAGCACTTACTTTCCGCGTTCCCCGAAATTCCGTTCAGTTTTTGCGTAGTCTACGGAACGTCGTCTCGCTGCGACGGCGTCGATATTACGCTCAAGGTTGTCCCGCAACCGAGGCTGTTCCAATGGAACGTCATGCACCACAACATGCTCGAATGCTGTTGTGTGGATATCGACGGGGTACTTTGCACTGATCCAACGGAACAGGAGAATGATGACGGCGAGAACTACGTCAGGTTCCTTCTCAATGCGCCGCCCGTTCACACGCCGACGCGGCCGATCGGCTGGTTGGTAACGAGCCGCCTCGAAAAATATCGAAACGAAACGGAGTCTTGGCTTCGGAACCGCGGCATTGTGTATGGCGAGCTGATCATGCTCGATCTGCCGACGCGGGAGGCGCGCCTGAAATCGAGCGCGCACGGAGCATTCAAAGCCGAGGTCTACGCACGAAAGCCGGGTGCGTTGCTGTTCATTGAAAGCGAACGCGAGCAGGCACGCGACATTTGCCGCCTTGCCGGCAAGCCCGTGCTATCGATCGGCTCGCAAGAGCTGTTTACTCCCGAACCCCTGTCCGGCGTCGCGCTTGCGCAGCGTCTTCGCACCCTTCCCACGCGCTATAAAGCGGCTGAACCGACGGTAAAATCGCTCGCGCGAAAAATGGTCGGACGCGCAGTCCAGTCTGCGGTTAGTCCCGAGGTCTACCAAGCACTCAAGACATTCAGTCGACGCGGCGGCTGATCTGCCTCGAAATCAGACAGAATTCGCCAATATGAGGAACGGCATCGATGGTCGAAATCCAGAACCCCGTTCCAAGCGGCACGCGCGGCGAGGCGGCGAAGCATGTCTTCTTCATGGGCGCGGCGCAGGCGTGGCGGGTGGCTGCGGGTTTTGCCTTCACGGTTATCACGGCTCGCTTGTTGGCACCGTCAGACTTCGGTCTCATAGCCATGGCTGCAACCGTGACGGCGCTCGTTACGATGATTCAGGATCTCGGAACGACACAGGCCGTTATTCAGCGCGATAAGATCAGCCAAGGGCAATTGAACTCTCTATTTTGGATCGCGACCTGCATTGCATGTTTGTTGGCAATGCTCCTGGCCGTTTGCGCTCCCGCTATCGCGCGTTTTTTCCACGAGCCGAGATTGAAGGACCTCACGATTGCATTCGCCGCACCAATCATAGCCGGCGGTGTTCAAGCTATTCCCTTCGCGCTGCTCAATCGCCATATGCGGTTTGCAGAGCTTGCGCTGATCGATGCTCTTGCAATGGCTGCCAGCTTGGTCGTGGGAATTTGGTTGGCATGGCAGTTCGCCAGCTACTGGGCGCTCTACGCGGCGGCGTGCGCCTCGGCACTCGTCACACTGGTCGGTTGCTGGATCCGCAGCGGATTTCGCCCAGGCAAACCGGACCTCGGTCCCGAGACGCGCGCAATGATCGGCTTCGGCTCCGGCGTATCCGGCTTCAATCTGGCGAATTACCTGTCCCGCAATGCCGATAAACTCCTTATCGGAAAATTTTTCGGCGACACCGCGCTAGGCTTCTACGACCGCGCGTACCGCTTGCTGCTTTTTCCGCTCTCCCAGATACACGCACCCATCGGCCGCGTCATGATCCCGATGCTGTCGCGCCTCCTCCCCGACCCACAGCGATACAAGCGCGCGTACATGGAGTGCGTTTCGATTCTCCTTCTCGGCACCCAACCGGCCATTCTGTTCGCGACGATTTATTCCGAGGACGTCTTTCGCATCCTACTCGGCGAGCGCTGGCTAAGCTCAGCCCCGATATTTGCATGGCTCGGAATCGCCGGACTGCAACAAGTCATGACTTCGACCATAGGCTGGCTCTACATCAGCCAGGGGCGCGGCGGCGGTTTCTTTCAGATCGGTCTATTCGGAGCGGTGACGACGGTCGCGGCATTCGTCGGAGGCTTGCACTGGGGGCCGGTCGGCGTCGCCGCGGCGTATACGATTTCCGATTATCTGGTCCGACTTCCGGTGATCTGGGCAGCGACCGGACGCGCGGGCCCGGTGACGACACGCGATCTCTACATAATGGCGCTACCGCATGCGCTAGCGACGGTGGTGGCGGCAGCTGTACTGGTTACCCTCAAACCACTCATCAAGACACCTGACATCCTGGCATGCGGATGCCTCGTGAGCGCAAGCTATGCCGTCTATGTCACCTTCCTGCTGCTTTTTCCGGAAAAGCGCGCCTATCTTTTCCAGAACGCCGAATTTATTCGCGCGCGCTTCGCGCGATAGGCAAGACTCTGACTGCTGGCGCGGCCGCAATCTCCGACCGCGGACAGCTGCGGCCAAATCCGCGGCGCACCCGTTGCATGACTTCAATCGAGCGCTCCATCCGGCGCCGATAGCTCATGTAGTCGGGCGCCATCCCGCCGTGGATCAGCATGGCGCCGATCTGGCGAAACCTGCGCGGCTCCACTCGCAGCGCGTAACGGCACAACCTGCGGAAAGATTTCCGTTTGCCGCGGTTCAGGCAAACATCGGCAAACGTCAGCGCCAGGCTAGTACGGTCACCTCCCAGATGACGTCCGTCGCGGATATGAGATTTCCAGATATGGACGTGGCCGGATTGCCGTTTGCGGCCGTCGCCGGAGATACTGTCGCGCGTATTGAACCGATAAAAGACGTAAGCCGGCGTCGAGATCAGCACCGTTCCCACACGCGCGGCGCGCAGCCAAAGATCCCAATCCTGACAGGACTTCAGCTGTTCATTGAACCCGCCGATGGCGAGGAACGCCGTCCGCCGTATCGTCATGCAAGAGCACGTTCCGAGAAAGTTTTCGGTCCGCAATCGACATGCCAAATCCGGCACGAGTTCTTTCTGCGTCGCATTCCCGGAAATGCGCCCATCAATAACGAGCACGTGGTTGGAAGCTATCGCCGTGACGTCATCACCACCTGACGCAATGGCCGCACGCTCCGCAGAAAGCTTTTCCGGGTGCCAGGAATCGTCGCTGTCGAGAAATGCAAGCCACTCCCCGGTTGCCGCTTTAGCGCCGCGATTCCGCGCCGCGGTTGCTCCGAGATTTCGAGCGTTCACCAGGACTTTGACAAGCGGAGACCCGATGCTCGCTATGCGATGCAAACTGTCATCTGTCGAACCATCGTCAACGACAATGATCTCCTTTGCGGGAACCGTCTGCCGTAAAACACTTTCGATCGCCTCCACAATCGTCGCGGCGCGATTGAAACTTGGAATAACCACCGAAAAGCTGGCGCTTGCGAGCTGTTTCTCCATGTCACGCTCACTGGGTTTTCGGTGCTTGGGGAGCGGCCTGTTCGAGCTTTTTATCCTGCTGCGCGTCGGGGGTCGCCGATGACTCTGCGTCGGATGAAGCATCCTTGCCGACCACCATTCGCTTCTGCAGAGCCACATCCACGACGTCGCCCGGCATAAGCTCATGATCCTGGCTGACGGTTATCGCCTCGCCTTGGCTGCGATGGATGACGATATCGGGTTCTGAGCTTTTACCTCGCACAAGCTGCGATCGTACAAGACCCGTGTAGATCAGCTTTTCACCCACCGCCTGCAAACGAGCCTGCGTCGTCGCAAGCTTGACGTTAGCGTCCTGCAGATCGGCCAGAACCTCTTTGCGGCGCTCATCGGGGAGCTTGTCGAACTTGACCTGGAGTTCATCGCGCCCGCGCTCGGCGTTGCTTTTCTCGACGATAGTTTGCAAATAGCGCGTCGACGAGAAAAGGATGGTACGCCGCGCGTCCACGAGGCGTGTGATCGGCAGTGTCTGCTTTTCAAAGAGCCCGTTGACTCGATTGTATTCGGAAACGTCGGCGTCGACGCCCTCCTTCTCGCGTTTCTGCTGTTCGGCGAGCACACCTATGCGTGCGTCTTCCTTTTTCACGGCGTCCTGCAAATAATCGCGGTTCTTGCGATACAAGGCGTTACGGGCGACGAGTTCCTGTTGCTCAATGTCAACGATACGCTTCGTCAGCGCTTCGGGCAGCGGCGTTTCCCGCAACGCTTTGCGATCGATGGTATCCGAATTATCGAGTTCCGCGTGAAGTCGGCCGATAACCGCTTGCTCCTTGGCGAACTCGGTCCACAACGCGTTGTAGTCCGCCTGAAAATCAGCCTCCTCAAGAAATGGGTTTTGCATACGGAAGTGCATGATGTCGTAGCCGCCGGCGAGCGCGATCGCCTGCCGAACAGTCATTCCCGGGCGAAACTGCTGTTCGCCGGGTTTGGAGACGTCACCGTTGACGTAGATCGGCCTATATTCAACTACCGTCACCGCAATCTCATCGGGAGCGATCATGATGGGGATTTCCCGGCCATCTTCGCTCCTCCGGCGATAGACCTTCGAAGTCAGCAGGTCTTGCAGCTTGCTGCGCAGTTTCGCGAGCGTCAGCCCGGCAACGTTGACGTCTCCAATGAGTGGAAGGGTCACAGCCCCATCGAGCCGGATCGTAGCACGCGTCTTCAAGTCTGGAGTTGCGACCGTCGAAAACTCGATCGTATCGCCGGGTGCCAATCGATATTCCTCGGCAGATGCTGGCAATGGCGACACCGAGTAGATCGTCGCCATCACGAACGCGCATACAAATTGCCGCAAAAGCAACGCTCTGCGATGCGCTAGGAAATGTGCGCCAAGTAGGCGCACCCGCAGGAATGACGACACACAGATATTCCGTGCTGGAACATTACTCCCGCCGCGAAGCGCAACGCCGGAACTTGCGGCCGCTCCGCCAACACAATCGGCTCTTTCTCGCCCAGTTGAATGCGTCACGACGGTCCCCCGTTCCATTGCCAACGACTTGTTTTTTCGCAATGCACCCGGAAATAACGCGACGCACACCTGTACGTTCCCTAAGTTCCTCAAGAGGTTGGCCACAAAGCATGGAACGCAGTGCGGCATTGCGAAGTTAGGACTGTCGGCTTGGTTGCGACGCAGCAAGGGTTCGGTTTCGGGAAAATCGGAAACCGGCGCACCAAGCCGTGCTCACTCGGTCGCGGAGGTGGGCTTAGGTGTGCGCGCCTTGGGCGCTTGTTAGTTGGGGAACGCAATGCTCCACGTGCCTACCGACCTCGCCCGGCATGCAATTGAGATCCGGGGCCAACACCCACAGTCCCACTGGTCACTCACGGATATCCGTAACGTCATCCGCTGGCACCGGCGCATGATCTTTTGGGCCGTCATCGCGGTGCTGACGCCTGCGATAATTTACGTGGCGACGGCATCGCCGAAATATACAGCCACAACGGAGCTCATGACGGACACCAAGCGTTCCCCGGCCTATGGAACTGCAGGAACGCCCGACACCAGCGTCGACATGGTCGTCGTCGAGAGCCAGATCGAAACGCTCAAGTCAGACAAAATCGCGCTTGCCGTCATCGACAAACTAAAACTGTGGCAGGACCCGGAATTCATCGCCAAACGCTCGCTGCTATCTTACATCGTTGGGCTTTTCAGGGCTCCGGGCGCAAAGAAGGAGATGACGAAGGATGTCAAACGCCAGATCGCGGCCGCTAATTTCCAGAAGGCTTTACACGTTGAGCGTCAAGGCCGCAGCTACGTAGCAGAGATCTCCTTCACATCTACGGACCCCAAAAAAGCCGCCACGATCGCTAACGCCATTGCCGAAGCCTACATCGTAGATCAGCTTGGCGCGAAGCTGCAGATCGCCCAGCGCTCCAGCGACTGGGTCGAAGCGCGAATACGCGAACTCCACGATCGCATGACGGATGCCGCCAAGGCACTCGCAGATTTCAAATCGATGAATGATATTCCCGCTGCCTCCGACGCCGCTCCCAACGGCATCTCACAAGCGGTTCTAGGTCAACGGCTGCGCGAACTCGAGTCCGCAGCACAAAGCGCTCGGACGACGTACGAAACCTTTCTGAACCGATATAACCAAAGCGTTGAAATCCAGCAGCAGGCTTTTCCCGTTACCGAGGCGCGCGTTCTGGCCGAGGCATCCCCTCCGCTTTCTAAAAGTGCGCCGAAAACCGGTTTAATTCTGCTGCTTGCGAGCGTTGCGGGCGGCGCGTTAGGACTTGCCGGCGCTTTCGCCCGCGAATACGTGGACCGCCCCGTCCGCTCGGCGCGGCATGTCGAGCGCACTCTCCGAGTACGGGTTATCGGCACCATACCGTGGATCAAGCGCTATCCAATTCTATCGCGCGGCGGCCCGCTGCGCCTGATCGACGACAATAAATCGGTCACCTTGTTTGGCGCGGCTCGACCTCTGCCGTTGGCTGGCGAAAGCTTGCGAGGAATAAAGGTGGCGCTGGACAGAAACGGAAAAGCCGACCGTGCCCATGTGATTGGCATCACGTCTCCGCGTTCCGGAGCCGGTAAGACAACGCTCGCCTATAATCTTGCCCTGCTCTCGGCACGAAGCGGCAGCCCTACGTTACTGATCGACGGCGATCTACGCCGCTCGACATTGACTCAAAGCCTTACGCCCCGACAGCAGCATGGCCTAGTTTCACTTCTGACCGGCCACAGCGTGGCCGATTGCATCATAGAGCATCAATCTAATTTGCATTTCGTCGGCGAAACAGCGTGTCCAAAAACCGAGCATCCGTCCGAGCTTCTCGGCTCCACCGCGATGTCATCCATCATCGAAGGTCTGCGACAGACCTACGATACCATCATCATTGACCTGCCATCCTTGCTTGATTGCGTCGACGTAAGAGCTTCGGCACCGGCGATAGGCGTCTTCATTCTCGTGACCGAGTGGGCGCGCTCTTCCGTTGAAGACCTCGATAAGGCGCTCGCTAGTTGCGATGTCGTCGTTGAGCGACTCCTGGGCGTCGTCATCAACAAAGTCGCGACAGCCGAAATCGGCCGCTGAGATCCTTCATCCCGGTTGTCGCTAACGTGGCTGTGTCGGCGATACCGCACGATCACTGCAAAGCTCGCTAAGAAATTGCTCGAAGCCGAGCCCCAACCGCTGCGGACTGTAGTCCTTCACTCGGTCGAGCGCGCCCAATTGCAGACGCGTAAGAAGCGATCGGTCCTGCTCCAGCAGCTGAAGACAATCCGCTAACCCGGCATCGTCGCCGGCTTCGAAAGTAAGACCGCTCTTGCCGCCTTCGACGATCTCGGGCAGGGCACCCGAGCGCGCCGCCACGACCGCCACGCCATGTGCATACGCCTCGATGCATACGCGCCCAAAGGGCTCGCTCCAGAGGGAAGGCACAACGAGCACATCGATTGCTGGATAGAAGTCTGCAGGATCGATCCAACCGCAGAATCGAGCGCGGCCCTTTGGAAAAAGCGCCGACAATTTTTGAGCGTATAAGGGGGGACCATCTCCCGCGATCACGTATTCGAAAGAAGCTTGTTCTCCGAGGCGCGCAGCCGAGAGGGCAAGCGTTTCAACGCCCTTGTTGGGCGTCACTGTGCCGATGTAGCCGACCCTGACTTTTTTTTCGTGGGGCCGCGGGGTACTCCGCACGGGCCAATCGATGGCGGCTGGAATGACTTTCCGTTTTGCTCCGGCGAAGTAACCGGCTTCGACGTGACGATCGAGCATGTGCCCCGATTCAGCCACGACGCCGTCGACCAGGCGTGAGGACAATCTCTTGCCAAGGGATGCGCAGCGGCATGACACACACTGTCGCGCGCAATTCGCCCCGTCGCGAAACATCGTCCCTCGCCAGCACAACAGGAAATGACTCTGCACGGCATGGGCCGTTGGAATCCCCAATGTCTTCGCTGCAAGCCATGTCGAAACATTGATATTTTCGGAGCTGATCGTGACAACGATATCGGGACTTATGCTCGCAATGGCACGACGCATTCGGAGAAGAGCCCGAGGATTACCGTTTTCGAGAGCATGCCAAACGAGCTTTTGGTAAACTGGGTTTCGCTTCCAATAGTCCCAGTAGACGTTAAGCGTCCGCAATGTGCGAACATCGATGCCGTCACGATTATCCTGCGTATCGTTATCAGCAACCGTAATCACGTGTACGGCATGGCCTCGCACGCTCAATGCACGCGCGATGCTCTCCGATGCCGCCGGGCCACCGCCCTTACCCCAAGGCGGATATGCTGCGCACGCCAGCAAAATGCGCATGCGCCGCCTACGTTGATCGCCGGTTGATTGAACGCCGCAAGCATCCAAGCTCAGTACCCCCTCGCCGTCACGCCATGACCTAAGGGAGAAAACGCCGCCGCAATGAACTCGTTCCAGGATCTCAGAGCGCGGATCGACGGAGCTGCACACGTAACGCTAAAGCGCAAAAATGACTTACTGAGGTGTCAACGTAATCGTCAGCGTGTCTGAATAGCTGCCGGCAACCAGTGGCTGCGTATTGAGCTGCGGCATAATCGATACGCCGAGCGTCCCCGTCGGCGTGTTGCCTGTGGTGGATGCGACTGTGCCGGATTCAGGTCCGCTCGCCCCCGGTACAGCCGCCGTGTTGAGAGATGCGGTAGCGCCGGAGAACGTGGCTAAAGCATTGTAGTCAATCAGGCGCTGCAAACCGTTGCCCAAACCGCCTGTAACCACCGCTCCGTTTTGGGACGTCAACTGCACGTTGGTCGGCGTGTTGCAAATGGCGTTCGAATAAGAGCGGTTGATAGACGATGTATTCACTGAACCGTCTGCGGTGATGGGAATTGTTGCCATATCCGCAGAGGGATGCGTCACGCCTCCGATCGTGCACGATTTTGCTACCTGGCCGGTAACGAGGAAGGCCTGGCTCGATACTTGGGTCACTAAAAGGTTGAGAGCGATGTTGAATAAATCGAGCGTGACACTGTCTTGATAACTGCCAGCCTGTTGAGGATTGCCAGGCTGTGCGAGGGCATAGATCATGAAGGTCGTACTCGAATTGACCGGAATGCCGAGAGCCGGTGCATTGAACGAGTAAATCAAGCTGTTCGACGCGTTAGGCGTGCCGCCGGTATAAAACAATGTGTCGCCGCCCGAAGATGACGATTGAAGCGTATACGGCAGAGACGCCGAGCCACCGCCGGCGAGAGCCATCGATGCGGGAACCGTGGCCCTGTGAAACGACATAGCGAGCGTACAAGTGCCTCCCAAAAGGGCCAGGTATGTCAATTGAATTGTAATGGGGGTGGCCTGCGCGCCCAATGGATTTGGTGGCGTATACGTGCCTGTGCTGGCCGTCAACGGACTGGCACTCGCACCCGTTATGACACATACCGCTCGCGCCTGGCCCGATGTGATGAGGAACAAAATCGCCGCCCAAGCGAACACGATGCTGATGCGCGATGAGTTCATTTCCCCTCCGTGGGATAAAGAGTTCCCGCCTTGAACAACCCTTCGGTCCGAGGTGGCACAGTCAGGGCGAACGTCGCCGGCGAGGGATCGGTGGCCATCTCGATGATCCACCGCCCAGGCGCCAGACCGTCTGCGCCAAACCGGCCCGCAGCGTTCGTGAAAATCGTCAGAGTCTTATCTGGATGTTCGACAGAGTGGGCAGTGCCGGTCAGCAACGATACCGGTTTGCCATCAGCAAGCAGCAATGTTCCATATGCCGATACCGAATAGCTTGAACCAACTTCTAGTGCGTAGCCAGCTTTCAAAGGCGCAAACGTATCAAACGCAGCCGCGCCTAAACTGTAGCCGACCGGCAGATCGTCCACATCGACCGGAATGGTGGACGGCGCGTAGGACGGAAGATTCGTCACGACCGCCGGACCCCATTCATCGGCAACCGCACGTACATTATCACCGCTACCAACCGTTACGGTTTTATCGGCGATGCTTTCATGCGGATAGACGATCGCAAAGGCATCGCCCGTGATCGGCGCACCAATAGCCACATGTCCATCGGCAAAAGCGATTGATGTCCCAACTTGCAGAGTCGTTCGCTGTTGTCCGGGCTCTACTCTGAAATCAGAAAGAGAAACACCATCGAAACCGGAATTGTGAATGAGCCGGACCTGTGCACGATTACCGTAGTAACCGATGGTACCATTCACCGACGCCCGATCGTCGAATTCGTTTTGCTGCATATCGATGCTCGTATCCCAACGGCCAATCCCATTGCCCGCCGTGCGATACGCCGACACATCAGATTGTTCGTTAAGCGTATCGTATCCTGCACTGATATTGGTTTGCTCGTCCGGTCGGCCGAATAAACGCATCCCAATACGAAACTCCGAACCGGAGGGCTCACGCGGATCGAGCGTCGAAAGATAAGACTCGTTGGAAACACCGAGAGTAAGACTGCCGGACAGAGCCGCCGTCAGCGGCCTTGAAAACGTGACGTCAACGCCGTACCGGTCGCCCGAGGCAAACAAAGTATTTCCCATCTCCTCATCATTGACGAACTGGTAGCGGCCGGAAAGCGATGCCATCGTGTCGTATCCGAGTGGAGCAAAATAGATCGCGCTGAGATTGAGCCAGTAGTTCCATTGCGGAAAGATGATACCGGTGGCGGCTGTGTTGATATCTCCAGCCGTATGGAAGCCCGGACTGCGATATTCCGCGGCGAACCGAAAGCTTTCGCCGCCAGACTGCGTCAGGCCATGGAAATTGACGGTACTCCAGTCGAGCCCTGCCGCTATCCCGGCGCCCGCATCGCTAACAGACGCGGCTCCTCGGAGTCCGACCAGTCCCCACCCCGAATCCGTTATGATCCCCGCGCCGGCCATGGCCACGTGATTATCAGCCTGAAGATCGAGTTCGCCCGCAAGGTCGTCTCGCAATCCGTAACGGTAAAAGCCACTAGCCATATAGAGATCTGAAACGTACTCGCGCGCCTCGTCGCGTAGATAAGAGGGAAGACCCGCGGTAAGCCCCCACTCGCTTTTCCCCTCCGCAAGCAGGCTCGTATCGAAGAAGGACGTGAATGAAACGCGACGCTTTTTTCCTGTATCGTCGATGATATCGATATCGACATCGTTGGCGCCCGTCACCAAAGGCAGGTCGCGAATGTTGTAGATGCCCGGCCTTAGCCTCAGTCTGCGCTGGACCACACCGTTGATACGAATTTCGACATCGGAAGGCCGGTCAATAACAAACGACCCCCCTCCGGTCGGCGCGAAGGTATCGCCGGGACTCAACTTGCGAGCTGACTTTTCGATAGAGGCGCCAAGCAAATCCGGTGTGGTTTGAAAACTTGTTCCAAGCGGCTCGACATCGCCCACTTCCATGCGCACGCGGGATGGCGGCATATCATAGATGAGACGCGACGTTTGCCGCTTGAAGCCGGGCGAATGTGTGTAGGAGCAGACTGCTACCGTCGGGCAAACATTGACATCGACGTCTCCCGCCAGAACGCCAGTGTTTTCGAATACGAAATTCCCGGCACGGATGGCGGAATCGAATTCCAATCGACCGCTAGTCGCGGAATCGAAATTCTCCTCGGCGTTATGTACTTCCCATTCGTGATCGAGACTGGCGAAAAGATTGACATAACCCGAGAATTTAGCGGGGGGCGCCAACACAGAACTGACAGGAGACCTGCGATTGCCCGACAGAGAAAGATCGGCAGATTTTCGCTGATCGGCCGCCACGTTGAACGTGAGTTCCTGCAAGGCCCGATCGAACCGAATATCGAATCCGGCGGCCGCAAAGTCCTCGATGCGAATGAATGGCGCATTTCCGTCGATCGCCGCCAATCGGGTGAGAGCCGAACTATCGAGGCGCGGCGCAAGTATGCGGGTAAGCACGTTTCGATTGATTGATATCGAATCGTCCGAATTGATGCGGATCGGGATGTCGCCCAGCTCTTGCCCGCTATCCATCATGGGCACATCCATATCGATTGGCTTGCCGGTCGTATTCAAACGGTTAGAAACAGGCGTCGCATATTCCACTCCTGCGATGGATGCGGAACAACTCGATAACCAAATCGCCGCCGCACCGATTGCGGCAAATGCAATCCGGAAATGCGGTGTCGAATGCGCCTTACTGGCCGATGACAGCCGGCAAACGACACGAGCTTCGCAACTTCGGACCTTCCCTCGGTGCTGTTCCCCTGTGAACAAGGTACATAGCCTAGGGCTTCGGCCTGAATTCGAGGCTCGACTGCACTGCGGTCACACGCTCTGGCAACGTGATTGGCAATATGAACCGCCGCCGGTGTCCCGGCTGGACCAATCCAATGCCAATGCTCTGCGCAAGCTCACCGCTCGAAAGAGTCGACGACCAGCTGCCACCCGATATTCGAACTGTAGACTGGGGAAACAGTGCGTGGACGTTGGTCGGATTGAAAACGGTCAGTGTCGGATGCCGACGCCCGTGTGCGTCCGTCACGATACCGCTTTTGACAACCTGCAAGGATGGTTTTCCGCGCGGTGGGGCAACATTGACCATCACCCCCATGCCAAACACGACTTGCACACCCCGAGCGCGCTTCGGCAGTTTCACCGGAATCTGATCGACGTAGATAAGAAACGTCTCGCTTTTGTCGAGCAGAGGCTCACCAAGCCATTGAATTCGGAAGTTCTGTGTGGCTCCCGGAGCGATCAACGCCTGAGGTGGCATGACCAAGAAATCATCACCAGCAGGACGTGTTTTCGGAACTCCGGCTTCGTCGAGCGTGGCCGTCTTGACGACGAGTTCGACAGCGAGCGGATCCGTGCCGTTGTTGACGACCGTAATCGCACTGCGGCTGGTCCGGCCGGTCGAGGTCATCTCAATTTGCGTCGGCGTCACAGTCATGGCGCTGGCTGTGGATGCCAGAAAAAGACAGGAAAAAAACGCGAAGAAGCCTGCGCGAGGAAGCGACATGGCGTACCTCACAGATTCGGGTTTTGGTTTTTTAAAAGACGAAACGCGCTAAAAGCGGCTGTTACTGCGGAGTAAGAAGCACAAACAGCGAGTCCGAATAGCTTCCGCCGATCAAAGGTTGAGAATTCGCTTCAGGAGTAATCGTAACGTCAAGGTCCCCGGAGCCAGCTGAGACGGGCTCGGCAGTACCATCTTCCTGCCCGGTTGCCGAAGCGATCGTTGCAGTATCGATCGTCGCCGTTTGGCCATTCCAGGTCGCAGAGGCTTGATAGTCTATGATGTTGGTAAAGCCGCTTGCCGTCGCGCCCGTTTTGACCGCTCCCTGGGTTGATCGCAGCTGGATGGTCGAAGGAGCGTTGCAGACGACGTTGGCGTAAGGTGCGTTGGTGGGCGTGATCGGCGAGACGATTACATCGCCCGAGGCATCGATGCCGATGGTCGCCGTATCAACCACCCCGGTCGAAGCTCCATTGATGGTGCATGAGCTGGTAACGGTCGCGGAAATTTGAATTTCCTGTTGAGCCGCTTGCGCCAGTGCACCGTCCGTAACCGCGATGCAGAAAATCGCCCCTAGGGCTAGTCTTCCAGCAATGATCATGGGCCAGACATCCGTGCCTAAGTGAGTCCACTCGGAAATCTAAGCGACACCACAAAAAAAGGCGGAAAAACTGGATGAATCGAAGGATTGACCACTTTGGTTAATGATCAGTTAATGCTACCTGGCTGAACTAAACTCTGCCACGGCCATTGAGACAAGCCGTGCCGCGAATACCACGTAAGGGAATCGGACATTCCGTCCTGCAGCGAACGGAATCGCATCGCAGCGCGGCTTCAAAAGCGCCGGTGCAATCCTGAAGCAGCAAAGCGATTTGCCCGCCCACAACCTGTAACTTCGCCCTTGAAAGGCTTGATCGTGTATCCAATGGATCAGTCAAGTCGACGCATGGTCTTGCCAGTTATTGACGCGCCCGACGGACTGGCCGCACACACTTTCCGTTCCCCTTCCATTCAAGCTGCAAGACGCAATATCGATGGATATCAACGCGGCGAGGACGTTTCTCGAAATCGTCAAGACGGGTAGCTTTGCCAATGCCGCCGCCAGTCTCCACATCACGCAGACAGCCGTGAGCGCGCGGATCCGCGTGCTCGAACAGGAACTAGGGCAAGCGCTTTTCGTACGTCATAAGACAGGGGCGCAATTGACATTGCCGGGACAGAAATTTCTACGCTTCGCAACCAGTCTTGTTTGTCTGTCGGAACAAGCCATCCGCTCGATTGCGCTTCCGCAAGGACGCGAAATCGTGGTCGCGCTCGGAGCCGAACTCAGCATCTCCAGCCCCCTCGTACCTGAGTGGCTCAAGTGGATGCGTCAGCACTGTCCGGAATATGCATTGTCGGTACGCATCGATAGCGCCGATCGCCTCGTCGAAAGTATTCAGGATGGCGTCCTTGACGTGGCAATCCTTTATGATGCCCCGCGACGAACCGGCCTGATCACCGAATTGCTGTTTGAGGAAAAACTCGTCCTGGCGCAAAGCAACAGTTCAAACAATGCCGAGTTTGCCGAGCACGTACACATTGGCTGGGGTGACGATGTCGACCACGCGCTTCGCGCCGCATACCCGGCGGCAGCAACATATGCAGTCGCCATAAGCTATGGCCCGCTGGCGCTCGATTACATTCTTGCGGTAGGGGGCAGTGGATATTTTCGACGCGGCTTCATACGGCCATATCTGGAGGACGGGCGTCTTTCCCTTGTGACAAACAGTCCGGAATTTTCCTACTCCGCCTACGCCGTCTACTCCACCGCAGCGGACGAAAACGTTTTCGCGCGCGTACGGAAAGGACTTCGGGCCGCCACCAATTCGATCGTCCTCTAGGGAACGCTTTAGGTGAAAAATTTTTGCTGAAATCCAGCAATAATATGTTTTTGCGCCGCACCAAGCTTTATGTCACCTGAACGCCTCCCCGGGCGCATCCTTGTATCTCCTGCGCCTTCCCCGAAGCCCTCGTACGTGCATGACTTCGGACGCAAGGTTCGTAATATCCATGTCGTCATCGAACCCAGCACATCGCTGGCTATATCGCCTCTTTCTTTTCGACGACCAAAAATTACTCTTTTCGCTTAGCAGCTATTTTGCATGCGTACTGACGTTGGGAATCGCGTTTGCTGCGTGCCTTCCCCGCCCGTGGTGGGCGATCTTGACGGTCTACGTCACTGCTCAACCCATGTCCGGTGCGTTTCGGCCTAAAGTTTGGTATCGCCTCGCCGGAATTCTGCTTGGTGCGGCCGTCGCCATTGCCGCCGTGCCAAATCTCCAGAACTCGCCCGAACTTCTTGTGCTTTGCCTCGCATCCTGGTCCGGGTTCTGTATCTATCTCGCCGTACTTGATCGAACGCCACGCGCCTTTCTATTTCAAATGGCAGGCTTTAGTGCCGCCGTTATCAGCTTTCCCTACCTCGACGATCCAGGACACATTTTCACGTCTGCCATTTCCCGCGTCGAAGAGATGGCGCTTGCGATCGCAAGCGTCACGATCGTCCATAGCCTGCTTCAACCGTGGAGTGTGAAATCGGTCATCCGCGATCGCGTGAACGCCTTTCTGGAGCATGCCGCGAGCTGGTGTGATGGAGCGCTTGATTCCCGACATCGAAATCTCACCTACGCGGCTCGTCAACGCTTAGCTGCCGATGTGACCGAGGTTGGCATTCTCGTAAATCATCTTCCGTTCGACACGACCAATGGCGTACGGACGCGAACCCTGGTCCACACGCTGCAACGACGGTTAGCGGCGCTCATTCCGTTGGCCTCCGCGGCTGGTCAACGGCTCGATCTCCTTGGGGCTGCTGAGCGGCTACCGCCCGATGTTCTGGCGCTCGTTACGCATGTCCGGAATTGGCTGACCGGGACAAACTCGCAAGACATCGACGAGCAAGCAGCAGAAGGAAAGCGCCTCGCAGAGAGCGCACGGGCATTATCGCAAGCTTATAGTCGCGAATCTAGTTGGCGCGCCCTGATATCGGCCAGTCTCGTCGAGCGCACTGCAGAATTCGTGGAGGCGATGCGCGATGCCCGGCTTCTTGCCGGCCTTCTGGACGGCGTTCCAGGCACTTACATAGGCCTTCGTCTTGAGGACAAACCACTGCCGATCGCACGGAACACCGGGGTGGCGGTTTTAGCAGGCGCCGCCACGGCGGTAGCAATCATGCTTTATTGCGCCATTTGGATTCTCCTCGCCTGGCCCGCCGGCTCGGCCACCGCGGCGTTTGCGGCTTTGATCACGTGTTCTTTCGCAACCCAGGAAGATCCAGCGCCTGTCATCGGCCGCTATCTCCTCGCGACGCTGATCACGTTTCCAATCGCGGCGATCTACATGTTCGTCGTCCTTCCGTGCGTCGACGGCTATTTCATGCTCAGCATCGCCCTCGCGCCGGCGTTGATCGGCATCGGATATATCCAAGCCGATCCTGAGCGCTCAAGCGCCGCGCTCCCGATGTTCTCGTGCCTCATCGTTGCCCTCGGCTTCCTCGACGCCTTCCGGCCGGATTTCGAAGTCTTCGTCAATACCGGCATCGCCCAAGTCATGGGCATAATCATAACGATCGCCGTTACCCGGATTTTCCGCTCCGTTGCCGTTGGCTGGAGCGTGCGCCGCATCATTCGTACACAATGGTACGAACTCGAAATGCTTGCGAAAGAGCGTGGCGAACCGGATTTCGGTCGTTGGACGGGTCTCGCGCTCGACCGGCTCGGACAGATCGCCGGTCGCCTAGCCATGGTCGACGAAAGCGACGTTATTCACTCCACCGACGGGCTCGCCGATATCAGGTTGGGTCGGAACATCCTTCATTTGCGGCGCGCTGCCGAGGTCACGCATGGGAGTGCGACGGAAGCCATCGACAGACTCCTCGGCGCGCTTGCCGATCTGTTTCGTAAGCGGCGACGGCAGGGTGTGCATCTCGATGCCGATCTCTCCATCTTAACGGCACTCGATAACGCCATCGCCATCATTCCGACGATCGAGCACGAGACGCGCCGCCACCAGGCGATGCTCGCCGTCATCGGTATGCGCTGCAATCTCTTCCCCGGCATAAAAGAAAGGAAAGTTGCCATTGCATGATCGATGAAATTCAGATCTTTGGCGTTTATGTCCCCGCCGCCCTCGCTTGGGCGACACTCGCGGCGCTGATCGCCTATCTCACGCGGCCGTTTCTTCACCGATTGCCGCTGCAGCGCCTCAACTGGCATCCGGGCATTTTGGACCTTGCACTTTTCGCTGTCTTCTGGTGGTGCCTCGCGACGTTGGCAGATGCCCACGTGCTACCTGCGGAACTTCCACTACGATGACGTCAATGGCATGGACACGGACGTTCGGCACACTTATTCTTGTGGCCATCATTCTTCTGGTGATGCAAACCCTTTGGCATCGCTATCAAGTCGAGCCCATCACACGTGACGGCAAGATTCGCGCTGACATCGTACACGTTGCCACCGACGTTGCCGGCCTGATTACCGAAGTACGCGTTCGCGACAATGAGTATGTCAGCAAAGGACAAGTACTCGTCGTCATGGACCAGCCCCGTTATGAACTCGCACTTGAGCAGGCGCAGGCAGAAGTCGCAAGCCAGCAAGCATCTCTGGCGCAGGCCGAACGCGAAGACCGCCGCAACCACGCAATGTCCACTCTCGTCGCAACGGAGGTTGTTGAACGCGGCGGTGCACGCGTTGAAGAATTGAAGGCAGCACTGTCCAAAGCCACCGCGGCACGAGACCTTGCGAAGCTCAATCTTGAACGTACAGCCGTGCGCGCTCCTGTCGACGGCTACGTCTCGAACATGACGCTTCAGGCCGGCGTATATATGTCCGCTGGGGCGACGGTCGCGGCGCTCGTTTATAAACAGTCGACCCGCATCGAAGGATATTTCGAGGAAACGAAAGTCCCGGCCATCCATATCGGTGATCGCGTTGTCGCGCATCTGATGGGTGTCGCGGATCCTATCCACGGTCACGTCGAAAGCATTTCCGCAGGGGTCGCAGATCGCGAGCGGAGCGATAACGGACCGGCACTTGCGAACGTCAATCCGTCATTTTCGTGGGTTCGACTTGCGCAACGCATCCCAGTTCGTATCGCTATCGATTCCGTCCCCCATGGTATCCGCTTGATCGTAGGGCAAACGGCGACGGTCGAAGTCCTGCCGCGGCCGGGAGACATTTCCGTGCGCCGGAGCTTTCCGTGGTGACCGGCCGCTACGCGCTCGCCATCTTGTTAGTCCTGCTCATTGCAGGCTGCGCACCGGTTGGACCGGACTACCATCTGCCCCAACGGGCGACGATCAACGCGCCTGAAACGCAAGGTCATTTCGTTTCGCGCCATAGCGGAACAGCCACAGCCACGCCTGACGGGCCATGGTGGCGCCTTTATAACGACGAGAGACTCACGAGATATGTGCAGCAGGCTTTTGCCGCAAATACCGATTTGCGTATTGCCGAAGCCAATCTGGAACGCACCCACGCACTCTTCGCCGAGGCCAAGACGGCGAAAGAGATCAACGGCGCCGCGAACTTTGACACAAGCTATGTGCAGCAATCCGCCGAAGCCTACCTGAGCCATACCAAGCCGCCGGACCACCAAATCTACAACACCGGCATTTCGCTCAATTATGATCTCGATCTGTTCGGCGGCATTCGTCGCGGCATTGAGGCTGCGGCTGCGGACGATCAAGCCGCTATTGCCGCTCACGATCTGGTCCGCATCAATGTGGCCGCGGACACGACGCGCGCTTACGCCGACATCTGCAACGCCGGCAACGAGCTGAAATCGGCGCGCCGAACGCTGGGGGTACAGAAAAAGACGATCGAATTGACGCGCACGCTCGTCGCACACGGGCGCGCTGCAAGTTTCGACATCGATCGTCAGGAGGGACTATATGAACAGCTTAAAGCGCGAATTCCTCTACTCAACGCACGACAGCTGAATGCCGCGTACCGTCTGACGACCTTGATCGGACAGCCACCGGAGAGCTACGATCGCACCCTCCTTGCGTGTGCTGAACCGCTGCAACTCGCGTCGCCGCTTCCCGTCGGCAACGGGCGGGATTTGCTGAGAAGACGACCAGATGTTCGCGCTGCCGAACGCCGACTCGCGGCGTCTACGGCGCGGATCGGAGTCGCGACGGCAGAGCTTTATCCAGACATCAAACTGACGGCTTCAATCGGATCGCAAGGCGGCGTTTCCGATGTGCTCTCTCCATTGACCAATCGATTCGGCGTCGGCCCCACAATCAATTGGAACGTCAACCGCAACGTGGCACGCTCACGGATCGCCGCCGCGAAGGCGCAGACCAAGGCAGATTTGGCAGCATTCGATCGCACCGTTCTCGTTGCGCTGCGCGAAACGGAAACCGCTCTCACCAACTACGCTTATGATCTCGACCGGCTGAACAATCTCAAGCGCGCGCGAAACCGTGCCGCCGTTGTCGATCGCGACGCGAGGAAACTTTGGCGCGGCGGAAATATCGATGCACTTGCCACGCTCGATGCAGATCGCAGCCTCGCAGCGGCCGAACAAGCATACGCAGAAGCCAAGACCCGTCTGAACGTAGATCAGATCGCAATCTTCCTGGCACTCGGCGGCGGGTGGCAAACGGCACCTCCGCCGGCGCAAGTGGCGCTGCGGACAACATCGTCAGATCCGGCGCGATAATAGCGAATTATCTTTGTAGCCGCGCTACGCGCCTGCAACTGACACACTTACTCCATCCAATGGGATCTTTCGGCAATTTGACTGGGAAGCTCTCACGGCTTGTCACAGTCAGAATTTGCAAACGAATACGTTGGTCCTCGCTCAGCGCTCGAAATCGTGATTTGAGCATCTAATAAGATGTATCGATAGTACATCTTTAATCGCCAACGAAGAACGATCATATAGCGAGGACCGTAATGGAAAAGAAATTCGCAGGCGCGCTCACTGCAATGGGGATGATATGTCTCTCCATGGCCGCGGCAGGAACGGCTTTGGGCGGCAATACGTCAGCTACCGGCTACGTTGCCCATCTTGGCCCTCTGAACAGCAAAGTGACGGGGAGCGATGCATCAGGAGAAGCGACGTTTTCGATCAAGGGAGACGAGCTGACGATTGCCATCGACGCAAAGGGCTTGCCGCCCGGCATCATGCATTTGCAGCACTTTCACGGCTTCAAGAACAACCGCGCAGCAACTTGCCCCACGGCGACGGCCGACGCGAATGGCGATGGCATCATTGACCTCATCGAGACCGAACCGATGTCTGGAACGACGATGGTGCCGTTCCACGACGATCCCGCAAGCATGCAAATCGTACGCGACACCTATCCAAAGGCTTCAGCCGATGGCTCATATCATTACGAAAAGACGGTTTCGTTGTCTGCATTGAAAGCAGCCTTCACCAAGACGTTTAAGGATCCAGAACTCGATCTCGACAAGCGTGTCGTTTATATCCACGGAATTTTCCCGAATACTAAGCTCGCGGACTCGGTAGCTTCGCTCGGAAAAATCCCGGCGCAAGTCACCCTCCCCATCGCCTGCGGCAAGATCGAGCGCACTCCCTAATTACGCGAAAGCGTCAGTGATGGGGCGGCAATCGCATGAAGATCACCACTCCGCCACGCCATCGAAAATTCCTAAGGAATAGGCGGGACAGTCATTGCGTCGAAAATTGCCTATGTCCCGCCCGGAGAGAGGTGACGGTAGCACCCACCTCTCTCCACCTATGCCCGGATCGAACCAACGTCTCTGCGTATCATTCGGGGGAGAGGAAGGGACTGAGTTCGAACTCACCTGTAAGCCCGTAGGACTCGGGAGGAGGGTGACCGGCACAGACGCTTCCGATGAGGAGCGCCCACAGACGCGTGAGCCAAAAAATGGCGGAGAGAGTGGGATTCGAACCCACGAGACCCTTGCGAGCCTACACGCGTTCCAGGCGTGCGCCTTCAACCACTCGGCCATCTCTCCAACGCTCTTGCGAAGCGGCGCGCACTATACGCATAGCGGCTCCAAGTGCAATGTGCTCAAATCGAAACGTGTGATGCCCCGCACAGCTTGACCCTGGCCACTCGAAAGCACAAAAAAGGGGCCGGTTGGAGAGCAAACAGCAGCATGACCAGTTCCCGGCTCCTGAAAGCATTCGCTTTGCTGTCCCTCCTGTGCGCCTCTGCCGCGGTCTGGTCCTGGCACAGCACCCACGAGTGGCCCGATCATTGGCTCGTCCGTATTGCAGTAACATCGTTCCTGCTGACCTTCGTGCTGGGCCTTGTGAATCCCGATACCCGCCCACGCATGATGCTGCGCTTTCTCGCCGCGCTTTTCGCTCTTTGTGCTCTGATGTCCTTCGCGGCGGATATTTCCAGACCAGCGAGCGGAGAGGCAAGCCGGGGCGCGCTCTCTCTTCTGCACCACCTTCAGACACTCGCGCCGGCCTTCGTCATATCCTTTCAGCATTCTGTCGAGCATTCGATTGGCGAATTCGCCTGGAACCCGGTCCTGACCTCTATCCTCTCGCTGCCCGCATCGTGGATTTTTTTCCTCTTGGCTGTCGGAGCTGGATTTCTCGGACGGCCGAGACAGCGCGTTCGCGTATTTGCCAACGACTACTGAACTCCAGGCTTCCGTTGTAACCGCCCCTCCCGATCTCGGTTGGCCGATGCTCCACACCGTGCGGCTTGCCCGCCCAGCCTAAACGGCGAAGCGCGGATTCGAAGCACCACGCGTCTGTCATGAAGATCGCCCGTCGGCCGCGAGGCTCACTTGCCCTTTTCGGCGGCCGTCGTTTTATTGAGATGTGGGCGTAAAGCGGGATGCGCAGCCGCCGCTTTCGCCGGCACGATCGGAATCCCTTCGACCTTCGCAAACGCAGCCCGCGCCGCCGCGGCCTTCGCCAGCGCCTTCCGGACAGCAACTTTCGTCATCAGAGCTGCCGACGGCACGGACACCGGATCAGGCGCGGCCGCTAAGAGAGAACGACATTCCGCAGGCAGATCCGAAAGCATGATCGGCGGCCTGGGCGGCCGGACGTTCACGACACGAGGCCGCGGCGGAGGTGGCGACTTTGCGGGAATGACCCTTGCAAGCCACTGATCGACTTCTTTCCCGCACCCGTCGTCGCCGGTCGGTGGCGTCTGCGAACGGCAACCCGCAAAGCCGGGCGGGCATTTTATGCGCAGATGGAAATGGTGGATGTGCCCATAGTAGGGCCTCACTTTCCCGAGCCACTTCCGATCTGTACCGGCGGCCTCGCACAATGCTTTTTTTATCGCTGGATGAACGAAAATGCGCTCGACCTCAGAGTAGGACGCAGCGCGTTTGATCAGTGCGACTTGCTTGCTCGTAAAGGTTTTGGGATTAACCGCCAGCCCCGTGCTATCGAGCATGGAGAGCGGCTCCATTGTCTCGCGTTCCTGCCGCGTCAGCCGGCGTTTCGGCATCGGCGTGAGCCAAACATCGGCGTCGAGCCCAACCTGGTGGCTCGCGTGTCCCGATACCATCGGCCCGCCGCGCGGCTGTGCGATGTCGCCCATAAGCAAGCCCGACCAGCCATCGTACTTCTTCGCATCTAGCGCCAGCCTTTCGATCAGCGCGATTAGCACCGGATGACCCCAATTGCGATTGCGCGAAAGCCGCATTTCCTGCCAAGCCGGTCCGTCAATCGGCAACGGCACGGCGCCGGAAAGACACCCGCGCGAATAATATCCGATAGCGCGCGCGGAAAGCGGAGCGGGTTTTTTGACCTTACCGAAAAGATTTTTTGCCCCGACGAACTCTGGCCATTTCGGCAACGTTGCGCCGTCCGATTTGAGGCTGGAGGTCTCGGCCCCTGCGGCGTCCGGAATTGGCTCGGTCTTGATTTTGATCGTCCGCGCTGACGTTTCCGGCGCCGGCGAACGCGCCTTACCTGATGCCGCCGGCGAGGCCGAATTGTTCTCGGCGGAAAACGTCAGAGGCCGCCCGTCGGGAACGAAATCCGGTAATTTATGATCGTTCGTTTTCGCTACGCTTTTGGGATCGGGAGCCGGTTCGGCAAAGGCAGGCGGCGACAGAACATCGGACCTGAGCGGGGTGATCCCGGCCAAGCCCAGCGCAAAAAGTAGCGCGAATAGCCTTTCGGCCCTCATGCCCGCTCCCACATTTGCTTAAGCCGAGGTCTTATAACCCATAGTCGGGCAAAAATCAGACTCCCGCGACTGCATGCTCGTAAAGTTGCCGAAGCGTGGCAAAAAAAGCCGAAATGACGGACCCCAATCGAGATTCTGCAGCCACAATTGCCAATCGTAAAATTTTCGAACGCCCCGGCTTTGTATTCGATGGCCGAGCCAACAGCGTTCAGTTTCGCGATTTCGCGCCATCCGTGTCCACCGCACACAGCAAGGAAAGGTCATTTTGACATTCACAATCAAATTGGAAGAAGAAAACACGCACAGTCATCTCATTCTCGCACACGGAGCCGGGAGTGGCATTACCTCCCCGTTCTTCCAAGTGATGATGGAATTACTGGCCGCGCGCGGCATTGCCGTCACGGGCTTCGAATTTGCCTATATGGCTTCGCGGCGCGCAGATGGATCGAAACGTCCGCCGCCAAGAGCCGAAGCGCTGGTGCCGGAGTATCGCAATGTCGTGGACGAGTTGACAAAGCACCGGAAGAACGATGCGAAGATCGTCATCGGTGGAAAATCACTTGGCGGGCGCGTCGCAAGCTTGATCGCGGACGAGCTTTATCGTGAGCACCTGATCTCCGGACTGGTATGCCTGGGCTACCCTTTTCACCCGCCCAAAGCGCCGGAAAAGCTCCGCACTGCGCATCTTGAAACGCTCACCTGTCCCGCACTCATCGTCCAGGGTGAGCGTGACCCTTTTGGAAACAAGGACGAGGTCGACGCTTTCTCTTTGCCGAAAGCAATCGAGACCGCTTGGATCGGCGACGGCGACCATGATTTTGGCCCCCGCGGACGATCGGGCTTTACGCGAATGGGAAATCTCGCTGCGGCAGCCGATGCAGTTGCGGCATTTATCGCGCGCCTTCCCGAGCTGCGTTGACGCATCTCCCGGCGCAACCTACGGTGCCGCCGCTAAATTTATTCTCCCAACGGAGAATAAAGTTTTTCCTCCGGCAACCGCAAACGACAATCGCAAATCAATGACCCCTCTTGCCTTCAGCCCCGCGCAAGCCGCCGCCAGCCTCGAATCCAAGGCTTGGCCTTTTGAAGAAGCGCGGCGGTTGATCAAACGCTTAGAGCGACTTCCCGGCGGTGCGGAGAAAACAGTTCTGTTTGAAACCGGGTATGGCCCTTCTGGTCTGCCACATATCGGTACGTTCGGGGAGGTTGCCCGCACCACAATGGTGCGCCACGCTTTCGAATTATTGACGGATGGCAAACGGAAGACCCGGCTCATCTGCTTTTCGGATGATATGGACGGGCTGCGCAAAGTGCCGGCCAACGTCCCGAATCAGGAAATTCTGCAGAAGCACCTCGAAAAACCCCTGACGCGCGTGCCCGACCCGTTCGGCAAATTTGAAAGCTTCGCCCACCATAACAATGCAATGCTGCGCGATTTTCTCGATCGCTTCGCCTTCGAGTACGAATTTTTCTCGGCGACCGAATGCTACACATCCGGCATGTTCGATGCGACGCTCCTGAAGATGCTCGCAGTCTACGACAAGGTCATGGAGATCATCTTGCCGACGCTCGGACCGGAGCGGCAAGCAACATACTCTCCCTTCCTTCCCGTCTGTCCTCGCAGCGGCAAGGTCTTGCAGGTGCCGATGGTCGCCCGCAACGTGAAAGCCGGGACGATCACCTACATCGATCCCGAAACCGGCGAAAAAGTCGAAACACCCGTTACCGGCGGGCGCGTCAAATGCCAGTGGAAGGCTGACTGGGCGATGCGCTGGACGGCGCTCGGCGTCGACTATGAAATGGCGGGTAAGGACCTGATCGACAGTGTCACGTTATCATCCAAGGTCTGCAAGGCTCTTGGCGGCACACCGCCCGAAGGCTTCAATTACGAGCTATTTCTCGACCAGAACGGAGAGAAAATTTCCAAATCGAAAGGCAACGGTCTGACCATCGAGGAATGGCTAACCTATGCGCCGCCGGAAAGCCTGTCGCTCTTCATGTTCCAAAAGCCAAAGAGCGCGAAGAAGCTTTATTTCGACGTCATTCCCCGCGCGGTCGACGAATATCTGCAGTTTCTTTCCGCGTATCCTCAGCAAGATGCAAAGCAGCAAGTTGATAATCCTGTTTGGCACATCCATGACGGCGCACCGCCGCGCCCTGAGCTGCCAATCACGTTCGGCTTGCTTTTGAACCTCGTTTCGGTTTCCAACGCCGAGAACAAGGACGTGCTTTGGGGTTTCCTTCGCCGCTATGCGCCCGGCGCAACGCCGGAAAAAAATCCTATTCTCGATCGGCTATCGGATCGTGCCATTCGCTACTTCGACTCGTTCGTCAAGCCGACCAAAAAATTCCGCGCCCCGGACGATGTCGAGGTTGCCGCACTGAAGAGTCTGGACGGTGCGCTGGCCGCTCTTCCGCCGGATGCAAACGCTGACAAAATCCAAAACACGCTGCTCGACGTTGCGCGTGCCATTCCACGCTACCAAGATCCGGCGAAGCTCAGCCCCAGCGGCGGCCCTGGGGTCAAGCTCGACTGGTTCCAGGCAATCTATGAAATTCTTTTAGGTCAGCAACGCGGACCTCGGCTCGGGACATTCATCGCCCTCTACGGTATTCCCGAAACACGCGCGCTCATCAGAAAAGCGCTCGACGGAAGGCTTGTCACGTCGTGAGCCGCGATCGTCTATGCGGTTCGCGACATGGTCTTCGCCTGCTGTTCCTGAAGCTTGCCCGCATTTCGTGAAACCGGACGTTGTAATTTCAGATCGATGCGCCAGAGAGTCTCGATCAGCCCAATAAGACGTTGCTCACGTGCATCGATCTCTGCGCGCCCCCATTCGCTCTCGCCAAGAACGTCTCGCGTGATGGCGAGAAGAGGCGCAACGCTCGATGCCGTCGTTCCATAAATCTTTTTCTTTTCGTCCCACGAGGCGTTGCGCGCCTTGTCGTTCTCCTGCTGTGTGATCAGCACGAGATTGCCGAGACAATCGACGATCTCGCCGCGTTCCTCCGCACTCGGAACGGACCGGCGCCATGCGCTCGAAGCGGCCGGTCTCTGTGGCAGCACATGCTCGATCGTGTACAGATCGGGATCGATGTTCAACGCGGAATCACCCATCTCGTCGCTCAGTCGCATCAGTAGAAGGCGGCAGACTTTCGGGTTGCGCTTATGCAGATCCCTGAGATGGAAGGCGATGCTGCGGACTTCATCGCGCGTCACCTGCAGGACCGGATGGGTCGTGTCCAGCAATTCACCCGCGCGGATCGCCTTGATCAGTTCGGCGAAGCGGCGCGCACGCTTGCCCGAACCCGCGCAAAGCAGTCGCGTCAATATCGCGAGGCGCTCGATCTCACTCAGAAGAAATGATGCCCGATCCGGATCCCGCCGCCATTGACTAAGCACCAGAATAGCCGCAGGCGCCCAATCCGCATCCGGCAGTCGGTTAAGATAAGTGAGCGTCCTAGACATTCCGCCGGGCAGAGTGCCCCAGCCACAGCTGCGGATCAGCGCGTAAGCCTTCGAATAGGGAAGAAAGACATCCCTGAAGAAGGCCTCCGAACCGCCCGTGTCGCGAATTATGTTTCGCACGCCCGCGACGATCGGCATCCGTCCATGCCCGAAGATCGTCCGGAGGTGACCGAAGAACGGTTCGAAATTCTCACCCAGCGCAAGGCTCGTATCATCCCACGTTTGAGCCGCCCAGCCAATATCGCCGGTCGTCAAGCGGCTCAAAATGTCCGATTTCAGAATATCGTTGCGCTGCAATTTTTTGCCGCGCTCGTTTAGGACGACGAACATCTGATGCGAGCGATCGATATCGGTTCCGACGATGACGACGACGTAACAGCGATCTGCGATGAACTCCGCAAGCGTCTTGCGGGCACTCCCGGACATCTCCGCCAGCGTCGAGCGAAATTGATCCCTAACGTCGAGAAGTGTCGCCTCCTGAGCCGACGTGGCAGGGAAATCAGCTGCGATCGCCGTACTTCCAGGTTGCAGAATACGCGTCTCGAAAACGACGCGCTCGCGGCCTGCTAAATGCAGGCGAAACCGCTCAGTACGAAAGAATCGAGATCCCTGCTGGGCGAACAGCATACGCTGCACGCGCTTCGCTACGGACGTCCGCAAATCGACTTCGAGATCCCGTAGTACAGCTAGCAACGTCATCAACGTCACGAGCCGCTGCTGCCCATCAATGATACCGAACTCGCGCTGTGCCATTTTGGGCGAAAGCTTCGTGGTCTCAACGCCCGGCGAATCCATCAGCACGACCGCCCCGAGAAAATAGTCGTGATCGGCCTCGCGATCGGCACTGACGCCCGCCGCCTCCATCAGATCGTCGAGCAACTGCTCCGCCTGCTCCCTGCCCCAGGAATAGGGACGCTGGAAGATGGGAATGTTCAGCAGGTATGGCCCGGAGAGAAGTTGGGAGATACTTAGGGATGCGGTAGGATACACGTATGCGTCGACCTCTTCACTTGCCCTGCGATGTGGCCGGAGATCTAATCTGCTCGTCCACCTGTCTCCCCACCACCAAACATGGTTGTGCAGATATCCAGTCGTGATAGCAACGATGCCGAAACAACGCTACAGGCGTTTGCACTTCGAACGTATGAGGCGCTCGGGGCTCCTCGTCAAAACACATTCTCTCGAATGGACCGTATGATCTTCAAAATTGCGAAAGTCACTGATTGGCGCGACGCCGTAGCGAAGGGACATTATTCTGGTTCGTTGGACGATGTTCGCGACGGCTTCATTCATCTTTCGTCCAAGTCGCAACTTCGCGGAACTTTAGAGAAGCATTTCAGAGGAGCGCCAGACCTTGTTCTCATTGCGTTTCAAGAAGGACAGCTTGGCCCTGAACTCAGATGGGAAACATCGCGCGGGGGCGACCTCTTCCCGCACCTCTATGGCAATCTTCCAACGACAAAAGCGATATGGGAGCGCGCACTGACTCTCGACGCCGACGGTATCCCCTTCATCGAGGACGAATGGCTCGAATGCTGAGCGCCCTTTATCGCTTTGCCCGGCCTGCGCTTTTCTCGCTCAGTCCCGAGGATGCTCACGAAGCAACGCTAAGAGCTCTTGAGTTGGGACTCCATCCGCGGCAGCTTGGCACGGCCAATCCCATTCTGCGGCAAACGGTATTCGGTCTGGATTTTCCAAATCCGATTGGCGTCGCCGCGGGCTACGACAAGGATGCGCGCGTTCCGGATGCTTTGCTGGCAATGGGTTGCGGCTTTGCCGAGATCGGGACGGTCACACCCCGCCCCCAGCCGGGCAATCCGAAGCCACGTATCTTCCGCCTCGTGAACGATCGCGCTTTGATCAATCGGCTCGGCTTCAACAATGGCGGACACGACGCCGCCCTCGCACGCCTGAACGCCCGTCAAGACAGAGCCGGCATCGTAGGCGTCAACATCGGGGCTAACAAGGACAGCAGCGATCGGACTGGCGACTATGTGATGGGCATTGAGGCGTTTAATTCCGTTGCGAGTTATTTCACCGTCAACATCTCTTCGCCGAACACGCCTGGCCTGCGCGACCTCCAGGCGCCTGCGGCACTCGAAGAACTGTTGTCGCGTATCATGGAAGCGAGAAAACGCTGCGCCTCAAAAGGCGAGCCGCGAAGACCGATCATCGTCAAGATCGCGCCCGACATCGCTACGGAAGACATTCCGGCCATCTGTGAACGGCTTCTCGCACATGCCGTCGATGGCATCGCAGTCTCGAATACGACGCTTTCCCGCGATGGGCTAAAAGATAGCCAAGCCAAAGAAACAGGCGGCCTCTCAGGGCGCCCCCTCTTCCGGCGATCGACAATCATGCTGGCCCGCATTTACGAAGCGACGGAGGGCAAAATCCCCCTCATCGGCATTGGCGGTATCGACGACGGAGAGACAGCGCTCGAAAAAATCGAAGCCGGCGCGAGCCTGTTGCAGCTTTACACGGGTCTGGTTTACGCAGGACCTGGATTGATTGGCGAAATCAAAGCCCATGTCGCCGACACTATCCATCGGCGAGGGTACGCAAATATCGCTACCTTGCGCGGATCGAAGGCCAGACAATGGGCCGAGATGCCGCTCTAACTCCTCTAAGACCGATGCCTCGATTGCGCTAGAGCCTGTGAACGCCTAACACGCTTGCAACGGCGCATGAGATCATGCGTCGCAATGTTAGTATCGAGCATGACGCTCACGACACCGAAGAAAATAAAGCGCAAGCCGCGCCCGCCCGCTCACCTGTCGAAAACCCTGCCACCGGTCATCGCAGCATGGTTTGCGCGTCGCGGATGGAAACCGCGCGCACACCAGTTGGCGCTTCTCGAAGCAGCCAAGCATCGCCGCTCGACGCTCCTTATCGCTCCGACAGGCGCAGGTAAAACGCTTGCAGGCTTTTTGCCGAGCCTTATCGCTCTTGGAACAGAAAAGCGCAAGAAAGCAGGAGCCGGACTTTTCACGCTCTACGTTTCTCCGCTTAAGGCACTCGCAAACGACGTTGCACGCAACCTGATCGCACCCATCGAGGAAATGGGTCTCAACATCCGCACCGAAACCCGCACCGGCGACACGTCCGTCGCGCGCCGTCAACGCCAGCGCGTCAAACCGCCCCAAATCCTGCTGACGACGCCCGAGCAAGTCGCACTGCTCCTCAGTCACCCCGACGCGCCGCATCTCTTCGCCGATCTTGACACGATCATTCTCGACGAACTGCACGCACTCGCCCCGTCGAAGCGCGGCGACTTGCTTGCTCTCGATCTCGCACGCCTCAGGACTCTCGCGCCGAACGTGATGACCGTCGGCCTATCGGCCACTGTCGCCCGTCCAAGCGAACTACGCGGCTATCTCGTTTCCCAAACCCATCCGGAAACGGCCACGCTTCTCTCCGATCTCGTGACCGTCGAGGGAGGGGCCAAGCCGGACATCAGCATCCTCGAAGTCGAGGACGAAATCCCCTGGTCGGGACACACGGCACGCTATGCCATGCACGAGGTCTACAATGCCATTCGCGCCCATAAGCTGACGCTCGTTTTCGTCAACGCCCGTTTACAAGCCGAAGTGGCGTTTCAGGAGCTTTGGCGCATCAACGAAGACAATTTGCCTATTGGCCTTCACCACGGCTCGCTTGATGCACTTCAGCGGAGAAAGGTCGAATCCGCGATGGCCGCAGGCAAGCTTCGCGCCGTCGTCGCCACGTCGACGCTGGACCTCGGCATCGACTGGGGCGACGTCGATCTCGTCATCCATCTGGGCGCACCGAAAGGCGCGAGCCGCTTCCTGCAGCGCATCGGCCGCGCCAACCATCGCATGGACGAACCATCTCGCGGCATCCTCGTGCCGGGAAACCGCTTCGAGGTTCTGGAATGCCGCGCCGCGCAACAAGCGGCGGAAGTTGGCGCGCAAGACGCGGTGCTGTCGCGCTCGGGTGCGCTCGACGTGCTCGCCCAGCATATTCTTGGGATGGCATGCCAAGCACAGTTCGATCCGGCGACCCTTTTTTCCGAGATCCGCTCCGCGCTTCCCTACGCCGGACTAAGTCGAAACCAATTCGACAGAGCCGTCGAATTCGTTTCGACAGGCGGCTACGCTCTCAAAAACTATGACCGCTTCGCCAAGCTCAAACCAACCGGCGACGGCAAGTTGCGCGTCGCCAATCCGCGCATCGCCCAGCAGTACCGATTGAACGTCGGAACGATCGTTGACTCCCCGATGCTCAAAGTGCACCTCGTCTCGGCGCGCCGCGGGGCTGGACGTGCGCGGCAAGGCGGACGTGTTCTTGGCGAAGTCGATGAATACTTCGCCGAGCAACTGCCGCCCGGCGCGACGTTCGTTTTCGCGGGCGAGGTTCTTCGTTTCGAAGGTATGCGGGATACCGAGGTCTTTGTGTCCCGTGCCTCGGCCCAGGACCCGATGGTGCCGAGCTATGGCGGCAACAAATTCCCCCTTTCGACACATCTTGCCGCGCGCGTCAGAGCGATGCTAGCCAATCCGCGCGATTGGCCAAGCCTGCCGCCTGCGGTTGCCCACTGGCTGACCCTGCAAAGCGAGCGCTCGGTGCTTCCGGCAACGGACGAAGTCCTCATCGAGACGTTCCCTCGCGCTGGTCGACACTTTCTTGTCGCTTACCCGTTCGAAGGCCGGCTCGCGCACCAGACGCTCGGAATGCTTCTGACACGCCGTCTGCACAGGGCGGACGCCCAACCGCTCGGCTTCGTCGCCAACGACTATGCCCTTGCGCTTTGGACGGTCGGCGACATGTCGGACATGATCGCGCAAGGCCGCCTATCGCTCAGCAGTCTATTCGATGAGGATATGCTCGGCGACGACCTCGACGCATGGCTCGCCGAAAGCAACCTGATGAAGCGCACATTTCGTTTGGCCGCCGTGATCGCGGGGCTGATCGAGCGGCGGCACCCTGGCAAGGTCAAATCGGGCCGCCAAGTGACGATGTCGACCGACCTTATTTATGACGTCCTGCGCCGTCACGATCCGAACCACCTCCTGCTCGAAGCCGCTTGGGCCGACGCGGCAACAGGATTGCTCGACATTCGGCGGCTGGGAGACTTTCTTGCGCGCGTCAAGAACCGAATCAGGCATCAATCGTTGCCGCGCGTATCGCCTTTGTCGGTGCCTGTGCTGCTTGAGATCGGTCGCGAGGTCGTCGCCGGTCATGCTCACGACTCATTGCTGCGCGAAGCCGCCGAGGTACTCATACACGATGCGATTGGAGATTGCTGAGCATGGGAATGCTGAAGCCGGAGCGTATGGGGCTCGATGACTTCGCAGACCAGCACGTCTCGATTTGCGGCAAGGCGTTCCTAGCGCACAAATCTGGCGCTCTCTATTGGCCCGCCGAGCGCGCGCTGATCGTCGCTGATCTGCATCTTGAGAAGGGTTCGGCCTTCGCCGCGCGCGGTCAAATGCTGCCACCCTACGATACGCGCGAGACGCTCGCGAAACTTGCCGCCTTGATCGACCGTTACGATCCTGAAACCGTCATCGCACTCGGCGACAGCCTTCACGACCCCGACGGCGCCGCACGAATGGACCGCAGCGATGTCGAAAGCCTGCACGTGCTGCAGGAGGATCGCGATTGGATCTGGATCACGGGAAACCACGATCCGAAGATTGATCGTATGCTTGCGGGGTACGTCGTCCCGGAAATCGTGGTCGAGGGCATTGCACTTCGTCACGAACCGCGTCCTGGAGCCGTCACTCACGAAATCGCAGGTCACTTCCATCCGGCTGCGCGCCTTATGCTACACGGAACCTCGCTGCGCCGGCCTTGCTTCGTCGGTAACGGCCGCAGGCTCGTGATGCCGGCGTTCGGCGCATACACCGGCGGTCTCAATATTCTCGATCTCGCCTTCGAGCCTTTGTTCGGGATGGACGGGCTCGCCGTCTGGATGCTCGGCCACGAAGGGCTTTATCCGGTCGCCCCGCGTCTGTTGAAAGACGATTGAGCGGCTAGACGGATCGCGGAAACGCGAACGCTGCTGCCAGTCCCGCAGTAATTGCCAAGAACACAGTCACCAAACCGTACAACAACGGCCGTGTCTGCGCAGCATCGTGAATATAGCGTTCGACCCCTTCGCGTTCGAGCGTGACTTTACTCTTGTATTGGCCGAGAAGTTTGCCGTCCCGGAAAAGATAGATACGTGCCGCCAATGGACCCACAGGAACATTGGGCGGCAAAGCGACTGTTGCGCGAAAAAGACTCCGGCCAATGAACGCAACGCCAAAATCGGACTTTATGAACAGACGCTCCTTCTCCTTCAAACGGATCAGTGCCTTTTTAAATCCTGCAACCTCATCGGCGTCCGTGGGTGCGGTCCCACCAGTCGATGCCGGGACCATCCGGACGTGCTCAAAACCGATAGCATTCGCATCAAGCACCGCCGCATCGGCAATTTCGTCAATCGGCCGTGTCGAAGCGATGGCATAATAGCTCGGAAGGGATGCAAAGCGCATTGAGGCCGTATTGATCCACAATCCGCCGACCCTCGATTTTCGACGAACCACAACCGGCGCGGGCGTTCCCTCGGCCACGACAACAACATCGTACGTGCCCGCTCCCGCACTCGGCTGCACACTGTTCTCCACCGCTCCGAAAACCAGAATCTCGGTACCCGTGAAGCTTGACGTGATGGCGACCTGCCGCGTCGATGCATCCGCCTCCACACTTTCCTTGGCATCGGCGGCAATAGCCGTACCAGCAAAGCAGAACAGCGGCACGAAAAGGGCCAAGCTGAGCAAGCGCCTCATGATCCCCTCAGAGGCGCAAGCGAATAGAGATCTGCCGGCGGCGCCACCAGATCGTATCCCATGCGCGCTGCCACGATGAGCACCAGCATACCGAGAAGGATGCGCATATGATCGCTTCTCAATTTCTCTCCTGCGGAGGTTCCGAATTGAGCCCCGATCACACCACCGACCAGCAGGATAGCGGCCAGCACGACGTCGACCGTCTTGTTTTGCCACGCATGCAGGACCGTCGCGAAAGCCGCAACGAAAACGATTTGAAATAGCGACGTCCCGACCACGACGCTCGTCGGCATCCTCAGGATATAGATCATTGCCGGGATGAAAATGAACCCGCCTCCGATCCCCATGATCGCCGAGACGAATCCGACGAACATACCGATCACCATCGGCGGTACCATGCTGATGTACAGCTTGGAACGCACGAAACGCATTTTGAATGGCAGTCCGTCCATCCAGTTATGCCGTCCGGATTTACGCGGGGAATGGACGCCGACGGTTTGCGCATGGCGCCAAGCATTGATCCCCTCGATTAAAGTCAATGTGCCGACGACGCCAAGAAAAGTCACGTAAGCGAGCGAAACGGTAAACTCGAACAGCCCCGCTTTGCGCAGAAGACGCACCACCTCTACACCGAGAGAGGTACCAACCAGTCCCGCCGACAGCATGACAAGCGCCATTTTTACATCGATGTTTTTTCGGCGATAATGGACAACCGCGCCTGACACCGAAGATGCTGCCACGTGAACGTTGCACGTCGCAACCGCGACCGCAGGCGGAACGCCCAGAAAGGTCAGAAGCGGCGTCAAGAGAAAACCGCCGCCGATGCCGAAAAGTCCCGAGATAAAACCAACGGCCGCGCCGAGGGCGAGAAAGACGGCCACGGAAACCGACATTTCGGCAATCGGCAGATAGAGCGTCATCAAGCGGTTCTAATCGGCAGGGTAGCCGGCGGAAGCGACGGCGTTACGGAGACTGCATCTAAGGGACACCAAACCGCCCGGCACCGCAAGCCGCACAAGTCAACTTCGACGCGATCCTACTGCCAGCCTAACGCAAAACCAGGACGAACATTCAACCCGCGACCCTCGCATTCCGCTAACCGGCGATACCGTTCTTCGGGTTATTCTTCCACTCTTCGCCTGCCAAGCGCGGGTCATTGGCGCGGCGATCAACCGGGAGAGGCCGCCAATTTGCAATCATGCGTTCGGCGGCAGCAATGTCATCAGCCGCAAGCTTCCCGCGAAGGATGTCCCGCCTCCGTACGGCGGCCGGATCGTTGTTCCGTGCCGCAAGAGATAGCCACATGAACGCTTGCCGGAGATCGCGCTTCACCCCGAGTCCGTTCTCATACAGGATTGCGAGGTTAAATTCACTGTCGACCAGACCACGCTCGGCCGCCCGCTCGAACCATTGCGCCGCCGTCGTGTAATCCGGGGCTTCATCGGTCTTATTGGCGCTGAGTACGGCAAGGTTATGCATCGCCTTGATGTTTCCTTGATCCGCCGCGCGGCGATACCAGTCCGCGGCAAGCTTACGGTCCGGCTTTAGCCCCAGACCACGTTCGTATAATGTACCCAATCGATATTGCGCCTGCGCGAAGCCGCGATCAGCCGAACGCGCGTACCATTTTGCAGCGTCCTTGAAGTTCTGTGGCGTACCTTTCCCCTCGGCCATGCGCGCGCCTACCTCGAATTCCGCAGACGGATCGCCTTTGGCTGCGGCTAGTCTCAGCGACAGCGGCCCGACGGTCGCCGGAGGGATGTCGAGTGGAGCGTTGCGTGACATCCGTTGCGGCAAATCATGATGGTCCGCTGATGCATCCGAGCCCTCCGTTTCGGCTTCTGTCGGAACGATCGAAGCGGGAATGATCGAGGAATTGCTTTCCCGCGCGGCCGCGTCACCTAGTTCGCCGGATACAGTTGCCATTGCCTGATGGCGTTCGGCTTTTTGCAGGCTGGCTTTAGTCACCGGCTCGTTGAGATCGACCGCAACACCCATCATAGGCAAAGTCGTCTTGGCGGCATGCGTATCGCTCGGCGTCAACTGTCCTTGCTGGTCGCCTTTCGGAGCCGCCTCTTCGCGCGGCGCCGATCCCTTTGGCTGCCGCCCGCCGTTTGCCTGCCCGTCCTGGTCTGGCGCTGATTTGGCACCTTCGCTCCGCGCACTTGCCGCTGGTCCGGATATCGATGGCGAAGGCGCAAGTGACGATGAATGGCCGCTTACAGGTTTAGGGGACTCCCAACCAAGCGTGTACCATAGCCCGCTTAGCGCCAGTAGCGCGGCGACCGCAAGCACCACGAGGCGCGGAGATGGTCCGGATGGGCCCGAAGCTTTCGAACGCACCGCAGCCGGACGGATTGGGCGCCCACCCTCCGAACCGCGAGCAGCCTCCGAAGACGACATAGAGAACCCGTCGGATTCGGACGGCGATGTAATGACGATTTCGTCGTCAACGGCGGCCGAAAGCCTCATTTTGGCGCGCCGCGCTTGTGCGATGAAATCCTGTCGCAACTTTTCGCTATCGCCACTCACCGGCTCGATTGTGTCTTCGTCTGCAAAAGCCGTGTCGGTGCGTTGCTGCTCAAAGCCATTCGCTGGCTCGGCGAAATCTTTCACTTCACCGACCTCGTCGACCTCAAGGGCAGGACGTTCCGAAGCATCATTTTCCGGCTGAGTTCCCTCGCGACGGCTCGTCACGGCGAAAGGATCAGAATTTATATGCTGCGCCATCTCGATCGCGTCGACGCGATCCAAGAGACGGATCATCGCCTGTTGCATCGTATCGAGGAGCGCGGCAGTATTTTCATCCCCGCTCCGGCTTTCCGACCTCATACGTTCAAGAAGCGGACGAAGCTCGCTGACGGGATCTTTGTGCTCCGCATCCGAAAACGGCATCGGCGCGCCAGATGCACCATTCGGCATCCCGGCAAGACTTCGCGTAATGCCGGCAAGCTGCTCCTCAATGACATTGAGACGTGTCAATTGATCGTGCGTTTCGACGAGATGATTGACCACTTCTCCGACGTGCGATTCGATGAGGCGTACCGCATCGAGATCAGAGCGCTTGGCAACCCCTTCGAACATTTTGCTGAACTGCTGTTCGAATTGATCGAGCCGATCGCCGATAGCGCGGAACCCCCGCTCGGGATGGATCTCCGCTAACGATTGCTCGATCCCTTTGGCGATTTCCGCAAAACGATTTTCGAGCCACGCTGGATCGATATCCGCACGTGTGGCCGAACCGGCGGCGCGCCGCGGATGCGGCGAATCCGGAGCAAAGTCGCCGGCGCCCGATTCATAGAGATCTGTTAGAGCCACAGCCGCATTAGGATCCCACGGATCGGTATCCTCAAACGAACTTGAAATCGCATCGGAGTTCGAAGCTTTTGCGTTCAACGCACTCGTAGATGCATCCTCTTCCGAGCCTGCAAGCCGTCTGGCGAGTTCCGCAACGCCAGATTCGATCAAATCGAAAGCGGAAGAAAATTGCTCTGGAACATGCTGTCGAAGCGTTTCGGTTTCATGTTCCATCGTCGAAATGCGATTTTGCATTTCGTCAAGCGTCGCGCTGTGACGGCGATCGGCGTCGGTAAGCTGATCGGCAATTGCATCGATGAGCGCTTTGAGTTCGCTTTGGCCATCCTCTTGACCGAACGCGCCAGGCGAAGCGCCGCCAGCATCGTCATTTGCGCTCAATTCCGGATTTGACATAGTCCCCTCGATGCCCGGCGCTGGCGGTCCGGCGCAGTCGCGTGATCGAGCGGGGGACATTTGGAGATCATCCGTGCCGCGCGAAAAATCGCGATCTCGTCAGACGCAGCACAAATCAGTTTGGGGTACGTTGAGGAACGCCAGTAAATACCGCGTTAAGACCTTGGGCTTCAGGCAGGATAGGGCGCATTTCCAAGGCACGTACCCCGCGCGATGTGCCCCGATCCCGCGCAAGCACGTCTTGTAGATGCGCCAAAGGGGGTCCTTGGACTATTCTGGAATTGCCACACTCCCCGGCTATGAAAAGCCTTCGATTATGCGAGGAGCCACAATGGACGCGCGAAGAACTTACCTAGGGGCGCCGATCGCGCTCGCTTTGCTGGCGACACCGGTCGCGGCAGTCGCCGCGGAAAATGCCGGCGATCGCTTTACGATGTCCCCGGTCGACGGCGGATTTTTGAGGCTGGACAAGCAGACGGGAGCTGTCGCGATGTGCGCACAAACAGGCAGCGCCTGGGCATGCACGCCGGTAGAGGACCACACCCCCATCGGAACGACGCCAACGGATGTCGCGCGACTGAAAGAGGAGAACAAAGAACTGAAAGGTCGCGTCGAATCCCTTGAAAAAATGCTCGCAACCGCCCGGCCCCTGACGCCAGAGGAACGGCCGGACAACAAACTTCAGTTGCCGACGGACCAAGAAGTCGATCAAGCGCTGGACTATCTTGAACGCGTCTATAAAAAGGTCCGCGACCGCATGAGAGACCTAGACAAGCCGTTGCCCCCGCCTGACGGACCGTCACCGCCGTCCGACAGCGCCCAACCGCCCCCACCACCTCCTCCGAAGGGGACGCTCTAGCGATCAGTCGCGCCAACGGAATAAGTGCATGTGGCACGGATCAACTCATGCACGATACCGGGTTCGGTCATCGCATGACCCGCCGCGCCCACGATGCGCAGTTCCGAACCCGGCCACGCCTGATGGAGCATCACCGCGTTTCTTGCCGGAGTTACGACGTCGTACCGCCCGTGGATAATAATGCCGGGAATGCTTCGAAGACGTTCGGCATTGAGAAGAAGCTCCCCGTCGCGGCGGAAAAAGCCGCTATTGACGAAATAATGGCTTTCGAGCCGCGCAAAAGCCAAAGCGTAAGAATCTGCGCCGAAGCGCGCGACGCGATCGGGCTCCGGAATGAGGGACAATGTCGTCCCTTCCCAAATACTCCACGCCTGGGCAGCCGCCAGCTGCGTCGCCGGATCGTCCGAAGTCAGTCTGCGATGATAGGCGCCAATCATATCGTCCCGCTCCGAGGGCGGAATGAGCCGCTGAAATTCAGCGAACGCCTCGGGAAAAATCCAACTACACCCGTCCTGATAGAACCAGCGCAGCTCGGCTTTTGTGAGAAGGAAAATCCCGCGCAAGATGAGCGCCGTCACGCGATCGGGATATGCCTCGGCATACGCGAGCGAGAGCGTTGACCCCCAAGAACCTCCAAACAGCTGCCACCGATCGATATCGAGTTCTTTACGAATGCGCTCGATATCCTCGACGAGATCCTGAGTCGTATTGTTCTCAAGGCACGCATTCGGCGTCGACCGGCCGCAGCCTCTCTGATCGAAAAGAACAATCCGGTAGTGGTCAGGGTTGTGATAGCGCCGCATGGTGGGATTGCTGCCGCCACCTGGACCGCCATGCACGATGAGTACGGGCTGGCCTCGTGGATTTCCACACTCCTCGACATAGAGCGTGTGACCGCCACTGACCGGCAAGCGGTGTTCGCGATAGGGGCCGATTGGCGGATAGAGATCAAGCCGGTCTCTGATGGTCATAGCACTCCGCTTTCGACAACGCCCTCTATAAGGCGAGCGGCCGTCGCCTCAAGGCCGACTGCGTGACGCCTGCAAGCGGCTGCATCGCGCGCGATATCTTACGAGAATAAATGGTTTGCTAAGAGATCAAAGCAAGTCCGCAGTCAGCATCGTGCGGAAGTTCGCAACCGTCAAGTCCGCGCATGCTTACGAAGCTGCAGACGCTGCATCTCCCGATCGTAGATGATTTCTCCGCCCGGGACTCGAATATCACGTACGATTTCCAGCGTATGGCGCGTCATCTCTGGCCGGAGTAAACTGACTGCGATCGCCATGGCCCACGAAATCGGCAACGCGAGGATTCCGGAAATCGCGCTTGGGGTCGTAATCAGCCCGACTTCGCTCATAAGTATCGCGAGCGAGGCTGCAATAAACCCGGAAACGACCCCAAAGATGGCGCCGTTGGCTGTCAGCCGCTTCCACCAGATCGACAATACCATAACGGGAAAAAGACTCGCGCCGGTCAAGGATAACGCCCATAAAACCAGCCGCAGGGGATCGGTCGGCGCCACAAGCGTCAATGACGCACCGCAAATGGCAACGATGCCGATAAAGCCGCGCGTCAGCCACACCCGCGTCTCGGCCCGTGCGGGTTCCCATGACATTCCCTGAACGACGTCTTCGCCAAGAACGGCTGCGAGCGAGACCATCGTTGCACCCGCCGTGACAAGGGCAGCGGCAAGAGCGCCGGCGAAAAGTAAATAGTCGAAAGCCTTCGGCAGCCCCGTCGCAACCGGCAGCGCAAAAAGCACACCGTCACGATCAAATTTGAGACCGTTGAACGCCAGCCGGGTCGCCGTCTGATCGAAGCTGACGAGGTGAGCCGTCGCAGCGTCATAGAGCCATTTCGGCAGCGGTCCCAGACGTTCGCTCATGACCGCGTCGAGCGCGAAGTCCCGCATGAAGATCGCAATCGACGAAACGGTCAGAAGTATTAACCCGGAAAACACCGTTGCCCAGCCAAGAGCCTTGCGGGCCTCGTAGACGCTGGGAGATGTGGCAACGCGCGGCAAAAGCCAGGGCGCGGTGCTGATGCCCGATGCGATCGCCAGAATGGCGAGCCCGAAACCAAGAATACCGACCGCGCCAAACGGTTGACTGTACGGCTTGGCTAGCGCGGCAAATCCCTCTCCTGGCAAATCGAACGCCAACGGCCAGACATTGACGAGCTGAAGCCCTTCGTTGACCTCGTTTCGAACGAGGCTTCGTGCAATCGGTCCATTCGCGAGCTGCGGTATCGGCAAACTGGTGACGATGACGCTGACTGTTGTGGCAACGCCAAGTACAGCAAGAAAGAGCGCGAGCGACTGCGCGACGCCGGCCCACGTGAACGAGCGCTTGCCGCCCGGCGCGATCGTAATCGCAACGCTCAGAGCAAGCACGCAAACGATAAGGTTGGGATTGAGCGCGATAAGCCGCGAAGCGACGCTCGATCCCATGCGAAGCTCCGCCGAAAGGACGAGAAGCATCGGAACGGCGACAACCGCAGCAGATATCATCCGCAGCGGCTTGCTTTCGAAACGCCGGCCGAGATAGCTCGGAACCGTAAACGCGCCGAACTTCCGATAGAACGGAGCAAGCGTGATCGCCATCACGACGAACCCCGTAAGCGTTCCGATCAGCAGAACGAGCGCGTCGAAGCCCGCGAAGAAAAAGGCACCGGTTCCGGCGACGACAAACGTCGCACCGAGCGCCGTAGCCGCAAGCAGCAGACCGTTGTAAGCCGCAGGCACGCGCCGGCCGGCGGCGAAATAATTGAGCGCGTCGTTAGAACCGACTGCTAATCCGATGGCTGCATAGATCAAGATCGGCCCGGCAAAGAAGGCAAGGCGTAAAAGCGACTCTCTAAGGCTCAGCTGCTCGAAAATCAGAACAAGCAAAAAAAGCGCCGTAAAGAGCGCGGCGAAAATGCTGAAGTATGTTCCGAGACGCGGGTTGACGACCCTCGCGCGCGCGCCAAACATCATGATGGCGCCCTCACGTATCTTCGTGAGCGCCGTGCCAATGGTCGATGGCGTTCTGCCGGTTGACGTAGCTCGCGACCGTCACGACGGCGATCGCAAAAAAACCGTGGGCGGCGAGAAAATATCCCAGCGGAAAACCAAGGAACCGGTTGGTATTCAACTGATCGGCATAGAGCGGCAAGACCATGACGATGGCAAAGAATGGAATGAGGCTGGCGAGCACCTGCCATTTCGTGTGTCGCCAATACGGTTTGCGCTCTTTCCGTTCGATCATTTCCGTCCCCCGATCGGCTCCGACTGCCGCCATGCCCGCGACCAAGCCCGACTATGGCCGGTGTCTTGGCCGTTTGTCCAATGAGGGCCGACACTCGGACCGGCTACTCGTTGCTGCTCAAAGTCTCATTGCCTAAGATTGAGGCGTGATTCGAGCGAAGGCATGGAGGAAATTTCTGACGGCGCAACCTTGAGCAACTGTCAATCTAAATAGCACACCAGACCTGACTGAGAGGCTAGGATGCCCTTGACGCACGAAACTTGCCGAACCCAGATACGCGGGAAAGGACGACAGCAATGAAAATAGTAGACGAATTCAAAGAATTCGCGATGCGCGGTAATGTCGTCGATCTCGCCATCGGCGTGATCATGGGCGCCGCATTTGCCCCGATCGTCGCAACCCTCGTCGACAACATTATCATGCCTCCGATCGGCTACGTTCTCGCGGGGATAGATTTCTCCAAGCTTGCCGTAGAAATTCCGACACCTACAAATCCGGTTTTGATCAAATATGGCATATTCCTCAATGCCGTAATCAAGTTCCTGATCACCGCGTTCGCGATCTTCCTGCTCGTCAAGGCGATTAATCACATGAAAAAGCCGAAGGCCGCCGAAGCCCCCCCGTCGCCGCCGCAGTCCGAAATTTATCTGAAAGAAATTCGAGACCTTCTGGCGAGCAGAAAATAGTTCATATACGTAACGGCACGTCTGCCGGAGCTTGCCGAGAGCACGCCCGGCAGATTTTTTTTACTGATGTGTGTACGTTACCTGCTGATCCACCCAGCCGCTGATGCTCAGACTGATCGGCGGCTTGGATTTCTGCTCGACAGTTGCACGGGATGCCTCAAGCGCATCGACGCGGGAGAAAAGATCATCGCTCGCCGGCTGCTGGAGCAGCGGATCGCGCCCTAACGCATCCGGTGATAATGAATTTGTCGCGACCGCCCCATGCTGGGCCGTTTTGGAATTCGTTTCATCCGCAAAGGCCGCACCGCTCCCGAAGAGAGACACGGCAACTATCGCCCAACGGGCAAAGCGGGTTACCATCTTCATTGCTACCCCTCCAACGACCCAGCGGGCCGAAAGCCGCGAAGCATAATTGCTTATCATAAGGCTGCCGCATGGCCAAAAGTTGAACGTCGATTATCGCAAAATCCGTCCCGGCTAGGTGGCCGAATTGACAAAACACGAATATCCCTGCGAGCTAAAACGTCCGTTTGCGCCAAGCCTGGAAACATGGCAAAACCCGCGTCGCGAGAACGGCTCGCGGGCGTAGTTCAATGGTAGAACGGCAGCTTCCCAAGCTGCATACGAGGGTTCGATTCCCTTCGCCCGCTCCACGTCAGGGCTTTCGAAAAGCCCTTCATTACCTAGAAGGACCTCCAATATTCGCAGCCGGATAGCTCCGAGCTTGCTGGCGGCGGAGCGCAGTGTATGCTCCTCTGACCTGCTTTTGCGTCCGAGGCCGCAGTGGAAAGTCGAATAGCACCCAGGCTGCGCAATCTGCCGTCGGTCGACACGGTGCTCAAGACCGACAAAGCGTTGATGCTGATAGAGCGCTTCGGTCATGGGGCAACAGTGGACGCCATACGCTCCGAACTTGAGCACGCACGTTCCACCCTAAAGGCTGGTTTTTCGTCGGCCCCATCACCTGAACGTCTTGCGCAACAAGCTCTTGTTCGCCTCACCGACGCCGACAGATCAACCCTTCGCACCGTCTTCAACCTGACGGGTACGATTCTACACACCAATCTCGGCCGCGCAGTTCTAGCAGAAGAAGCAATAACGGCCGCGACCGAAGCTATGCGCAACGCCGTCGCTCTCGAATTCGATTTGAAAAGCGGCAAACGCGGCGAACGCGACGATCACGTGAAAGCCCTTCTCTGCGATCTGACAGGTGCAGAAGACGCAACCGTCGTCAACAACAATGCAGCGGCGGTTCTTCTAACGTTGAACACGCTTGCCGAGGGTCGGGACGCAATCGTCTCGCGCGGCGAATTGATCGAAATCGGCGGCGCCTTTCGCATGCCCGACATCATGAAGCGCGCCGGTGTGCGCCTGATCGAAATCGGCACCACCAATCGCACGCATCCTGCCGATTATAAAGCTGCGCTGACGCCGAATACCGGTATCATTCTGAAGGTTCACACGTCGAACTACCGCATCATGGGATTTACCACCGAAGTCGGCGCGCGCGACCTTGCAGCCATCGCAAAACAAGCCGAAGTTCCAGTGGCGCACGATCTCGGGTCCGGCACGCTCGTGGAGCTGACTCGTTACGGGCTTGAAAAAGAGCCCACAGTCCGTGAGGCTGCTGCATATGCCGACGTCGTGACTTTTTCCGGCGACAAACTTCTCGGCGGCCCACAAGCGGGTTTCATTGTCGGCAAACGGAAATGGATCGAGGCGATCAATCATAATCCGATGAAGCGCGCGCTGCGCGTCGATAAGGTCCGCTTGGCCGCCATCGAAGCGACGCTGAAGTTGTATCGAGATCCAGATCGCCTCGCTGAACGAATTCCCACATTGAAGCTGATTGCAAGACCCCACTCGGACATCCGGACCCAGGCTGAACGCATCGCGGTCAAAATATCCGAATTTTTTGGAGCAGCTTTCGTCGTCGACGTTTGCGATTGCCAAAGCCAAGTCGGATCGGGAGCATTGCCACTGACAACGGTGCCGAGCGCCGGGGTCCGAATCCAGGCGAAGACGGGATCTGGAAATTCAATTGACACACTCACGGCGGCGATGCGCACCCTCGACCGCCCGATTGTCGGCAGAATAGAGAATGGCAGCCTCGTTCTCGATGTCAGGGGCCTGACGGATGAAGCCGCGTTCCTGTCAGCACTAACGTCGCTCGATTGCGGCGCCTTTCCGTAATGAAAACCCGTTCTCGGGCCGAGCCGCCCTAGCCCATCATGATTATCGGCACAGCTGGACACATTGACCACGGAAAAACTGCTCTTGTTAGAGCGCTGACAGGCGTTGAAGGCGACCGTCTCAAGGAAGAAAAAGCGCGCGGGATTACCATCGATCTCGGCTTTGCCTATCTGCGAACCGCGCAGGGGCGGACACTCGGCTTCATCGACGTACCCGGGCACGAGCGCTTCGTCCGCACGATGGTCGCCGGAGCTAGCGGCATCGACTTTGCGATGTTGACCGTTGCCGCTAACGACGGCATCGAACCTCAGACACTCGAACACCTTTCGATCATCGATCTTCTGGGAATTTCGAATGGCATCATCGTCGTCACAAAAAGCGACCTCGCAACGGATGGGCAGCAGGCGCGAGTATCAGCCGAAATCCGAACCGCGCTCTCCGGAACGACACTTGAAAAAGCAGACATCGTTTTTGTTTCCGCCGTTAGCGGCGAAGGAATCGACGATCTGCGACAACGGCTCGTCGACGCTGCTAGAAAAATCGGTCGACGCTCGCCCGAAGGACGTTTTCGCCTGGCTGTCGACCGAGCGTTCATCCTTCAAGGAACAGGTTTGGTCTTAACCGGCACCGTTCTTTCGGGGGGAATCAACGTCGGCGACGACGTTTGCGTGAGCCCATCCGGTTTGATGGCGCGCGTGCGTTCGATACATGCGCAGAACAGCCCGGCCGAGTCTGGCGGAGCGGGCGACAGGTGTGCACTCAATCTGGCAGGACCAGAAATCTCGAAAGATTCGATCCATCGCGGCGATGTTGTGCTCGATCCAGAGATCCACGCGCCGACCGAACGCATCGATGCTATTGTCCGCGTGTTACCCCACGAAAAAAAGCCTCTAGGACAATGGTCACCCGTTCGCCTCCATCACGCCGCATGCGAGATTGGCGCACACGTCGCATTGCTCGATGACAAACCGATAGTGCCCGGCGCGACGGCTGAAGCGCAGTTCGTTCTCGATAGGCCGATCGCTGCGGCCGTGCCCGACCGCTTTATTATTCGCGACGTGTCCGGGCGGCGAACGATCGGCGGCGGCACGTTCATTGATCTTCGTCCTCCGGCAAGGAAACGACGCACGCCGGAAAGGCAAGCCCAACGCGCTGCGCTCGCAATCAGTGATCCCGTAAAGTCTTTGACGCGTTTATTGGCCGTCCCAGCCCACGCAGTAGATCTCACTGCCTTCGCACGCGACCGGGCGCTTTCAGCCGAGCAAATCGAGCGCCTGATCAACAGGCTCTCGATTGTACCATTGCGCACAGATGATGGCATCGTCGCGCTCTCTCGCGAGTCCTGGCAGACATTCCTCGGCGGACTGCAGAATCGTCTAAGAACGTTCCACACTGACAATCCCGACCGGCAGGGAATCGGGCGCGAGCAACTGCGTTTATTGCTCCAGCCAAGATTGCCCAAGCCGGCGTTCCTCACCGCCCTCAAAATTATCGCTGAACATGGCAACATCGTTCTCGATGGCGCCTTCGTCCGCTTGGCGTCGCATCGAGTCCAGTTGAGCATGGAAGACACAGCGACGTGGCAAACGATTATGCCGCTTCTCGGGGGCGGCGAGCGGTTCCGTCCGCCTCGCGTGCGCGACATTGCGAAAATGATCGACCATGAGGAAGCCGATGTCAGACGGCTGCTAAAACTCACCGGACGAGTCGGTTGGACGGATGAAATCGCCCACGATCATTTCTTTCTGCGCAAGACCATTCTTGAAATACTGACGACCGCTCTCGATCTGTGCCACAACTCGGAAACAGGATGCTTCACCGCCGCTGATCTGCGCGATCGGCTTTCGAATGGGCGCAAGGTCGCGATCCAAATCCTCGAGTTCTTCGACAGGCACGGCGTCACCCTTCGCAAGGGAGACCTGCGCGAGCTGAACGAGCACCGGCTGGACTTGTTTGGAAGCTTCATGCTTTCCTCCGCCACGGCCGATGGAGGAGAACCGTCCCCGGTGGGGCGTTCGGACTTCAAATCCGAGTGGGGCAGCGAGCCTGTCCCAGGTGGGTTCGACTCCCATCCTCCTCCGCCACCCCTCTCCAAGAATCGCCAAGGATAGTCATGAAACCTGAACCTGTGGAAGACCTCCGGACACAGACCCGATGATGCGCGCGCAGGGATAACCATCCGATTTGATTTGCTCGCAGAGCACACCTGCTCGCTCCGGCGCGCAAGCGACGAGCAGACCGCCCGAGGTTTGCGGATCTGTAAGAAGCGATTTTTTCCAGTCCGGAAAGTCCGGCGGCAACGTGACGTCATTTCCGTAGCTTGCCCAATTGCGCGCGGAAGCTCCGGTCTTGTAACCGGCCTTAATAAGAGTCTCAGCGGCGACGAAAAACGGCACACGCTCATAGCAGAGATCCAAAGAGACATCACGCGCATGCGCCATTTCCAGCGCGTGGCCCAACAGGCCGAACCCCGTGACATCGGTCATGGCGTGCACGTCGTCGTTTTTTGCAAGGGTCTCACCAATGCGGTTGAGAAGAGTGACTGACGATAGCATCTCGGCATAAGCCTCGTCCGACAAAGCGCGCTTCTTGAATGCGGCTGAATAGACGCCGACGCCGATGCTCTTCGTCAGGATGAGCACATCGCCCGGACGTGCTCCCGAATTCCTTCGAACATGTGCGGGCTTTGTCAAACCGATAACCGCGAGGCCGTAGATCGGTTCGGGCGTGTCGATCGAGTGCCCACCCGCAACCGGAATTCCCGCCTCGGCGCAAATCGAAGCTCCGCCTTCTAAAATCTTGCGCACGGTTTCGACAGGCAGCTTGTCGAGCGGCATGCCAAGGATCGCGAGAGCGAATAGTGGCCTGCCACCCATCGCATACACATCGGAAATCGCGTTCGCGGCGGCAATTCTACCGAAGTCGCGAGGATCATCTACCATCGGCATGAAGAAATCAGTCGTCGCCACGATGCAGTTTTCCTCATCGATCTGCCATATGGCGGCATCGTCGCCGGTTTCTATCCCTACCAACAGCTTATCGAAGGCTCCAGCCGAAGAGCGGTTTGAAAGAAGTTGCTGCAGTACCGAGGGGGCAAGTTTGCATCCGCAGCCGCCGCCATGTGCCAAATCGGTCAAACGAGGAATCGGTAAAGGCATGCAACGCCCCGCATAAAATAGGATGACTCCGCGATCGGGCCCTTGATAGCTTAGTATTACGGTTGTCTTGGTGCAAAGGCGGAGACGCGATGGACGCTACCCGGCAGCAAACCAACAACGTGGCTCTCGGAGTCGTGGCCTTCCTCGCGATATCGATCGTCGGTCTGTTTTATGTAAAATGGTTCCCTTATTACAATCGATCCTTCGTCGCGGCTGCCCAGCACTCGATTGGCGATTCAATTCTGATGGGAAAGGCCGCCACGCCCCCTGCCCCATCGTTGGAAGCGGCGGTCGGCTATGCGTTCGCCTACGGAAAAGCGATCTGGCAGGCGATGGTTCTCGGGCTTCTGATGGGCTCCGCCGTCCAAGCCCTGCTCCCTGCCGGTTGGGTAGCACGTTTACTGGGTAAAACGAGTTTTAGCACCGTCGTGGTTGCTGGCGCGTTGTCCATCCCAAGCATGATGTGCACATGCTGTGCGGCGCCAATTGTCGTTGGATTGCGTGCACGCCAAGCCTCTCCGGGCGCGGCAATCGCATACTGGCTCGGCAATACAGTGCTCAATCCGGCGGCGCTCGTCTTTCTCGGCTTTGTTCTCGGATGGAACTGGGCGGCTTTGCGCATTTTGCTTGGGCTCTTGATGGTGTTCGGTATCGGCCATCTCGTAAATAAGATGGTCACGTCAAAAGAGGCCGCTGAAGCGGATGCGGAGCTTGTCAAGCTCGTCGCCAAATCCGAAGAACTCAGAACCGCCGCAAACATATTTGTGCGCTGGTTGGATATTTTCTTTCGCATGGCGATCCGCCTGATCCCGGAATATATCGTGATCGTCCTTGTGATCGGTGCCGCCCGCGCTTGGCTTTTCCCGACCATCGGCCCCGAAATCGGAAACGATGTCTGGTGGATCGTGGCGTTTGCGATCGCAGGCATGCTGTTTGTAATTCCGACCGCCGGCGAGGTGCCGATCGTCCAGGCGATGCTGTCGCTTGGAATGGGCGTAGGCCCAGCCGGAGCGTTGCTGATGACATTACCGCCCGTCAGCCTGCCATCGCTTGCAATGGTCGGCCGTTCGTTCCGGCCGCAGATCCTGATGTTCGTCGCATCCGCTGTCGTCGTCTTTGGAATTGTTGGTGGACTGCTGGCGGTCGCCCTGGGCTTCTGAACCTATCGAGCGAGGAGAAGCGGGTTAGGAGCGTGACGCGCCCAGCCGGCATCAGAAACCATCATGTCCAGGCCCAGACTCGCAAGATCGTCGGCAAATGGATCGACCTTCAAATCCTTGGATTGGTACAGCATCTTTGCGTAGGTATGACAGTCGTCGCAGACCTCGGCTTTGACCGCCCCGGAATCCCCTTCGATGCCTCGCAACGATAGAGCTCCCGTACTCGCGCACGTAATACATACCGCTCGAACATGATTCCACGCCGTCGAGCAGAGCGAGCAATAGAGGTACCGCGTTCCCGGCGTCTTGCCTGAAGCCGTGATAATTCCAGACACCGGAGTCGAGCCACAGCATGGACAAAGGCCGCGTTCCGGAAGCAGTCGCAGCACCTTAGCCCGCAACGATCCCGCCATCAGCGTGAAATAAACTTGAAGGGCAGCCGCGACGTAGAAAGCTGCAACAGCTTCCCTCGAATCAATGGTTTCACAAAGAAAATCATGGGCGATCGCTTCGATCGCACTCGCGTCGTTCCGACGTAGCTCATCTATCGCCCGAGCCGATCCGTCCGGTGTCACATTGTGATCCAAACTATCGAGCATGATCGCCAAACCATCGCGCCAAGCAGGATCGAGCTGCTCGGTGGGTGCGAGAGGCGGCTTACGATTTTCGACAGCCTGCTCAAGATCTGTCTGGGCGAGCGGAACTGCAAGCGTCAGTGAGGTCGCCGCAGCGTGCTGAGCACGTGACACAGCGGCAATGAACCTAAGCCACTCTGCCATCGGATGGCCCTTGGCAAGCGATTCAAAACGGCTGGCCGTCGCAAGAAATCTCAATGTCGGATCGGGCAAATATATCGGGTCAGGCGCCTCAACGCCCCCGAGCGGACTGCCGGCCCACTTGCCGGTTGGTGGTGATCCGCCCTGCTTCATCGAAGCACTCTCACTTGCGGGTTTTGTTGTCGTCGACGTGTGGCTCTGGCCCCGGCGAGCCGGTCGCCGCGAGGGCGCGGAACCACTTGCGATGATGACGCCACGCCCAACCGGGCGTCACGTAGCCTTGCGTCATCGCCCGCATCGAGCCTCTGACCCAGATCGCCGCATAAACATGGATGACCCAGATGATAATCGCGGCAATCGCGGCAAGTGAATGGATAAGTAGCGCGGCGCGTTGCGTCCCGACCGACGTCAGCGTTTCGAAATAGTAGTCCCAGATAAGAATTCCCGTGAAGAGCAGCACCGGTATGAGCAACGCCATCGACCAGAAAACAAACTTCTGACCCGCATTGAAGCGACCGACCTCCGGAACGCTTTCTTCCTCGTTGGCAAGCACGCGACCGATCGCAAGTGTCCATTCGAGGTCGGTCTTTGTCCAAAGATTGTCGCGCCAGAATTGAACGATCATGCCCGCATAGCTGACGACGAGCACCAAACCTATCCAGGGATGAATGGCGCGTGTCCACTGACCACCCCCGAACAGGTTCGATAGCCAGAAAAGCAACGGGTGGAACATCGCAAGTCCAGAGAGCGTCAGCAGAACGAAACAAGCCGCCGTGATCCAATGATTGATGCGAGTAATCGTCGGATTTCGTATGAGCGTTCCCTTCGGTCGCGTCATGCCGATCCTCCGTCAGTATCGATCGCGTCTGCGCGGCGTTTTTTCCGCTCCGAGGCAAGAACTTCCTGCGCTTCGAGTTCGTCTTCGACTTGCACCTCATTCGGCCCCATGACCACCCAATGCAGGAAGCCTGCTATCGCTGAGGCAGCAATTCCGGCGAGCGCGACTGGTTTTATGAGCCCTTTCCAGAATTCGACGGTCGCGCTGATCCTCGGATTTTCCGGCAGCCCGGCATAGATAGACGGCGTGTCCGCATGATGCAGAACATACATGACGTGCGTGCCGCCGACGCCCGGCGGATCGTAAAGCCCGGCATTCTCAAAGCCGCGCGATTTGAGTTCGACGATGCGTTCGTCTGCCCAATCGGTCATATCCTTCTTCGATCCGAACAGAATCGCGCCGGTCGGACATGCCTTCACACATGCAGGCTCTAACCCGACGGCCACCCGGTCCGAGCAGAGCGTGCATTTGTACGATTTGTGATCGACGGCGCTGATGCGAGGAATATCGAACGGGCATCCCTTGACGCAATAACCGCAGCCGATGCAATTCTCGCTGATGAAATCGACAATACCGTTCGCGTATTGGACGATCGCACCGGGCGCCGGACATGCTTTGAGACAACCCGGATCCTCACAGTGCATGCAGCCATCCTTGCGGATCAGCCATTCGAGATCGCCCTTGTCGTTCTCGTATTCCGTGAACCGCATGAGCGTCCACGTCGCCGGGTCCAGATCCAGAGGATTATCGTAGGTGCCCTCGAACGTTCCGACAGGATTTCGAAGGTTGTTCCATTCCATGCACGCCGCTTGGCACGCTTTGCAGCCGATGCAGCGCGTCACATCGATGAGTTTCGCAACCTGATCTTCGTAGCTGCGCACCGACGGTGGCGTCAGCGTCGTCGCCGATCTCCGGATATAGTCTTGTGATTGCAGATCAGCCATCAACGGCTCCGTCAAACCTCTGGACCGTTACTCGGTTCGATGTTTACGAGAAACGCCTTGAATTCCGGCGTCTGAGTGTTGGCGTCGCCTACCGACGGCGTCAACGTGTTGGCGCCGTACCCTTTCCTGGCCTGTCCGGTGAAACCCCAATGCAACGGCACTCCGATGACGTGGGCGGTCTTGCCGTCTATCGTCAGTGGCTTGATCCGTTTCGTCACGTACGCCTTACAAATCATTTGACCGCGCTTCGAAGCGACCCGAACCCAGCTTGCTTGGGCGATACCCTTCTCCTTGGCCAATGCTTCACCGATCTCGATGAACTCCTCCGGCTGCAGGATCGCATTGATCAGGGCGTGCTTGGTCCAAAAATGAAAGTGCTCGGTCAATCGGTACGTGGTCGCAACATAAGGAAACTCTGACGGCGATCCGAATGCCGCGCGATCGTCTGCAAACACGCGTACAACCGGGTTCGTGCTGACCTTCGGATGCAGAACATTCACAACCGGGGATTCGAGCGGCTCGTAATGCTCCGGGAACGGTCCCTCAACCATCAATTCACGCGCGAACAGTCGCCCAACACCCTCGGCGTTCATGATGAAGGGACCGACGCCGTCGGAAGGCTTTACCGTCACACCATAATCGGGGACATCAACGCCGACCCATTTCGAGCCGTCCCATTGGATAATCGGCTTTCGAGGGTTCCATGGATTGCCCTGAACGTCGGCGCTCGCCCGATTATAGAGAATGCGCCGGTTCGCAGGCCAAGCCCAGGCCCAGTTCGGCGCGATGCCTTGCTCACGCGGATCGGAAGCATCCCGCCGCGCCATCTGATTGCCTTTCTCAGTGTAGCATCCCGAGAAGATCCAGCATCCAGATTCCGTTGTGCCGTCGTCGCGCAGTTGCGCGAACCCATCAAGCAACTGCCCCGCCTTCTTCACGACCGCGCCGGAGGCATCCGTTAGGTCGGCGCGCGCACGCCCATTCATGTCCTTCGCAAGTTCCGCAGTCGCAGGCTCCGTTGGATTCGTGTAATTCCACGTGAGATTCACGATCGGATCAGGGAACGCGCCACCTTCCTTCCGATAGAGTTCCCGTATGCGATGGAAGATTCCGGACATGATCCAGATATCGGACTTGGCTTGCCCGGGCGGGTCGGCGGCTTTCCAATGCCACTGAAGCCAGCGTGCAGAGTTGACGAGCGACCCGTCCTCTTCAGCAAAGCAAGTCGTCGGCAATTGAAAGACTTCTGTCTGAATAGCCATGGAATCGGCCGGATTCTGCGGCCCGAAGTTCTCCCAGAAGCGCGATGTCTCCGTATCGAGAGGATCCATCGTAATGAGGAATTTGAGCTTCGAAAGCCCGCGGCGGATCTTCCCGCGATCTGGAAAAGCTTGCTGCGGATTGAACCCCTGGCAGATGTAACCGGTCATCTCGCCCTGATTCATCATCTCGAAGGCTTTGATCACGTCGTACAGCGGAATATCGAGCTTCGGCAGCCAGTCGTAGGCCCAGTTGTTTTCAGCCTTCGCAGCATCGCCGTAGATCGACTTTTGGAAGCTCACAAAAAACTTCCGGTAATTCGACCAATAGCTCGTCTGGCCGGGCCGCAGAGGCTTATAGAGCCGCGATTTCATATAGTCATCGAACGTCACTTCATCATCGACAGGCAGCGTCATGTAGCCTGGCATAAGGTTCGACAGCAGCCCGACGTCCGTCAGCCCCTGAATGTTGGAGTGGCCGCGCAGCGCGTTCATGCCCCCGCCTGCAACTCCGATATTGCCGAGCAGAAGCTGAACCATCGCCATTGTGCGGATGTTCTGCGAGCCGACCGAATGCTGCGTCCATCCGAGCGCAAAAAGGCTTGTCATCGCCTTATCGGGCGCCGCCGTCGCAGCGACCATCTCGCAGATATGCAGAAACTTGTCCCGCGGCGTGCCGCAGATCCGCGAGACCATTTCCTGCGTGTAGCGAGCGACGTGCGCCTTTAAAAGGCTCATCACGCAACGCGGATGCTGCCAGGTATCATCGACCTTGGCGAAACCCTGGTCGTCGAGCTCATAGTCCCAACTCGACTTATCATAGTCACCCCTCTCGTGATCGTACCCGCTGAAAAGTCCGTCCTCGAAACCGTAACCCTCCTTGACGATCAGTCCGGCGTTCGTATAGGCGCGCACATACTCGTGCTGAATCTTATCTTTTTCGAGCAGATAGCGAATGACGCCGTTGAGAAACGCAATATCGGTCCCCGGCCGGATCGGCGCGTAATAATCGGCGACCGACGCCGTGCGTGTAAACCGCGGATCGACCACGACAAGCTTCGCGCCGTTCTCGATCTTCGCTTCGATGACCCACTTGAAGCCGCACGGATGCGCTTCCGCGGCGTTGCCGCCCATGACGATGACCAGATTGGCATTCTTGATGTCCTGCCAGGTGTTGGTCATTGCACCGCGACCGAATGTTGGAGCCAGACTGGCCACCGTCGGTCCGTGTCAGACACGTGCCTGATTGTCGAAGACCAGCATCCCGAATGACCGGGCCACCTTCCAAGTGAGATACGAGGTTTCGCTCGACGAGGCTGAGGCCGCGAGCATGCCGGTACTGATCCACCTGTTGACCGTCGTGCCTTGCTTATTCTTCGCGATGAAATTCCTATCTCGATCGTCTTTCATTAATCGCGCGATGCGATCGAGCGCCCAGTCCCACGTAACCTCTTCGAATTTAGTCCCACCGGGCGGCCGGTACCTCGGAACTTGCAGACGCGTCGGCGCGTGCACGACGTCGAGGAGCGCCGACCCCTTCGGGCAAAGCGTGCCGCGATTGACGGGATGATCGGGATCGCCCTCGATGTGGATGATGTTGGAGCGCGCATTCTTCGCGCGGTCGCCCATGCTATAGATGAGGATGCCGCACGCGACCGAGCAATATGTGCACGTGTTCCTGGTTTCGGAAGCGGCCGCCAATTTGAACGGGCGGACAGACGCCGCTAGCGCTTCTCTCGCACCGCCAAAGCCCAGCGCATCGATCGTCGATGCCGCAAGGGTCGCCGCACTGAGTTTTACGAAACCTCGGCGACTGATTTGCATGATCACACTCTACCGAATGATCGAGTCTGTTGCACCAGAATAACGCGCATATCCTCAATCCGGAAGACACAAATAGATAGCAAAGCCCTGCGCGTGCGTTTCCAATCGCATCCCAAACCAAGCGCGCACGCCACATCGGAAGACGAATGTTAGTAACTCCACCGTCACCGTAGAGTTCCACTCATTGCACAATACCCACACGTTGCAACGTTCCGCCGCCGATAAACTGCCAGTTTGCTTTCACTGTCTTGAACCTCAGCGGCTCGTGCACCGCACACCACTGGACATTTAAGCAATTTTCTCACGCCTGCGCTTTGCAGCCTTGACTACCTACCTGTTGGTAGGTAAGCAAAGAACCATGATGCACACGGACACGCGATCAGCCCTTTTAGCCGAGGCCGAGATTCTTGTTCGAACCAAAGGCTATGCCGCATTCAGCTATGCTGATTTGTCCGATCGCATTGGAATCCGGAAGGCGAGTATTCATCATCACTTCCCGACGAAAGAAGGCCTCGGTAACGCACTCATCGATTCCTATCTCGATCGCTTCACAAACGAACTCGATGCACTGTCCGCGAAACGCGCTGACACAAAAAGCAAACTCCTGACCTATGGGGACTTCTTCGCAGGCAGCCTCCGAGATGGGCTGATGCCGCTCTGTGGCGCCCTCGCGGCCGACGTCGCCTATTTGCCCGTTTCGATGCAACAACGCGTCAAGAAATTTTTCGAAATCCACACGGAGTGGCTTGAAGCGACTTTGCGAGAAGGCGTCGCGCAGGATCAACTGCACCTCAATTCTTCCCCGCGCAAATCCGCGTTACTTCTTTTGAGCACACTACAAGGCGCGAGCGTGGTTGCTTGGGCGCTTAAAGATCCGTCGGTAATTCGACCCGCGTTCAAGCAGTCCGTTGATAGTCTAGGGAAATAATTTTTGCCTCACATGCCTACCAACTAGAAGGATGGTACGTCATTAACCACTCGCAAGATCCACAAAGTAGCAAAATGGAAATGGAGGAAAGATATGTCGATCATGAATTGGAAAAATTATCGCGACGCTCTGATCGGGCGCATCGGAGAGCTGGGAAAACTCTCACCCGACTCCGTCGGCGGATATATGATGGCCAGCGGCGCTGGTGCAAAAACCGGTCATCTCAATGAGAAGACGCGCCAACTCATCTCCCTCGCCGTTGCTGTCACGACCCGCTGCGATGGATGTATTTCAGTCCACTCGCAGAAGGCCGTCGAAAATGGCGCGACGAAAGAAGAGGTCGCCGAAGCGCTCGGCGTTGCAATCGCCATGAATGCCGGCGCAGCACTCGTTTATTCCGCTCGCGCGCTCGATGCCGTGGATGAAGTCGCCATTGAGCGCGTGGCCTAATTTCGGTCTGTGATGCAAATGGCTCCGTCTACTGTGCGGCGGAGCCATCTCCTACCGACGGCGGTGTCGGATTATAGGGTCCCGAAATTCCCGTCGTTCCCGCGCTATCACCGGACGCTGCACTGCCGCCAGCGGGCGGGTTAATGTTTGACGGCGGCGTCGGACGCGGAACCGTCCCGTTGCTGTTTGGGGGATTGTTCGTCGTCGCGGGCGGATTTGGAACACTCGGAGACACTGGTGCCTGGGGGGTAGAAGGCCCGGCATTGGTATCAGCGAGGGCCGGCAATGCCGCACTCAGCATGGCGACGGCAGAAACAGCGAAAAGTAGTCTCATCGCGCAAATCCTTGGACGTTGCTTTATAAAGCAACGCACGGCCGCGAGATGGCGTTCCTGAAATACAATCAATCCGATCAGGCAACCACGCGAGATGCGTTTTGAGGCGTTGGCGGGCTCCCGTCCGGAGGCGGGCCGATGAGGTTTTTCGCGCGCCTGACCTTCCCCGATTTGTCCGGTAAGATGCGATCGACGATCTCCACGTCAAGTTTGACCACGTCGGCCAACCCCTCGCTGGCAAGGGATTGCATGACATAATTCCGCAAACGCTCGGATAAGAGCTGCTTACCTTCCTGCGGGGCTGCGCGCAGGACGAACGTATTGACGCCGGTCTGCAGAATTTGGTGCTCGGCAAGGTCGGTCTCGTTGTCGAGCGCCGCGAGAAAGACGTAGATCGGCAGTTCCCGGCTCCGACCGTCGATCTCGATCCAAAGCTGATCCTTGGCTCTTCCACGAACGGATTCAATCAGTGGCAGCAGGTTCCCGCATGCACACGGCTTCGCGCTCATAGTGACGATGTCATCTATCTCATAACGAATGATGGGCTGGACGAAGTTGTAAAGGTTGGTAAGTAAGACTTTGGCTCCTGGGGTGCCGTTCGGCACTGGCCGGTTGTTGCCGTCCACGACCTCAAGAATTGCCAAATCGCTATTCAGGTGGCTGCCGCGGCACACCGGACACCCGCAGCTGAGCGCCATGCACTCGGCCATGCTGTAGCTATTGGTAACGTGAACGCCAAAAGCCTTTTCAATACGCTCAGCCACATCGGCGGGAAGCGGTTCGCTCATACTGTTCATTTGTTCGAGCTTGCCGCCCTCACGCAATTTCAGACGGCCCGCTTCCTGCTCGCGCGCGAGAAATTCGAGTGAACTCGTATAGCCGGTTATAAATGTGGGTTGGAAATCGTTTAGGCGTTGGACGATCTCTTCGACGGGGTCGAAAACGGACATCCGCTGCAACTTCAGATATGGCGCCGCTACGCGCGGAAAATAATTGAAGAACGTGCTGCTCGGGTAAAATCCCGGACGCTGCGTGATGATCACCATGCGCGCCGGATTAACGAGGCGTCCGATGTGGGGCAGAAACTTACGTTTGACCTTGTTGCCCCGCGCGAACTGAGCCGCAAAGCTCGTGATGATCGCGTGCTTGTCCTGAACGACCAGCGCCGGTTGGCCCTGGCTGCCCGACGTATGGCACAGTGCGTACCTTCCTTTGAAATAGACACCGAGATTGGCATGGTCCGCGATAAAGTCCTCAATCTCCGAGCGGCGCAGCGTTCTATCGGTAAAGACATTATCGAGATTGGCCATCATCTCGGCCTTGCTTAGCGTCGGAAGGTCTTCGAGCGCGCATGTGTCGACGTCGATTTTGCCCAGCCTTGCCTGATAAAAAGGCGAATTGTCGCGTGCGTAGCGGAGAAGGTGGCGAAAACGCTCCTCCCGCAATTCCAACGTGTGATCGACTTCACCAGTGCGGGGGGGAATGAGACGGTGCAGCTTCGTGCTGAGTTCCAGCAACTCGGAAGCGGCGGCAAAAATGCCCATCAGCAGAGATCTCTCAAGATAAACTTTTGCAGGGTTTGCCCCCGCGACTCGTGGTCTTACGCTGATTGCACTGGCCTGAACAGAGTAGCGTCGAACGCAGCATTGATGATCTCAAAATGAGTGGAACTCCATGGTACAGCTTTGGCGCAACGCACCGCTTCTCTCTAACGTCTTGCACAACAGAAGGTTTCTCGAAGACCGGCACGGCACGACGGATCTTGCTCCAAAATCGCCAGCCATGGAACGGCACATCGGTGCGTCGGTTGATCGAGTGCAGGCACCCGGACAGCCCGTGACCAATTAAGCGGCTAAAGCGCGGTTTTGAACCGCAGGTCTCGTCCGAGGCTTCGACAGGCACCGCTGGAACAGAGTTCCGAGAAAAGCGTTCGAGTCGATTATTCCGCCCAAGACATGTCCTCGTTCAAGCGTACGATCATGGAAAAGCTATTTGAAAAACATCGTGCCCACGCGATGAGGCCGCACGCAATAAGACCCGACGGCTCCGACGGCTATTATCTTTTCATCGCGCTCATCTCCGCCTTTGTCATCTCCACCTTGACAATTCTGATCGTTTTGGGATTTGCGCTAATCGTCTAACAAGAGAGAGAGCCAATTTATGACGTTGGTTCAAAAAGCAAAGACATTCGCGGCCTATAAACACAGACATCAGACGCGAAAATACGATGGCACGGCCTATACAGCGCACCTCGACAGCGTAACCACGATTCTCGAACGCCACGGTGTTACCGCCAAGGTTGTTCTCGCAGCCGCCTATCTTCACGATACGTCGAGAAAACCGATACCAACATTGGCGAACTCATCGATGTTTTCGGCACTGATGTTGCGAAGCTCGTCTATTGGCTCACGGACGATGAGCCCGGCAATCGAAAAGTGAGCTTGGCGGCTTTCCCACGCGCCGTGGGAAGCTAAACTCATTAAGCTCGCCGATCTTGTGGATAACACCCACGACATTCTCGAACATAATGCCGCTGCAGCCTTCCAATATATATTGGAAAAAAGGCAAACCATATGGATGATGGCAGACGAGGAGGGAGATCGCCTCATGCGATTGCCACTTTTCCGCGAAGCCATGCGCAACGAAAGGCAGAAGACAAACCTACAGCTGAGAGCCGGTTGAACGCGACGAAATACCGGAACAACGTGCACGTTGCATCTGAGCCCGGCCTGCCTCTCGCTATGTAATTTTCCGCCGCTGCGTACCCTGAGGAATGCTCCGTCAAGGGAGTTGCTTTTCGGTCCGCTCGCCGACTAACATCCCCGGCCTTTGGCTCTGTCGACCATTACGCGCAGTCCACGAATGCAACGCTATTTTCAAAAAAGCCGGTTGCTTACGACCGTGACGGCGGGAGTCGCGACGGCACTCATCCGGACGGTGAAAGCAACGTCGCGCACCATCCATGAACCTCCCAACCTCATCGACCATCTGCGCGCGCAGGTACCCTTCATCATGGCGATGTGGCATGGCCAGTTCATGATGCTGTCGGAGCTGAATACCCGGGAATACAAAGTCTCGGCGATGGTCGCCCGACACGGCGATGCCGAAGTCATGGCGCGCGTGCTTCGGCATTTCGGAATTTCGTCAATTCGCGGGGCCGGTGCCGGCAAACGCAAAAAGAACCGCGGCGGCGTCTACGCGCTTCGCGCCGCGCATCATGCGCTTGAAAACGGCACGATCGTCGCCATGACGGCGGACATTCCAGGTTTCAAACAGCGCACCGCCGGTGAAGGCATAGTAACGCTGGCGCGCCTATCGGGAAGGCCGATTATTCCCGTTGCTGCAGCGACGTCGCGCTACGTTGTGCTTAACACCTGGAGCAGAATGACGGTCAACCTGCCCTTCTCCACACTCGCTGTCGTTGCCGGAGATCCGATATTCGTCCCAGCCGACACCAGTGACGCAGAAATCGAAAGCGCCCGGCAGGACGTCGAACGGTCACTCAATGCCGTAACCGCGCGCGCCTACGATCTGGCGAAATCCGGAAAGGCAAGTACAAGGCAGCGAGAATCGGGCTCAGCTGCCGAGCGTTACAGGCAGTAGCCCAGGCAAAACGCGATTGTCCCAACTCAAGAGTTATGGCGAGCCATCGTCGCTCTCTGATCACCACGATAGACACCGAAACCGTGTGCCACGATGCCGATGCCCCAGCCAAGCAACGGCCAATAAAACCAAAGCCTGCCGGGCGTCGTCAGGAGGTTCACGGCGATCAGCAGAGCGTTGACGAAGACATACGCAATAAGATCGTAGCGAAACCCTCGGTTTTGAAAGATCCTGCCCAAACCGCGCTCCTAAGCTACGCAAGCTATCCAAAACTGCTTGGCCTTGGCATTACGGGACCAAGTTACCGCGGATGAAAACCCCGATCTCCATCGCGCGGCGAGTTTATCACTCCGCGGCCACAGGACGTGTCGCGGACGCCTGCTCTAATTCACGAAGCCGCGTTTCTTCCCGCGCAATATAATTTCTCGTGCGCGGGACAGTATCGAGCCTTTTGGCGAGCTGAATTTGAAACACCATCAGTCCGCCGTACCGGAAGCCCGCTTCCGCCGAAGCTAAGTAGAATTCCCACATTCGGCAGAACCGCTCACCCAGGACATCGGCCGCTTGCTGCCGATGATCGAGGAACCGCTGCCGCCACGCCGCAAGCGTGTCGGCGTAGTGCAGCCGCAAGATTTCGATATCCGTGACTATGAGCCCGGCCTTCTCGATCGACGGCAGAACCTCCGCGAGAGATGGAACATAGCTACCCGGGAAGATGTACTTCGCAAACCAGGGGTTCATCGGGCTTTTGCCATCCAGCCTGCCAATGGAATGCAGAACCGCAATCCCATCGTCCTTTAGGCTGCGCCGAATGACATCGAAGAACGCGTCATAGCATTTAACACCGACATGCTCGAACATTCCGACGGACACAATCCGGTCGAACGTGCTTTCGAGTGCCCGGTAATCCTGCAACCGAAAATGGACGCGCGCATCGAGCTTCTTCTCGCTGGCGCGCCGCTCGGCCACCTTAAGCTGTTCAGGCGAAAGCGTCAGCCCGGTGACATCGGCCTCGCAAAGATCCGAAAGGTAAAGCGCAAGGCCGCCCCAACCGCAGCCGATATCCAGAACCGACGCTCCAGATGGAATGAGCATCTTCGCCGCGATGTGGCGCTTTTTCGCAAGCTGCGCTTCTTCGAGCGTTTGCCGCTCCGATTCGAAATATGCGCAGGAATATTGCCGATCGCGGTCGAGAAAAAGCGAATAAATGCGATCATCTATATCGTAGTGATGGTGGACGTTATGGCGCGAACGCCTTTCGGAGTTTCGCCGGGTCCAACGATCGAATGTGGAGCGGAGGGCGTGACGTACCCGGCCCATGTGTGGAGGAAGGAGATCATGCAGATTGTGGCCGAGGAGATCGAGCACGTCGTAAATCGAACCACCCGATACGACCAAACGTCCATCGGTGTAGAGTTCGCCGAAAGCCAGCTCGGGATTTAACACCAATTCCCGGCATGCGCGCGTATCGGTCAGGCGGATCGTCAGAGGTGAACCCGAGCCGTTGCCCGCTGTCAGACGTTCGCCATCCGGCAGCTCGATCGTCAATGAGCCTTCATGGATACAGCTTGAAAGGAGAGCTTGCAGCGCGAACTTCATGACGTTCCACCATTAGACTAGGCGGCTTTATACAATTGAACTGCGCTCAACGCGTCAGGTTCCACAGCGTTCGTCCTAGGTAGGAACTTTAGCAAATGAGCGGCCGTTTTCCAACCAGTGGCGGCACCAATCGACGCTGAGCAATGGTAAATCACGGATGACAAAATCGAGGAAAAGGCGACCGGAAGGCGGAGCGAAAAAGGGTCAGAAAGGCGGTCGGGGTCGCGTCAAACTATGGTCAGCGAAGGTGACCAAGAATAGTGATGCGCTCGATCTCGAATCGAAGGTGTTTAAGCACAGGAATCCATCCGACATCGCCAAGTCGCTTAAGCGTTCAGCCGAGCGCAGCACCAGGCGCAAGGGCACCCCCTTCCAATCGGCAATGTCGATGCTGACGTTCTACATCAATCGCGCTGGCAAGAACTTGTCCACGAGCCGTCGTCACACACTGGATCGCGCTAAGCAGGAACTTCGCAAAGCCTTTGGACGTGAACCGAGTTGAGCGTTGATGTTGCGCCCTCGTACTCTAGCGCGAAGGACCGGCGGCCTTCCCCAGCCAGAAAATGAACGCAGTGAGCGCGTAGCGGCGGTCGATCAGGCAGAAGTTTAGGCAGACTTACGGTTTGGTTTCCTCGCATCGCGTTGATGCGACCCGGCCAGGCCATGCGTGGTCTTTTCCCAATGGAACGGCTTGAAGATAAATTCGACGAGCGCGCGGTAGGCCGCCCATGAGATCGCAAGCCAATAGAGAGGCAGCCAGATTGCGGAGATGAGCCGAAGCGGCGATCCGCTCCGCATTGCCGTCACGAATGTCAAGAGCCACGCCGCGCAATACCCGGTCGCCAGATTCACACCGCACACCCAGCGAAGAAACGCACCCGACGGCGTGACTTGACCACCACCAAGGCCATGCATCAGCGCGAGGACGTAGAACCAGGGATGGACGAGGATCGAAAAGACCATGCCGCCGATGATCACTTGAAAACCGGCAAATCGCCAACCGCCGAGATCGCGCCAAAGCCGGACTGGACGGCGCATGTGGACGAGATACGTCTGCATCCAACCCTTGATCCAGCGGGTACGTTGACCGCGCCACGTTTTCCATGTCGCCGGAGCTTCTTCGGATGTTTCCGAGTGGATTATGGACACTTCATATCCCAAGCGCGCCAGTCGAATGCCGAGATCTGCGTCCTCGGTGACGTTGTATGGGTCCCATCCTCCGCATTTGAGAAGTAAATCGCGCCGGAAATGATTTGACGTGCCGCCGAGCGGTATCGGCAGGTTGAGATATTCGAGCGCCGGCAGAAGCCCACGAAATAAAGCAGAGTATTCGAGCGCAAACTGCCGGCTGAAAAACGATTGATCCCCGTTGTAGATTCCAAGCTGCGCCTGGACACAGGCCAATCGCGGGCCCCCTTCAATGAAAGCCTCTGCCGCGCGCCGCAGCTGATCGGTCTCCGGAATATCTTCTGCGTCATAAACGGCAACGAGCATGCCGCGCGCGTCCTGCAGCGCATAATTCAATGCACGCGGCTTGGTTCTCGGTTGACCGGTCGGCACCGTTACAATCCGCATATTCGACCGCAACCCCGCCTGAATGAGCGCATTGCGCGTCGGCTGATCGTCTTCCTCTGTGACGAACAAAATTTCGAGACGATCCCCCGGATAATCGAGACGCGCCATGGCCTGCACCAATCCGGGAACGATAAGCTGCTCCTTGTAAAGTGGAACGAGCACAGAATAGCTCGGAAGCCGATCGTCGAAGCGGCGATCGCACGCAAACGCTTCTATTCCCTCCGGCACATGCCAAAAGGCATGGCAGACTGCCGCTATCCGGATACCGGCAACCATAAGAAAAGGAAGCGCAAGAGCCACTGTGCACAGAGAATCGCCCGCGTGATCGATCCCGATCAGTCCAGCCGTCACCGCCGACGGAGCCAGAAGCAACAGGATACGCTGCCAGAGCGGAGACCGGGTTGCGGCGGAAAATTGCGGCGCGCGACGCCGCAGATCGTTCACTGCGCGATCGAGCTTACCGGCGGCGAGAAAGAACGTCTCCCAAGCAACGGGCGATTGGGGGGCGGCGGAAGGCGACTTCGGCAAGCGCCGCGAACGTGGCGTCTCGGATCGACTCACGGACATGGCGCGCCCCCAGCCGGGCCTCAGCACCGCCCCATCCGGCTGAGGCGTGAGTATATTGACTGGCTTCGAACCGGCAACGGGACTAAGAACGGCCGCAGCTATTTTTTTGCGGGACTATTGCAGCGCAAATGAACTTACGGCCAACCCTGCTTTATGTGCTCGCATTCTTGATGACCGCGGCCGTCGCTTGCCTCGGCAGCCGCGCCTTTGCAGAGAATGCAAATTCGAAGCTAAGCCTTCCCGATACCCAAACTCGCCCGCAAGCCCCCGATGCTGCACCGCGGCGCGTCGTTATCCGGTTTCTAACGGACAGTGACTTCCCGCCCTTCGACTTCTACGACGAAGACGGGGTGCTGGTCGGCTTCAACATCGATCTCGCGCGTGCCATATGCCTCGAATTGAATACCTCATGCGATATCAAAACCCGGCCTTGGAACGAGCTATTCGCGGGCTTGAAGAATGGCGAAGCCGATGCCGTCATTGCGGGCCACCGTGTCACCGCGGCTGCACTCAAAGAGGTTGACTTTACCGATCGTTATTTCCAAACGCCCGGTCGCTTTGCCGGGCGGAAAGACTCGCCCAAAGTCGATATGACTCCCAGCGGTCTTGAAGGGAAGCGCATCGCGGTCGCGCACGGAACGCCACACGAAGCCTTCCTCAAAGCCTTCTTCCGCGACAGCCCATTGGTGGTCTTCGAAAATGCGGACCTTGCGCGCGAAGGGCTCGCAGCCGGCAAAGCCGATTTTATTTTCGACGATGGAATTTCGCTCGCCTTTTGGCTCAACGGCACGCTGTCCCGCCAATGCTGCGAGATGCGCGGAGGACCCTTCCTCGAACCCAAATTTTTCGGAGACGGAATAGCGATCGCGGTGCCGAAGAACGATCCGCAAATAAGGCTGTTATTGAATAAAGGTTTGGACCGTGTCCGCGCGTCTGGCCGGTTCGAGGAACTCGTGCAGCGCTACTTTCCGGTCAGAATTTACTGATATTAAGTGGTCGCTAACGCCACTGCCAGAAAAGCAAGCTTAATGCGACGATCCGGCTAAAGCGCTTTCCTGCCCATAGTTAAACTGGGTGATGATGATTCGTAGTCTTGTCGCAATAATGGTGGCACTCGGTTGTTTGACGGCACCCTTCGCAGGGTTGTCCGATCATGCCGACGCGCGAACATATCGGCATTATGCGAAACACAAAAAACACTGGGCTCACCACAAGCCAAGACGTAAAGCCGCGCGCAGCCATCGCAAAGCGACTGCGAAAACCTCGCCCAAAGCTTCAAACCAGACCGTCACGCTCGGCGTTCCTCCGCCGCCGAAACGCCCTATCAAACTCTTGTCACGCGCCGACATCCTCGCCTCGAATCCGGATCGCCTCGCACGCCTCGGATGGCGCATCATCGTCGGTTTCGAACGCTTCGACGAAGTGAAGCCACTCGTCGAGAAGCGCGCCATCGCCGGCATCTTCATCACCGATCACAACGTCCATGGCCGGAAGTTGGGCGACGTCGCCAAAGACATTCAGTCCCTGCAGGATATTCGCAAGGCGCAGGGTCTTCCCCGCTTATTCGTAACCGCCGATCAGGAAGGCGGATACGTCTCACGCTTGTCGCCCCCCCTTAAGCGTCAACCTTCGCTTGGAACGCTCGTCGCCAAGCTGAAAACGGATGCCGACCGCGAAAAGGCAGTCCGCAACTACGCCGAGATACAGGCGCATGAACTTGAACGGCTCGGCGTCACGATGAACTTCGGCCCCGTTGTCGATCTGCGTCTCGGTTCGTCACGTCGCAATGATGGCGAAACGCAGCTTTATTGGCGCGCGATCGACAGCGACCCTTATCTCGTCGCCAAGGTCGCTGGCTGGTATTGCGACACGCTGACGAAGTCCAACATCATCTGCACACTCAAGCATTTTCCTGGCCTTGGACGCGTCGCCCGCGACACGCACGTGACGACGGGAGAAATTTCGGCAAGCCAGGGCCAACTCGAACTGAGCGACTGGGTTCCTTTTCGCCGGCTCATGGGCAAACCCGGCATTGCGACGATGGTCGGCCACGTTCGCGTCAGCGCAATCGATAAGACGACGCCCGCCTCTTACTCCGATACGATCATCAACTCGGTCATCAGAACTCCGGAGCACCGCAACGTACTTCTGATCACCGACGACCTGGGCATGGGCGCCGTAACCCATTCCAAGGACGGGATCGGCGGTGCCGCGCTAAAGGCCGTGAATGCCGGCGTCGATTTGCTGCTCATCACGGACGCGGCACGGGATTACGACACCGTCATGTCAGCCCTTATCGAAGCCGATGAAGCCGGCGAAATCAATCAGGCGCGGCAGATCGAATCGCGCGAACGTCTCGCCAAATACGTCTTTATCGACGATTCCGAGCCCATCTCCTCACCGCCTTTGCAAGCCCAGAAAGAGCTTCGGCACAAGCCGCCGCCGGCAAACTGAAAAAGCTCCGGCAAATCCGCTGTGTTCCCTGAGGAACAGCCAGAATACGCCCCGTTTGCGACGGTCCTCTCTTGCGCGCTTTGCAGGCGCGAACGAGGAGATCTATTCCATGCTCGAATTCGCTTACGGATTGCTGACGCGATGCGTTGTAATCGTGCCGCTTCTGATGATCGTCACCGCCGCCACATGGGCGACACTCCGCAAATTCGGCCTTATGCGGTTGAGCGAACCGTTCAACGCCGGTGATATGCGCACCTGGACTCTCGGCTACGCAATGGGCGACGCCGCGATCTTCGGCTTTGCCTTTCTTGCGATCGCATCGATTCTTGGCGAAGGGCAGCTCGCGGTTGCAGCCAGCACGGGCGCCGCCGCATTCATTGCGATCGGCGCAGCACCGCTATTCCTGGCACGGTTGCAGAAATAGCCTGGACATAACGACCAGCGGAAAGCCAACCGTCATTACCGTCAAAGCGACGCGAGCGGCTCATCTAGCTTACGCGGATCGGTGGCAAGCGACTGCTTCGTGATCTGCCAGACTTTATTATTATACGCGAAATCAACCTTATAGCGCCCGCCGAGCAACATGCGTGTGCCTTTGCGCTTTCCCGTAATCCGATAAAGCACTGTGCCTTCGACGGTTGCGGCGTTGCACGCCGTTGCGATTTTCGTCGAAATGAATCGCGGCTGCGGGTGACGAGGCAGCAGAGTGGCATAGTAATCGCGAATCGCCTGCTTGCCTTTTACGGGCTGAGAATCTTTCGTCGTCGATACAGTGGCATCATCCGTGTAAAAGCTCGCCATCTTGTCGGCGTCGCCTGAAGCCAGACCCGCTTTCCAGACATTCATAAGCTGCCTGACTTGAAACGTCGTCAGCTTCTTACAGCTTGCTGTGTCAGCGCGTGCTTGGCTTGCACAGAGAATGGCGACGCACATAGTCAAGGTCGCAAGCAAGCCAATATTCGCGATCCGCATCGCGGTATAAGGTTTGGCGGATGCGCATGCTCTCATGACAGCGTCCTCCTCAACGGTTCAAGAATTCCTGATTCCGGCGGGATTTGAAACAGCGGGCAATTACCTAGGCAATCATGGAAGGCAAAAGCAATTCGAAGCCGGACTCGACAATAACGGAAATGGGCATCGCTGCCGGAAGTTGCCGGCGCGCTCGCAAATTATTCCTTTCCGAAGCGTTTCAAATTTAACCAATTCAACTATCCGCGCATAAAAGTTGGCATTACGCAGCCCAGCCGCCCGGCCCTGCGTGGACAGAGTCGGAGGCACAAGACAGAGAGGCGACGACGACGGGCCTCTGATGTTGTTTGGTGATGCGGCCACGCCGTCATCGCCCGCTGAAGGCAGAGTGTTCGCCCGCAAAGCACACGTGCATCTTACGCGTGCGAATGAGGTGCAGCATCGGAAACGCTCACGACGCTCCTAGCCGTTTTCTCCTCAAACGCAGGCCGCCCGGAGAGAAGCTGATGTCCCCGGCTCTGGTCCAACGCCGCGTCTCGGGACAGGTAGCAGCGGGTACCCATACCCTCTGAACGAGCCGCGTATGCGGAGTATGCGCTTGCTCCGGGAGGCGGGGATAACTTTTTTCGAATTCGATGTTCGCCGTGCGCTGCTTCATCTCACGTTCACGGCCCATAACGACAAAATCGCGCCGAACGGATGGGCCATAGAACCTCGAACGGAAGGTCTAACCGTTCCGCACACGTGTTCGACAAATAGGAAACTGTATGACGAAATTTCTATCGCGCCGTCAGGCATTGGGAAGTGTTTTGGCTGCACCGGCCGCCGCGCTATCCAAGACGGCGAGAGCCGCCGACGCTACGCCTGCCGCCGCGGATCAGCCGCCGGGTCAATGCCGTTTGTTTCCCCAGGCCATCGAAGGTCCGTTCTACTTCGACCCGAAGCTGATGCGCTCGGATATATCAGAAGGGCGGCCCGGCGCGCCGCTGAAACTACAGCTCCGTATCATCGAGAGCGGCAGTTGCACCCCGATCAGCAACGCCCGCGTCGACGTCTGGCATGCGGATGCCGGAGGGATCTATTCCGGATACGCCAACCAGGGCCGGGATCGCGAAATTTCTACGAAAGGACAAAGCTTCCTGCGCGGCACGCAGATGACCGACTCGGATGGCCGCGTCGCATTCACGTCGATCTATCCCGGTTGGTATCCGGGACGCACGCCGCACATTCACGTCAAAGTCTTCCTCAACGAAAAAAGTCTCGTTACCGGACAGCTCTATTTCCCGGACGAGTTCAGCGCGCGCATTTACACAACTCGCGATCCTTATAAGCAGCGGTCCAGCGCCGATACGACGAACGCAAACGACGGCATCTACCGCGATGGCGAGCGCGAAGGCGGAGGCACGGTGCTTGCGATGAGTGAAGACGGCGACATGATCGTCGCTGGGTTGCTGATCTCAGTCGATAAGAGCGGCGAAGCGGCGGCAAAAGCCAATCGTGGCTTTTTCCGACGCCTTTTCGGTATTTAGCGGGCACAGCATCTCTTGCCCCTCGCAGGAACCCGTACCCGCCTGGATAAGACGGTTGCATGCACAAAATCCGTCAAAAAGCGGAACGCAGCGCAAAAATTCGTCCCGAAACCGCCCCATCGTGCCGAGTCGAACGGAACCACAGCACCAAATAAATCGTTCCGTAAAAAGCATCCGCTGCGATGCATCTGCACGTCGCCACAACGGCGCAGGAAATTCAAAGGAGCCATCATGTTTCGTAGCTTGGTTTTCGCGTCCGCTCTCTGTGCGGCGCTGGCGATGCCGTTAGCGGCAAACGCCCGGCCGCACGGCGGACACCACGGTGGTCATCACGGCCACCACATGGGTGGACGTCATCATGGCGGCCATCACTTCGGCCACCGCGGCCACTTCCGCGGACATCATTTCCGCGGCCGGCACTTTGGCCGTCGTCATTGGGGCCATCATCGCGGGCACTGGCGCGGCCATCGTCATTGGCGCCACCATCACTGGCGCGGTCACCGTCGCTGGTGGCACGGCCGCTGGTGGGCCTACGGAGTCGGCTCCTGCTGGCGTTGGTCGCCGTATTACGACCGGTTCGTTTGGGTCTGCTATTGAGACTGCTCCGGTAACGTCGCTCGGCAAAACGAGTGCTCTATATATAAACGCAACGGCCTCGCTCGGCGGGGCCGTTGTTCTATGCATGGTTTCGTTTCGATATCCTTTCGATGCAACTCTTGACACGCAATCGTCCGCATGGCGATTGATGCCTGGATTTGATGCAGATCGGCGAGGAAAACGATGGACACGAAATCTTTGATCATCGGCGTACTGTTTGTCGCCGTCTGCGTGCTTGGCTACATGCTTTACGACGCCAATCGCACCAAAGTGAAAATCGACCTCCCCGGCGTCAAAATCGAGGGGCGGTGATCGCGGAAACGTCGTCTGTGGGTTCCTGAACCTTGATACCTTTCGTGCCGCAAAGCGTTGATCATCGCAGCGGCGGCGCATAAACATGCCGCCCGAAACGCGAATGACGGAGATGGCGGCAATGGGTACCCGGATTTCTTTTACGCGCCCCGACGGGCAATCGGCAGAAGGATATCTCGCGAGCGCTGCGAAGGCCAATGCGCCGGGCGTCGTCGTCATTCAAGAATGGTGGGGCCTGCAGGATCAGATTAAGGGTATCTGCGATCGGTTCGCGCTCTCGGGATACGACGCCCTGGCACCCGATCTCTATGCGGGAACGGTCATTCCGTATCACGACAGCAAGGCGGCGGGCGCTGAGATGAATTCCCTGAATTTTCTTGAGGCGACCGATCAAATCGTGCGCGGCGCCGCGCAGTTTCTGCTCAAAGGGAGTCCGAAAGTCGCGATCTGCGGCTTTTGCATGGGCGGCGCCGTTGCGGTTCTCGGCGCTATTCGCGTTCCCGAATTCTCGGCGGCCATTTCCTTTTATGGCTTGCCGCCGGAGGAGGCAGCGAAAGTGGCGGACGTAAAGGTTCCGATGCAAGCGCACTTCGCGAACGAGGATGATTTCGTGACGCCGGAAAAAGCCGACGCTTTCGAAGCGGCTATGAAGGCTGCCGGCAAGCCGCTCGAAGCTTACCGCTACGACGCGAGCCACGCATTTATGAACGAGCAGCGGACGGTGCACGATCGCAATTGCTCGGAACTTGGCTGGGGCCGCGTTCGCGACTTCCTCACGAAGAATTTAGGGTGATACGTTTAAATGCTTCCTCTCCCCATTTCTTTCAGTGGGGTTAGTGTAGGATTGCAGCGTGCATCGATAGTAAGGCTGCCCTCTCTCCGCACGCAGCGCGAGGGAGCTTGAACGTTCCGCACATACGCAGCTGTCGATCAGCTGCGAAAATCTTCCAGAGTCAGCAGCGGGGTGAAGGAAAATCCGGCGTCGGAGAAGGTTTGCATCGCGCCGTCGAGGCGATCGACGATGGTGATGACGCGGACGACATGGGCGCCTTCGGCTTTCAGCGCTTCCGCAGCTTTCAAGGCCGAACCGCCGGTGGTTGTGACGTCTTCGACGACAACGACATTCTTACCCACCATGCGTTCGCCTTTTGCGAGACCTTCGATGAGCGCACGCGTACCGTGATCCTTCGCCTGTTTCCTGACGAAGAACGCGGGCAACTTGCGCCCCCGCACATGAGCAAGGGCCGCAACACTCGATGCGATTGGAACAGCGCCCATTTCGAGCCCCCCGATCAGATCGGCACTCGTGCCCTCCAGGGCATCGAGGATGAGCGATGCGACAAGATAGGCGCCTTCGCTATCGAGCATCGTCGGCTTCATGTTGAAGTAAAATTGTGAGGTCTTGCCTGAGGCGAGCTTGAACCCCGGGCCCTCCTGAAAGGAGCGGGCCTTGATGATTTCGATGAGACGCGCCCGGTCGCGAGCGCCGTCGGACGGATTTTCTGCCATGCGATAGATGCGCCTCTTGCGTTTTCGCCTTCAGGATGCGCAAACACCCCGGAACGAAAAGCCTGTCAAGATTTGGGGGAAGATAATCGTGGAGCGCCGCCGCTCATTAACGGAGGGATGGACCGCGCTGGCGTCGCGTCCTCAAGCCGCGTCGTTGGCGCTGCTTTTGCTCTGTCTCGTCGTCTATCTGCCGGGATTTGTGCGGCTTCCTGCCGTCGATCGGACAGAAGCTATCTATGCCGAGACGACGCGGAGCATGGTCGAACGCGGCGACTGGGCGGATCCTCGCTATGGCACGGCTGTTCACCAATATCGACCGATCGGAACGTTCTGGGCACAGGGCCTGAGCCGTCTGATTTGGGGCGAGGCGCACGCCCGTGACATTCAGGTTTATCGGCTTCCATCACTGATATTCGTGACGCTCACGGTATTATCTCTGTTTTGGCTCGGTACCGCCATCGTGGGAACAGAGGCCGCGCTGATTGCCGCAGCGCTGTTTGCCGTCGCACCGCTGACGGTGCTTGTCTCGCAGTTAGCGATTGCCGAGGGTTTGTCTCTCTTGCCCGCCACAATCGCGATGCTAGCGCTGGCGCGGATTTATGCGTCGGCCGGTCCGAAGACACCGGAACAGGCGCTGCATAACCATCCGCGATCGCTTACCTCGACCGAGGAGCTAAGGCTCGCGCTGTTGTTCTGGGTGGCCACCGGCATTGGCATGTTGATCAACGCGCTGCTGGTACCGATCCTGGTGCTGTCCACGCTGATCGCACTCTACGCCTTCGATCGCGACGTGTCGTGGTTGAAGCGATTGCGGCCACTTGTCGGTATTCCCCTTGCGCTTGTAATTGCGTCCCCGTGGTTGCTCGTGCGTGCGCATCAAGACGGGACGCCGTTTGCCGGAATGGATTGGCGCGGGTTTCTTGCCGCTCTTGGCGGCGCGCAAGACATGAAGCTGCGTGCATTTCCCGGAACATTCGTGCTGGCGCTGCTACTCGGATTCATTCCCGGTACGGCGTTGCTTATGACAGCATTCAATCGGCTGTGGCGTGCGCGCGACCAGCGGTTGCCGCGATTCTTGCTGGCGTGGGTGATCGGCTACCTGATCTATCTCGAAGCGCTGTCGTCGAAGCCCGGCACGTACATGGTGCAGACGATGTTTCCGGCATTGGCGCTTGCGGTAGCTTCCGTCGTCGTCAGCGAGACGGGTGGCGGAAAACGTCCCGAATGGGGCCTATTGTTCTGGCCGACGGGACTCGCCGTCATCCCGGTTGCCGTCTTCGCCGCGGTATACGGCTTCGCGGGCCAGATGCCGAGCTTGTTCGCCGCGATGCTGATCGCGATTATCGCATCGCTCTTCATCTGGAGCGGTCGGCTCATTTACGAAGGATTACTTCGCGGCTGGGCAACGATCGGTGTCGTGGCCTTGGGCCTGTTTGCAATAACGTTGCTCGGCGTGGTGCTGCCGTCGATCGACAAGATCTGGCCAGCACAACAATTGAAACGCGCGGTCGCGCATTGTCCCGAAACGTCAATCGATCTCGTCGGGTTTCGCGAACCGACAAGCCGCTTCGTGCTCGGCGTCTCACCGGACGATCAATCACCCGAGACGATTGCGAAAAACAAGATTCCATCGGGATTGCTCATTGTCGAAGACCGCTGGGTCAACCGGATGAGTACGGCGCTCGCGGCCAATTCGCGACCGCCGCTGCCGGCGCCGAGCGGTTGCGTTTCGGCGTACAACGCAATGCGCGGCTGTCCGCTGCATTTCCGCATTTATGACGCGTATGCCGGGTCGCCATGCGAGCTGCCACCGCAGTTTGCATGCCGGATTAATCCGGAGCCCGCGGGGCCAGAGAAATCGGGCCACTGCGACTGACGGCATGGCCCCTGCGCAATCGCGTCCGAAGTGCTATATGTCGTGAAAGCCATGCAAGGATCATTCGATGTTCAATCCTGAACGCCCGCCTGAGATCATCGCGCAGCGTTGGCTCAATTCCGACACAAAACGCACGCTCAAGGCTGAAAAAGGCAAAGTCGTCGTCATCGCCATCTGGCAGTTGACGTGTCCAGGCTCACAGAAATTCGGACTGCCGCAGGCGATGCGCCTCCGGAATGCGTTCGAGGAGGATGAGGTCGCGGTCTTTGCGCTGCATATGCCGTTCGAGAAGTTCGCGGAGCAGACGCCTGAGAAGGTCGAAGCCTATCTGAATGAGAACGGCATCACGATCCCTGTAGCGCTCGACAAGCCCAACGGCGAAGGCCTGCCCGAAACGATGAAAGCTTACGAGTTGCAAGGCACACCCGCGCTATTGATCTTCGACCGGCAGGGACGGTTGCGGCGGCATTATCTCGGCGCGGTCGACGACATGCGTCTCGGCGCCGAGGTGATGGGTCTTTTGATCGAAGACAAGGATAGTCCTCGTGAGATGGCGATTGCGATCGAACGCAAGCTCGCTGCAGCACTCGTCGATCCGGAAGCGCATCATCATCACGAACACGGAGACGCTTGCGGCTGCGGGCACGATCACAGCCACGATCACGATCACGAATCCGGTCCGGCGCATGGCGAGCCTGGCCACGTTCATGGACCGGGGTGCAAACACTGATGGCAGAGAAGTCATCGAAGGAAGGCAAGAAAGAGCCGAAGGATGAAGTCAAAGCCGCACAGGACGGCGATGGCTCTCCCAAATCGCAAGATCCGGCCCCGGGCTCCGGCCTTAGCCGCAAAGAAAAGCAGCAGGTTCGCGAAGGCGTGCGGCATCGTCCCGCCGTCGTTTACGAGATCATCCGCGTGCAAGGCGAGATCGAACTGCGACGCCCCGTATCGGCATTGTGGTGGTCGGGTGTCGCTGCGGGAATTTCGATCGGCTTTTCATTTTTGACCGAAGCGGCACTGGCAGCCGCCCTTCCTGCTTCCGAATGGACGTCGATCATTGCAAAGCTCGGCTATGCCGTAGGCTTCCTGATCGTCATTCTTGGGCACCAGCAGCTTTTCACCGAAAACGTGTTGACGGCCGTGTTGCCGGTCATGGCGCGCAAGCAGGTGCATTGGCTCCTGAAAATGCTGCGGCTATGGGGCATCGTGCTCGCGGCAAACATTGCGGGATGCGCAATCTTCGCACTGGCGCTGGCTTACCTGCCAATCACACCCACACATGTCGATGCGGCGCTATCGGAGATCGTCGACACGGTGATGCGCAATACACCGGCCGAGATGTTCGCGAAGGGCATCGGCGCGGGCTGGCTGATTGCGGCACTCGTGTGGATTCTTTCCTCCACCGAGCATGTCGAGTTCATCGTGATCGGTTTGCTGACGTATCTGATCGCGCTGTTCGGCTTCACGCACATCGTGGCGGGAAGCGTCGAGGCGCTTTACGGCGTCTTCACCGGCTCCGTCGGGCTCGAACCGGCTGTTTTCCGCTTCTTCCTGCCGACGCTTGGCGGCAACGTCTTCGGCGGGACGGTGCTGTTTTCCGTGCTGAGCTACGCGCAAGTGCGCGAAGAAATTTACGCGGAACCCTAACGGCTAAGCATCGCGACTTTCTCGCGCCACCCGAATCACGCTCTTCTCCGCCCTACAAGTCGAGGCGGAGAAGACGATGGTCGAGCGGATCGGCGCACGCAGTGCGAAGAATCGTAACGTCGAGAATATCGACGCGGGGCCGCGCCGGCGGTCGACGCAGGCCGCCAGCACAACCGGCCGTCTCCGCGAAGCGGGACCGGTTGCGCCAAATAAAAAAACAATCGCGCTCGTCTATGACTTCGACGGCACGCTGTCTCCAAAGCCGATGCAGGAATATGCGTTCCTGCCGAAGCTCGGCATCGAGCCGAAGGAATTCTGGGCCGAGTGCGCGCGCATCTCGAAAGCCGAGCGAGCGGATGCGCTGATTACCTACATGCACCTCATGTACAAAAAGGCGAAAGAGCGGGGCGTGCGCATCGACCGCGCCGATCTCGTCGCGCAAGGCAAGACGGTCGAGCTTTATCCGGGCGTCGAGAGGTGGTTCGATGCGATGCACGCCTACGTGAAGAAACGCGCGGGCGACAGCGGCATCACGGTGAAGCACTACCTCATTTCGTCGGGGCTGACCGAGATCATCGAAGGCACGAAAATCTATCCGCATTTCGCCAACGTGTTCGCGAGCGAATACTGGTTTGACGCCTACGACCTGCCGTTTCCGAAGCGCGTCATATCGGACACCGGCAAGACGCAGTTCCTGTTCCGCATCAACAAGGGGCTGGAGGATCTGAGCGAAAGCATTAATGTGCACATGCCCGAGGCGCAGCGTCCGATCCCGTTCTCGAATTTCATCTATTTCGGCGACGGCGACACCGACGTGCCGTCGATGGCACTGTTGAAAAAGAACGGCGGACAGGCGATCGCCGTACACGACCCCGGCGAGAGCGAGACGAAATGCGTCGAACTGTTCAAGGCGGGCCGCTGCGATTTCTACGCGGCAGCAGATTACCGCAAAGACTCCGATTTATGGAAGCGGACGTGCCTGCTGCTCGATCGGATTATTGCCGATGTCCGTGTGAAGGTGGAAGCGCGGCGGTTAGGCGAATGAATCTGCCGACCGATGAAAAATTTACTCCGCCGCCTCTTGTCGGCCAAGCGATGGCCCCGCCTTGACGACGTCGGCATCCACGTAGCGCGCGAACTTCGCGAAGTTCTCGTGGAACATCGCAGCGAGCTTTGCCGCCGCCTCGTCGTAAGCCGCCGGATCGCGCCACGTATCGCGCGGCGTCATCAATTTTGTGTCGACTCCGGCTAGCGCAAGCGGCACCTCAAATCCGAAAATTGGATCGACGCGCATCTGCTGTTGTTTAAGCTCGCCCGACAAGGCCGCATCGAGAAGCGCGCGCGTAACCTTGATCGGCATGCGCGTGCCCTCGCCGTACTTGCCGCCCGTCCAACCCGTATTGACCAACCAGCAATCGACGCCGTGCTCGGCAATCAGCCGGCGCAACAGATTACCGTAGACACTGGGATGGCGCGGCATGAATGGCGCGCCAAAGCAGGTGGAGAATGTCGGCTTCGGCTCCGAACCCATGCCCTTTTCGGTGCCCGCGACCTTCGCCGTGAAGCCGGACAGGAAGTGATACATCGCCTGGCTCGGCGTCAGCTTTGCGATGGGCGGCAACACGCCGAACGCATCGGCCGTCAACATCACGATGTTTTTCGGATGTCCCGCCTTGCCGGTAGGACTCGCGTTTGCGATCGCCTCCAGCGGATAGGCGGAACGCGAATTTTCCGTCAGACGATTATCGTCAAAGTCCGGACTGCGGGAAATAGGATCGATAACGACGTTTTCGAGAACCGTCGCGAACCGGTTCGATGCTTGCCAAATTTCCGGCTCTGCCGTTTTCGACAACCGGATTGTCTTGGCGTAGCACCCGCCTTCAAAGTTGAAGATACCTTGCTCGGACCAGCCGTGCTCGTCATCGCCCAGCAATTCGCGACGCGGATCAGCGGAAAGCGTCGTCTTGCCCGTCCCCGACAAACCGAAGAACACCGCCGACTTCCCGTCCTTACCGACATTGGCCGAGCAATGCATCGGCATGACGCCCTTCGCGGGCAAAAGGTAGTTCAAGAACGAGAAGACACTCTTCTTGATTTCGCCGGCATAGCTCGTGCCGCCGATCAGCACGATGCGCTTCGTAAAGTCGCAAGCGATGACCGTTTCCGTTCGCGTCCCGTGATAGAGCGGCGCCGCGCGGAAGCTCGGCAAATCGACAACCGTGAATTCCGGTACGAAACTTTCAAGCTCGGGCGCTTCGGGGCGACGCAGCAGATGGCGGATGAACAGCGCATGCCACGCGTATTCCGTGACGATGCGCGTGTTCAGCCGATGTGTGGGATCGGCGCCCGCAAAAAGATCTTCGACGTAAATGTCCTTGTGACTTGCGAACGAGATGAAATCGGCGAGCAGCCGTTCGAACTGCTCTTCCGTCATCGCCTTGGCGTTGTCCCACCAGATCGCAGTTTCCGTTTCAGGATCGCGAACGATGTATTTGTCTTCGGCGGAGCGGCCCGTATGCTGCCCGGTCTCGACGACTACGGCACCGCTCGCCGCCAGCCGCCCCTCTTCGCGGCGGATAACGTGCTCGACCAACTCCGCTTCACGCAGATTTCGGCGAATTTTCTGAGATGGCGTGATCGGAAACAGTTGAATGGTCATCGAAGAATATCCCGACACTCCGGACTGCGGCGTCGCGCCGGCCGGATGTTGAATGAATTCCAAACTGCGCAGTCTTTTTCGATCCGCCGGCGTTGCCGCTTATTCTGCAAGCTTTCCAAGGGCGGATGAGCTGCTTATTGAACGAAAAAGCCAAGCTCAAGCTGTGCGATGGTCCTAGTCGCACGGCCGCACGACAGAATTTGTAACACTATGTTACCACTGAAAATATTCGAAGACTGTATGTCGGACCATCATAGCGAGAGCGACGCCGATTGAACAGTGCAGCGACGGAATTGTATTCAATGAAAGTTTGGCCATTGCTTGCCGTTGCGACTTAGGTCGCATATTCAGGTGCCATTCAGTCTCTGACATCCATTGAACGTAGCGCCACAATTGGTCCACCATGCCGCCATAAGCGCCAGTCGGGGCGCGGCGCGAGGCCACCGCATCCACTGGGGGCTTGAGAGGAAATTATGAAGGAAAAGAGCACGATCGCCCTCGTCGATGACGAGCGGAACATTCTCACCTCCCTAAGAATGGCGTTGGAAGCGGAAGGCTACAAAGTCCGCACATATGGAGATGGTGTGTCCGCGCTTGAGGCTTTGACCGAGGAACCGGCCGACCTTGGCATCTTCGACATCAAGATGCCGCGCATGGATGGCATGGAGCTTTTGCGCCGCGTACGCCAGCAGTCGACGATGCCCGTCATTTTCCTGACCTCGAAAGACGAGGAGATCGACGAGCTTTTCGGCCTCAAGATGGGGGCGGACGACTATATCGCGAAGCCGTTCTCGCAACGCCTCATCGTCGAGCGCGTGAAAGCTGTTTTGCGCCGCGCGGCCCCGAAAGACGGAACGACCGTCGAAGACGAAGCCAAGCGCGTGCTCGAACGCGGCAAACTCAAGCTCGATCCCGAACGGCATACGTGCCATTGGGACAGCAAGCCCGTGACGCTGACAGTCACGGAATTTCTTATTCTGCAGGCATTGGCGACGCGTCCCGGGGTTGTCAAAACGCGCGATGCGCTTATGGATGCTGCCTACGACGATCAGGTCTATGTCGATGACCGGACGATCGACAGCCACATCAAGCGCCTGCGCAAGAAATTCAAGCAGGTCGACGACGACTTCGATGTGATCGAAACGCTGTATGGCGTGGGGTACCGCTTCAAGGAATAGAGGGGCTCGCCGTCACTAAGGGGATTGGATGGCGCTCGACAGCAACGACATCGCCTTGGACGCGACGCTTTCGGGCGACGCATCGGCCGGGATCGCCCAGTCTTCAGCGGCGGAAACCGGTCGACGTTTCGACGTGCGGCAGGCGCTTCTCTCGGCGCTCGGCGCTGCCGGCAGAGTTATTTCGCGTGGCTGGATTGCGCGCGCCATTGGGAAGAACCTGAGGCGGCGCATTCTTCTGGCAAACGTGCTCGGCTTAGCCGGGCTGCTGTTTGCGATGCTCTATCTTAGCCTGCACCACGGCTGGCTGCTCGACGCCAAGGTCGACGTCGTCAAGACGGTATCGCGCATTACGGCCGAAGCTATCGCCTATCGTGCCGTCAACGAGCGCGCCATCTTCGATCCAAATCGACTGCCCGACAAAACCGCATCGTGGGCCCGCCGCGACGACGCCTTCGCTGCGCTCGAACTGCCGATCGATCCGCATCAGGCGGCCATGGTCCTGCGGAAGCTGGTCGGACCGGCAAGCCTAAAAGCGCGCGTCTATTCGGCGAAAGGCACGCTGATCCTCAACAGCGAAACGCTTTTTTCCGACGATCCTGAATCGAGCACCGGCGCCGATAATAGCCCAGCGCCCCGCCTTAGAAACTTTTGGACCCGGCTCAACTACTGGGTCATCAACAAGGAGCTTAAGGTCTATCGAGAGCTCGGCACGGCAAACGGCTTCCTTTATCCGGAGGTCAAGATAGCGGCCGAGCGCGGTGTCGAAAGACCGATCCTTTTGCTCAACAAGCACGGCCAACAGATCGTATCGATGGCCGAGCCGATCAAGCGCGGCAACAAAATTCTTGGCGTACTGCTCGTCTCGACGAAGCCGGGAGACATAGACGACGTTCTATGGGACGAACGCTGGCTGATCCTGCAGATCGCCGCAATGGCACTTCTCGTCTCCATCGGAAGTTCGCTCGTGCTCGAAAGAACGGTCGCCGGTCCGATGCGGCGGCTGTCCGACGCTGCTTATCAGGTAACGCAAAACATCTCGACGCGCCGCGAGCTGCCTGACCTGACAGAACGCCGCGACGAGGTCGGCCAGACGAGCCGGGCCTTCGCCGCAATGACAAACGCGCTCTACAGACGCATCGAAGCGAGCGAGAAGTTCGCGGCCGACGTCGCCCACGAATTGAAAAACCCGCTGGCCGCCGCGCGATCGACGGCCGAGGCGCTGACCTACGCTAAGTCGGAAGAATCGCGAACCGAGCTTGTCCAGGAAATCCAAGGCGAGCTGAAACGGCTCAATCGCCTGATCAACGATATTTCGAGCACCTCGCGTCTCGACGCCGAACTTGCCCGTCAGCAGATGCAGACCATCGACGTTCGTGATGTGCTCGAAAACATCAAGGCGCTGTTTGCCGATATGCTGATCGATGATAGCCGCACGATCAACCTGGCCGTCGAACCGGCATCTGCCGCATCCTATAAAGTTCGCGGCAACGAAAGCCGCCTCTGCCAAGTATTCACCAATTTAATCGACAACGCGCTGTCGTTCTCGCCCGAAGGTGCCGCCGTCACCGTGCGAGCACGGCCGAATGGAATGAAAGTGGAAATCACCGTCGAAGATGAAGGTCCTGGCATACCACCGAATAAGCTCAGTCAGATCTTCGACCGGTTCTATAGTGATCGTCCGTTGACCGACAACAAACGTGGCAAGAACTCAGGTCTGGGGCTGTCGATATCGAAGGAGATTGTCGTCAGTCACAACGGCGAGATTTTCGCCGAGAACCGCCAGCAAAACAGCGCGGGTGCCGCGAGCGGCGCGCGCTTTACGGTGCGCCTGCCGCTCTCATCACAGTCGGGAGCCGGACTTGTCAGACGAAGCTGACCGCGTTCACGCGACGGCAATCGCGGTCGGTGGCCGCGGCGTTTTGATCCGTGGCCCCTCCGGATCGGGAAAATCCGATCTTGCCCTGAGATGCCTCGCTCTCAGCCCATCGGCACTCCTCAAAGAGAGCGTCGAACTTGTTGCCGATGATCAGGTACTCTTAAAGGCTGACAAGTCAGCGTCGAGCCCTCGGTTAATTGCCACCTGTCCCCCGACGTTGCGCGGAAAGCTCGAAGTCCGCGGCGTCGGTATCCTGGAGATTGCTGCCAGGGATAAGGCAGATATCGTGCTCGTCGCCGATCTCGTCCCGAAAGACCGTGTCGACCGTTTTCCGGACCCTTGGCCAAAGGTCGTAGTTTTGGGCTTTAAGATACCTACGATTCGTATTTTTCCCTTTGAAACCTCGGCATCGTTAAAGCTCGTCGGCGCGCTCGCCATGGCTGACCTGCCACGTATTGAGCCTAAGGCCTGACTCCGCCTAGAAACCTCTTGCGCGGGCGACGAACACTTGCCACTTTCCGCGCCTATTGGCGAAGCTTATCCGGCTGTCGCCGCATAAGAATTTAAACGGCCCGGCGCTCATGATCGGACTCATCATTGTCACGCATGGCGGCCTTGCCCAGGAATTCCGCAACGCGCTGGAGCACGTGGTTGGCGCCCAGCCAGCATTGGAAACACTGGCAATCGGTCCTGATGACGATATGGAAGCACGCCGTATCGACATTTTGAACGCCGTGCGGCGGGTGGATAACGGAGACGGCGTTATCATTCTGACCGACATGTTCGGAGGTACGCCATCCAATCTTGCAATCTCGGTCATGGATGAATCGAAAGCCGAGGTCATCGCTGGCATCAGCCTGCCCATTCTAGTCAAGCTCGCCAGCATCCGTAGCGAGGTGCCGTTACCCGAAGCCGTGATCATGGCCCGGGACGCAGGCAAGAAATACATCAAGGTCGCAAGCCAAGAACTCTCAGGCGACTGATGGTGTGATGTAACGATGCCCGAGCTTTCCAATAGTCTGAGACCAGAAGCCGTCGTCACCATTCGCAACGTCAAAGGCTTACACGCACGCGCGTCCGCGAAATTCGTCAAATGCGCTGAGAGCTACGACGCGACGGTAACGGTCACACACCACGGCCAATCCGTGGGCGGAACCTCGATCATGGGCCTGATGATGCTCGCTGCAAGCCCGGGCTCGGAATTGCACATCGTCGCCGTCGGCCCTCAAGGACCTGAAGCGCTACAGGCCCTCGTCCGTCTCGTAGAAGCTGGCTTCGACGAAGAATGCGTCGGCGACGCATGAGCATCCCCGTGCGGGCGGCCGACTACCCCACAAAGAGTCGCTCAGCACAATAAATAAAGAGCGCCGGTAAATGCGCTCTTTGTCGTTCGCTCGTTCGCAGTCGAAATGGCTCACTGCGACAGGTAAAGCGTCGAAATCTTCAACGCGATATCGCGGAAAGCCGCCTTCAAGGCATCGCCCGTCGTCGAGTTATAAAAATGCGAGGCATCGCTGGCGCAGCTGGAAAGCGTATCGATAGCCGTTCGATTTCCACCGAGATCGAAGCCGACGGTGTAAACCTCGATGCCGTTTTTCTTCATGTCTGTGCAGACCGCCTTTGCCTGCGACGGTGAATCGGTGCCGTTGACCGACGGGCCAGCGGCCGTGCTTCCTGTCGCGACGCCACTGCTATCGTGTTCCTGGTTATATTCGCCGTCCGTCATCAACACGGCGATTTTCTGCGTGTTGGGCGTTCCATAAGCGACGGGCTTGCTGTCGCTGGGAAGCACTGAAGCCCAGTTTGGTGAGAGCATATAGTAAGCCCACGCCGTCCCAACATGACCGGCCGTGTTTCCGCCGTCGACCAGGCCGTTGATCTTGTTGTGCAGCACGGTCTTGTCGTTTGTCATCGGCTGCACTTCGCCCTTCGAGCTGATGCTGCACTTGCCGTTCGTGGTGTACTCACGAAGAACGTAATGGTTCTTGCCGGGAGCCGTATCGGAATAGTCTTGGCCCGGCCGCTCACCGACGCAGGACGTTGCCTTGTATGTCTGGCTGGAGCTGTACCAGCCGCCGCCGCTAGTCAGCGTGATCTTGGATTTGTAAGACGGATTTGTTGCCGCCGACATAAGTGAACTCGTCGGCAAAACATCGCCGGAGAAGGGCACGATAGCGACCCGCGATGAATATTTGCTCTGGTCCTGCCAGACGACGATATCGACCAGATCGTTGGCGGCGTCCTTCATGTCCTGAAGTTTTGTGCCCTCGCCCATGGAACCCGAGATATCGAGCATCATGCTGATCTCGAGGTTGAGCTCCGCGTTGCCGCCGACCGCGAGAACGGCCTTCGAGTAGTCTGATCCGTCGCTATGTAGAATGGGCAGCGACTTCGTTCCCCCAAGACCCATAAATGGGGTGGAGAGCGTCGCGTTCCCCGTCGTGATTACCGACGTCGCGTTATCGCTGATGGCGAACTTGATCGTGTCGTTTGTCAGAGTGAGCCGGTTCTTCGTTGCCTGGTCATAATAGGCCTGCGCGACCTTGAGAGCGGCGTCCTGATCGCCGCCGTTGGTCTGCAGGGCCCGCGCGCCGGCCAGAACCGCTGCGTCCGTCGCAGCAATCGTCTGGCTGCGTGCATTGACATAGCGGCCGTAATCAACGGCGAGACCGATCATCATGAAGAGCACGAGCGCCATGAGCCCGAAAAGAATGGCAACGTCGCCGCGCGAATCGCTCGAAAAGCGTTTGAGGCCGATGCCTATAGATCCAGCCAGACTGCGAAGACAAAACAAGGAGCACGGCTTCTGTGCCGGCCCGTGCGACCCACCACCGATTTCCATTACCGCCTCCTGAGCGCGCTATATCGGGCGACGCTAGCGGCGAAGTCATTTAGGACGAATTAATAGGAAAATGTGCAGTTATAATGAGATTAATGCCAGATATACACGAACAATACATTTGCATAAGCGGATTTATTACATTTTTAATAGTCAATCAAAGGTTAAGCATGCATTTAGTCTTCGAGGAGCCCTTGGCCGATGAAGACATAAAGAGTTGTTTATATGTTGTTGCGAAGTGCGGGCGGGTTCGCTAAAACCGTCCGGAAAATCGACGCGCGCTTCAACCAGTGCGCGAGAGCGCGGCAGCTTGTCGAGGCTTTCGCCAGAAGCCGCAAACCCCACTCGTTTTGAGGAGCAAGCATGAGCTCGAAGTTCACGGATTATATCGTCAAGGATCTGAGCCTCGCGGAGTGGGGACGCAAGGAAATCTCCATCGCCGAAACCGAGATGCCCGGCCTGATGGCAACCCGCGAAGAATACGGCGCCACAAAGCCCCTCAAGGGTGCGCGCATTGCCGGTTCGTTGCACATGACGATCCAGACGGCCGTGCTCATCGAGACACTTGCCGCTCTCGGCGCCGACATCCGCTGGGTCTCCTGCAATATCTACTCGACCCAGGATCACGCCGCGGCAGCCATCGCGGCCGCTGGCATTCCGGTGTTCGCTGTCAAGGGCGAGACGCTGAAGGATTATTGGGACTACACCGCAAAACTGTTCGATTGGCATGGCGGCGGCCATCCGAACATGGTCCTCGATGACGGCGGCGACGCCACGATGTACGTCCACCTCGGTCTGCGCGCCGAGAACGGCGATACCGCGTTCCTCGACAAGCCGGGTTCCGAAGAAGAGGAAGTATTCTTCGCGTTGCTCAAGAAGCAGCTGAAGGAAAAACCCAAGGGCTACTTCGCTGGGATCGCCAAGAGCATCAAGGGCGTTTCGGAAGAAACGACCACGGGCGTGCATCGCCTCTATGACATGCAGAAAGCGGGCACGCTGCTTTGGCCCGCCATCAACGTCAACGACAGCGTCACCAAGTCGAAGTTCGACAACCTCTACGGCTGCCGTGAATCGCTCGTCGACGGCATCCGCCGCGGGACCGACGTCATGATGGCCGGCAAAGTCGCGATGGTTGCGGGTTTTGGCGACGTCGGCAAAGGTTCGGCCGCGTCGCTCAGAAACGCCGGATGCCGTGTCATGGTCTCGGAGGTCGATCCCATCTGCGCGCTTCAAGCCTCGATGGAAGGCTACGAAGTCGTAACGATGGAGGACGCCGCACCTCGCGCCGATATCTTCGTTACCGCAACCGGCAACAAGGATATCATCACGGTCGATCATATGCGGGCCATGAAAGACCGCGCGATCGTCTGCAACATCGGCCACTTCGACAACGAGATCCAGGTCGGCGGTCTCAAGAACTTCAAATGGACCAACATCAAGCCGCAGGTGGACGAGATCGAATTCCCGACCGGCCGGCGCATCATCTTGCTGTCGGAGGGTCGGCTCGTGAACCTTGGCAACGCGATGGGTCACCCGTCGTTCGTGATGTCGGCATCCTTCACGAACCAGACCCTCGCCCAGATCGAACTCTTCACGAATGAGGGCAAGTATAAGAAGGAAGTCTACACCCTTCCGAAGCACCTCGACGAAAAGGTCGCGATGCTGCACCTGGCGAAGATCGGTGCCAAGCTGACCAAGCTGCGCCCCGACCAGGCCGCCTACATCGGCGTAAAACCGGAAGGTCCGTTCAAGTCCGATCACTACCGGTACTGAGTCTGAGTGGCCCTCGCCGTCCAACATAAATGAAGGGGCTTCGCCAATGGCGACAGCCCCTTTTTTCGTAAAATCTCGATGCCGGACGCAAAAAGACGCGGCCCCGGGGAAACACTTCAAATTCGTTTCTTTTTGGACCGATTGACCGCGCTGGCGATAGCGTCTCCCACGCCCCATACTCGTGTTGATTCGTATCCGAATCAGAGCCGGCGCACGTGCACCCAAGCCAGGGGAGCGCGGGCGCCTATGCGGGCTGCAATGGAACTGATGCGCGCCACTTCTCCTCACGATCCGAAACTCACGACGCGGCTTCAGTTGCTGCTGCTATTGATCGCGGCGATGGCGTGCGTCGCAACCATGCTCGCGACCTTCGTCGATGGGCATCACATCGGCTCTGTCGAATTCGGTCTGCGCCATCTTTGGCTGATCGCCGCTGTCGCGGGCGCAGCGATCACGTCGATCGCAATTATCTGGCACATGGGCAGCATCGCCCGGCGCGAGGCGCGCGCTGCAAAGGCCGAAAGCACGCAACTCCGGCGCAACCTCGCAGCCGCCGACGCAATCATTCGCGCCGAGCCGCAGGTGCTCATTTTTTGGGAGCAAGGCCAAGCGGTACGGATCGTCTCGCACACGCTGACCAGCGTTCCAGGGCTGCCCGAACACCACGCCGAAATTCTACGCTTCGGCCAATGGCTCGAATCTGGCTCCGCTCAGGCCCTGAAAGCGGCGCTCGACAAGCTCTTCGTCAACGGCCGCTCCTTCAGCGTCATTGTGAAAACGCTTGCGGGCGGCGTCATTGAAGCCGAAGGACGTGCTGCCGGTGGACGCGCCGTTCTGCGCCTCAAGGACATCTCAGGATACAAACTCGAACTCTCCAAAGTCGAGGAACTACAGGCCGCGCTCGCCCGCGACATTCGGTCGAGTCGCGCCCTCCTGCACACGCTGCCCATGCCCGTCTGGCTTCGTAGCATGGATAACCGGCTCATCTGGGTCAACGCCGCCTACGTCGCCGCCGTCGACGCCAAGAACGAAATTGAAGTCCTTGAACGTCAGATCGAACTGTTGGAGGCGCGCCAGCGCAAGGCCGTCGCAAAGGCCGTTGCTGCCGGCGATACGTACAGATCGCGCGTACATCTCGTTGCGGGCGGCGAACGCAAAGCCCATGACGTAATCGTTCTGCCTCTCGATGGCATGACGGCAGGCGCCGCGATTGACGTCACCGACATCGAAAGCGCCAAGGGCGAACTTGAACGCCAGATCGCCGCTTACGATCGCACGCTCGATCGCGTCGAGACGGCTGTCGCGATCTTCAATCCCGAACACAAGCTCGTTTTTTATAACGCGGCATTTGCGAAGCTCTGGTCGCTCGATCCCGACTGGCTCGCAAGCCGTCCGAGCGACAGCACCATCCTCGACCGGCTCCGCGAGATCGGCGTGCTCGAACCCGTCGTCAGTCATCGCGATTGGAAAGCACAGATCCTTGCCTGCTATCGCACCGGCGCGCCGCTCGACGACACCTGGAACCTGACCGATGGCCGAATTTTGCACGTCATGGCCGAGCAACGCCCCGACGGCGGCGTTACATTCCTGTTTGCCGACGAAACCGAACGCCTCGACCTTGAAGCCCGTTACAACGCCTTCATCGACGTCCAGCGCGAAACGCTCGACAGCCTGAAGGAGGCCATCGCGGTGTTCGGCACCGACGGCCGCCTCAAGCTCTTCAACAAGGCCTTTTGCAATCTCTGGCAGATGCCTGCTCGCAAGCTCCAGGAATTGCCGCACGTCGGTGAAGTCATCGCAGCCGCTCAGACACTGCATGCCGACAATGAAACGTGGCTCCGCATCGGCCGCGCCGTGACCGCGTTTTCCGACGAGCGCGAAACCTTCTCAGGCCATATGAGCCGGTCCGACGGCGTGGTCATCGATTACGCGTTGATGCCGCTTCCCGACGGCGCCACACTCCTGACCTTTGCCGACGTGACCGACACCAAACGCGCCGAGCGTGCACTTCGCGAACGCAATGAAGCTCTCGTCGCCGCCGACCGCCTGAAGACGAATTTTATCGGACACATTTCCTACGAGCTACGGACGCCGCTGACGAGCATCATCGGTTTTACCGACATGCTGGCGAGCCCCGTATTCGGCGAACTGACGCCGAAACAGCGCGAATACCTGGCCGACATCATGTCGTCGTCGAAGACGCTGCTCGCGATCATCAACGACATTCTCGATCTCGCCACTATCGATGCCGGAGCCTTGCAGCTCAAGCTGGCGCCTGTCGGCGTGCGTGCCATCATAGATGCCGCGATCCTCGGTATCCGCGAGCGCGCCGTGCGCAACAGGTTGACAATAGAAATCGCTGTCGCCGATGACGTCACGGAGTTCATCGCCGACGAAGCCCGCATGCGGCAGGTGCTCTACAATCTCCTGTCGAATGCCGTCGGGTTTTCGAAGATGGATGGGACGATAAAGCTCGCCTGCTGGAGCGAGGCGGGGAATATCGTTTTCCGTGTCGAAGATGATGGCATCGGCATCCCGAAAGAACAGATCGGCCGCATCTTCGAGCGCTTCGAAAGTCGCAGCCATGGTTCCGATCACCGCGGCGCGGGTCTTGGACTGCCGATTGTCAAGAGTCTCGTGGAACTGCACCACGGCACCATAGAAGTCACGTCCGAGGAAAATCGGGGAACGTGCATAATCGTTCGCATTCCCCAACGGCCAGCCGCGTCCGCGGATAACGCAACATGGTTGGCAGGCGGCGGCCAGGCAGCGTAATAAGGCGCGATGAATGTAATCCTGTTCCGCGACCTGACCGAAAGCGACGTTGTCCGTCTCGCCGACGAAATCGCTTTTTTTCTGCAGCCCGGCGACACACTGTGTCTTGAAGGCGATCTCGGGACCGGCAAATCGACCTTCGCCCGCGCATTGATCCGAACGCTATCGAACGATCCTGCGCTGGACGTCCCGAGTCCGACGTTCACGCTCACCCAATCCTACGAAGCAACGCGCTTCGAGATCGCGCACTTCGATCTTTATCGCCTCACCGATCCGAGCGAACTCGACGAGCTCGGGCTTGAAGCAGCTTTAGCCCGCGGCATCGCGGTCATCGAGTGGCCCTCGCATGGAGGCGGCCGCATCCCTGCTGAGCACCTCGCCTTGAATCTCAGTGAGGGCCGCGCAGAACACCTGAGAACGATTGAGCTCAGTGCCTCGCCCGGTTTCATCGACCGATTGGAACGCTTCGCCGCCATCCGCGAATTTCTGGCGAGCGCGGGTTGGGGCGCTTCGGACATCAGAGTCATCTATCTCCAAGGCGACGCTTCTCCGCGCCGCTACGCGCGCTTGACCAAGCCCGATGGCGCGCACGCGCTGCTCGTCGATTCACCCCGGCGCCCCGACGGACCACCGATCCGCGATGGTAAGCCCTATAGCGCGATCGCGCATCTCGCCGAGGACGTGACAGCCTTTGTGGCAATCGGCGACGCGCTCCGCAAGGCAGGTATCTCTACACCGGAAATTTTCGCTCAGGACCTCGACCGGGGATTGCTCATTATTGAAGACTTCGGTGACAAGGTCTTTGGCTCCGAAATCGTAAGCGGAGCCGATCAAAAATTACTCTGGCAGCGCGCCACCGATTCCGTCGTGGCGCTCCAAAGCACGCCGCCGCCACAACGCATGGCCCTGTCGGACGGAACAACCTTCATACTGCCGCAAGCCGATGAAGCCGTCCTTGATATCGAGACGCAACTTCTGCTCGATTGGTATTGGCCCGCAATCTACGGAAAACCTGCGCCGCAGTCCGCTCGCGACGAATTCACGAGCGAATGGCACAGCGTTTTCTCTCGCGTTCTCCAACAGCCGCCCGCATGGCTGCTACGTGATTATCATTCGCCGAACCTCATCGCGCTCGACGAACGCACCTCGCCCCGCGACGTGGGCATCATCGATTTTCAGGATGCGATGAGCGGTCCAGCCGCATACGACCTCGTTTCATTGCTTCAGGATGCGCGCGTGACTGTTCCTGTACGCCTCGAAAAGGACCTTCTCGACCGTTACATCGCCGCCATGAAAAAGCGCGATACAGCCTTCGACGAGACGGAATTCCTCTTTTGCTATGCGGCACTCGGAGCGCAGCGCAATACAAAGATATTGGGAATTTTTGCACGCCTCGCGATGCGCGACGGAAAGCGCCGATACCTCGCCCACCTCCCAAGGATCTGGGGGTATCTCGAACGCGATCTTGCCCACGAGGGTCTTCAGGCGCTCAGGGCGTGGTATGACCGAAACCTGCCTGCGAAACTCCGCACGCAATCTCTGACGATCTGAACGAAATCCGGAGACACCCCGCCGATGACCTCCACGAAGCGCCTATCCAGCGCCTTTGTGTTAGCCGCGGGAAAGGGAGAGAGGATGCGTCCGCTTACGGCAACGTGCCCGAAGCCCCTCATACCCGTGGACGGAAAATCACTCATCGACCACGTGCTCGACCGCTTGGCGGATGCCGGCATCAAACAAGCTATCGTCAACGTGCACTATCTTGCCGATCGGATCGAAAACCATCTCGCGCACCGCAAATCGCCTAAGATTATCATTTCGGACGAGCGCGACACACTTCTCGACACCGGCGGCGGCGTCATGCGCGCCCTTCCCAAACTCGGCCGCGATGCTTTTCTGATCCATAATTCCGATTCTATCTGGATCGAGGGTATGGGCTCGAACCTGAACCGGCTGATCGATTCATGGGATGAAAACGCAATGGATAGTCTCCTCCTCGTCGCCTCCGTCGCCATGAGCACCGGCTACGACGGGCCGGGAGATTTCAATATGGACGCAACGGGACGTCTTACACGCCGGTCCGGTGTGCGGCTGGCGCCGTTTGTGTTCGCAGGTGTGTCGATCGCCCATCCCCGCCTTTTCGAAGGCGCTCCGAAGGGTCCGTTCTCGCTGAACCGCGTTTGGGACAAAGCCATCGAAGCGGGACGCCTTTTCGGCGTTCGCCTCGAAGGCATCTGGATGCACGTCGGCACGCCCGACGCAATCGACGATGCGGAAAAAGCGATATCGGAATCGATGAGGGCCGGTTCGGCTTTGCCGGGAGCGGATTGATGGCACCGAACATTTTCACCCTGCCGCCAGGCGTTCCGTTTCTTCAAGCGCTCGCACGTGCCATTCTGGATGGCGATCTTCCAACGCAGGGCGGACGCCCACCCGAACGCCTTTCGCTGCCGAAAATCACGCTGCTTCTGCCAACCCGGCGTGCCGCCCGCGCCGCCCGTGATGCATTCCTATCCGTTGCCAACACGCGAGCAATCATCCTGCCGCGTATCCGTCCAATCTCCGAAGGCGAAGACGACCGATCGCTTATCGCGACACTTGCCGAAAGTGGCGCATCCGGTGCGGACGCGCTTGAGCAGCCACCGGCGATTGAATCCCTGGATCGCATCCTCGTTCTAATGCAGCTCGTGGGCCGCTGGCGCGAACAAATAGCGCGATCACAATCCGATAAAAGCTCAGGCGCAACACCGGCTCAGGCTGCACGGCTGGCGACCGAACTCGCCAAGCTGATGGACGATATCGAACGCGAAGGCGTCTCGCTTTCAGGCATAACCAATCTTGTCCCCGAAACTTACGCGGAACACTGGCAGAAAACCGTCGACTTTTTGAAGATCGTCACCGAGCTCTGGCCTAGGTATCTCGAAGCTGCAGGACAAACCTCACCGGAAGCACGCCGCAACACGCTAATCCGCGGTGAAGCGACGCGCATTTCCAAGCTGAAACCCGAAGAAATCGTCATCGTCGGGGGCGTCACCGGTTCAATTCCGGCGACAGTTGAACTGATGCGCGCCGTCCTCGCCCGGCCGATGGGAGCCATTGTGCTTCCGGCGCTCGACCAATCATTGGATGACGAAAGCTGGACCGCCATCGCGCCAGAGCATCCGGAACATCCGCAGTTTGGCCTGAAGAAGCTGCTCGACGCTTTGAACATCCAACGGCGCGATGTCCGCACGTTGTCCGGCATCGCTCTCGACGACACGGGCCGTCTGCGGGCGGATTTTTTCAGCGAAGCAATGCGGCCGTCAATATCGACGGACAAATGGCATCGCTACGCCGCCGAAGCTGACAAAACGCAACTGACGAATGCGCTTTCCGATGTTTTCCTGATCGAAGCGCCATCAGCGCAGGACGAAGCCGAAACAGTTGCGCTGATATTGCGTGAAGCCGTCGAAACGCCTGGACAAACCGCCGCTCTCGTTTCGCCCGATCGTGTGCTAGCGCGGCGCGTAGCGATCAGGCTCGAAGCCTGGGGCATTCGCGTCGACGACAGCGCCGGTCGTCCTTTCGCCAAGACCGTGCCAGGCGCATTCCTTGCGCTTGTCATCAACGCCGTCGTCAGCGGCTTTGCTCCCACGGAAACGATGGCCCTCCTGCGCCACCCGCTCTGCCGCGTCGGTTTCAAACCGTTCGATATCCGCCGTTATGCGAGAGCACTCGAAATCAGCGCTTTCCGCGCCCCATACCTCGGGCGCGGCATCGACGGAATTCTTGCCGCACTCGAAACATCCGCACGCGATCGCGCGGAAAAAAAGCGCATGCACCCGGCGGCGCAACGCCTCTGGTCAGAAGACTGCGACGGCGCGCGCGAACTCGTTACGCGTATGGCTGCTGCATTCGAGCCGTTGAACGACCTCTATTCGGCGGCTGACGAGCACCCCCTATCAGGCTTCGCACGCGCCCACGCTGAAACCGCCGAGGCACTCGCCGCGCTACCGGACGACGAAACACCAAAACCGGAATCGCAAAATCCGCTTTGGCAAGGCGAAGCAGGGGAAGCGGCCTCCCGCTTTTTCGCAAAGCTCCTCGACGAGGACACACCCCCAATATCGATTCACCCCGCCGATTACGCAGACCTCTATGCGGCGCTTCTCGCGCGCGAAAACGTCCGCGAGCGCACAGCGGTGCATCCACGCGTATCGATTTGGGGGCCTTTCGAAGCGCGCTTGCAGCAGCCGGACATTTTGATCCTCGGCTCCCTAAACGACGGGACGTGGCCCGAATCCGCCGAGCCAGGCGCATGGCTCAATCGTCCGATGCGCCGCGAGCTTGGCCTGCCTTCGCCTGAAGAAGAAATCGGTCGCGCCGCGCACGACTTCACCTCGCTGCTTGGCGCCAGAACAATCTATTTCACGCGCGCCGAAAAGGTTGACGGCGTACCGACTGTACCGTCTCGCTGGCTGATGCGCATCAGGGCACTCCTGAAAGGCATGGACCTTGAATCTGTGCTCAAGCCCGAAAAGCCTTGGCTCGCTTGGGCACGCGCACGCGATCGCATCGACGAAGCCCGGCGCATCGTTATCAAACCGCCCGAACCGAAACCCGACGTCGCGCTCCGTCCACGCAGGATGAGCGTCACTGAGATAGAACGTTGGATCGCAAACCCTTATGCGACCTACGCTCGCCACATCTTGAAGCTGGAGCCGCTACCGCCGCTCGGTACATCGCCTGACGCAAGCCTGCGCGGTGGTCTCGTCCACGACGTTCTCCGCCGCTTCTCGGAAAAGTATCCGGCGAATTTACCGGACGCGCCGTTAGTGGAGTTGGAACGCTTGGCGCAACAGGTCCTCGAAAGCTTTACCGGCCATCCGCTCATCGCAGCATTCTGGCTGCCACGCTTAAAACGCTTCCTCTCCTGGTTCGCCGAAAGCGAGGGCAACCGGCGCGAGGGCGTTCGCAACGTCATCGCCGAAATTTCTGGAAGTCTCGTGCTCGCATCCGGCAGAGAGCCTTTCACGCTTACTGCGCGCGCCGACCGCATCGATGACAAAGGCGATGCAATCGTCATCACCGACTACAAAACGGGAGCCATTCCAAATCACGAATGGGTCTTGAACGGCCGCGCACCCCAGTTGCCACTGGAGGCCGCAATCGCTCTCGCCGACACTGGCTTTCCCCACCTTGGCAATCGATCGGTCGAAGCGCTTCGTTACGTCCGCGCCTCCGGCGGTGAGCCCGCGGGCGAAGAACGCCTCGTCAAATCCGACGACATCGCGGGCCTTGCCCAGAAAGCCCGCCAAGGTCTTGAACGCCTGATCATCGAATACGAGAATCCGGCAACACCCTATCGCGCCGTTCGCCGCCCCGGCTACAACTACGATTACGACGCCTATGCGCAGTTGGCGCGCGTGGCAGAATGGTCCGCGCATGTCGATGAGGAATCGTCCTCATGAACCTCGAAACAAAACGTCTCTCTCTCGAAACGCTCCAGCAGGAAACCAACCGGCATCAGAGACGCGCGGCTGACCCGTCCGCGTCGGCGTGGGTCAGGGCGAACGCCGGAACGGGCAAGACGCATGTGTTGACCTTACGCGTGCTCCGGCTGCTGCTCGCCGGAACGTCGCCAGAACGCATTTTATGTCTGACCTACACCAAGGCCGCGGCAGCCGAGATGTCCCGCCGCGTCTTCGACCGTCTCGCAGGCTGGGTCACCGCCAATCAAGAATCTCTCCAAAATGAAATTGGCGAGATCATCGGCAGCGAACCTTCTGCAGAGATGTTGCAACTGGCGCGACGGCTCTTCGCGCGCGCCATCGAACCGCCAGGCGGTCTGAAGGTTCAGACGATCCACGCATTCGCCGAACGCCTCCTGCAGAGATTCCCGCTCGAAGCAGGCGTACCGCCGGACTTCAAAATCCTCGACGATTCAGCGGCAAACGAAATGAAAGCCCGGGCCGTCGAGCAAACCTTGATGGATGCGACGTCCAATCCGCAGTCGCCGCTTGGACAGGCTCTCGACGTGATCGTTCGCTACGCCACCGATGCGCAGTTCGAGAAATTGATTGATAATGCCGTCAAGGAACGCCGATGGCTCGACGTGACAAGCCAGCGCGAAGCGGGCGTCACACTCGAAGACGTCTCCGCAATGGAAACGTACCTCCGGCAAACTCTAGGTGTCCGCGCCGGGGTTGCCGCCGCCGATCTCCACCGCGAATGCGCAAATGTGCTTTCCGATGACGACATGCGCGAACTTGCCGGACATCTCGCGACCGGCAAAACATCGGATGTGAAGCACGTCACCAAGCTCACCGAAGCAATCGGCATTTTCGACTCCGGACGCCGCATCGAAGCTTTTGCGAGCTATTTCCTGAAAACCTCCGGCGAGCCGCGCCAATCGCTGATGACAAAGGCGCTGGCATCCGCAAAACCCGGACTGAATAGCCGCTGTCAGGCCGCACAACAAAAATTTTTCGCGTTGAGGAACGAACTTAAGGCGCTGACACTCGTCGAATCGTCCATGGCGCTCCATGCGCTCGCAGGCATTATCCTCCAGCGCTACACAGAAATGCGCCGCATTGCCGGTGCGCTCGACTTCGACGATCTGATCGTGAAAACAAAATCGCTGCTCGAAGGAGAGAACGGCCAGGCACAATGGGTTCTCTACAAGCTCGACGGCGGTCTCGACCATATTCTCGTCGATGAAGCGCAGGACACCAGCCCCGAACAATGGCAAATCGTCCAAGCTCTCGCGCACGAATTCTTTTCCGGCGAAAGCGCACACAACGGCACGCCTCGAACGATTTTCGCCGTCGGCGATGAAAAGCAGTCGATCTACTCGTTCCAGGGGGCCGACCCGAAGATGTTTGCGGATGCCGGAGACCGGTTTGCCGCGCTTGCCCGCGATGCTGGATTGGTGTGGAATCCAATAGAACTGACGATGTCGTTTCGTACCGTCGCACCAGTTCTCGCGGCCGTCGATCACGTCTTCGCACAACCCGATAGGACGCCCGGACTGACGGCAAGCGGCCCACCGCCGCGTCACAACGCTATCCGTGTCGGCCAAGCGGGACTCGTCGAGATTTGGCCGGCCGAAAAGCCCGACGATCCGGCCCCCGCCGACCCATGGAGCCCGCTGTCCGATGCGAGCGAACGTTCCCCTGCCAACCGTCTGGCGGAACGTATCGCAGACACGATTAAGAGCTGGCTCGATAGTGGTGAGAGATTGGCCTCCGAAGACAGGCCGATCCGCCCTGGCGATATCCTGATCCTCGTCCGGAAGCGCAATCCGTTCGCGATCCCCATGGTCGCCGCGTTGAAACGACGAAACATCCCGGTCGCAGGGTCCGACAGAAGCACCCTGACCGATCAAATCGCCGTTCAGGATTTGATGGCGCTCGGCGATTTTCTGATCCTGCCCGAAGACGACCTCGCGCTGGCGAACGTGCTCAAAGGACCAATCTTCGATTTCGACGACGACGATCTGCTCGCCATCGCGCCGAGCCGAAAAAGCAAGACACTTTGGACCGCGCTACTCGACAGCGTCCACATGAAGCCCGCGCACAAGAACGCCGCGGAAACCCTCAAACACTGGCGCTCCAAGGCCGACTTCACGCCGCCCTTCGAATTTTTCTCCAATGTCCTGGATCGCGATGGCGCCCGCGAAAAATTTTTGCACCGTCTTGGCCCCGAGGCTGCCGACGCCATCGACGAATTTCTCGACCTGGCATTGAGCTATGATGACGGCACACCGCCGTCTCTCACCCAGTTTCTCGCCGATGTCCGGACACTCGAACCCGAAATAAAACGCGACATGGAGCACGGGCGCGACGAGGTTCGCGTGATGACCGTACACGGAGCCAAGGGCCTTGAAGCTCCAATTGTCTTCCTTCCCGATACCTGCACGACGCGATCCGGCGATATCGCTGGAGCAAGCCTGGTAAAGCTTTCGCATCTCCAGCATCCTGCCGACATTCCCGAACCGATCGTCTGGGCCGTAAAGGGCACGTCCGGTGTCCAAGCGGTTTCCTTGGCGCGGCAATTCCGCGAAGCGCGCGAGCAGGAAGAACGCAACCGCTTGCTTTATGTCGCGATGACGCGCGCCCGGGATCGCCTTTACATCGCCGGTTTCGAAGGCAGAAGACCACCCGATCCGTCCTGTTGGTATAACGTCATTTCGGATGCACTTCGCCCATTTGCCGATGAGATCGACGCTGGACAAGATCGAAAGATCTTACGCATCTCATCGCCACAGCTCGCGGAGCCCAAAAAGCCGCAAGACGAAAAAACGCGCATCATCGATGCCGTGGATAGACCTGCCTTCGCGACAACGCGTATACATCCGGAACCAAAGCTGTCCGTACCTCTCGCGCCCTCTCGGCTTGAACCCTACGCACCTGATGCCGAAGGGGAACCCGTAATTCCGGTAAAACGCGATATGGCGCACACGTTTGACGGCCCATCGCCACTTGCAGGAAATGCCGAGCATCGCTTCCTACGCGGAAATCTGACACACGCGTTGTTGCAACATCTGCCGTCCGTTGACACGGCGGATCGCCGCCGGATTGCAATGGCATTTGTCGAAAAGCGTGGTGCTCAGCTGACCCCAAGAGCGCGCGCCAGCATCGTCCGCGAAACGCTCGAAATTCTTTCGACGCCCAATTTCGCCGCGCTTTTCGGGCCGAACAGCATGGCGGAGGTGCCAATTGCCGCAGTCATTCCGCGCGCCAAAGGCAAAGGCCCCGCGCTCGACCTTTCGGGCCAAATCGACCGACTCGCCGTAACGAAAGACGAGGTGTTGATCGTAGATTACAAGACGAACCGCCCGCCGCCATCCGATGTTCAATTCGTCGCGGCCGCATATCTGTATCAACTCGCGGCATATAGACTGGCACTTGGGGAGATTTACCCCGGTCGTCGGGTCCGCGCCGCGCTGCTATGGACCGATGGCCCGCACCTGATGGAGATCCCCACAGACGTTCTCGATAGCTTCGAATCACGGCTTTGGGACTTGGATGTCCAGAGCCTTGACGCTCCCTAGGGCAATACCTACTTGTGGGGTCGGTTTTCCCGGTTACGCGAACGCCGTAGAACGGGTCCGGCCCCATCCCCCGGCCTCGAAATGGAGAATGATCAATGGCTAATGCTGTGACAGACGCAAGCTTCGACGAAGAGGTTCTGAAGTCGAGCGAGCCCGTTCTCGTCGATTTTCATGCGACGTGGTGCGGCCCCTGCAAGGCCATGGCACCCGCGCTCGATCAAGTCGCAAAAGAACTTACGGGTAAGGTCAAGGTCGTGAAGGTCGACGTTGACGAAAACCCGCGTGTGACGGGCACATACGGCATTCGTGCCATGCCCACATTGCTGATTTTCAAGGGCGGCAAGGTTGCGGCACAGCATACGGGCGCAATCGTGCAGAAGAAGAAGCTCGAAGACTGGATCAATTCAAGCGTTGCAGCTGCCGTCTAAGCACCAGCTACTGATACTCCCCAACTCAAAGGCCCTGCGCATGCCCGCAGGGCCTTTTTTTAAATTCGCCGCCGCCGATCATCCGGCGCGGCGCGGCTCCCCTCCCCGAAACTCGCTAATTACGAATGTCGTCAACACTCGGGACGACGACAGCGAACATATCATGCAGCCCCGTGAGGCTCGCCTCGTGCAAGTCCTTCGCCGACGTAACGCCGCCCGTTGGACTCGGTAGCGAACGCGTGGCCGTCGCATTGGCCACCACGATGGGCCTGTATCCATGATTGAACGCTGCACGCGCGGTCGAGTTGACGCAGACGTGCGTCATGAACCCGACAAGAGCCACGTCTTTGACACCGTAGCCCTTAAGCAATTCGTCGAGATTCGTTTTCTCGAAAGAACTCGGATAGGTCTTGACGACAACCGGCTCGCCCTCGCGCGGCTGCACGACATCTGAAATCGCTCCAATCGGAGCGTTCACATCGTACGGGGATCCTGCCCCCGCATCGTGCTGAATGTGAATGACCGGGCGGCCAGCATCACGATAACGCGCCAGAAGTTTCTGACACTCAACAAGCGCGGGTTCGACACCTTCAAGCTGCATGATGCCTTCGCGGTAAGTATTCTGGCAATCGATCAAAACGAGCGCCGAGTCGGCGATAGACGTCGGTGAATTGTCCAGACCGGCGATATCGCGTAGCGTCTTTGATGCGGGCATGCTGCGTCATTCCTTTCTTTTTCAATCGCGTTATTTGACCGCTCAGACCGGCGGATGTTCCGCGCCTGTTGGCGGCGGACCAAGCGCATCGAGTGCGTCGCTCTCCGCGTCGGTGAAGACACGCGACCGCGTCAGGAAACGGACGCCCTCGGGAGACTCGACCGAAAAGCCCGAGCCGCGTCCCGGCACGACATCGATGATAAGGTGCGTGTGCTGCCAATACTCGAACTGCGAGCGTCCAATGTAGAACGGCTGACCGCCGATCTCGCCCATATAGACATCCTGCGCGCCGACTTTGAACTCGCCGCGCGGATAGCACATCGGCGCACTGCCATCGCAGCATCCGCCGGATTGATGGAAGAGCAATGGCCCGTGAATGCCGGCGAGCTTCTTAATTAGTTTCAGAGTCGCCTCCGTACACGAGACGCGCGAAACCTCTGCCTTTGGCTTTTCTGGCGTTACGACCGACATCAACTTTCTCCAAAATCTGAGCAGCAAACGCCTTCCGATACCGGCGTCAGAGTAAAGCGCATGCTGTGCGCAGCGGCGATTGAAAATCCGATCGCTGGTCCCGGAGCAACGTCCAGCACGTAAGCCTCGGCTCGGCACCCGATACTGCCTTCGCGATCCTCCATGGCGTAGACTGGAACGCCCTCAACTTCGCCCAGCAAGTGATCCCGCGCTCCAATCCGCAAAGCATCCGCTGGAAGGCAGATCGGATATTGTCGCCCGCCAACCCGGCCGCCGCTCGTATGAAACATCAACGCTCCATGCTCCGCCACAGCACGACGCAGCGCAGTGGAAGCCCCCGGCGTGGCCGAAATTTGTGCGGAAGTCATCCGTCGACCTCATACAGCGCGATTACAAGCGTATATGGCTATCCGCGGCAGCCGAATGAAGGGCTGAAACGAAAGCGGGACGCCCTCGACTATCGAATGCGCCCCGCCAAACCTCTCGATTGCCGAAGCTCTAGAAGAAGCCGAGAGCTTTCGGGCTGTAGCTAACGAGCATGTTCTTCGTCTGCTGATAATGATCGAGCATCATCTTGTGCGTCTCGCGGCCGATACCCGACTGCTTGTAGCCGCCGAACGCTGCGTGCGCCGGATAGGCATGATAGCAGTTGGTCCATACGCGGCCGGCCTTGATGCCACGACCCATGCGATAAGCGCGCGTGCCGTTACGCGTCCAGACGCCGGCCCCGAGCCCGTAGAGCGTGTCATTGGCAATCGAGAGTGCTTCGGCATCGTCCTCGAATGTCGTGACGGAGACGACCGGACCGAAGATCTCTTCCTGGAACACGCGCATGTTGTTGTGGCCTTCAAGAACTGTCGGCTGCACGTAGTAGCCTTGCGCCAGTTCGCCACCGAGGTTCGCGCGAGCACCACCCGTCAGAACGCGTGCACCCTCGCCCTTGCCGATCTCGATGTAGCTCAGGATCTTTTCGAGCTGATCGTTCGATGCCTGCGCGCCGATCATCGTCGTCGCGTCCATCGGATGACCCTGCTTGATCTTCACGACGCGCTCCAGAGCACGCTCCATGAATTTCTCGTAGATCGAACGCTGGATAAGCGCACGGCTCGGACAGGTGCAGACTTCGCCCTGGTTGAGAGCAAACATCGTGAAGCCTTCGAGGCACTTGTCGAAGTATTCGTCGTCGGCATCCATCACGTCTGCGAAGAACACATTCGGCGACTTGCCGCCGAGTTCGAGCGTGCAAGGAATGATGTTCTCGGATGCGTACTGCATGATGAGGCGCCCGGTCGTCGTCTCACCTGTGAACGCGATCTTGGCAATGCGCTTGTTCTGAGCAAGCGGCTTGCCAGCTTCGACACCGAACCCATTGACGACGTTGACAACGCCTTCGGGCAAAATATCACCGATGAGGTCCATCAAAACCATGATCGACATCGGCGTCTGTTCGGCCGGCTTCAGCACGACGCAGTTGCCGGCGGCCAGCGCAGGCGCAAGCTTCCACACCGCCATCAGCAGCGGGAAGTTCCACGGAATGATCTGACCGACAACACCGAGCGGCTCATGGAAGTGATAAGCGACCGTGTCGTGGTCGATCTCCGAAATCGACCCTTCCTGCGCCCGAATACATCCGGCGAAGTAGCGGAAATGATCGATCGCAAGCGGCAGGTCGGCATGCGTCGTTTCACGGATCGGCTTGCCGTTGTCGATCGTTTCGACGAGAGCGAGAACATCGAGATTTTCTTCCATGCGAGTGGCGATCTTCGCCAGCACGCGCGCGCGTTCGGCTGGAGCAGCGTTGCCCCACGCTTCGCGGGCCTTATGCGCAGCATCGAGTGCAAGCTCGATATCCTCAGCCGTCGAACGCGCAATCTCGCAGACCGGCTGGCCGGTAATGGGGGTCACGTTCGAGAAATACTGGCCGCGCACCGGGGCAACCCATTTGCCGCCGATGAAATTGTCATAGCGGGACTTGATGACCTGCCGGCCTTTCAGCTTGTCCATAGCCACATGCTGCATCGCGGGTCTCCTCCGATTGATTATGTGCTTGGGGCATCTTCTGGGGCGAAGTGATAGCCCAGGCCCCCAGCACGAAGCCAGAGCGGCCGTCTCGTTCATTAGTAGGGACAGGCCCAAGCTTGGCTGTTCGATGTTTGTCTCGACGGCCGAAAGCCGGTTGAGCCGACCGGCACCTAGTCTATGACATCGGGGGCGAAAGCGTAACCATAAGCGCTTCGACGCGCGTACTATTGCAATTGCTGCTGCGAGAGAACGTGTCCGGCAAGATAAAGCGAACCGCAGATAAGAACCCGCTTCGGACCCTTAGGGAGCGTCGCAATCGTCTCCAAAGCGTCGATCACGTTTTCGCGATCTGTCGCCTGCATGCCCGCACCCCGCGCAATTTCCGCGAGGTTTTCTTGCGTGTGCGGGTCCTCGTGCGCGCCCGGTATAGGCACCGTGTAGATGGCGCGAACGAGCCCTCGGAACGGCGCAAGAAATCCCAGCGCATCCTTCTGTCCCATCATGCCGACAATAAGATAGACGGGCTTTGGCGATTTCTCGTCGAGCGAAGCAAGCGTGTCAGCGAGCACATCGCCCGCTGCCGGATTATGCCCGCCGTCGAGCCAAAGCTCCGCCTCTTCGCCGAGGATGTCGAGGAGCGGCCCAGACGCGATCCGTTGCATGCGTGCCGGCCACTCGACCGTGCGAAGCCCGATTTCAATGGCGTGTTCATCGAGTTTCAGCGACGGCATCCGGTCGCCAAGCACAAGAGCGGCGGCGATAGCCGTCCCTGCATTGACGATCTGGTGCCGGCCGACGAGGGCGGGCAGCGGCAAATCCAGGAGACGATCATCGCGTTGAACGACGAGACGCCCAGTCTGCTCGTAGGCATCGAACTCGCGGCCCCATACCGAAAGCTCAGCACCGACCGTCCGCGCGCGCGCCTCGATGACCGACAAAACCTCGTCCGGCTGCTGCGATACGACGCCTGCAACGCCGCGCTTGAGAATTCCGGCTTTCTCTCCCGCAATCTTGCTGAGAGTCGGACCAAGCTTCTCTGCATGATCCATTGAAATAGGCGTGATGACCGTCAACGCCGGATTGGTAATGACGTTGGTTGCATCGAGGCGGCCGCCAAGACCGACCTCAAGCAACAGAACGTCAGCGGGCCGCTCGGAGAACGCGAGGAACGCCGCAGCCGTCGTTATCTCGAATTGGGTGATGTCATCGCCGTCGTTGACGGCCTGCACGCGCATCAGCACATCGACGAGACCGTCCTCATCGATCGGGTGGGCAATTCCATCCTCACCCGCGAGCACAATCCGCTCATGAAAGTGCACGAGATGCGGCGACGTATAGACATGGACGCGTTTGCCGGCCGCTTCCATAAACGCACGCAGATACGCCGTGACCGACCCTTTGCCGTTGGTCCCGGCGATATGCACCACAGGAGGCAGCTTCTGCTCGGGATGGCCGAGTTTCTCAAGGAGCCGCTCGACCCGGCCGAGCGACAGGTCAATCAGCTTCGGATGAAGAAGCATGAGATCGTTCAGCAGCACATCGCTCGAAGGCCGGGTCTTCGACGGGGTCATGGCAGTCGTCTTTATTTTTGTTGTTTTCCCGATCAGGCGCCGTGCGGCGCATCCTTGCCGCTGGCACCCGTAGCTGCATCGTCTCGGCGTTTATCCGACTTCCGCGGTTCGAACCGCTGACTGTTCGGAACGACTTCCGGCTCGACAACGCCACCCGTCTCACGTGCGGCCGTTTCCATGACTTTCGCATCGACGGCCGCACCGTTCATGTATGGCTTGCCGTTCATCTTGCGCGCGTCTTTAGATTTCGCGACGTGGGCTCCGCCCATCAACAGTCGGCAGACGCGCGACAGCGTCTCGCGCAATTGGTGGCGATGGACGACCATGTCGACCATGCCATGCGAAAGCAAATATTCGGCGCGCTGGAAACCATCGGGAAGCTGCTCGCGGATCGTCTGCTGAATGACGCGCGGACCCGCGAAGCAAATCAGTGCGCCTGGCTCCGCGATATGAACGTCTCCAAGCATCGCGTAAGATGCCGTGACGCCGCCCGTCGTCGGATCGGTGAGAACGACGATATACGGCAGCCGGGCGTCCTTGAGGCGTTGAACCGCAATCGTCGTGCGGGGCATCTGCATCAGCGACAGGATGCCTTCCTGCATACGGGCGCCACCCGACGCGGCGAAAAGAATGAACGGCGACTTCATCTCGACGGCGCGCAGCATACCCGTTATCAGCGCTTCGCCCGCAGCCATGCCGAGCGAGCCCGCCATGAAGCGGAAGTCCTGAACGGCTGCTACGACTTTCTGCCCGTCGAGCTGACCTTCGCCAACGAGAACGGCATCCTCAAGCTTGGTCGTCGCCTTTGCGTCCTTTAAGCGATCCGTGTATTTCCGGCCATCGCGGAACTTGAGCGGATCCTGCTGCACGGCCGGAACGGCGACGACCTGATAATCGCCCTGATCGAACAGATGGCGCAGGCGCTGCTGCGAATCCATTCGCATATGGTAGTTGGAGCCAGGGACGACGAACTGGTTGGCTTCGAGGTCTTTGTAAAAGACCATCTCGCCCGTCTCCGGGCATTTCACCCAGAGATTGTCGGGCACCTCGCGCTTCGCTGTCGACAACAGACCGCTGATCTTCGGGCGGACAACGTTGTTGATCCAATTCACTCGGGCAGGCTCCTCGTAGTCCGCTGCAAAGTGTGCTTACCGCTTTCACGTGCGGGCACGACGTCAAGCTCGCGGTCGGCTGCTATCAATTTAGCGCCACACCTTTGGCTTGCGCTAGGCACTGCACAAAATGGGGTGCAGAGGCGACATTCCCAATAGAGCCAATCGTCTCGCCACGCTAGCCGGTGCACAACGCTGCGCTTAATTCTTTCACCAGCCCCAACACCGCGTTTGGAGTGGCTGGTGTCGCCTCACCCCTTGATCCCAAAGATTTTTCTATCTTCGAGACCAGGGCGGACCCGACAACCACCCCATCGGCGACTTTCGCCAAAGCTTGTGCTTGTTCCCCAGATTTCACGCCGAAACCCACAACCACAGGAAGCGAGGTATCGGCTTTAATCGCGCTCACATGCTTCTGAACGTCGTTTACCACAGGAGCCGCGGCGCCCGTAATCCCAGTGATCGAGACATAGTAAACAAAACCCGAGGTGTTCTTAAGGACCGCCGACAGACGCGCCTTGTCCGTCGTCGGCGTCGCAAGCCGGATGAAGTTGAGTCCAGCTTTCAGCGCCGGGAGGCAGAGTTCATCGTCAGCCTCGGGCGGCACATCCACGACGATGAGACCATCAACCCCCGCGCTCTTGGCGTCCTTGATGAAGCGCTCGTTACCGTAGACGTAGATCGGGTTGTAGTAGCCCATCAGAACGATCGGCGTCGTATCATCCTTGGCACGGAAATCGCGCACCATCTGGAGCGTCTTGATCATCGTCTGTCCGGCCTTCAGCGCCCGTTGAGACGACGCCTGGATCGCCGGACCGTCCGCCATCGGATCCGAAAACGGCATGCCGAGCTCGATCACATCGGCGCCGGCGCCCGCGAGTCCGCCAAGGATCGCCGCACTTGTTTCGAGATCGGGATCGCCGGCCGTGACGAATGTAATCAACGCTGGGCGCTTCTCTTTCTTCAGCGCCGCGAAGCGCGCGTCGATACGTGTTTTGTGCATAGTCATTTTTATATTTTCATGCCGAGGTGCTTGGCGACGGTGAACAGGTCCTTGTCGCCGCGGCCCGACAGGTTCACGACGAGCAGGTTGTCCTTCGGCAGCGTCGGCGCGAGCTTGATGACATGCGCCAGCGCATGGCTCGGCTCAAGTGCGGGAATGATGCCTTCAAGTTTCGTGCAAAGCTGCAGCGCGCTCAGCGCCTCTTTATCCGTCACGGCGACATACTTCACACGTCCGATGTCCTTGAGCCACGAATGCTCCGGACCGACGCCCGGATAATCGAGACCTGCCGAAATCGAATGCCCTTCGAGGATTTGTCCATCGCCGTCTTGAAGCAAATACGTTCGATTACCGTGCAGCACGCCCGGCGAACCGCCATTCATCGACGCCGCGTGACCGTTTTCGACGTCTAGCCCGTGACCGCCCGCTTCGACGCCGTAAATCGCGACATCCTTGTCATCCAGAAACGGATGGAAAATGCCGATCGCATTCGACCCGCCGCCGATGCACGCGACGAGCGTATCGGGTAAGCGGCCTTCCGCCTCCATCATCTGCTCGCGCAGTTCCTTCCCGATGATCGACTGAAAATCACGAACCATCGCCGGATAAGGATGCGGCCCTGCCGCCGTGCCGATCAGATAATACGTGTCGCGAACGTTCGTTACCCAATCACGCAACGCTTCGTTCATTGCATCTTTGAGCGTGCCCGCACCCGACTTCACCGGATTGAGCTTCGCGCCCAACAGCGCCATGCGCGCGACGTTCGGTGCCTGACGTTCGACATCGGTCGCACCCATATAAATCTCGCACGGCATGCCGTACTTGGCGCAGACCGTCGCGACCGCAACGCCATGTTGGCCCGCACCGGTCTCGGCAATGATCCGCGTCTTGCCCATGCGGCGCGCAAGTAGAATTTGCCCAAGGCAATTGTTGACCTTGTGCGAGCCCGTGTGATTGAGCTCTTCGCGCTTGAAATAGATCTTCGCGCCGCCAAGCTCAGCCGTCATGCGCTCGGCATGATAGAGAGGGCTCGGGCGCCCGCCGTAATGGCGATTGAGAAAATCGATCTCGCGCTGAAATTCGGGATCCGCCTTCGCCGCCTCGTAGGCGCGCTCCAATTCAAGGATGAGCGGCATCAGCGTTTCGGCAACGAACCGGCCGCCGAACAATCCAAAAAAGCCCCTGTCGTCGGGACCGGTCGCGTAGCTGTTGAGCTTCGCTTCATCGGTTTTCTTCTGCGTCGTCGCCATCGAATACTACCTGAGCCGCGGACCGCGTTTATTCTGTCAACCCTGATTAGCCGTCTTTACCGCGCGAAGAAAGCGGCGGATCAAGTCCGCGTCCTTAACCCCGGGCGCTCGTTCGACGCCGGAGGAAACATCGACAACAGCCGGACGCGTCACCCGAATAGCGGCTTCGACGTTGTCCGGAGAGAGGCCCCCCGAAAGCATGAACGACATTTGATCAGCAACGCCCTGCAAAATGTTCCAATCGAACGTTTGCCCGTGCCCACCGGGCCGCGTCGCACCTTCCGGAGCCTTGGCATCAAAAAGGATCATGTCCGCAAAATCGACATACGCATTTGCGGCCGCCACGTCTTCGGCGACCCAAACAGGCACGGCTTTGATAACAGGCCGTCCGAATTTTTGTTTGATGGCGACAACGCGCTCCGGCGTTTCTCCGCCATGTAATTGCAGAAAATCCGGCGCAATCTCTCGCACGATTGTTTCGAGTGCCGCATCGTCCGCATCGACCGTCAGCGCCACGATCTTAGCTTTGCCTTTCGCTTCTTGGGCCAAGCCTCTCGCCGCTTCGAGATCGACATGGCGCGGGCTCGGCGCAAAAAAAACGAAACCAAGGTATTCGGCCCCCTCGTCGATGGCCGCGCGCAAGGCTTCTCGCGAATTGATTCCGCAAATCTTGGCCTGGATTGTCATAGGCGGGGCATCACGGCGCCGGCGCGCCGACAAGACGGCGCTTTTGCCAACGTTTCAAAGCAATGAATGTCCAAACGCCTTCCACCAATCCGAACGGCCACGCGCCTTGCAAGAAGCCATAAACCGACCCCATCGCGCAGGCGATTGCAAATCCCAACACGCACCAGGAACTCTTATCCTCAAGGGCGTAAAAAAGCAGCATCAGGGATACGGCGACAAGGCCGAAGAACGTCAACGCGTCAAATGTCATTGGCGTAGGCCGTCAATGGCTTGCGATGGCAAGATCCGAGCCCGTGCTGACCGCGGCAGCTTCCCGCTCGCGCGTGAGCCGCTCGGCTTCCGCTTGCCACCGTGCGGCCCGTTGACCTTGCGCCCGCGCCGTTTGCCGCCATCGGCTCTGCCCCAGCCACGTAGCTATGCCGCCGAGAATGACTCCGACGACAAGCGCACCGAGCAAATAGAGATAAAAGGGTAATGCGATCGATAGCGCCGGATTTTCCGGCTTGAACGGATCGAGGATCAACGACACCGGTTGGCGGTTCGATACGGCGATCGCGATCAGTACGGCGCCAATAGGAAAAGCAACAAAAAGCGCTAAAATACGCCTAAACACGATCGCACCTCTATATTGATGTCAGTGGCGCTATAAGGAACGCTGCTCGCCGTTGATCTTGTTCAAGCGATCTCGAAGTTCTTTGCCCGTCTTGAAGAAGGGCACGAATTTTTCCGCAACCGCCACCGTCGTGCCGGTACGTGGATTGCGTCCCTGCCGCGACGCGCGATGCTTTACAGTGAATGCGCCGAAGCCGCGAAGCTCGACACGGTCCCCGCGCGAGAGCGCATCAACGATCTCGTCGAAGATCACATTGACGATGCGCTCGACATCGCGGTGGTAAAGATGCGGATTGGCAGTCGCGATTTTTTGAACAAGCTCCGATTTGATCACGTCTCGCTCCCCAGCAACAGCGACCATTTATCCTTATTTTTCAGCAGGGTGCCAAACTGAAAGCAGACCGTCAAGACCGAGCGTCGAAATCGTACGCTCCCGGAGGAGGAAATTCGCGAGGTCCGCCCCGCTGGCCCCGAACAGAAAACCGGCGATCCTGGTCGACATGCCGGCGAATCCGAGACCGCCCGAAGACGACGGCTTCCAATCGGTGACCTTGGCGTTCTGGGGTACGTTTTTCACGTCTTTCAACCACTTGACCGCCTCGTCCTCGCCCCCGATCTGGTCGATGAGCTTGACTTGTAGCGCCTCCCGGCCGGAAAAAATGCGCCCGTCCATAAGGCCCGGAATGTCGGCAGCCTTGACCTTGCGGCGGGTCTCAACGAGGTTCACGAACCATTTGAACCCATCGTTCACCATGCCCTGGGCAACCTGTTTGCTGGCGTCATCGAGGGGCTCGAAAGGCGACGGCGAAGCTTTAAGCGGGCCGCTTTTCACCTCGTTGACCTTGACGCCGACCTTGTCGAGCAGCTGGACGACTTCCGGCCATTGCACGATGACGCCGACCGAACCTGTGATCGTGTTGCCGTGCGCTACGATATGGTCGGTTGCCAGTCCGGCGATATAAGCCGCAGAGGCAGCAACCGTCCCGAACTGTGCCACGACGGGCTTCTTCTTGGAAACGTCGCGAATGGCTTGATAAAGCGCTTCCCCGCCCGTCGTCGTCCCACCCGGACTGTTCACAAAGAGAAGAAGGCCCGCCACGCTGTTGTCGTCGGCGATATCCTTCAGCATCTTCAACTGATCGCGGTCTTCCGTGATCGTGCCTTCGATTGTGACACGCGCGATCTGCTTCTCGCCCGCCAGCGACGCGAGCTTATCGTTGCCGAGCGTCAATGCGCCAAGCGCGATCAAAATCGCGGCGAGACCGGCCGCGCGCCAAAGCGTGACCGATCGGCGGAGCCGGCGGCGGTCGAGAACTGTTTCCGTTTCGAGCATGGGGGATGCCTTTCGTCTGCGGCCGCTACTTACCCTGATGCGAGCCTGCGCAAAAGCTCAATCGAGGCAAAAGTAGGCAAGGTTCAGGCCGCGAGCAATAAACTCCTCCTCGGCCTCTAACGCAAAAGTTAAGCGCGCGGCAGGTCTTGCCGCGCGCTCTTTGATGTCCTGAACGAGGACAACGATAATTATTCGCTGCCGTCTTCCGCATCTTCGCGCTTCTTGATGGCGGCCTTGAAGATGTCGCCGAGCGACGCCCCCGAATCCGACGAGCCATACTGCGCAACGGCCTGCTTCTCTTCCGCGAGTTCGAGCGCCTTGATCGAAACCGCGATACGGCGTGCCGCCTTGTCGACCGAGACGACCGCCGCATCGACCTTATCGCCAACGTTGTAGCGCTCGGGCCGCTGCTCGGAGCGATCGCGAGAGAGATCGCCGCGTTTGACGAACGACGTCAACTCGCTGTCGGCAATCTTGACCTCGATGCCGGCGTCGCTGACCGACGTGACGGTGCAGGTGACGGCGTCGCCCTTCTTGTACTTCGCCATTGCGTCGGCAGGATCACCCGAGAGCTGCTTTATGCCGAGCGAAATCCGCTCCTTTGCACCATCGACGTCGAGCACCATCGCTTTGACGTTGTCGCCCTTCTTGTAATCCTTGATGACCTCGTCGCCCGGCTTCTGCCAATCGAGATCAGACAGATGGACCATGCCGTCGATGCCATTATCGAGACCGATGAACAGACCGAATTCCGTGATATTGCGGATCGGACCTTCGACAATGGACCCCTTCGGATGCGCAGCGAGGAAGCCATCCCACGGATTTTCCTGCGTCTGCTTAAGGCCGAGCGAAATACGCCGCTTCTGCGGATCGACTTCGAGAACCTGAACTTCGACCTGCTGGCTCGTCGAGACAATCTTGCCGGGGTGCGTGTTCTTTTTCGTCCAGCTCATTTCCGAGACGTGGATGAGGCCTTCGACACCCGGCTCCAGCTCTACGAAGGCGCCGTAGTCGGCAATGTTCGTAACGGTACCATTGACGCGCGCGCCGACTGGATACTTCGCCTCGATCGACGACCACGGATCGGACTGCAACTGCTTCATGCCGAGCGAGATACGCTGCGTCTCCGGGTTGATGCGGATGATCTGCACCTTCACCGTATCGCCAACGTTCAAAATCTCGGACGGATGATTGACGCGGCGCCACGCCATATCGGTGACGTGCAGCAGGCCGTCGATGCCGCCGAGATCAATGAACGCACCGTAGTCGGTGATGTTCTTGACGAGGCCGTCGATGATCTGGCCTTCAGCGAGACGTGCGACGATCTCGGTACGCTGCTCGGCACGGCTCTCTTCGAGAACCGAACGGCGCGACACGACGATGTTGCCGCGGCGGCGATCCATCTTCAGGATCTGGAACGGCTGCTGCTGATGCATCAGGGGTCCGATATCGCGCACCGGGCGGATATCGACCTGCGAACCGGGGAGGAAGGCAACCGCGCCGTCGAGATCGACCGTGAAGCCGCCCTTCACCTTGTTGAAGATGACGCCCGTGACCTTCTCGCCCTTTTCATAGAGACGTTCGAGGCGCGTCCAGCTTTCTTCGCGGCGGGCCTTGTCGCGCGACAGCACCGCTTCACCGAGCGCGTTCTCGACGCGCTCCAGGTAGACTTCCACGGTATCGCCGACTTTAAGGTCGCCTGGCTTTCCGCCGACGCCGAATTCCTTGAGCGCGACACGGCCTTCCATTTTCAAGCCGACGTCAATGATCGCCATATCTTTTTCGATACCGACGACCTTGCCCTTTACGACCGACCCTTCGAACAGGTCATCCTTGGCAAGACTCTCGGCAAGCAGCGCGGCAAAATCATCGCGCGACGGGTTCAACTCTCTAGAAGCGACTTCGGCTGACATTCGGTCTCCTTGTTATTGAAACAACCCGCACACCTGCAGGTACGATTTGAGGTTTGAACGCCAAGACACAGACCCGCGCGACCGCGAAGCCTGTTTAAAGGGCGCTGATATCTGATGGTGATGCCGCCGCGATGGGCTTCAGCCCTGCCGGTCAGAATTCGGGCCTGCTATACAGGACCCAACCGGCTGATCTTCCTCATGACCAATCCGACGGCGACGTCGAATGCGCGAGGGTATAGCGGGCGTACCGCCTTGACGCAAGGGGGCCGCCTGAGCTAGCCGTTTCGGGACATACACTCGACATTGTTGCCTGATATTCCTTAAAAAGACCGGCATAACTTCCGAGATCCGAATTTGCCTGCCGCGCGCCCCACACCCCCAGCCGATCCCCGTATTTCACACGGTGCAGCCGTTGCGGTCCGATACGACCGAATGACGATCGCCCTCCACTGGCTCACGGCGGCGCTGGTCCTGACCCTATTCATCCTTTCTCAGACATGGGGATTTCTTGAAAAGGCCGACCGTGCGCCGCTCAAGCTCACCCACACGACGCTCGGCGCCGCGCTGGTCGCCGTCATCATCATCCGCATAGCTTGGCGGCTTTTCTTCGGAAATCGCGTTGTAGCCGCCAACACCGGCCTGATGGATGTCGCGGCGAAGCTCGGACACGTCCTCCTCTATATCCTGGTGGCTCTTCAGCTTTGGCTCGGTTTCCTGATCGGCTGGTCAGGAAAGAAAGCAAGCCTGAATACGTTTTTCGGCGAAATCCCTTCGCCGTTCGCCGCATTCACGCGCGAAGATCATCATTTTTTTGAAGAAACACACGGCTTGATCGGTTGGTCGATCATTATACTGGCGACCGCGCACGCACTCGCGGCGCTTTTCCACCAATACGTCCTGAAGGATAATGTGCTGTCACGCATGCTGCCCCAGCGGGAGGGGTGATCCGCATACGGACGTTATTCCAACCGCTCCACGTCACGCAGCGATGGAAAAAGCCTCATCCAGAGCAAAGCAACGACGATCGTACCGATCCCCCCGACCACTGCGGCGGGCATAGCGCCGAGCAAAGCCGCCGCCATGCCGCTCTCGAATTCACCCAGCTGATTGGAAGCGTTGATAAAGAGATAGTTCACGGCACCAACGCGCCCGCGCATGGCATCCGGTGTCGAAAGCTGGACGAGCGAAATGCGTATGACGACGCTGATCGTGTCGGCGGCCCCTGCCACGCCCAGTGCAATAAGCGACAGAACCACCGATCGAGATAGGGCGAAAACGACCGTGGCCGCTCCGAAAACGATAACCGCTTGAAACATTCGCATGCCGACGCGGCGGCTAATCGGATGACGCGCCAGATAGAACGTCATTAGCAATGCGCCAGCGGCGGGGGCTGCGCGAAGCACGCCTAGTCCCCATGGTCCGGTATGAAGAATATCGCGCGCGTAAATCGGCAACAATGCAGTCGCGCCGCCGAGCAACACGGCAAAAAGATCGAGCGAAATCGTGCCGAGAATAGCCCGATTTTGGCGAACGAATTTAACGCCCGCAAAAAGTGCTTCGAATGTCGGCGGCTCCTTTGCGGACTCGGCGCCTTTGACATCGATCGCCCCATTGCACATTGCAGCGAGCAGCCAGCAGCTCGCCATGACGGCAAAGGGCAAAGCGGGGGACACGGCATAGGCAATGCCCCCGAAAGCGGGGCCGCTGATCATCGCGACCTGAAACGCTCCCGTTGCGCTCGCCGTGGCCCGCTGAAGCATTCCTTCGGGAGCTACATTCGGGAGCAGAGCAGCCTCCGCCGGACTCTCGAAGGCAGCGGCAATCCCGAGCACTGCAACGGCAGCAAATATCTCGTGCACCGTCAGCCAGCCGCTGAACGTGCCCCAAGCAAGAAACGTTGCAGTCACGCACTCTATAAGTTGGCAGACTTGCACGACATGCTGCCGCGTGTACCGGTCCGCAGCGTGACCAGCGATAAAAACCAATGCTGCCATCGGCAGGAATTGCACGAGTCCGATCATGCCGAGATCGAAAGCGCTGCCGGTCAAAGCATAAACATGCCATCCGAGCGCAACGACCGCGATTTGACTTGCGAACTCGGTGAGTGTGCGCGCGCCGAGATACAAAAGAAAAGGACGGTGACCAAAAAGATTCACCCGCCCGGACTTCGCAGTCGAGGGAGAAGACATCGGCTGATCAAACACACTCTTTCGCCGAGGCACGATGCATCGACTGGGTAAGTCTCATTGTTTTCATTTCATAATGTAATTTGGCAGGGGATCTGAATCACTGCAGAGTGGTTGATGTAGTGAGGGGAACCACTTTCGCCACGCCGGCGTTAAAGGCAAGGGATTACTCCAGGGAGACGGATATGCAGAAAGTCGCGATTCTCGCGGCAGTTACGCTTGCGCTTTCCGCAAGCTCGGCGCTGGCTGTAAGCCAAGCTGTGAGAAAGGCTTGCAGCGCGGACTATGCAGCCTATTGCAGCAACTACAAAGTCGGCACGGCGAAACTGAAGTCGTGCATGAAAGCGCATAGCCACATGCTGACCGAGGAGTGCGTTCATGCGCTCGGTCAGTCAAACGAAGTTACGGCGCAGGATATCCGCGATTATAAAGCAGGCCGTTAGATTGGTTTTGAAGGGCGTCCGAAAGGGCGCCCTTCATGTTTGCAGTCGCTTTTCGACCAGGCACAACACGGTGGCAAAAGCCTGTTCCTTATCGAGATCCGTCGTATCGACGATAAGCGCGTCCGATGCCGCTTCAAGCGGAGCGATACTACGGCCTTTGTCCCGTGCATCTCTGCGGCGCAGATCCTCCAGCACCTGCTCATAGGGGATCATTTCTCCCCGCCCTTCATGTTCCAGGTGACGTCGCCGCGCGCGCGCCTCATCCGACGCCGTGACGAAAATCTTGATGTGCGCATTTGGACAGACGACCGTGCCGATATCGCGCCCGTCCAGAATTGCACCGCGGACGGACTCGCTCGCAAAACCGCGTTGATACTCAAGCAATGCCGCCCGTACTTCCGGAATCTTTGCAACGATTGACGCTGCATCGCCCGCCAGCGGGCCGCGCAGTCCCGGATCGCCGAGGCTTTGCGCATCAATGGCCTTCGCCGCGCAGACAGCTGCGTCACAATCCTCAAGCCGCTGCCCCCGGGCCACGACGTCGCGAGCAACCGCGCGATAAAGAAGACCTGTATCGAGATAGGGAACGCCGAGATGCTCGGCAAGGCGCTTCGCCAGCGTACCTTTGCCGGACGCTGCCGGTCCGTCGATGGCTATAATGACCTTTTGACTCATGTCTGCGGCGCCTCTTGGAAGCGGGCGCCGAGCGTCTCCATCAGCCCCAGAAATTCGGGAAAGCTTGTCGCAATCATCGTGGTGTCGTCGACAGTGATCGGCTTTTCGCTCGCCAGTCCCGCCGTCAGAAACGCCATTGCGATCCTGTGGTCGAGATGCGTCGCTACGTGCCCTCCGCCCGGAATGTGTCCCCGTCCTTCCACGATAAGGCTGTCACCATCGACGCGGACGGCGACGCCGTTGGCGGCCAGCCCCGTCGCCGTCGCCTGCAGGCGGTCGCTTTCCTTCACCTTTAGTTCGGCAAGACCGTCCATCTGTGTCGTTCCCTTCGCGAATGCCGAAATTGCCGCCAATACAGGATATTCGTCGATCATCGACGGCGCCCGTTCCGCCGGACAGCGCACCCCCTCCAATGCCGATGACCGCACGCGAATGTCGGCAATAGGCTCACCACCCTCTTCACGTTGGTTCAGGAATTCGACGTCGCCACCCATTTCCTGCAACGTCGTGTAAAGTCCGGTCCGGGTCGGATTGACGAGCACGCCTTCGATCGTCACGTCCGAACCGGGCACGATCAAAGCAGCCGCGACCAGAAACGCAGCCGACGAGGGATCGCCCGGAACAAGAATATCGCGTCCGGCAAGTTCGGCATCGCCTCTAACGGTAATGTGCCGTGCGCCATCCTTGTCCACGATCCGGACATCAGCGCCAAAATGGCGAAGCATGCGCTCGGTATGATCGCGCGTCGCTTCATGCTCGATGACGGTCGTCTCGCCCGCCGCGTGAAGACCCGCCAGAAGTACGGCGCTTTTGACTTGGGCCGACGGCACCGGCAGGGGATAGACAATCGGAATAAGCTCGCTCGACCCGCGCAATGTCAGAGGCAACGTCTCCTTGCCCGGCTCCAACACCTGCAAACCCATTTGCATGAGGGGACCGAGCACACGTCGCATCGGACGGCGCGACAGCGAAGCGTCCCCGGTCATTTCAACGGTGATCGGATGGCCGGCGACGACACCCATCATCAACCGCGTGCCGGTCCCCGAATTTCCGAACTCGAGCGGGGTAACCGGCTGGCGAAGACCGCCCGGCCCCCGCCCTTTGACCTCCCAGGCATCGCCGCGCTTTTCCGCTGATGCCCCAAGAGCCGATACCACGCGCGCTGTGTTGATGACGTCCTCGGCTTCCAGGAGACCCCGGACGCGCGTCGTACCCGTCGCCAGCGCCCCGAAAATCAGCGCCCGGTGCGAAATGGATTTATCGCCTGGTACCCTGACATGCCCCCGCAACGGAACGGAGCGCATCGCAGACAGAGGTTTCGCAGTTGGGGCTTTCAAGTTCCAAAATCCAGGCTAAAGCGCGATTGGCACGTTGATCCGGCGAGTGAATTGAGGGCGATAGAGGCCCGGCTCGCGGCGCCCTGTCAACGCCACTGTAGCGGCCGGGTCAAGGTGCCCTTGACGCATGGCCCGCGATCTCCACCTTTTCGTTTTGACAGCCCGCACCGTGTGTGGCAGAGGGCTCACTTAAATTCCTAAATTATTCGAGGCTCGACTAATGGCGACCAAGCAAGCGCGCGGGACGAAGCGTACCTGCCAGAGCTGCGATGAGCGGTTCTACGATCTCGATCGCGACCCGATCATCTGCCCGTTCTGCGGCAGCAAATATGTGATCGCATCGTCACCGGCCGCGCTGGCCGCTTTGCAGGCGGAACAACGCGACCTTGCCGCGAAAAAGGCAAAGAAGCCGGTCTCCGACGATGACGGTGATTTACCGGCAGTCGAGGGCGAAGAGGCGCTTGCCGACGTCGAAACCGATGATACGGGCGGCGGCGACGATGATGAAACCTTCCTCGAAGAAGAAGAGGAAGAAGGCGGCGACGTCTCGAACATCATCGGCGGTCCCGCCGGTGAGGGCGACGAAGAATCCTGAGCGTCAACAAACGTTCTTGATGTTTCCGCCTGAACGACTTATCAGGCGGGTTCTGCGCGGTGGCCTAAGGTCCCGCGCTCCCATGGACAGGGGCCATAGCTCAGCTGGGAGAGCGCTTGCATGGCATGCAAGAGGTCAGCGGTTCGATCCCGCTTGGCTCCACCATTTTGATTTGCGCACAGCCGCCACGCCAAACCTGCGCAGCGACGCAGGCGGACGCCTGAGGCTTCTATGACGTTCGTCTGCGCCCTCCAAAATCGATAGACACCCCAGCCGTCATCCCGGCGACGGCCGGGATCCATCCAAGCCAACGGCTGACCTCCGCCAACATTTTTTGTACTCTCCTCGCAACCGAAGTGCGCAGCGTGCACGGAATAAGAAACTCGGGGAGCGAAACAATGGGCGATCTACGCGCCAAACTCGCCTGGACAGCCATCGCGATATTGGGCGCGGTATCGCTCGGCGTCGTCGCGCTCTCGCGCGGCGAGACAATCAACGCCGTTTGGCTGGTGCTGACGGCGATCTGCTCGTATCTCATCGCCTACCGCTTCTATGCACTTTTCATCGCCCAGAGCGTGCTGCGCCTCGACTCAAATCGGCTAACTCCCGCCCGACGCTTCAACGACGGCCTCGACTATTGCCCGACGGACCGCACCGTCCTTTTCGGCCACCATTTCGCGGCAATCGCCGGAGCCGGCCCCCTGGTCGGCCCCGTGCTCGCGGCACAGATGGGTTATCTTCCCGGAACGCTGTGGCTTATTGTCGGCGTCGTCTTCGCGGGCGCCGTCCAGGACTTCATCGTTCTCTGGGCCTCGACGCGCCGTGACGGCCGTTCGATGGGCGACATGATTCGCTCTGAGCTTGGCGAACTGGCAGGCACCGTCGCGATGATTGGTGTGTTGCTGATCATGGTGATCCTGCTCGCCGTCCTCGCCCTCGTCGTCGTCAAGGCATTGAAGCAAAGCCCTTGGGCGACCTTCACGGTGATGATGACAATCCCCATCGGTCTGCTCATGGGCATCTATGGCCGCTACATCCGCCCCGGCCGCATCGGCGAGATGTCCTTGATCGGTTTCGCGTTGCTGATGCTGGCGCTGATCTACGGCCGCCATGTCGCTTCCGATCCGGTACTCGGCCCAATGTTCAATTTTACGGGCGAGCAGCTTTCGATGATGCTCATCGGATATGGCTTCGTCGCCTCCGTGCTGCCGGTGTGGACCCTCCTCGCCCCACGGGACTATCTCTCCACTTTCCTGAAAATCGGTACAATCGCGGGCCTCGCACTCGGCATCTTCTTCGTGCTGCCGGATCTGAAGATGCCCGCCCTAACGAAATTCGTCGACGGTAGCGGTCCGGTCTTCGCAGGCAACCTGTTCCCGTTCCTCTTCATCACCATCGCTTGCGGCGCCGTGTCCGGATTCCACGCACTTGTTTCGTCCGGCACCACGCCGAAGATGCTTGATAACGAAATGAACGCCCGCTTCATCGGCTATGGAGCGATGCTGATGGAGAGCTTCGTCGCCATCATGGCCCTCGTCGCCGCATCGAGCCTTGAACCTGGTCTCTACTTCGCCCTGAACAGCCCGACCGCCATTATCGGTACGACACCCGAAACTGCTGCGGCCGCAATCACGAGCTGGGGGTTTGCCGTTACGCCGGACATGCTGAAGGAAGCCGCAACGAACGTCGGCGAAGCAACTATATTGTCTCGCACCGGTGGCGCCCCAACACTCGCTGTCGGCATGGCCGAAATTCTGTCCAGCGCCATCGGCGGCAAGACCATGATGGCATTCTGGTACCACTTCGCAATTTTGTTCGAAGCGCTTTTCATTCTGACGACCATCGATGCCGGAACACGCGTCGCGCGCTTCATGATCCAGGATCTTCTTGGAACGGTCGCGCCCGTCTTTCGGGAGACCCGTTCCTGGACGGCAAACATTGTCGCCACGACGATTGCCGTCGCCGGTTGGGGTTATTTCCTCTATCAAGGCGTCGTCGACCCGCTCGGCGGCATCAACACGCTGTGGCCATTGTTCGGCATCGCCAACCAAATGCTCGCCTGCATCGCGCTGATCCTTTGCACGGTCGTACTTTTCAAGATGAAACGCGAACGGTACGCCTGGGTCACCATCGTACCTGCGGGCTGGGTCGCAATCTGCACCTTAACCGCCGGTTGGCAGAAGATCTTCAGCGCCAATCCGGCCATAGGATTTCTTGCGCATGCGCAGAAGTTCGGCACGGCTGCGAATTCCGGACAACTCTTGGCGCCCGCCAGGACGGCGACCGACATGAGCCGCATCATCTTCAACGATTATGTCAACGCCACGCTGACGGCACTACTGATCGGCCTTGTTATAGCAATGGGCGCATTTGCGCTGGCCGCCACTCTGAAAGCGTTGGCCGATCCGAACGTAACGGCGCGCGAAAGCTCATTCGCAGCAGCGGAGTAAACCATGCGGAACCTAAGAGCATCGCTGTTGCGCTTCATGCGAGCAGACTTAGCGAAGACCGCCCGTTTGATGGTCGGCCTGCCCGACTATGATGCCTATGTCGCCCACCGGCGGCAGGCACATCCCGAAGAGCCCGTCATGACCTACGAGGAGTTCTTCCGCGAGCGGCAATCGAACCGCTATGGCGGAACCGGGGGAAAGATCAGCCGCTGCTGTTGAGCTTAACGCGCGCCGGCCCTTTTCCATTGCGCCGCAGTTGATTGGAGCCTCTCCGACCGTTACGTGGTGCTCGCATGGCACCTCCTCCCCTTTTGACGCTAAAAGACATACACCTGACATTCGGCGGCACGCCGCTGCTTGCAGGCGCCGAACTGACGGTCGCACCGGGCGACCGCATTTGCCTAGTCGGCCGCAACGGCTCCGGAAAATCGACATTGCTCAGGGTTGCCGCCGGACTCGTCGAGCCAGATCGCGGCGAGCGTTTCGCCCATCCAGGCGCAAGCATCCGGTATCTCCCCCAAGAAGTCGATTTCGACGGCTTCGCAAGCATTCGCTCCTATGTCGAAGCAGGCTTGGGTCCGGCCGACGATCCTTACGCGGCCGAATATCTGCTCGGAGAGCTTGGCATCTCCGGCGACGACAATCCTCGACAGCTGTCGGGCGGTGAAGCGCGCCGCGCTGCGCTTGCTCGCGCCCTCGTTGCAAAACCGGATGTATTGTTGCTCGACGAACCAACGAACCATCTCGATCTGACCGCGATCGAATGGCTCGAATCGACGTTGCAAGCACGCAAATCCGCCCTGCTCCTCATCAGCCATGACCGCCGCTTCCTAGAGACGCTGTCACGCACCACCGTCTGGCTCGATCGCGGTCAGACGCGCCGCCTGGAGCAAGGCTTCGCCGCGTTCGAGGATTGGCGCGACAAGGTACTCGAAGAGGAAGAAACCGAGCGCCACAAGCTCGACCGCAAGATCGTCCGCGAAGATCAGTGGATGCATGGCGGCGTTACGGGCCGCCGCAAGCGCAACGTGCGCCGCGTACGCGAGTTGAAGGCGATGCGTCAGGAAGTTCGCGACCGGCGCTACGTCGCAGGTAATGTCCGTCTCGACGCCGCCGAAGGCACCCCCTCCGGCAAACTCATCGTCGAAACGTCTGGCGTCTCCAAAGGCTACGACGGCCGCGAGATCGTCTCGAATTTGAATTTGCGCGTCATGCGCGGCGACCGTCTTGGCGTGGTCGGGCCAAACGGCGCGGGAAAAACGACATTATTGAAGTTGCTTACCGGCCAGATTGCGCCTGATGGCGGCACCATCCGTCACGGCGCCAATCTTGAAGTCGTCACCCTCGACCAGCGGCGCGACGAACTCGACCCTAATTGGACGGTTGCAGATGCTCTGACGGGCGGCCGCGGCGACCAAGTCGTCATCAATGGCAAAGCCCGGCACGTCGCGAGCTACATGAAGGATTTTCTCTTCCTGCCCGAGCAGCGACTATCGCCTATCCGCGTATTGTCGGGAGGCGAGCGCGCCAGGCTCATGCTAGCCCGCGCCCTCGCCAAACCATCGAACGTCCTCGTCCTCGACGAACCGACGAACGACCTCGATCTCGAAACCCTTGACCTCTTGCAAGAGCTATTATCGGACTATCGCGGTACGCTGCTGCTTGTCAGCCACGACCGCGATTTCCTCGATCGCGTCGTGACGAGTGTACTGGCACCGACGGGCAATGGCCGATGGGTCGAATACGCGGGCGGTTATTCCGACATGCTCTCCCAGCGCAAAGGTGAAGAGCTCAAGAAAGACGAGAGATCGAATTCGGTGGCTCAGCGGAAGTCCGCAGACGCCGCTTCAGATACAGCCCGCATACCGTCCAAAGCCAAGCTGTCCTTTAAGGAAAAACACGCGCTCTCGACGCTGCCGGGCGAAATGGCGAAACTCGAAAAAGAAATAAAAGCACTATCGGCAAAGCTCGCAGACGCAGGGCTTTACGCACGCGACCGTACAGCCTTCGACGATGCCACATCGCTATTGGCCGATGCTCAGCGTCAACTCGACGAAGCCGAAACGCAATGGCTGGAGCTTGAGGAAAAACGCGCCGCGATAGAAGGCGCCGATTAAAATAAAGCGGCGGCCGAGTGACCAGCCACCGCGCGGAAGTTCGACCGTTAGGTCGACATCATCAACAAGTTAGATGACGTCGATTTCAGCCGGCAGATAGCTGGTCACTTCGAGACCGACTTCCTGCTCGCGAACTTCGGGCTTCGACCACGTCTTCATGGTTTTCCTCCAAGTGTGACAGTCAAAAGCTTCACAACGCGCCCTGTCTAATTGCAATATCGGATAAGTGCCAATCGTATTTACGATAAAGCCTCATAAGCGCGCCTAATAACAATGTAACAGCATGGAAGGTGTCCTTTTCGCGATTGCAGTATTCCAGCTGTCATTGCTGCGCCGCCCACTGATCTTTAACTTCGTCGCAACGTTTCGTTATGAAGTCGTTGACCTCGTCAACGATGGTTCCGGAAAGCAAATTGACTGTGTTGTCCGCGGCCGTCGCCGTCCACAGCGCACTCTTGATCAGCGTCGGCGCCTCTATCTTGCCCCAGTTCGCATGCGCCTTTGTCGCTTTGCCGTTTTCAAACTGCACCTTGGGCGTCAGCTCGAACTTGAAATTCTTATCGCCCTTCTTTTCGTCAGCGACAGTGCACGTCACAACGTGCTTCCGAAAGGTGATCTCGGCTTTCGGCTCAGTCATCGCCCTGACAAGATCGGCCCGCGCGACACTCAAATCCGTCGCGCAATGCACACCGTTATAGGGCCAAGTAACTTTCAGCTTGCTGACGAGTTTAACGAGCTGTTCTTTCCGCCAGCTTTTCACCACGTGACATGCAATTTCGCCGGTCGCTGCCTTGGAGTGAAAAGCTCTGCAGACCTCGACCTTGCAGGCTTTACGCCCCTCCTTCTCTGCCTTCTCCTCCGGGGTCAGATTGGCGCTGGTGGAATCGTCCGCAGCAGGCTTGTCGGGCTGTGCTGCGATGCTCCCTGAGGGTTGAAAAATCACAAGTCCAAACGCGAAGACCACGGCAAACGCGGCTTTCAGTGTCATACAAATCCCCGCTTTAAAATATCTCGTGATTCCCCATGCAGCGGCAGCCCGGCAGCACTAAGGCAGTCCACGCAAGACGGTTGGTATTGCCTCAGCAACGCCATTTTTTCCGACGCTTGAAGATCGGCGGCAGGTTCCCATATCGTGAGATGCAGGATCCGGGCGGAAACGCAGGGTCTGATGGGGTGGCCGGAAGGCGCCCAGAGAACGGTCGCTTTACTAAGGGCCTTCGGATGACACGTATGACAACCCTTTCGAACCCGCTTTTGCTGGGCTTCGAAGAGATCGAAAGACTGATTGACCGCGCCGCCAAGGGTGGCGGCGACGGGTATCCACCTTACAATATCGAAAGGATCGCCAGCGATGGCGACGCCGCCGGCCTTCTCCGAATCACACTGGCAGTCGCCGGATTTTCGCGTGACGATCTTGAGATCACGCTTGAGGACAAGCAGCTGACGATCCGAGGGAAGCAGCAGGACGATAAAACGCGCGAGTATGTCTATCGAGGCATCGCGTCGCGCCAGTTCTCTCGGACATTTGTCCTCGCTGACGGTATCGAAGTGAAGGGTGCGGACCTTTCGAACGGTCTTTTGGCAGTCGATTTGCAACGGCTTGAACCCGAGCGACTCGTTAAACGTATTGAGATTGGAGCCCCGCCTCGGAGCAAAAGCCGCGGCTAGAGTCTTTCGCGTCACAGCCCGCGCGGCCGAATCGTCGGAGGATCGGAGTACCCGAGCAAACCTGGAGATGCTGAACCATCGCAGTCCAGGGTGCGAGATTTGAGCCCGGCCTCGACACATGGAGGAAGAGCGTCATGAACAGCAAGACCACCGCAAGAACCCCAGTCGATCATGTTGTAGCGCCCGTCATGAGCGAGCTGGAGCTCGCGCGCCTCGGCGGCGGCGAGGTCGCCTACATCAAGACGCTGACCTCGGACGAAGCGTCGAACATGTTCCCGCAAATCGAAGGCTTGCCGAAAGGCATTCCGCTTTTTTCGCTGCACGCCGCGGATGGAACGCCGATTGCGCTGACCGATACGCTTCAGGCCGCCATCGGCCACGCTCAAGAAGATGAGTTGGCGATTGCACCACTTAACTAGAGACCGTTTGCCGTTTCTTCGAACTTGAGCAGGTATTTCGTCGAGCCGCCCGCTGATTGGGCGGCTCGATGCATTTTTACGCGGCAGCTAGATGCGATAGCTGGCGTACTGCCCTTTCGGCTTGAACCGCTCCAGATATTCCGGAACGATCGCATCGATGGCGGCGGGCTGCGGTATGCCTAAGGCTGCCAATGTCCGGCCTTCTCGCTTGGCCGCGTCCGAAACGACATTATCCAGCTTGAGGAGCCGCAGCTGATCGACGGTTATGGGCCGCATCGAATTGGGCAATGGCGAGCTTAGGATGGCCTGAATTTGCATGAGCCAGAACGGCACGGGCAATAGCAGACGCCTCCGGTCGGCGTAGCGAAGCGTCGCCTCCAGAATATCCCGGAAGGTCACGATCTCCGGACCACCAATTTCATAGACGGTTCCGGGCACGCCGGCATCGATGGCTGCATTCGCCGCGGCCTCGCCGACGTCGCCCGCAAAAACCGGCTGGAACTTGGTCTTGCCTCCGCCGATCAGCGGCAGAACCGGACTGACGCGCGCAAGTGCCGCAAACCGATTGAAAAAATCGTCCTCGGGGCCAAAAACGATCGATGGCCGAAGAATGATGGCCGATGGGAATTCGTCGAGCACGGCCGCTTCGCCTGCAGCCTTCGTTCTGGCGTACTTCGAGGGCGACTTGCTGTCAGCTCCAATGGCCGAAATATGAACCAGACGCTTGGCACCGGCCTCGCGGGCAGCCTTCGCAACCTGCCGGGCTCCCTCGATATGCACGGCCTCAAAAGTTTGCGCCCCCTCCGGAGCCAATATGCCGACGGCGTTGATGACCGTTTCGGCGGCCTCGACCGCACGAACGACGGAATTGGCGAAGCGCAAATTCGCCTGCACCGCATGAATCTGGCCAACGACCCCCATGGGTTGCAGATAGCCTGCGAGATCGGGCCTGCGGACGGCAGCGCGGACGCGATAATCCCGCCGCGCCAAAAACCAGACGATCTGCCGCCCAATAAACCCCGAGCCGCCGAAAACCGTCGCAAGTTTGCCGTTCCGCGCCATACCTCACCTCGAATTTCGCGTGCGCTTGGTCGCCTCGACCTCTAACCGCCCGGAAGACCAATGTGAAGCCGCCGAGCCCAATTCCGCCCTGCGTCCACGTCGCGGGTGGATGCGATGGCGTACAATTGACTTCCGGCCGGACACAATCTAGGTGACACACCAAGCCCAGATGGCGGAATTGGTAGACGCACTGCTTTCAGGTAGCAGCGCTCACAAGGCGTGGAGGTTCGAGTCCTCTTCTGGGCACCATGTGACGGCGAGACAAGTCCCTGAAGCCGGTAGGTCGACTTCCCGCTGGTGACGTTCTCGCAAGCTCCCGGAAAACGCCGACAACATTTACATCGGCGAATCCTTTTCGCAGAAGAAGTCGG
>NZ_DASZTY010000035.1:0-157500 GCF_035548195.1 Hyphomicrobium sp.
GCGTGGAATGCCGACGCGACGCGCATGCCCTATCGCATGCATTCCGAATATTTAAGATCTCTGTTCCTGAACAACGATCTCGCGGAAGGTCGTTTCAAAGTCGGCGGGCACACCGTGACATTGACCGACCTACGCGTTCCGATTTTTGCAGTCGGAACTGAGACGGATCACATCGCCCCCTGGCGCTCGGTTTATAAATTTAACATCCTGAGCGATGCTGCCGTAACTTTCGTGCTGACGAGCGGCGGCCATAACGCTGGCATCGTTTCGCCGCCAGGGCTATCCGGACGCCACTATCGCATGGCGACAAAGCCCGCCAATGCGCCTTTCATCGATCCCGACGAGTGGCAGAAGAAAGCGCCCACGTTCGAAGGCTCTTGGTGGACTGCGTGGTCGAAGTGGCTTGCAGAGAGATCGTTGGAATGGGTTAGCCCGCCCCCAATGGGTGTGTTCACCGATACGCTGACGACGCTCACAAAGGCGCCAGGAACATACGTTTTTCAACGCTGAACGTTTGTCATATCACGGATTGATCTTCATCAAGGCACATGTCCTTCGCAACGGGAACATTTTTCAAAATCTTTCAGGAGTACAAACGATGCTCGATTATCCAAGCAGAAATGGAAGCCAGGGCTCGCGGGTGCCGGTTCCCGGCATCGCTTCGTTGACAAACGTTTGGTCGCCCGCGGCGACCTGCGCCGAGGCGTGGAATGCGGCGGTCTGCCAAGCCGGAGACGAAGTTACCAAAAGCTGGGTGAAATTTATTGGCGAGCGTATCGCCAAAGATAGTACCTTTCCGCAGCAGTTCGCAGCTTGCCGCACCCCCAGCGATATCTACGATCTTTACGCGAAATTCTGGCAGCAGATGGCAGGCGATTACGCGGCGGAATTCTCCGTCATCGCAAACACCGGCTGGAAAGCCGCGCGAACGTTTCTCGAAACAGCCAGTAATGGCCACCCCGCATCCAAGACAAATTGAATTTCCGGAGACCTACTGTGAAAGCCAGCGACATCATGACAACCGGCGTGGTCTCGACAAATCCCGAGTGCCCGCTTTCAGAAGTCCTGCAGGTGATGCTTGATCGCCGCATCAGCGGCCTGCCCGTCATCGACAAGAGCGGCAAACTGGTGGGTGTGATCACCGAAGGTGATTGCCTGCGCCGTGTAGAAACCGGCACCGAAATCAAGCGGCCGTTATGGCGAGAACTCTTCACTGGTCCGGAAAAGCTCGCGCAAGAATACATTCACGCCCACGGTCGCAAGGTCTCCGAGGTGATGACGGCGGATCCGATTACGGTCACCGAAGACACCGACGTTTCCGAGATCATCCACCTGATGGAGAAGAGCCGAATTAAGCGGCTTCCTATCATGAGAGGCGACGTGGTAGTCGGGATCGTCAGCCGCGCTAACGTCATTCGGGCATTGGCGGGCCTTCTGCGCGGCGCGAAGGTGAACGAAACCGATACCGAAATCCGCAATAATATTGTCGCGGAGTTCGGCAAGCTGCCTTGGGCGGCAAACGAGCTTGTCGACGTCAGGGTAAAGGACGGCGTCGTCGACCTATGGGGATCTTTTACGGCATTTCGTCAGGACGAAGCTGCCGTTGTCGCCGCCGAGAACGTTGCTGGCGTAAAGGACGTACGAAGTCATCTCTCCTGGATCGATCCTATGTCCGGCCTGATGATTTATTCGCCCGATGAGAAAACTCCATTGGCTGCGGTCCGCGCGCAAGTGTGAAACGCCAATGATGCCGACAACAAACCATGCGGAAAATATCTGCAGGAGTAGGACGATGGACGATAAGCAGCTGAGACAAAACATTATTGATGAACTCGAATTCGAACCAAGCGTTGATGCACAGGATATTGGCGTCGCCGTAAGCGACGGCGTCGTCACATTGTCCGGCCACGTCTCCAACTACGCAGAGAAGGTCGCTGCACAACACGCCGTCCAACGCATCAAGGGTGTGCGGGCTATCGCCCAGGAAATCGAGGTTCGCTATCCGGGTGAAAAGAAAACCGCGGATGATGAGATCGCCAAGCGTGCGCTCAACGTTCTGAAGTGGGACGCGGTCATTCCGGAAGATATGGTGAAAGTGACGGTTCAGAAGGGCTGGGTATTACTCACTGGCGAAGTCGACTGGCAGTTCCAGAAGAAAGCTGCTGAAGACGCCATTCGGAAATTGTCAGGCGTAACCGGAGTGAGCAATTCCATCACCATAAAACCGCGTGTCTCAGCGTCTGACATCAAGAAGAAAATCGAGGCGGCACTGGCGCGCAATGCTCACGTCGAAGCCCGGGCAATCCGAGTCAATGTGTCGGATGGCAATAAGGTGCGCCTCGAGGGAGCGGTCGATAGCTGGGACGATCGCGATATCGTTGAGAATGCGGCGTGGTCGGTGCCCGGCGTCCAGTCGGTGGACGACCGTTTGGCCATCGCGCTTTGAGCGCACCGAAAACAAAATCTTCGAATGAACCAAGCAACAGGAGCTAACGATGGAAGAAACACTCATTAACGGCATACGTCACGATACGCTGCAAGCGATTGAGAAGGGCGAGAAGCTCCTTCGCGAAGTAGAGAGCAAAGCCGGCAAGGAAACAGAGACGTTGCGTGACGCGACCGATCATCTCGTCGAGCATCTCAAGAAAGAACTCGAACGCTGGGAAAGAAAATACAAGAAAGCCAAAGTGGAGGCCTGATGCACCATCGGGGGCTCTCCAAATACTCTCGAATTGGCCGAGCTTAGAAACACCACAAGATGACTTCGCCGCGTATGGTCGCTTCACGAATGATCGAGGCCCCGTTGACACAGGCGAATCGGCTCGCAGTGGCGGTTTCATGCTGGGGCGCGCCAATGGAAAGTGTGAATCTACGTCCGGACGCACGTGTGGAATTTTTACCTATCACTCGCAGGAAACGGCCACGATCCGTTCGACAAGTCCGACGCCAACGGATACGCTCCTGTCTGGCTAGATGGAGTGTAGGACAGGCTGTGTTCTCGCTAGAAAGGAGACGTCCGCTACTGGTGGTACTGCGGCCGAGTGTAACTGGGTAGAATTCGGCCTTGCACCAAATCTCTTCGATGTCCGCAAATTCGACACAGCGGCTATCGGGGTGGCGAGCTGTGGTACAATTGCAAAGGTCGCCTTTTGGGATTAGACAACCTTGCGTTCTTTCCAATCGCGTCAGCTGGCTACTCTGCCCCTTCCCGCATCCGCCGCTCTGCCAGCTCCGAGACCGTCTCACCGGTCTCGCGCAAAATTCCCTGTCCGCCCGTGACTTCATGATAGCGACGCAGGATGACGTCTACATAGCTCGGATCGAGCTCTAGACCCCGGCAGCAGCGCCCAGCCCTCTCCGCCGCAATCAGCGTCGACCCAGAACCCAGGAACGGGTCGAGCACGATGTCATCACGATTGGTCATGTCGAGCAGCGCGTCTTCGAGCATCGCGACCGGTTTGACAGTCGGATGGTCTTGCAGGCCGCGGCGGGCATCGGAGCCCATGCTGGACGCGCCTGGGTAGATCCAGGTGTTCGAGCGCCAGCGTCCGTGCTTGCCGAGCTCGACGTTGTTGACATGCGGCGCGGTGCCGATCTTGAATAGCGGCAGAAGCTCGTGCTGCGAACGGTACTGGCTGCCCATACCCGCATTGGTCTTGACCCAGACGATGAGGTTGACAGGGCTTAAGCCGAGCGCCGTCGCGGCCGCGTGGACTGTCGGATAGCCGCGCCAGTCGATGAAGGTACCGAACAGGGCTCCGTCGCGGAGGTGTGATCGGCAAGCGGCCATCCACGCGTCATTGAAGACGTGGAACTCCCGATCCGACATCTCGCCGCTAGCCATGACGAACTCGCGGTGCGCACCTCGCGTGACGTTGCCGGAGATTTTGACATTATAGGGCTCGTCAGTCAGCAGAAGCTGGGCTTGGTCCTCGTGCATCAGGCGTTCGAGGACGTGAGGATCGGTGGCGTCGCCGCAGATGATCTCGTGCCGGCCCAGGATGAAGTGGTCGCCGATGCGCGCGACCGGCTGGGCGTCGGGACCCGGCGCGAGCGGCCCCGGGTCAACCGCGGAGACATCGTCATCAAGAAGAATCTGATCGATCTCCGGCAACGAAAAGCCGGTGATCTCGATCGGCGCGTCTTCAAGGATGAGCTCCTGGAACTCGATCCTGAGGCTGTCGAGGTTCCATTGTCCTTTTTCCTGCAGGCGGTTCATCGCGATGCGCAGGAGTCGCCGCTCGGAGGCTGAAAGATGGCTGACAACGATGCAGGGCACGCGTGGCAGGCCGAGCAGCTTGGCCGCTTCAAGGCGGACAGCGCCGTCGACAAGATTATTGTCGTGGTCGATCAGAATCGGGACGCTGAAGCCCAGATGCGACACGGCAGAGGCCGTCTCGCGAATATCAGCGGGGTCCAGACCGCGCACGTTACGCGCGGAAATGGAGACCTCGGCGGGCGCGCGATCGACGAGCTGCAGCTTGGGGAGCAGGTCGTTGCGAATGACGCCCGCCTGAGCGCCAGGGGCGCTCAGGCGGGCGAGTTGATCGCGTCGTTGACGGCTCTTGGCTTTGAGAGGCTCGAGAACTCCGGAACGATTTCGGATTGAATTCTGACGCATGGAAAAGTCCTTGCAGATTGAGGGTGAGGTCTCAGGAGCGGCTGTCAATTTTGCTACCTGAGCCAGACCTTGCGGTAGTGCATGCCGTAGCGGAGCGAGGTCTGCTGCGGCGGCGGGCCCGGCGGGAACCGGCGGCGTCGATGCTGGCCCGCGCGCAAGCGCGCTGTTGGGAGATGAAGCAGGAGCTGCGAGAGCGCGTCCGGCCAATCATCACTAGGGCCATACGGGAACGGCCCGATGAGCCTCAGGAACAGACGTGCCCACTCGGTGTTGGCCGGCAGAAAGACACGGCCCGCTTCGATCATGGGCGAGACGATTTCCATGCGGCGGAGCTTCGAATTGCTGCCGTGAGTTTCAATCGTGCCGACATGGTTGATGTCGCGTTCCTTCAGGAGAGCGTAGAGACCCTTACCCGCTCCGATGGTCTCGAGCATGAACAGGTCGGGCTTCCAGGTCTTGTCGAGCTTCTCGATCCAGCGAAGAAGGTTCGGGTAGTCGTATTGAACTTGTTCGCCATGAACGAGATAGACGTCGTCGCCGACGATGTCGCAGACCAACGCCGCGGTGAAGTCGCCGCCATTCTCGGTGAACGCCGGGTCGATGCTGATGACGCGGTAGTCGTACTTCGGGAGCTCCGTGTAGGTCCGGAACCAGGCCGGGTCGATCGGGCAGCCACCGGTCTTGACGGGAGCCTGCATATACTGCGCCTGGAAATGTACTTCCCCCTGCGCGACTCGCAGTTCTTCGAGGATCTCCTCGGGGAGTCGCTCTGGCTCAAGGAGTTCGCCTTCGCGGAACTGGTGGACCTCGTCATCACCGAGATGAAACGTCATATCGGCCGGAGCTACGGCGGGAATGTTGAGATGCACCGTATCCTTGCGGACCCGCAACATGTATGCCGTGAAGTCATCGACGTGGAGCCGTTGCATGACGGTGATGAGGACGCCCTCGGCGGCAGCGCGCCAGCGGTTGGCCATCGAGCTTGCATAAAGCTCTTCGAGTTTGCGCCGTTCGGTCTCGGAATGGGCGAGGCTGGCCTTCTGCGGGTCGTCGATGATGATGTAATCAAAACCGTGCCCGGTAATGCCGCCCTGCACGGAGAGAGCCCTGACCTCGCCACCAGCCGTCGTTTCAAAAAGCGTCTCTGTATCTTTCTCCTTGCGAATGCGTGTAGCTGGGGCCAACGACAGATACCAGTTGCTCTTCATGATCTGGCGGATCTTGCGCAGCTGTGTCGAGGCGAGCTCCTCATCATAACAAACGATGGCAATCCGGAATGACGGGTTCTGCACCAGTAGCCACGCCACAAACGCGATGCTGACCAAGTGCGTCTTCAGGGTTTTCGGCGGCTGATTGACGAGCAGCCGCCGGCTCTCGCCACGAAAGCACCGCGTCAGTTGGTAGGTGAACGACCATCAATTTCAATTTTCGATATGTAAATTGTATTTAATAATGCATAATTATGGGTAAGTCTTTCAACGCCTGGCGATGGGATACTCGCGAGCGGCGAGACCATCGAGGTGCCCCACCGTCATGCAGCGGGCGCGCCTGCCAATGCGGGCACAAGTGTCTTAGGAATGAACCAAGAGCGCGAGCGGTACGTTAACGGGGCCGCTAAACTATCGAGAACTGAGCTTTGAGACCGGCGATCAAGCTATCAGCAAAGCGCTGTGCCCTGGCAGGTGTCGGCTTATGAACCGATCGCGCGTTGACCGCACCACCAAGCTTGATCTTCAAGGCCTTGATCTGAGGATACTCGCCCGCGGGCAGCGCATCGACGGTATTCGACTGGCTCAAGGACCATTTCGCGGGTGACAGGGACGTTGGGTACGCGCACTCGATCGTGATCATACCAACCAAGCTGCCCATGACTAGGTTGAGAGCTACGACCTTCTCGTTCTCGGGGAGCCCGGCGAGGCTGAGGGCATAAAGGACACGTTCGACGAGGAGGGGATTGAGATAGTAGTTTGCCGCTATCTTACGACCGAACAGCAGAGCGACTTTCCGGTGCTTATAGAAGGCAGCGAACACGGCATCGAACAGATCCCGAAGGTAGGCCTCGCAGGTCTCGTTCGGCTTTGGGGGGCGTGCCACATCGGCGAGAATGGCTCGGATCACTTCGGTATGGATCTCGGCGAGCCTACCCCGAAAATGCGCATAGATGGCAGCCGGGGCGACGCCGAGCCCCCTGGCAATCCCAGCCATACCGAGGTCAGGATTGTCATCAAGGAGTGGAAGAGCTTTCGCGATGATCTTGGCGCGAGTCAGATGGGCTTTTTGGCCTGGTTTGCGTTTTGGTCGCTTGGTTACGTTTACCGGCACACCGCACCTATCTGCTGAACTAATAGTGACATAGATAATTCGTATTGATGGTTCGTCAATAGCTGCGTTCGGTTCTGCGCCGGGGTGATCTTCAGCTGAAAAGGCCTCGTGGCGATCTCTCCAGGCTGTGCAAGAACTCGGTTCGGGACCGGGCCGACGCTGCCGACGCGAAGCGAGGTTCCGGCTCAGAGGATGTTGAAGGCGAGGATCGAGAGTGCCGCTTCGGCTTTCACTGCCCTGAGCCCTTAGGATACTGGGGGATGTCCGCTTGCAGGCACTTGTCCACGGCAAGCGTCGCCGACGACTTGCAGCGCATCAGTCGCGCGATACAGACAGTCCCGCGAGAAGCGGCGCGTACGCGGCGAGCCTGCGGGATACGAACTCAGTGAAGAGCCGCACGCGCTTCGTCTTGCGTGTCTCCCCCTGTGTGAGAAGCCAGAGCGTTCCATGCATGTGCAGGTCGGTGCCCGGCACCCTCACCAGGAGGGGGTCGGCATCTCCGACGAAGCACGGCAGTGTCGTCATCCCGAGCCCTTGCCGTACTGCAACGATCTGCGCCTCTGCGTCCGTGGTCCTGAACGGAACCCCCGTGGTGCGAACCTCACCCTCGCGGGCCCAGCCGGGGATTCCATGAATGCTGATGACGATCCACCGGATGGGATCAGGCGCGCCCGCACGCCACGCGGCTAGCCGCTCGCGGGACATGTAAACGCCGCCGAACAAGTCCGGTCCCTTCAGGCCGTGAAGATTGAGCGGCAGGGTTTTGCGGTCGTAAACGACGCGGATCGCGACATCGGCTTCCCGATTGGTCAGATTTGCCAGCTCGCCGGACGACAGGATTTCCATCTCGATGTCCGGATGCAGACGCGCGAAATCGGCGAGGTCCGGCATGAGCAGGTGTGTCGCGAGGGTCGGCGCCAACGTCACCCGCAGAAGCCCGCGCACGCTCTGGTCGCGACCGAAGATTCGCGTCTCGAGCTGGTACGACGACGCTTCCATCTGGTTCGCGAGCTCGAGAACCTCCTCGCCCGCAGCCGTCAGGCGGTAGCCCGAAGGCAGCTTTTCGAACATGTGCGCCCCGAGGCGTTCCTCGAGCTGAGCGATGCGTCGCAGCACGGTCGAGTGGTTCACCCCGAGGCGCTCGGCAGCCGCCCGCACTGAGCCTCCGCGCCCGACGGCAAGAAAGTAGCGAACATCATCCCAGTCGATCATGGTGCAATCCCGCACCGCGCGGTGCGCCTTCCAAAGCCCGTATCTAGCACATCGAACGGCAGTACGAGCGGTCATTACAGCCTATGTCGACGGGCACGGCCTAATTCCAAACGGCGGACACCGATCGTTGCGGTTGGCGTCAGCCGTCCAACCGGATCGATTTCGCACCACCGATGTGCGCGCTTCCACACTCAGCAACGGACGCCGGCGGGTCCATTTCGAGGTCGTCGGAGGCAGATGCTGTCTCGACACCCCGAAAGGAGAAGTCATGGGAAAGCTAGAGGGTAAGGTTGCAGTCATCACGGGCGGATCGAGCGGCATGGCGCTGGCGAGCGCCAGGCGGTTCGTTGAGGAAGGCGCCTATGTCTTCATCACGGGTCGAAGGCAGGAGGCGCTGGACGAGGCCGTCAAGCTGATCGGCCGGAACGTAACCGGCGTGCGCGGCGACGCCGCCAATCTCGACGACCTCGACCGCCTATTCGATACGGTGAAGCGGGTCAAGGGCAAGATCGACATCCTGTACGCGAGCGCCGGCACGGGCGAAGCCGTCCCACTGGGCGCAATTACCGAGCAGCATTTCGATGCGGCCTTCGGCCTGAATGCGCGCGGCACGCTGTTCACGGTTCAGAAGGCGCTGCCGCTATTCAACGATGGCGGATCGATCTTCATGACCGGCTCAGTTGCTTCGGTGAAAGGTTTTCCTGGTTACAGCGTGTATGCGGCGAGCAAGGCGGCGTTGCACGCATTCGCACGCGGGTGGCTCAACGAGCTGAAGGCCAGGAATATCCGGGTGAACGTGCTGCACCCGGGGCCGATCGCCACACCGATGCAGGATCAGGTTCTCACCGAGGAAGCGAAGCAGATGTTCGAATCCCTGATCCCGCGGGGAAAGATGGGTCGTCCTGAGGAAATTGCGACGGCCGCGCTGTTTCTTGCTTCAGACGATTCGAGCTTCGTGAATGGGGTGGAGTTGTCTGTCGATGGCGGCTTCTCGGCCATCTGAATTCGCGCCGGAAATCAACATCAACACGGATTGGAGAAACATGATGAGCTACGCGATTGTAGGATTCGGCAAGATAGGCCAGGCCCTCGCCCACGCCTTCGCCCGTAAGAACATCGACGTGACCGTCGCGAGCCGCCGGCCGCCCGAGGCGTTGGCGCCGCAGGCTCGAGCCATTGGGCCCACGGTCGTTGCCAGGTCGCTGCGGGACGCACTCGAGGCCGACACGATCATCCTGGCGGTCCCGTTCGGGGAGCATCGCGAGGTTGCGAAGGCCCTGCCGAGCTGGCAAGGCAAGACGGTCATCGACGCGATGAACACGTTTGGAGTTCCCCCTGAGGAGCTGGACGGCCTCCCGTCCTCCACCTTCGTTGCGAAGTCGTTCACCGGCGCCAAGCTCGTGAAAGGTTTCAATCACCTGATTGCGGCCACCCTGGCTGCCGATCCGATCGTCGAGGGCGGGCACCGGGTCGTCTTTCTGTCGAGCGACGACGAGGACGCGACCGCTCCCGTGGCGGCCTTGGCCAAACAGCTCGGGTTCGCACCCGTCAAACTGGGAAAGCTCAACGAAGGTGGCGCGCTGGTGCACGCACGAGACCGCACTTGGGGCCAGCTGATCTTCCAGGACCTGTTCAAGAAGGAACCATGACCGATGTACGATCACGTGATGGCCCGAGCGGTATGATCCGTAGACCTCCCGCATCTCTCGTCGGCCGCAATGAAATGTCCCGCATCCCACCCCGAACCGAATTTCGGAAGGTCGGCTTAACAGACAGCGGCCGTGGCGATACCATCGCCTAATCAGGGTTTTTGCACAGCCTGCCTCGAAACGCCCCGGCATTTCCCTGCCGGGGCAGTCGTTTTCCCTGGGGCAGCAGATACGAATTCGCTGCGCGCCGACATCTCGTGATGTCCGCTAACCTGCAGTGAATATTGAGATTTCTTGCGCTTCGCGTTCGCACAAGGGCGGCGAAATATGCGAAATTCGCTGCTTTTATTGTGTGAGCAGGGAATAAGTGGTTATGGAGACGGGTTCGCGTCAGACTACGCACACCGCCAATAAGCCGTTTCCAACCTGACGCGCCATCCGAGCCTGTGTTGACCATGCCGGCGAACAACAACCTGATATTACCTCTGATTTAGATCTCAACTACCGAGACCCTTTTCTATCATCCTCGTTTGGCCGTTCTGCACGGTGCGGAACGACTGTGGGATAGAGAAAGGGTTTGAACTACTGGCTCGCGCCGTACGCCATCACCAAAGCCAACCCGCCCGGCATCCTCAAGAACGGCGGCTGGGCTGATCATCGCCTCAGAATTGTCGTGACGCTGGGTGTTCTGCTGCATCTTCCGAGGTAAGCGCAGGGGATCTCGCCGGGGACACGTGTGTCCGACATGTCAACCGCACCCCGCGCCGTGAGGATGCGGCGCCAACACATTCCCTCGACCAATGCTAGAGCTTCACCTCAGTCGCCGGACAGGCGCGACAAGGCCAGGCCGAGCACGATTGCTCAGCGAAACCGGGAATAATTCCTAAGTTCTGAGAATTATTTGGAATTCCATCCCGAGAGGCGAATTGCCGACCCTATCCCAGGGGGAACGGGCAAAAAGTGCAAAAAAGGCGCCAAACGCCTGATTCCCTGACGTTTTCTACGGATGTGTTTGAGAATCCGAGAGCCAGTGACGCTCGTGACATCACGAAATAACTGGGTCCACGTGGGGGGTTTTGCAGATGAAGAGACTACAATTGGGTGTCGCTGTGGCAACACTAGCGTGCCTTTCGACACAAGGCGCGATTGCGCAGGATGCCGGTGAGGGGACACAGCCGCCGCCGGCGGGAGCTCAGTCAGGTTCCCAGCTCCCGGAAGTCCAGGTCATTCAGAAGCAAAAGGCAAAACCGAAAGTAAAAAAGGCCGCTCAGAAGCCTAAGAAGGCAGCCCCGCAGCCGCAGCCGATTGAGCCAGCCGCACCATTGCCGGCGGCGTCCGACGCAGCGTTGCAAGCTGCGGCTAGCCAAGGACCGGTCTACGCAAATCCTGCTCCGCCACCCGGTGTCCTGGTCGCTCCGCTCCCCGGCGCGGATCTGCCGATCGAGAAAATTCCACGATCCGTCAACACGCTTTCCTCGGCTGACATCCAGCGAGACCATTCGGTCAACATGCAGGATACGCTGAACAATCGTATTCCAGGCGTTGTCGTGGACGACCTGCAAGGCAACGCATTCCAGACCGGCGTGCAATACCGAGGGTTCGAGGCTTCTCCTGTAAACGGCCTCCCGCAAGGCCTTGCCGTCTACCAGAACGGCGTTCGCATCAACGAAGCGTTCGGCGATACGGTCAACTGGGATTTCATTCCCGCGAACGCGATCCAAGACATAACCGTCATGAGCAGCAACCCGATCTTCGGGCTGAACGCAATTGGCGGCTCGATCAGCATAGCGATGAAAGATGGCTTTAGCTTCCAAGGCGCCGACGTAGACACGCGGTTCGGGTCATTCGGACGCAAACAGGTATCCGCCGAGGCGGGCGCACAAAGCGGCCACTGGGCGGTCTACGGCGCATTCGAGGCGATTAACGATGACGGTTTCCGCGACTTCTCAGATGCTCAGGAACGGCGCGGATACGCAGATATCGGCGTCAAAGGTGATGGCACCGAGTTACACTTCAATACGACCGTCGCATCCAGCCATGTTGGCGTGACGGCCGCTGTTCCCGAAGAGCTCATCGACTTTGCCGGACGATCGCGCACGTTTACGTCGCCGCAGATCACCCAGAGCGATATGCAGATGTATTCGTTGAACGGCAGCAAGCAAGTAACTCCCGACATAACCGTATCGGGCGTCACTTATTACCGTCACTTCCAACAAAGCCACATCGACGGGAACATCTCTGAATTCGACGAATGTAATAAATTCGGCACCGGACTCTGCACCGAAGATGGAGCGCCGCTCTTTGCGTTCGGCTCGATGGCAGGAATACATGATCTCGATCAGTACGGCGACGTGCTCGGATCGATCGATAAGACCGGTCAGAATACGGACGGCTGGGGCGTTGCCTTGCAAGCTGTCGATAAGGCAGACCTCTTTGGCCATCGGAACCAGTTCATCATCGGCACGAGCTACGACCGTGGTCACGTTGCATACCAGGCGTCGAGCCAGCTCGGCGGCTTCCTGCCACGGTACGTCGTGGCCGGAACAGGTCCTACGCTCACCGGCGACGCGTCTTTGTGCCCGCCAGATGAGCCCACCTGCGAGGATAATGCATCCGAAGTAACGCCGCGCTCGCTTACAACAATTAACGATTACGCCGGTGTCTACGCACTCGACGCATTTGACGTCACCGACCGCCTAACGGTCACGGCAGGCGGCCGTTTCAACTTCGCGCGCATTCAGATCATCAATACAGGTGAATCGTCTTTGGATGCCTTGAATGGTGTGAACGAATATAATCGGTTCAACCCCTCAGCTGGTTTCACCTACAAAGTTACGCCGGACATGTCGTTCTACGGCGGCTATTCAGAAGCAAACCGCGCACCGACGGCATCGGAAATTGCGTGCTCCGATCCAGATAATCCCTGCATCATTGAAAGTGCGTTGGCATCCGATCCGCATCTCGACCAGGTCGTGACAAAAACCTGGGAATTGGGACTGCGCGGAACGCAGAACTACTGGAACGGCTCAAGGATCGACTGGAACGTCGGCTGGTTCCGGGCCATCAACTCTGATGACATCATTCAAATCGCTGATGAGCAGCAGGGTCGCGGATACTTTGCAAACGCCGGCGACACGCTTCGCCAGGGTATTGACGCAAGCATTCAGTATCGCGACCAACGCTTGTTTGCTTACGCAAGCTACTCTTATGTCGACGCAACGTTCCTATCGTCGAACGTGATCCCGTCTGAAAATAATCCCAAGGTTACGACGGAATGCAGCGACTTTGGTATCGGCGGCGACGATGATGACGGCGGCGGAGACGATGATGACGATTACTGCATGCAGATTCGTCCGGGCAACCGCTTGCCCGGCATACCGCGGCACCGGTTCAAAGCGGGCTTTGACTACAAGCTAACGCCGAAATGGATCTTTGGCGCGGATTTGATCGCAGCGAGCAACCAGATTTTCTTCGGAGACGAAGCAAATCTCGACAAACCGCTGCAAGGCTATACGAAAGTCAACCTGCACACGTCGTATAACATTACCGACAACGTTCAGGTCTACGGGCTGATCGAAAATCTGTTCGATAACCAGTACGGTATCTACGGCACGTACTTCAATCGAGACCTGGCGCAGCAAGCAGGACCGGGATGCGGCGGCAGCAACGATGCCGAAAATTGCACCGGCACTGGGGGTGGCCCAGACAAGTCTCTGAATGGCTTGAAGTACAGCGATAACGACAGCCGTACGTCAACGCCAGCGATCCCATTCGCTGCATACGGTGGTATCAAAGTAAGGTTCTAATCAGATTTAAGGATGCCCGTTCTGCGGGCATCCTCTCACAACTGTTGCTAATCGAGTTCCCGTCCCTCGATTGCAAAAAGAACGGCGGCCCAAGGGGCCGCCGTTCTTTTTTACACCTCAAGGAAGAGGAAGAATAACAGCTTGCCTACTTGGCTTCGGGCTTGACGACAACGCCCCATGGCAATCGTCCGACTGGAACCGACTTTTCAGCTTTCAAGCTCGCGATGTCGATGACTGTCACGTCATTCGTCATGCCGTTTGCAACATAGAGCTTCTTTCCGTCAGGCTTGAGCGCCAGATGCCAAGGCCTCTGCCCGACAAGAATATAGTTTTCAATCTTTCGCGTCGCCGTATTGACCACCGCAACCCTGTTGGCCGGTCCCAGTGCAATGAAAGCGAGCTTACCGTCGAGCGTGAAGCGAATACCGATCGGTTGCATAAGCTCGGGACGTACGCCTGGCACTTCAAATGATAGCTTTTGCTTTATCTCGAATTTTTTCGTGTCGATGATCGCGACCGTGCCGCCAACCTCTGCGGAGACCCAAACTTCACCGCCGTCGCGCGTGAACGTCGCCTCGCGCGGGCGCGTGTCGACCAACAAGTTGGCAAGAACCTGGTTGGACTTGGCGTCGATGATGTGCGCCATGCTCGTTTGTTCTGAGGTATTGACGACAAGGCTGTCGTCCGGCGAGACCGCCATGCCTTCGGGTTCGACGCCGACCGGTATCTGCGTGATCGCATTCCCCGTCGCGCGATCCATGACCGTCACCAACCCGTCATCCTCGTTAGCCACGTAGAGCCGATCACCTTTATGATTGACCGCGAGCAACTCCGGATCGGGGCCAGACGCGGGATACGATTTCATAACCTCCAGTTTCTCGGTATCGATAACATCGAGCCGGTTGTCGTCCCCAATACAGACGATCACCTCTTTGTAGTCCGGTGTAATGACGAGGCCGCGAGGCCGCTTACCCGTCTTGATGCTCTTGACGACTTTAAGCGTATCGCTATCGACGACAGTTACGGTGTTGTCTCGTTCGTTGGAGACGAAAATCTTGTCGGCGAAGGCCGAAGGGGCAGTGCCAAGCATAAGGGATGCGACAAACAGACGAGTTGTGGTTTTCGCCATATCTTTTCCTTTAACTCCAACACCTCAGCCAGGCAGCTTGCACGTCGTCTCCGGTGCATCGACACCGAGCGTATCGGTCAAATATTTCGGATGTAGAAATCCTTCCTGGGGCGAGGTCGAAACGAGCGAACGCGGGCCAGTGAGGAGAATGGGCTGACGAAGCTGCCGATCCCATGGCCGGAACGACATCGCCTGACCTTTGAACCCGGCAACGCCGAATTGAGGCGAAAGAATGTACGTCCGCCAGCCAGCGATATCTGCCTTGCCGGACCGCGTCACCGCCTCTCCGAACACGCGAACGGCAAGCCACGCCATGTAATCGCGCTCAGTCATCGGGCGCTTGATCTTCGCACGAAAACGCTTTTGCAGCTGTATCCCGCCGTATTCTTCATAGAGTGGCCCCCACGCGACAGACACTAGCCCCTGCGTTCCGGCGATTGGCTTCGGAAGAGACGTTCGCCACATCAGATATTCGCCGAACGTATCCTGAGTATCGGCGACAACGACGATGTCGTGCGGTGGCGGGTTCTGCGTTCGCATCGGAATTTGCGTTTGAATTTGCTGATGCCCGGTTTCCGAGTTGCGATTGCCCGGATCAAAAATGATCGTTCGTTCTTCTACGATCTTGCCGCCAAATTTCTTTGCCGCGCGTTTCATCGCCTCTGCGTATTCGATATCCTCCTTGGCATTGCCGCGCAGAAGGAACCAGGATTTCCATCGCTTCCATGCAAGATATTGGGCGAGCGCATCCGCGCGCATCGACCAGCTCGGCGCGACATGAAACACATTCCGGCGGCAATCTTTGCCACGCAATTCATCGTTGCTCGCTCGCGCATTGATGATGATGGCATTCTTAGCCTCGGGAAGATCGGCAACGCGCAGAAGGTCCTCGGGCGTGAGATCGGCGACGACGAGTTGTGTCTTCTCTAGAAGTTGCTTGGCGTCCGCGATGATATCGCCATCCCTTGCAGTGATCTTTTCATCGAGATGATAAGACTGGCCGAGAAAGCGCCCCGTCGCGAGATTATCACTGATGCCGACGCGTGCCCCTTGAAGTCCCTGATCCGTAACGACCGGCTCAAGCAACGAAATCGGCAAGGGATTGGGATAATCCCGACCGAGATAGCCGATCTCGACATTGAGCTTCGCCGGCGGATGGACGGACGCAGGCCCCGCGATCGCCGCCGAGGCTGCGCAAAGCCCCAGCAGCCACGAGAATCGACTTACACGCATCGTTACTGAATCGCCTTTGTATCGGCCGGCGGAGGCTTGACCGACGTTGTAAGAAACTTCAGAGCACCCACAGCAGCTTGATTGTAGGTTTCAGTCGCGATGTCTAGGGCCGTTTTCCCGGCTACAGATTTCATTTTTGGATCTGCGCCCGCACGCAATAGGAGACCGATCATCGGCGCATTATTCTGACCGGCAGCAACCATCAGCGCGGTTACGCCATCCTTTGAAGCGGCATTGACATCCGCACCACGCTTGATCATTTCGGCTGCGAGTGCCAAGGGGGTCGGGCCCATGGCGAGTTGCTTAAGACGCTGCTGCGGCTGAAGCTGCGTCGCGATAACCATTAGCGGCGTCAGCTTCTCCGGACCGGCGCCTCTCTTTACGTCGGCTCCCTCATCTAGCAGAGCCTTTGCAGCAAAAAATTTTCCGTCGGAGAGGGCGACTTCGAGAGCCGTATACCCTTGTTTGGTTACCCCTCTTTCCATATCTGCCCCGCGCTTCACCAGCAACTGGATGGAGGGCACGTGATTGACATTAATAGCGTGCTGCAACGCCGTCATGCCATCAGAGTCGACCGCATCGACCTTGGCGCCGGCATCGAGCAAGATCTCCATAAGACCGGTCATTCGAATGCTTGCGGCAGAACCGAGCGGCAAAGCCCCGAGAGAATCGGGCTTGTTAACGTCAGCGCCTTTTTCGATGAGAAATTTTACACGATCCGCGTCTCCACCGACGATAGCGTTCATCAACTCCGCATTGACGTCGACGCCCTGCTTTAGCCAAGCCTCGAGCCGCGCACGCGTCACCACCACGTCTGGTGCGACAGCTGGATCAATCTTTCTCTTGTGCGGAATAGTGAGAAAGCGTTGGCTGTAAGCCGCGCCTTGAACTTCCTGGATGATGCCGTGCGATGGCAAATTACCTTCAACGACGCAATTCGAACATTGGACCAGTGGCACTCCATAATCTTCGAGAATTTTCGCGATATCGTCCTTCGCGTCTTCGAACGCCATATCGATCTTTAGTTTCAAAACAACATCTGTGTTCTGCACACCCCAACCGATCGAGAATTCCAACGGTGTGTCATCGACCAACATATTGGCCGGTTGGATTACGAGAGGCGCCCCCTTTTTCTTCAGCCATCCGGCGAACGGTCCCCAAACGGCAGCGATATCGATTTTCTTGTCGACTACGCGCTGAACTTGGCGCCAAGGCTGCTTGTCCGGCTCGAGATCCGCATCGTAGCTTATAATCTGAACATCGAGACCGTCTTTAATTCCGCGATCGGCAAACACCTGCCGCATGGCGGAATGCTGGAAGACGCCAATCTTCAATTTGTGCAGCAACGGATCATCGAGACTCTTGATGTCAAGTCCGCTGTCTTCGCGATAAGCGAGCACATACGTAGAGCGATAGAGCGGAATAGTCGTCAACATACCTGAGTAATCGGACGGTATGCCCAGAAGGATCTGACATTCTTTGTTGTCAAAAGACTGCCGTGTGATTCCGCTCTCGATATAAGGACGCCAAAAGAAACTAATATCGGCGCCAAGCTTGCTCCCCACGACCTTGGCAATCTTATTCTCAAAACCTTCGCGCTTTTCATCCGAGAGCGGCATGTTGCCGGGATCCGCGCAGGCGACAAGATGAGAAACCTTAAGCTTCTTGGCCTCTTCTTTCGCGGCGGAAAGTTCACCGGCAGTCAGTTGATCGAATGGCTTCGATTTCAGATAGCTCATGTCCCGCGCCGAAGCAGGACCGGCTAGCATCGAGATGATCGCAGACACCAGAATGAACTTTTGACCACGCATAAATTTGTCCTCGGAACCTTGATGGGTAGTTCAATTGCGCGATCGCTTTGCGCACATGTCTTGTTGCCGCTTATCGGAAACGGAGATGGCGTCCGGTCTTAGATGACCGGACGCCGTTGGTTGCTGTCACTCCAATCCTTACGGATAGATGCGGAAGGTGGAGAGCACGCCGCTCTGCGGGATCTTGTCGAGGCCGGCGGCTTTCGCCAGTGCCGTCGCGCCGATCGCGCCGAACTTATCGTTCATGTCGAGGCCGGCCGTAACTGGGATACCGACCCAACCACCGAGGCCTTGGAAGACGGAGACGTACTGCTTGCCGCCAACCTTGTAGGTAATCGGATTACCGATGATGCCCGATGCAAGCTTACGCTCCCAAAGGACTTTGCCAGTCTTCCGATCGACGGCGCGGAAATGGCCGCTGTTCGAACCGTAGAACACCAGACCTCCGTCCGTATTGAGCGTGCCGCCCCAGTTCGGATAAGGATCCGGAATTTCCCAATCGGTCTTACCGGTCAAAATGTCGAACTTCTTCAGCTTGCCGGTCACGCCCGGTTTCTCCGGATACATGTAGACGTTTGCAAAGACGTACACAGTACCTTGCTGGGTATGCGTACGGTCTTGCGGTTCGTCTTCCATGCACCAGTTGTTCGTCGGGCAGTAGAACTTGTTCGGTTCTTTCGGATCGACTGAGCAGGGCTGCTGGTCCTTGCCGCCCATCGCCGATGGACAGGCCTGGACGTTACGATGGCGCTCGAACGGCGAGTGCTCATAGACTTTGATTGGACGACCCGTTTTTAGATCGACTTTCTCCGCCCAGTTCACAGTTACGAACTTGTTCGCGCGCAACAGCGTGCCATCGTCGCGGTTCAGGACGTAGTTGAACCCGTTACGATCGAAGTGAACGAGAACGTCCTGTTTCTTGCCGTCGACATCGAGGTTATCGACAAGAATGTTCTCGTTGACGCCGTCGTAATCCCACTCGTCGAACGGCGTCATCTGATAGGCCCAGACAACTTTACCGGTTTCGACGTGGCGAGCAAAAATGGTCATCGACCACTTGTTGTCCCACTTTCCGCTGTTGCACTCTTCCCAGGTCTTGGCACCGCAGCGATACGACGGGCTCCAATGGCCGGGGTTACCCGTCGACCAATAGACCAGCTTGCGCTTCGGGTCATAGCTGCCCCATGCCCAGAACGTACCGCCGCCGATCTTCCACTCGCCCCCGTTCGTCGACGGATAGCTCGTGATGCCGAGGTCGTGGCCATAGGTTCCGTATTCGGGGTGGTTCTTGTTCGTCTCGGGCGTCAAGCAGACATCCTTGTCCGAACCGGTCGAATGGCACTCCCAAACCTTCTTACCTGTCTTAAGGTCGTAAGCCGACAAGCGTCCGCGCGCCGCGAACTCATCGCCGCCGAAACCGGCGATCACGAGATTCTCAGCGATAAGAGTCGGACCCGTGTGCGTCTCGCCGTGCTCAGGATAAGCATGCTTGACAACCCAGACTTCCTTGCCCGTCGTTGCATCCAGCGCAACGATGAAGCCGTCGAGGGTATGATAGATCACCTTGCCGTCGGCGTAGTTGACACCGCGATGGACGGTATCGCAGCACGCCCGCGGAACAGCCGTCTCATCACGATCCGTCTGCTTCACGTAGTGCCAAACCTGAACCGGATTGTCCGGATCAGAAAGATCGAGCGCCTGAAGGATATTGCACTGTGCCATGTTCGGGCAGCCAGACGAGAAGAACATCATCGGCTTACCGTTATGCATCACCACAATGGGCTGACCTTCATGGCCACGCAGTGCGCCCGTCGACTGAGACCAAGCTAACTGCAGCTTATCGACGTTCCCGGTGTTGATATCGGAAAGATCTGAATGGCGCGTCAACTGATTGTCACGGCCGGGCGCGGGCCATAAATCTGGGTTCTTCGCTTCTTGTTCTATTTGCTCGTTAGCAAATGTTGGCACCGCCGTAGCGCTGCATAGGAGCGCCACCGCAAGCCCGCCCGCCCACAGGAACGATTTCCTGAAGCTCATGGGTTTTCCTCTCCATAGGTTCCCGATACATGCGCTAGTCCAACCCGCCGGACATGAGATCCGGTTCGCAATCGCCTGCGGCCACACGAGCAGGAATGGACTGCACTGCACCTCTCTTGCGTCAGGTGATTCCTTGAAGCGGAGCAGGAAATATTCCGTCATAAAACGGAAGTTGTTTTCTACGCCGACACGCGAAGAGCGAAACCGCCCGCCGCCAATCCTCGCCTGACAAAAATGCGGAGGATGGCATGAAAACCTGGAGGACCGAGCCTCATCCCACCCAACCGCAAGCGTGGCGAGAGGACCCTATGGTGCCGTTATACAGTTCGCCACGGGACGAGTTCCCGATGTTTTTTGTCTGTCTTCCTATAGAGATCGGGATAGCGATTCTGAGCCGCGCTTCACGTTTTGCGCATCTCGAGTGCCATGCGGATCAGGTCAGCGGTTCGTTCCACTGCAAGCTTGCTCTTCATCAAACTGCAAGCGTTGGCGACGGTTTTGTACGCGACCCCAAGTGTCGAAGCGATCGCGCTAAGACTTTTGCCTTCGCCGAGCAAACGCAGAATCTCAATCTCGCGCATGGTTAAGCGTTCAAGAAGATCGCCGTCGCCGGAGAACTGCTTCATCGCGAGGTCTGTCGCAATCTCGCGTTCGACGTAGCGCTTGCCTTCTGCAACCCTCAAAACCGCTGTAACAAGTTCCTCCGCCGAAGCACCTTTTGAAATATAACCACGCGCTCCCGCCTGCACCGCCCGCGCTGCATAGATGGCCTCGGCGTGCATGCTGAGCATCAAAACTTTGGCATTCGGGTTTTCAATCAAAAAGCGCTTCAAAAGCTCCAAACCGCTCGCGCCAGCCAGGCTAATATCCAAAACGACGACGTCCGGACTTTGCTGACGGAACACCGAAAGTGCTTCATAGCTCGTGGCCGCTTCGAAAATTTCGACACCGGGAATAGCCGACAGGAGCCGACGTACCCCTTGACGTACAAGCACGTGATCATCGACCAAAAGTAACTTCATAATATCGCGGGTCCTGCTCCCATGAATGCTGATGTCTCCGAACGTTCGGCGTTTGCCGGGAAGCTTGCCTCCACCAGCACACCCTTCCCGTCCAGCCGATTGCCAATGGCGAACACGCCGAGGCGTGCCGCAACGCGTTCACGCATTCCCGTGAGCCCGTGTCCGGCCCGCGTCGATTTCAATCCCCCGCCGTCGTCGCTGACACTGACGCGAACACCCTTCACGGGGTCGCGTTCGACGACGATATCGATGACATTCGTGTTGCCGTGACGAACAGCATTGCTCGTGCTCTCCTGTACGATGCGATAGATGACGGGATCAAGTTCAGGACTAATTCCGTCTTCCGGTACTTGCGCATGGATACGCAGCGTGGGACGTCGCGAAGTCCAGAACTCAATAAGTCGATTGATCGCAGCTTCTAAGCCCAAGTCTTCGACGGTGCCGCTGCGTAGCCGACCTAGAATTTGCAGCACGCGCTTCTGACTGAGACTGACGGCTTCTCGGATCGATTCAAGACGCTCGACGACGTCGCCGCTTGCTTCATCTCCAAGCGCCTTCTGAACAGCGGCCGTATCGAGCCCGACGGAAAACAACAGCGGTCCGATTTCGTCATGCAGATCTCGCGCGAGCTCCGCGCGCTCCTCATCTTGAACGCTCGATAATTGTTCCTCAAGAAGCGTCTTCGACTCCTCCGCCTCTTCCAATTGCGCCGCCATGTGATTGAATCCCTGTGTGACGACACGGAGATCCCGCGGCCCCTCTTCGGCCAACCTCATACTGAAATCGCGTTTAGCAACACGAGACAACGCATGGCCCAAATGAGCGAGCGGCCGGAGCTCACGACCCACCGTCCAATAGATCAAAGCCGAGACCAGGCCGGCCAGAATCGAAATGACAATGAGGCTGCCACCTAGATCCTCCCAGACTTCCTGCACCTCGTTGCGCGGATCGGCTTCAACAAGAAACGCCGAATAGCCTTGCAAATTGCTTGGGACAGGAATTCTGGAGACTTCGTGTGGTCCGCCGAGAAAATGGTAGAACCAATCCGGCGCGGGATCTTTCGGCATTTCAAGCCGCGATTCCGCGACCCGATTTCCGTTCGAATCGAGTAGCGACACCTTGACGTGCCGACCGCCGCTGAAACGGTCGATGACGCTAGGAAGCTGCTGGTACGGTCTGGGCGACTGCTTGAGTTCGTCCACAGCGTCTTTCAGAACCTGCTCGCCTACGACAAACCCCGAATGCAGCTCGGTACGGATCTTTCCAGCCGAGCGCCAATAAGACATGCCCGCACCGACGAGCACGCTAAGGCCCAATACAAGCGCAACATTGAGCAGCAATCTCTGACGGAGTGACATCGCGGCTACCAAAACATCACGGTTTGATCACAAGCCCCCACGGCAGACGGCCGACCGGAATTGACTTCTCCGCTTTCAAAGTTGCGACGTCGATGACGGTCACGTCGTTAGAAAGTCCATTTGCTGTGAATAATTTCGACTTGTCGGCGTTGAAATCCATGTGCCACGGCCGCTGGCCTACGAGTATGAGCTTTTCTATTTTGTAAGTCGCAGTGCTGATAACGGCGACGCGATTGGCCTTGCCCAATGCCACGAAGGCGTGCTTGCCGTCTTTCGAAAATTGCACACCCATCGGCTGGATAAGCTCAGGCCGTACACCCGGAATTTCGAAGGTCAGCCTCTGCTTGATCTTATGCGTTTGCGCATCGATAACGGAAACGGTGCCGCCAACCTCCGCTGTAACCCAAACTTCTTTTCCATCACGCGTGAAGCGCGCAACGCGCGGGCGCGTATCGACAAGAACGTTTGCTATAACCTTCAGCGACTTGATGTCGATAAAGTGCGCCATACTCGTCGACTCGGAAGTTGCTACGACGACGGTATCGTCAGGAGACACCGCCATTCCTTCCGGCTCGACGCCAATCTGAATCTCGCCGCGAACTTTGCCATCTGCCGCGTCGATGACGGTGACCATGCCGTCGTCCTCGTTAGCGATGTAGATGAACTTGCCTGCGTGATCGATGTCGAGCAACTCTGGATCGGGACCGGACGTTTCATGCGTGCCGGTGATTTTAAACGTTGTTGTATCCATAACGTCCAAACGATCGTCATCTCCGGCGCAAATAAAAAGCTGCTTGTGATCGGGAGACAGCACCATACCTCTCGGCCGCCGCCCAACCGGCACGGATTTAATGACCTTGAGCGCATCGGTGTCGAGAATGGTAATCGTGTTATCCTTCTCGTTGCTGATGAAGGCCGTCCCCGCCGCGGCAGGCTGGGAGCAGACTGAGATCAACACCGCAAATCCAACGATTAAGCGCACCATTGTACATCCCGAAAAATTTTCAATTTCTCTGCTGGCATTTCGATTCAGGCTCGTCGTACCCGAGCGTATCCGTAAGATATTTCGGATGCAGAAAGCCCTCTTGCGGCGAAACGGAAACAAGCGCACGCGGACCGACAAGTAAAATGGGCTGGCGCAACTGCCGGTCCCACCTGCGAAAATTCATCCCCTGAGACTTGAAACCCGCGACTTCAAAACGATCGGATAGCAAATACTTCCGGAGAACGATTGGATCGATCGAACCCGTCCGCGTCACAGCTTCTCCGAAGGCGCGCACCGCGAGCCAGCCGGAATAATCGCGTTCGGTCATGATGCGTCCGACTTTCCTTTCGAAGCGGTGCTGCATTTGCGTCGCCGCAGCCTCTTCATATGAACGATGCCACGACACGGCTTTTAACCCTTGCGTTCCCGCAACCGGCCGCGGCTCGTACGTATTGAAAAGCAAATAATCTCCGAAGCTCTCACCGAGGTCCGCGACGATGACGACGTCATAATCGCCAAGACCTTGGGTGAGCAGCGGCATTTGCTTCTGGACCTGCTGATGCCCCGTATCAGTGCGCCGCGATCCAGCAGCAAATTTGTAGGTCTTCTCACCCACAATCCGGCCGCCGAACCGCTTCGCCGCGCGGCGGATCGCGTCCGCATAATCTTTGTCCATCGGCGCTTCACCGGAAATCAACGCCCAGTTTCGCCATCGCTTCCAAATGAGATATTGGGCCAATGCATCGGCACGCATCGCCCAGTCGGGCGGGATATGAAAAACGTTTTTTCGGCAATCTTCATTGCGCAATCGAACATCGTTGGAACGAATGCTGAAGATGATCGCATGCTGTGCCTCGGGCAGATCAGCGACTGCGAGAAGATCTTTGGGCTCAAGATCGGCGACGATCAGCGAGACCCCGGAACGCAATAGGTCAAGGGCCTTCGGTTTGATGTCGTCAGTTTCCGGAATGATCGCCTCGATCATCCGATAGTTCTGCCCAATCAGGCGCCCCGTCCGAACGTCTTCCGACAAGCCAACCCGCGCGCCCTGAATACCTTTATCGGTATAAATTTTATCGACGAGCGAAAGCGGTTCGACCTCGGCATAGGACTTGCCGAGGTATGCAATCGTCACGTCTATGCTCTTCGTCGCATCCGGCCCGGGCGAAGCGTCATCGCTTCGCACCGGGACCGCGAGAAAAGTGAGAAAGGCCGCAAACACAACTATAAATCCTCCGGCGCTACGCAACGCGCCTTGGAAAAAACTTGCGGCCAAACCGGCTTCGTGCGTCACCAATCCCGCCTATGGCCTTTGTAGAGCGAATGGACGAAGGCAATGATCTTCCAGAGCTGATCATCGCTCTTAATCAGCTTCCCAAAGGGTGGCATCGGTCCGACGACGCTTTCTTGACCCTTTCGGCTGACTCCGTACGTCTTCTGCAAATCCTGGCTACCATGCGAAATGAGACGGAACAGAATGTCGTCATTGCTGCCATAAACCCACGTGTCGTTGGTCAAGGGCGGACACATGCCACCGCCACCGCCGCCGCCATGACATCCGTTACAGCTATAAGAAAAGAAGAGCTTCTTTCCTGCCTCGATCTTGTCCGGCTGGTCCGTATAGGGGTTCTTCATCGTCCCGATCGGATTGGCCTTGTCGACTTCGAGCGGCGGCTTGTTGGTCACTGGCGTCGGCTTCTTAGCCTTGAATTCCTCGTACGCCTTCTTAGCCGCCGCCTTCGCCGCCGCCTCCGGATCGTCATCATTGGAGACGGCTGGCTGATCGTCCGCGACGACCTTAGTGAACGACGCCGACAACACGGCAGCAGCCAGCACCGATGCAGCCGTGAAAGCGACAATTGAGTACCATTTCCTCACGATCATTCCTTCCCTTGCGTTTTGGTTGCCCCAAAAGTTCCTAAGCGATTGAATTCGACCGGCAGTCGAGGCTTCCATTTAACGCGTTCGCTGTTGCCGAAATTTCCCGAAATTCGTGCTGTGGCGATTGCGCTTAATTGCTGCGCGCTTGCGATAGAAGGCCCAGCAGGCTGACCACTGCGGTGTTTCCGTTTTGCTGCGCGAGTTCAGCCGCCGTTTGACCTTCCGGAGATTTGAACGTCGGGTCGGCACCCGCCTGCGTTAACAGCCCTACGATCGGTGCGTTATTGTGCGCGGCAGCAAGCAGCAGCGCCGTCACGCCCGACGCAGATACGTCGTTGACCCTGGCACCTTTGGCGATCATGGCCCTCGCAACGTCGATCGGCCCCGGGTCGCTTGGATTGACCTTTTCGATCCGTTCGACGCCGGCAGCGAGAGTCATCTCGCGGTTCTCGGTGCCCGAAATGATCATCAATGGCGTGAGCTTCGAATCGCCATCCGGCGTTTCCACGTCCGCACCCACATTGATCAGTCCAATCGCCGCCTTGTACGCGTTGTTCAGGATTGCGTATGCTAACGGCGTGAACCCGGTTGGCGTCCGTTCCTCAAGATCGGCACCGGATATGGCGAGAGCGACGATCGTTTCGGGAGAATTTCGCAACACCGCGTGATGCAGCGCCGTATAGCCGTCACGATCCTTGAGATTGATATCGGCCTTATGCGCAATAAGCGCTGCGATGACTTTGGGTTGCTCATTGCGCGCAGCGATGTGAAGCGGCGCATACCCCTCGGAATCGAGCTTGTTTACGTCCGCGCCCTTTTCGATAAGGAACGAGATACGGTTCATATCGCCCGCCAAAACAGCGTTCGCAAACTCCTGGTTGAGATCCGCACCATTTGCCAGCCACCTCTCCAGCTTCTCGCGCGTGACCTTTTGGTCGGGAGCAATCGGAACGTTTGCCGCGTCTGATGTCGTATCGACGGGCTTCGTGTAGATGCCGTGCGACGGTAAATCGCCAGGCACGAAGCAGCGGCTGCATTGAACCAGCGGAACTCCATAATCCCGCAGAATTTTTTCGATATCAGCCTTTCTGGCATCGAGCGCCAAGTCGAATTTATACTTCAATATCCAGTCGATCTTACGCAGCCCGATCGTCAGATCGAACTCCAGAGGCACGTCGTCCTCGTCAAGATTGACAGGTTGAACGATGAGAGGAGCGCCCCTGGATTTGAGCCAACCCGCGAAAGGTCCCCATACACCGGCCACGTCAAGCTTGCCGTCAACAACCTCCTGCACCTGACGCCAGGGTTGGGCCGATGGATCGATGTCCGAATCGTGGCTTACGACGTGCAGTTTTACGTTGTTGCGAATACCGCGCTCCGCCAACGCCATGCGCAGCCCGGACGTCTGAAAGGTACCAATCGACAGCGTCTTGAGTTGCGGATCGTCGAGATTTTTTATCTTGAGCCCTCGATCATTCCGGTAAGCAAGCACGTAGGTTGTGCGATAGATCGGCTCGGTTTCCAGAACACGTTCAAATCCAACCGGAAGATCGAGCAGGACGTCGCATTCGCCCGAGTCGAACGTCTGCCGGGTGATGCCGCGTTCGAGATAAGGACGCCAGAAATAGGTCACATAGGTTCCCATCTCTGCAGCAATCAATTCGATGATCTTGTTTTCGTAGCCCGCCCTATTGATATCGGACAACGGCAAATTGCCGGGATCGCCGCAAACGCGAAGACCGCTGACCTTGCGTTCGATCGCAGCCTGCTTGAGCGCATGATGATCGGCGGACGTAAGCGGCATTTGCGCTTCGAGATGCGCAAGCGCTGTATCGAGGCGGAATTTTTGCTTATTTGCCGACGCATCTGCAGCAAGCGCGGCAGTCGCGGCAAACCCAAGCGATGCTAATGAGAGAATCGCACGAAGCGCAAAACGCATCATTACTTAAGCCCGATGCTGATCAAAAATTGTCGTCAATCGCTAATCAAATCTCAGCGCCCGGCATTACCGGCCGGACGCTGAGTAATCTGATCGGCCGACGCGAACGACTAATCCATCACACGGAACGTAAAGAGCGTTCCGGCTTGAGGAATTTTGTCGAGGTTGGCAGCCTTGGTCATGGCCGTTGCACCGATCGCACCGAACTTGTCGCTAAGATCGAGGCCCGCCGTGACCGGCACGCCGATCCAACCGCCAAGACCGGACAAGATCGATACATACTGCTTGCCTTTGACCTTGTAGGTGATCGGATTTCCGATGATGCCTGAGGCAAGCTTCCGCTCCCAAAGGATCTTCCCGGTTTTGCGATCGACCGCACGGAAGTCGCCGCCAAGAGAGCCGTAGAACAGCAAGCCGCCAGCGGTATTCAAAGTGCCGCCCCAGTTCGGATAGGGATCCGGAATTTCCCAGTCCGTCTTGCCGGTCAACACGTCGAACTTTTTGATCTTGCCAGTAGTACCGGGCTTCTCCGGGAACATATACACGTTCGCGAAGACATAAACCGTGCCCTGCTGAGTGTGGCTTCGCTCCTGCGGTTCGAGTTCCATGCACCAGTTGTTTGTCGGGCAATAGAACTTGTTGGGCTCAGCTGGATCGACCGAGCATGGCTGCTGGTCCTTGCCACCCATCGCCGATGGACAAGCATTGACGTTGCGGCCACGTTCAAGCGGCGAGTGCTCGCGCACCTTGATCGGCCTGCCGGTCTTCATATCGATCTTTTCCGCCCAGTTCACAGTCACGTACTTGTTGGCACGGAGCAGTGTGCCGTCAGTGCGATCGAGAACGTAGCTGAAACCATTGCGGTCGAAATGAACGAGCGTCTTCCGGTCTTTTCCGTCAACGTTCATGTTGACCAGAATATTCTCGTTGACGCCGTCATAGTCCCACTGGTCGAACGGCGTCATCTGGTAGGCGAAGACAGCTTCACCAGTATCGACTTTGCGTCCGAAGATCGTTAGCGACCATTTGTTGTCGAACTCACCCGTATTGCATTCGTCATGGGTTTTCTTCGCGCAACGATAAGCAGGGCTCCAGAGACCGGGGTTACCGGTTCCGTAGTATACCATCTTCAATTCGGGATCGTAGCTGAACCAGCCCCACGCCGAGCCGCCGCCAATCTTCCAGTCGTCGCCGACATGCGTATGGATGCCGAGATCCTTTCCGAACGTGCCATATTGCGGATTGGCCTTGTTCGTCGCCGGCGTCAGACACACGTCCTTGTCAGAACCGGTCGAATAGCACTTCCAAACGGGTTTTCCGGTCTCGAGGTCATAGGCATTGACGCGACCGCGCGCTGCGAACTCGTCGCCGCCGAAGCCGATAATCACTTTACCGTCGGCGATCAGCGGTGCGCTCGTGATGGTCTCGCCTTTCTCGGGCCACGCATGCTTGACGACCCACTTCTCTTTTCCGGTTTTCGCGTCGAGAGCGATAACGAAGCCGTCGAGTGTTCCGAAAACGATCTTTCCGTCGGCATACGACACGCCGCGGTTGACAGTATCGCAACATGCACGGGGAACCGCAGTTTCGTCGCGATCCGTCTGCTTCACATAGTTCCAGATCTGCTTCGGATGATCGGGATCTGTAAGATCGAGGCCTTGCACGATGTTGCACTTCGACATTTCGGGACAGCCCGAAACGAAGAACATCATCGGCTTGCCGCCGACATCATCGATGACAACGGGCTGACCTTCGTGACCGCGTAAAGCGCCGGTCGATTGCGACCAGATCATCTGCAGCTTCGAAACATTTCCGGTGTTGATGTCACTGAGCGGACTGTGCCGCGTCAGGCTGTTGTCGCGGCCGGGCGACGGCCATTGATTGGGATCGGCAGCCCGTTGTGTGACTTCATCGGCGAAAGTGGGAACAGCGAAGCAAACGAGTAACGCTGCCACGCCTCCCAACAACCAGTGGATTAATCGAAATTGCATTGTTGTTTCCTCCCAATACCGGCTTTGCCATCCGATGCTCGGCTTTGGATGTCTTTTCGGCTCGTGCCCCGTCGAAGACGCAATCCCTCGCTGCCCGCAAACGATCGATTGCGGACATTCAAACTGCGGATCTACTTACAAACGGTGCGCGTCCGGCCCTTCGCTTCTTAAGCCAAAGCCACCAGAGATCTGGCAGCGAGCATGTCGTCAGCAGGCAGACGTTAGTGTCCAAATTTCCAGCCGCCCATAGGAGTTGTTCCGTGCGCGGACAGGAAGACTTCCCCATCACACTCTTGTGATACTGTTACACGCCATCGAAGACTTGAAAAAAGTCGGATGGATAGACAGTCGCGGTGCTGAATATAAAAAAAAGGCGCCGAATGGAGGACAGGAGGAGATCCACTCGGCGCCTTTGACGTGGCGTGACCATGATTCATAGAATTAGCGATTTCCCGCTACGGGCATTTCTCCCGATTTGACATCACAAAACTCCTGGAGCGGAGCGCATTGCAAACGCTCATAAGTGCGGCCCACTTATTTCGCGTTTTCATCGAGAACGAGCTCCGCAAGAGAATTTGCAAAGTCGTTTATTCCCTCAACGCCGTCGCTATTGGTCAGCAAAGACACCGACACCCAGTGATCCGTCGTCGGCCGAACTATAAGATTGAAAGATGTATAGCCAGATACCGTGCCGCTATGGAAATAGCGATCTATCCCGCCCTTGTGGATGATGAACCAGCCCATACCGTAATAGGTCCAGACTTCGACTCGCGCGGAATCCGACAGCATCAGGTCCCGCGCAGGTCCCGTGAGCGCCCGACCTTCCATCAGCGCTTTGTCCCATTTGAAAAGATCCATGACCGAACTTGCGACGTCCGCACTTCCTTGCAACCAATCCGGCTTATCGAAGCGCGGGAGCCGCTGATAGTGAGCACTGACGAGACGCTTTCGAATCCAGGGCTCCGATTCAAAGCCGGTGTCAGTCAAACCCAATCGCCTGAAGATTTCGTCTTCGAGCGTCTCATGGTAGGTGCGCGACGTTTGCCCCAGTCTCACCGCCTCGATGATCTCAGATAAAAGGAAATAGCTCGTGTTTGAGTATTCGAAGGAGCCCGGAAAGCCGCTGGGCTTGTAAGTCCCCATCTGGCCGAGCAGCTTGTGCGCTGGCACGGCGCCCCAGGGATCGAGAGCCGGAGGCGGCCGGCGCGTAAAATTAGGCAAGTTTGACGTCATCGAAAGAAGATTGCCGACAGTGATCGGCGGACTCTTTTCGATTGCCCACTTATCCGCGACTTCCAGAATGTCCGCGACGGGCATTGACGGCGACAACCGGGCGCCGCTCCGTTTCGCAACCGCCCCCTTCTCCATTAGTCGCAAGATAGCAGCGGCAGTGAACTGCTTTGTGATCGATCCAATCATGTAGATGGATCGCTCCGTTGCCGGGAGATGCGGTCGAGCTTCGCCGAAACCGCCGGCGTAGAGAAGCGTCCCATCGCGCCCGATCGCCACGCTCATTGCGGGAATGACGACAGTCGCGCCATCCGGACGCCCCGACATGAAATCTCGGGCAAGGAGCTGAACCTGCCCCGCAAGTGATGTGGGGCTGTCTTGCGCGACAGCCGAGGTGCAAAAAACCGGACCAGCGATGGTCGCAAGAATGCAAATCCAAGCGCGAGCCACCATTATGATTGCCTCGCTTCCAACTCTCCTGCTGGCGATTAGAGCGCCACGAGAACATCACAGCCACAATTGGGAATAATTCCCGAATGATCGGGTAAATGCAAGAAAGAGAAACGGGATAAGATCGCCAATCGGAGCGATCGATCTTTGTTCGGCGACTCATCCGTGCCCACTATCTAGGGACATCACGATGAACCTGCCATTTTCTTTACCTCGCTATCTCCTGCTATTCGCCATTGCTCTGGCTATCGGCTGCTGCAGCACCATCGCAAACGCCGACGATAATCCGTGGCCGGATATTCAAAAAAGCGTTTTCCCAAACCGCCAGGTCAAGACCGATACGACCAGCCTCCAGATTTACGCGCCCGATCAGGCTGATGATGCAGCGATCGTTCCGATTTCCATTAAAATTCCCGCGAATGTAGCGCCCACAGTTAAATCCTTAACACTCATCATCGATCGCAATCCGGTACCGGTGGCCGCAACATTTATATTCGGCGATGCGTTCCGAACAGGGCCGAACGTTGGCGAGCGCACCATCGCGACGCGGGTGCGCATCGACGCCTTCAGCCGCGTCCGTGCCATCCTCGAAAAGACGGACGGAACACTGCACATGGCGTCAAAATTCGTCATTGGCTCGGGCGGATGTTCGGCGCCTGCGTCTCGCGATCCCGAGGAAGCTGTGGCGCATATGGGTGAAGCCCGGCTCATCGTGCTGCGTAATGTCGAGAACGGCGACAAATGGCGTGAAGCGCGCGTCATGCTCAGGCATCCGAATTTCACCGGAATGCAAATGAATAAGAAAACCGGCGATTATACCCCTGCTCGTTTCGTCGATCATATCGAAGTGAAGCAGGGCCAGAATATTCTGTGGCAGATGGACGGCGGCATTTCGATTTCAGAGGATCCCAATATTCGCTTCACGTTTGGAACAAATAGCGCCGCTGACCTCAAGTTCGATGCACACGACACCGCCGGCACCACGTTCACGGCGACGGGCTCGATAGTTCCGCCTTCATGAGCGGCCTCGGCAGACCTTTTAGATTGTCCGTCGTCAGTGGACACGTGAGTGTTTTGCGCAATGCATCGACGATCTGATCTTCTGTTTCGACAGGAAGATAAAGACCGCCCGTTTCCTCAGCTAAACACCGGGCGCCGAAAACCGCACCGAGACCGCCGGCTTCACGGTGTCGATATCCGATGACATGAATGGTGAGGTCTGCGGCAGCTGACTTCAGCGCTTGCGCCATATCGCAAGGTTTGCCGCCGCACGTTTCCTCACCGTCCGTCAACAAGACGATCACCGCCGGATTCTGCCGATAGCCAAGAACTTCAGCGGCATCGTGAACTGCCTGCGTCAGGGGCGTGCGCCCGGCGGGCGTGATCTTTTCGATTTCGGCCATCAGGATAGGACCGGCATTGATTGTCGGCCTCAGCTTCAACTCGATGCTGTCGCATTGGTTATAAGCGCCCTGCCCGTAGACGATGAGGCCCATGCGGCGCGTTTCCGGGATCTCACGAACGATCCGCCGGAATGCATTCTTCACCCGCTCGATATGAGCAACTCTCGCGGTGAGGTCTGTCGTCGCCATCGAGCCGGAGGCATCGAACACAAACATCAGGTCTTTCGTACATTCCGGACGCTTCTCGCGGCCCGGTGCCGATTGACCGGCCAAGAACGGAATTAAAAAACCCAGTACGATAAGGCGCCGGACATTCGAAATGATCGACCGACGTCCATGGCTTACGTCACGCATGGATTACTTCGACGATAAGCTGGAGACGTCCCAAATTCGCGCCTTGCCATCATACGAGGCGGTGACGACCTCGCGCCCATCCGGCGAGAACTCAGCGTCCTCGACCTCCATCAAATGCCCGGCGAGCGTTACGAGCAAAGCGCCGGTCCTGGCATCCCACACGCGGGCCGTTTTATCCTGCGACGCAGTAAGGAGATGCATGTTGTCGTGACTGAGAGAGATGCGCACGACATATCGGGTATGACCATTGAAAGTGGCGACCTGTGAGCCCGTCGCAACGTCCCAAAGCTTCGCTGTCTTGTCGGTAGATGCGGAATAGAGCTTCGTGCCGGTATGATCGAAGATGACACGGAGAACCCCGCGCCGATGACCTTCGAGTTTCTTCAATAAGGCTCCGTTGGCCGCATCCCAAATCCGGACAAATTTATCGCTCGAAGAGGTCGCAATGTTCTTGCCGTCAGGGCTGAACGTCGCGCTCGTCACCATGCCCCCATGGTCGCCGAGAGTGAAAAGTAAGTTTCCGCTGTTTGCATCCCAGATTTTTGCTGTCCGGTCATTGCAGGCGGTCACGATGCGCGAACCGTCGGGACTGAACTCGATATCGGCGATATTCCCCTGGTGCCCGACGAGCTTCAGAAGCTCTTTACCGGTTTTGACGTCCCAGACGCGCGCGGTGGCATCGAGAGATCCGGTCGCAACTTTTGACCCATCGGGGTTGAACACCAAGGCTTCCACCATCGCAGTGTGGCCGATGAGATCCGCAATCGGGGCACCGGTTTCGCCATTCCATAGCTTGCCGGCTCCGTCACGTGCGACAGTAGCGATGGTCTTGCCGTCAGGACTGAAGGAAGCATTTCGAATGCCTTCGGCGTGGCCGGTCAAAGTCGCAATTTCAGCGCCGGTCTTGGCATTCCAGATTTTGGCCGTCTTGTCGTTCGATGCCGTTAGGACGCGCGTCCCGTCGGGACTGAACTGCGCCACCCAAAGATCTTTGGTATGGCCGGAAAGAACGAGCTTCGGGTCCGTCTGAACGACGTTATCGGCGCAATTTGCGATCGGAGAAAAAGCAAAGACTGCAACGACCGCAATGATGAAGCGTCTGACGAGCGTCATTCCAATCCCCACCGCCCAATTGCAGGTAGACGGCACCTTGCTCGCGAACGAATGGCGGCAGCAATGGGAATATTTCCCGAAGTTTATGTCCACTTCATCCAGCTGTTGCAGGCATCGCACGATGCGCTCTACACAGCGCTCGCGCGATCTTGTCGCGCGTTCAGTCATTTCATCGTTGGCATCCGGAGACCACCAAAATGCGCTTGAGGATATTGTTCCTGGCCTCGCTTCCACTTTTCTTGGCATCCGCGCTGCCAGCATCAGCCGAAGGCACAATAACCCTCCCGGAGCGGAAGGCGGGACTGTGGGAACTCAAGACCATGATGGATGAAGGCGGCGGCCCCCACGATCAAACGATGAAGCTGTGCGTCGACCAGCGGATGGAAAAGAATACGGTGAAGGCAAGCATCGCCGACCACCAGAAAAACTGCTCAAGCTATGACGTTAAGGCCGCGAACGGCAATACGACCGTCGACTCTGACTGCATCTTCAACGGTCGCCGCGTCATGAGCACGACGACAATGTCCGGCGACTTCAATTCAGCGTTCCAAATCCGCATCGAAAGCACGACCACAGATCCCGAACAGAAAGACCGGTCAGTGGTGATCAAGCGCACTATCACTCAAGAGGGCAAATATCTTGGCGACAAGTGTGGCGACCTGAAACCGGGGGAGGCCCAGGGCACCGATGGTTCACGCATATTGGTTCAGTAAGCTCAGCGTGATCATAGGAATGCATCATTCTCCCATTCGTTTCCGTTCGTCGCGGAGCATGCCGCACGGCATGGCTCTGCTCGTGCTCCTGGCATTCGGCATCCCGGTATCGCTTTCGACGGGCCACGCAGCCGAAATCAAGACGCTGAACGATTGTCCGAACGATCATTGCCCCGACCTGGTCGTCCTTCCAGCATCGCCGCCAGGCTTCGAAATCGGTTCGCCAACTGACGAACCCGGCCGTCTTCCGTCTGAAAAGCAGCACGTCGTCACAATCAAACCATTCGCCATCGGACGATACGAAATCAGCACAGCCGAATACATGGCATGCGTCGCGGCCAAGGGATGCCGGCCACCGGAGTGGCTCGAACCGGGCGGCGAACACAATATCAAAACCGGCTCCGGTGTCGCCTACAAGAGCGTGGAACAATATATCGAGCCGGACGATCAACCGATCGTCGGAATCAGTTGGGATGATGCCCACACCTACGCCGTATGGCTGTCCAAGAAAACCGGCCATCACTATCGGCTGCCGTCGGAATCTGAATGGGAGTATGCAGCACGCGCCGGCAGCACGACGGCCTATTGGTGGGGCGATCAACCAAAACGCAACGGTGAAGTGATGGCGTGCTGCCGAGGCTGCGGCAGTGCTCGCGACGGCGAAGGCGCTTATCCGGTCAAAAGCTTCAAGCCGAACGCCTTCGGCCTGTACAATGTGCACGGGAATGTCTGGGAGTGGGTCGAAGATTACTATTGCGATGACTATGAAACGGGACCGGTCGACGGAACTGCGCGGGAATCGAAAAGCTGCAGCAAACCGGACGCAATAGAAGGGCTGCGTGTCTTCCGAGGCGGTTCATGCTTCTATGAACCTCGGCAGATGCGATCCGCGATGCGGCTGAGGAATTTGCCCAACTTCCGTAATCAAACCCTCGGATTTCGCATCGCACGAGACCTGTCGCCGTAATCCTCGAACCTCAAACGAGCTTAAGTTCGGCGGCAATCCGGACCATTTCCGACGAAGTGCGCGCACCGAGTTTCGTTCTCAGCATCGCGCAGTCTGCCGCGACGGTTTTATAGGAAACGGAGATATCGTTGGCGATCTCCGCCATGCTGCGCCCCCTTGCCAGCATGCGCAAAACTTGATGTTCACGCTCACTCAGGAGCGCCGTTGTGCCACGGGCTTTTGCTCGAAGCAGCGCCATCTCCTGAATGAGATCGTCCGATATCCAGGAATCGCCGCGAGCAACGGCCAGCACGGCATCTCTCAGATCGAACGGATTGCCGTTCTTGCTGACATAGCTCTTGGCGCCGCATTCGATGGCCTGGATCGCGAGCATGGGCGTATCGCTCATCGAGAAAACAACGATCTTCGCATCGGAGTCTTGCGCGATAAATTCACGCGTTAATTCGAGCCCCGAGCCGTCCGGAAGATTGATATCCACGACAGTGACATCCGGAACTTCTTCTTTCATCGCAATACGGGCAGCGGCAGCCGTACGCGCTTCGATCATCGTCACGCCGTCGTCTTCCGAAAACAATGCCCTGCAACCCGAAATGACGATCGGATGATCTTCGACGACGAGTAGTTTCACGAGTCGCTCGCGCTCACCTTGACTTCCAAACATTGTTTCCTTCTAGCGAGCGATGTCCGAATATCAACGTCGATTTTTCGGGAATTTTTCCCGACCAAGGCGAGACTTCTCGATGTCAATTCAACTGCGACTTAATCTTGCGATCGCACTGCTCTCTGCGTTGGGGCTGTTCTGCATGATCGCGTTCATCCTTCTCGACGCGAAGCCGCGTATGGAAGTCGAAAACGCAAGTACGATGTTGCTGACGGAAACGCTGATCAAATCATCGCTTTTACCGCTCAAAGATTCTCGCGACCCTGAAGCGGCGCTCGTGCGTTTGGTCACTGAACTCAAGAACCTCCGCCACGCGTCGGTCAACCTTGCTTCGCGAATGCCGCAAGGCACGCGTACCAAGGACGACTCTGAATCGACGTGGTTCTCGGGGGAAAAAAATATTCCGTTACCGACAGTGAAGGTACCAGTCGATGTCCGCGGTGAACTCGTCGATACGATCGTCATCACGCCAAAGCCGGGCGACGAACTCGCCGAGCTTTGGGAAGCAATCGAGCGGATTTTCCAGTGGGGCGTGATCATTTCCGCAGTAACGCTTGCCTTGACCTGGCTCATTATCAACCGTTCGCTGCGCCCGATCCACGCACTGAGAGACGCAATGGGGCGAATGGAGGCGGGTGATTTCGACTTGCGGGTGCCAGAAACCGGTCCTCCCGAAATCAAGAGCATTTGTGGAAGCCTAAACGGCCTCGCCGCCGCGTTACAGAAGGCGAGACAGGAAAATCAAAATCTGACGGCACACATGATCATGATCCAGGACCAGGAGCGTCGCGACATAGCACGCGAACTTCACGACGAGCTTGGCCCATACCTGTTCGCAATGCGCGCGGACGGCGCTTTGCTCGGACGCGAGTTAGAGAAGTCCCCGCCAGATCTTCCGCGCGCAATGCGCCTCAACGACAACATCGTTGCTCAAGTCGATCTCTTGCAACAGACGAACCGCAGAGTTTTGCAACGGTTGACTCCACCCGGTCTTTCGGAACTTGGCCTGGTGGGAGCATTGCAGGCGATGGTGCAGATGTGGCGCCGGACAAAAAGCACCGTAGATATTGATGTGATAGCGAACGGCCCGCTCGACGACCTCGATGAAACAACAACGCTGACGATCTATCGCATCGTGCAAGAAGGTTTGACGAACGCCTTTCGTCACTCCGGCGCCGATCGCATCGCTGTGCACCTGGCTGTGACAACGGACAAAACACACAAGCATACAGACGATATCCCTGACGGGACCATGATCGGTACAGTTGAAGTCACTGTTAGGGACAACGGTACGGGACATGGCACCAACACCAAGGAAGGCTTTGGTCTGAGAGCCATGCGCGAGCGCGTAACAGCACTTTCAGGGTCCTTTTTGATTTCATCAAACGGCGAAAATGGAACAAGTCTGCGCGTGAAGCTGCCCGCCACCATCGACAATCGACTGCAGACCGTCGCGAAAGCAACGGAACCCGAACGACTTACGATTCCTCCTGGCGCATGAGTCTAAAAGCCGACGAGCGGCCGGTTGGGACTTCATCGAAAGTGCGTTGATGTACCGATGAAGGGAAGCGACAGCGTAAGACCGGCGCCAAGACGTTCTCGTCCTCAGACACCCGGCAGCCGTTACCTTGCCGATCTTCCTCGCGCTAGGCCCAATGCTGCGAGACACGGCCCGCTCACATCATTTTTTGCTGCCTCCGTTGCTGAAGATTCGACGCTGCCGTCAATGCGCCACAGCGTCAGGCTTAGAGATCTCGCCGAAAAAGTCTTTTATATCCTTCGGCCGACGATGAAGCTCGCTTGTGTGACATCCAATGCGGAACCAGGCGTCTAGTCGAACCGGCAAGGAAAGCGTAGACTCCGCGCCACGATCGAGGAGGATTGGAATGCCGAATTTTGGATTATCCCGCCGGGACTCGGTCGACCTGAATCGTGCAGGCGAAATGAACTGGAAGCGCGGCCTGTTCCGGATCTGGATACTCATCTCGGCTGGATGGATCATGGGATGGACGATCTATCTGCTGCTCGAAGGCGTGCAAGGCAGTTTGCGCAGCACGCGCGATCTCATCGAAGTGCCGATCTTGCTGTTTGCACCTCCCATAGCTTTGTGGCTCTTTGGACTCGCTGCTGCGTGGGCTATTCGCGGCTTCGATCCGGAGCGCTAAACGGACCGAGCATCTACCGACAGCGTACTCAAGCCGCAGTTTGCGGCGCTACTCGCAGTGGAAGACCGTCGGAGAATATCTGTCTCAAAACGAAACACGTGCGCTTTCACGAGCGTGTAGCATAATATTTTTTCGCGAACCGGGCACCAGCCTCTAAGTCCGGTTCTCCGAGCGCCAAGCGACGCCGGCACTCTCTGTCCGACAATCAAGCCCCAATGGCAGACGGAACCGCAGCCCTTTAGCTGCCGCCGCAAGAGAGACGATGCTCGGATAGCAACAAAATTTTGAGAGGCATTCATGACAAAGATAGTTCAGGACATTTCTATAATATCCGCTTTGACGATGAGCTTGCTGCTCACGGCCCCAGGTGTATCCGCGCACAACGCGACGAAGCCACAACACAAATCACAAATTGTTCTCGAAGACCAGGGTAGCTTCACCGTCGGCGGCGGCGTGGTGACAAACCCGGGCAAGTTCGACCCGATCAAATTGACGCCTGATGGGCAAACGATTCACGGCGATTTTGCCTACGTGCAGTACCAAATTCCGCGCAATCCGCGTAGATATCCGCTCGTGATGTGGCACGGCGGCGGCCAGATGGCCAAGACCTGGGAAACAACGCCCGACGGCCGCGATGGCTTCCAGAACATCTTTATCCGGCGCGGCTTCTCAACCTACATTCTTGATCAACCCAATCGTGGACGCGCGGGCCGTGCGCTTCAAGGAACGACGCTCGCGCCGGTACCGGGCCCTGGACCAACCGGCGAGCAGGGCATCTTCGTTCGCTTCCGCATTGGAATTTGGCCAAACTATTTTCCTGGGGTGCAATTCTCGCATGATCCCGCCGCACTCCTACAATGGTGGCAGCAACAAACACCAAGCACAGGGCCAGCTGACAATGAAGTCGCCTCGGATGCCATAGCCGCTCTTTTCAAGAAGATAGGTCCGGCTGTACTGCTCTCGCATTCAGCCGGCGGCTACCCAGGATTCCGAACCGCGGAGAAAACACCGAACGTTCGCGGCATTGTTTCGTACGAACCCGTTGGCTGGACCTTTCCAGAAGGCGGTGCACCCGCACCAATTCCCACCGCGGCGGGCGACATAACCGGACAGACCGTGCCGCTGTCCGACTTCCTCGCACTGACCAAAATTCCAGTTCTGCTGGTCTACGGTGATTACATTCCGGACCCGCAAAAGCCGAGCGTCTACCCGGGTATCGACATTTGGCGCGGTCGCCTGATGATGGCGCGACTGTTCGTTAAGGCCATCAACGACCACGGCGGCAAGGCCCAGCTTCTGCATCTTCCGGAGATTGGTATTCACGGCAATACGCACTTCACAATGTCGGACCTCAACAACGAGACGATCGCCGACTTACTATCCAAATGGCTCAAGAAAAACCGGTTGGATAAATACGGCGATCGACGAGATCTGCATTAGGGAACCAAGCACATTGAGGCCGTACGCGCATTCAACGCCTGTACTGCCGTGTCGGCGGCCGGGCATCCTCCAGCTCGGCCGCCGCCGCATTGACTAAACGAGCTTGACGCCGGCGAAAGTTCGGCGGCCCATTGCCAAATGCATGTGGCCATATATTGAGAACTCGGACCACACATGAGACTACGTTGATGATCCGAATTCGAGCAGCATCGCGGCCATTGCTCTTGGCTTTCGCCACCGCCTGTGCGATCGCGGTGATATCTTTCTGGTTCCTTGATCTAAGGCACGCGGCTGTATCCTGTCTTCTCGGCTGGACGATGCTCGCAATCGCCGTCGTAGACTTCGAAGACTTCATTATCCCTGACACGCTCTCATTGCCTGCAATACCTCTCGGCCTCATCGCTGCGAGGCTGCTCGATGATCCGAATGGCGAGCAAAATCTTCTTCTCGAACATGTCGCGGCAGCAGCCGCGGGTTTCACGATCCTATACGCCATCAAACAGATCTATTACTGGTCTCGGAAACGCGAGGGACTGGGTCTGGGTGACGTGAAGCTTGCCTCCGCCGCCGGCGCATGGACCGGTCTCGAAGGATTGAGCCACGTACTTCTGCTCGCCTGCATCCTGGCGATGTCTTACGTTGCAGTGGCGAACATCAGAACACCGCGCGCGATTGAGCGAATGACGGCCATCCCCTTTGGTGTTTTCCTCGGCCCGGCGATTTGGATCGTCTGGTGCATCAGCGCTATCGTCGCCGGTCCCGAGACAACCATGCCTCTGGCATCGCGTCTTTGATGCGATGCCAAAGGCATTATCGACAATGCTCGCTCATTTTATCGAATAGCGTTTACCCGACCGGCCATCATGAACATCGATGTCCCACGCCGCCGGACGTGGCGCCAAGGACGCCATGCCGCCACGCAAAGCCTCGGCCGCGTTCGCGGCATCTTCCGGATCGCGAATGACGGTCGGCCGAATGAATACGATAAGCTCGGTCCGCGTCTTTGATGTTGTCGTATCTCCGCCGAGCACGTCTCCCAAGTAGGGAATCTTCTCCAACACCGGAATTCGCTGCTTTTCGTGATTGACTTGTTCGCGGATCAACCCGCCTAAGGCCACCATCTGCCCGCTCTGTACCGCGATCGTGCTCGTCACCCGCCTTTGCGATATCGTCGGTGTAAGTGACTGCGTGCCGGTACCCCCGCCACCTGTGGGATCCTGAACAGCACTCACCTCCTGTTGGATCTCCATCGTAACGAGGCCGTTGGAGTTGATCCGCGGCGTTACGTTCAGGATCACGCCCGTATTCTTGAACTCGATTTCGTTGACGGTCGGCGAGTCGGGATTGATCACGCTCTGGGCCTCACGCGTGATGATCGGAACCTCGTCGCCGACCTCCAGTGTCGCCGGCTGGTTATGGATCACGACCACCGACGGCGAAGACACGACCCGAACGGTCGTTTCTTTCGCGAGAGCATCAAGAATGACCTTCGGATTGGCGACATTCCCAGCGATGAGATTGAGCCCCGGGGCGACTGGGTTAATCGGAGCCAAGACGTCACTGGTGCTGAACCCAAGAACGCCGTTCTTCCCACCGTTCTTCTGCAAATAGAATTGAACGCCATACGCGAGATTCTTGTTGAGCGTGACTTCCGCCAGGGTGGCGTTAATCAGAACTTGCATAGGCGGCTGATCGATCCTGCGCAGGATTTGCAGGATCTTTCGATAGTTTCGCTCTGATGCCTTGATGAGCAGCTTGTTGTTACGCTCATCGGGCGTAACGCGCACTGAATCACCCGATTCCGAGCCCGAAGAGGAGGAAGAAGAGGATGAAAGATCGTCGAGCGATGAATCATCCGAACTCGAAGTCGGTGGCGGTGTACTCTTGAGCGGACCGCTGCTGCTTGAGGTTCCCGATCCCGATGACGTATCGCTTGTATTGCCGAAACCAGAAGTGCTGCTAGATCCCAGTCCGCCACTGCTGCTCGAACTTGAGCTGCTGCCAAAGCCACTGCTGCCGAAGCTGCTGCCAAGCGTACTGGAAGTGCGCGACGCGCCGAGCGTAGGAGCGACCTCCTTCTCCTCCGCGCCTCTCGACGACCCGCCGCCGCCCGAGCCGGAGAAGGCCGCCATCAGCAGCCGCGCCAAATCCCTGGCGCGGCCATTCTCGACGCGATAGACGTAAAAATTATTATCGTCTGCGCCTCCTCGATCAAGCCGCTCGATCCAATCCTGGACCTTGTTGATCGTCTGCGAACGAGGCGCCAAGACAAGGATGGCATTGAGCCGACTGATCGGCTGAAATCTCACGACGCCGCGACCCTGCTGCGCTGATTGAAAAACTTGCTTGAGTTCCTTGATAACCTCGTCGGGCGATGAGTTGTTCAACTTGAACAGCCCGGCCGATTGCCCCTTCATCCAATCGACATCGAACATCGATACGATGTCGACAACCGACTGGCGTACCTGGCTCGTCCCACGGACGAAGAGGAGATTATTGTAGACGCTCGCGCGCAGATCATCCTGTTTGACGAGCAGCCCATCCAGCATACGTAGAATGGCATCCGTCGACACATATTTCAGCGGAATTATCGAAACGCCGTAACCCTGCCCGACTTCGCGACTTTCCTTGACGTAGTCGAACGCTGCTATGCCCTGTTGATGCGCATCGCCCTCGGGAACGATACGATAAACGTTATTTTCGATCAGAAGCGCCGCGTGATAAGTCGCGAGCACGCTCTCTAGGATCGACAGCAGCTGCGCACGCGACACGGGCCCGCCAGTCGAGATCGTTACCTTTCCCTCGACTTTAGAATCGAAAACATAGGTAATCCCGAGCGTGTCCTTCAGAATAACCTTTGCAAGCTCGGAGATTTCCGTATCGCTGAAATTGAGCTCATATCCTGACGCGCTTTGGCTAATTCTCTGATCTGAATTTCTTTGAATATTCGCAACGCGATTGTCGCCCGGATATTTTTCCGAAATAGATCCGGTGGTCGGGCTATAATTTCTGAATTGGGGATGATAACTCGCTGGCGTCGCCGGGCCCAAATCTGCATTCGACAGCTTTGAGATTTCATCGGGCGGCTCGATCAGAGGCTTCTCCATCAGCGCTGAGCACCCTGCGACGCTGACTGACAACAAGCCCACGAGCGTCAAAACTTTCCAACGAGCCATAAACGACTCCCCCCAACATCCCAGCGACAAAGATCATTGTTTTTGTTGACTTTGCACTCAGTACGGCGATGGATTTTGCAATCTTTCCACCGCTTTATTCGGGTCTACGCCCGCGCACGCGCTCTCTCGAATCGGGACAATAGCTTGCCGCAATCGAAGACGAGCTAAATTCTACGAAGAGGGGGCGTTTGCATTTTCATCTGTTGCGCCCACGTAACTTGAACTCACGACGCGCATACTGACGAATATGCGTACAGTGCACTGGCTTGGACGGCAGTGCACTGACTGTTGTAATTGCGTTTGGGTCAGGAGTTCTACAAATCACAAACACCAAAACCCGAATCACCTTAACTCTGCGAGGCAACTCAAAAATACATTTCTGAGCCCTACTTTTTTGATATATCCTCAGCTTATCGTTGCCGGTGCGTATTTACTCAGGGGTAGGGCGAGCCATGAGTGGAAGTTTTGAGGAGTATCTGCTCAGCGAACAGCTCATTTCCCAAATCGAACTCGATAAGGTCGGCAAATTCCGGCAGGAGACGGGTGCGAGTATCTTTTCGGCGCTCCGCAAAGCTTCCGGTGTGCAGTCGCAGGCACTGGTCCGTGCAATCGCGGACTATCATAAAGTTCCGCGCGTCGAGGAAGATCAGTGGCTGAAATATCAACCGCCTCTGGGCAATATCTCTTACGCCTTCTTACGTGAGAACAAGGTATTTCCGCTCGGAGAGGTCGAGGATGGCATCCTCCTCGCTATGGAAGATCCTTCCGACGTCCAGGCGATAAATGCGGTTCGCATTGCCCTGCAGCGCGAAATCATTCCCCGAGTTGCATCGGCTGAAGACATCCTGACAGCAATCGAGCGTGCCGCCCGCGAGCGCGGCAGTTCGACGATGTGGCAAGACTCGTCGAAAACCGCGGCGGCGGGTGACGACATAGAGCATCTCCGGGATATGGCTCTCGGCGCCCCCGTTGTGCGTTACGTCAATCAAATGATCCAACAGGCCGTTCACGCACGCGCCACAGATATTCACATCGAACCCTTCGACGGCCGCGTTGCGATTAGAATGCGCGTTGACGGCATGCTGCGCGACGTCGCCCCTCCACCCGCGCAAATGTCTAAGGCGGTCGTATCGCGCGTAAAAATTCTATCCGGACTTAACATTGCGGAACGACGGCTGCCTCAGGACGGCCGCGCGCGCATCCGGATCAACGAGCACCGCCTCGATCTGCGTATCGCAACCATTCCGACGATCCACGGAGAAGCGGTTGCCATACGCTTGCTGGACAACGTCCGGCGCATGCTCGATTTCGCACCTCTAGGATTTGGCGAACGCGACGAGCGCGAGATTCGACGGCACTTGTCGGCTCCCTATGGTCTCATCCTGGTTACGGGCCCGACCGGCTCTGGAAAGACGACGACGCTCGCAACGGCGCTGTCGATGCTCAATTCCTCACACCGCAAGATCCTGACTATCGAAGATCCGATCGAATATGAGCTCGACGGCGTCAACCAAACGCAAGCGAAGCCCTCCATCGGACTGACCTTCGCCGACGCCCTCCGCTCCTTTCTCCGCCATGACCCCGACGTTCTAATGGTCGGTGAAATGCGCGACGGAGAGACGGCAAGTATTTCGATTCACGCGGCATTGACGGGCCATCTCGTGCTTTCGACATTGCATACGAACACTGCCGCAGGCGCAATACCGCGCCTTCTCGATATGGGAATCGACGCCTTTCTTCTCGCCTCATCCCTTCGATGCGTCGTCGGGCAGCGCCTTGTCCGCGTGCTCTGTTCGCATTGCAAGGAGCCGTCTGATGAGCCGCTGTCGCTCGGCGGAGCACAATTCATTGCCGGCGAAGACAACACCCATTGGAAGGCAGTCGGTTGCGAGAGGTGCTTCGGAACCGGGTATAGCGGCCGCCTCGTAATTGCTGAAGTCCTGAGCGTCGATGACGAAGTCCGCAAGCTCATTAAGCCGGATGCCGAGATGGCCGAGATCGAAGCCGCCGGCAAACGCAACGGCATGACGACGATGATCGTCGACGGAATTGCCAAGTGCCGCTCTGGCGTCACCACACAAGAGGAGGTCCGCCGCGTAGCTCTCGACGTTTAGCGACGTTCAAAAGAACGCGCGGCCAAAAATAAAAAATTGGAGGAAATGCCGTGAAATTCGTCAAGGTCGTCGATGGCCGTAGTCGGACCATCTAACGATGCTTTATCAATACAAAGCCCTCAGCCGTACCGGTGCCAGTCTTTCTGGTGAGATGGAAGCCGCCAACCGCGCAACCGTCCTTGAGGATTTGCATCAGCTTGGCCACTTCCCGATTGAGGTCAAGGAACTCAACGGCGGACCTGGCAAGGGCCGCAAATCGTCCTCGTTCTTTTCTGGAATGCCCTCCTCGCGGCAGATCACGCTCTTTACGCGCGAACTCGGCATGTTGCTAAAGGCGGGACTTCCTCTCCACCAAGCGCTTGTGTTTCTCGAACGCGATGCCGAGTCCAAATCGCTGGGACGATTGGTCGGACGCATCGGCAACGAAATCGGCAGCGGCAAGAGTCTGCACGAAGCTCTTGAAATGCAGGGCGACGCATTTCCCCTGATTTATTCGAAAATGGTGCGCGTCGCCGAGGCAAGCGGCACGCTGGAAACGGTTCTTGAGCGCATCGCGCAAGGTCGCGAAAAGGCACAAAAACTCAAGAGTACGGCGCTTTCGGAGATTCTATACCCGTGTCTTCTGATCGTTATGGCGATCGCAGCCGTTACCGTAATGCTGACGTTTGTTGTCCCGCGATTCAAGGACATGATCTCCAATGCCGGAACACAAATTCCCGACCAAGCCCGCTTCGTAATTGGCGCGTCGGATTGGCTCCTGGCCAATTGGCAATATCTTTTGGGCGGCATAGCCGCAGTCGTCCTGACGATAGCAGTGACCTGGCCAAAAATTCGCGGCGAAGTTCAGACGCTTCTGCTTCGTGTCCCCTTCATCGGCAGCATCATCCAGATGAACCTGACGATCCGCTTCTGCCGGACGCTCGGGATGCTACTCGAGAACGGAGTCGATCTCCCCGCAGCAATGAAACTCGTAAGCGACGTCATCGGCAACAAGCCTGCGGCAGCCGCCATAGACCAATCCTATGATGCTCTACGCAAAGGCCGCAGCTTTCTCGACCCCCTTTCCCAATCCGGCTTATTCCCGCCGGTCCTGATCAACATGCTTCGCGTCGGTGAGGAAACAGGAAGTCTCGCCAGCTCGCTGCTGCATATGGCCGAGGTCTTCGAAGAAAAATTAGAAAGAACCGTAGAACGTACATTCACGATTTTCGAACCGGTCATCATCCTTCTAGTGAGCGGCATTATCGCATTCATTATCGTCTCGATCTTGAGTGCTGTTATCAGCATCAACGACCTCGCCATATGACGGAGCACACAAGATCATGAAATTCACGGAAGTCCTGTTGAAAATGGCAAACACGCGACACAAAAAGAAAGGCAGACCTACAAAAAACCGCCAAGGCGAGGCCGGTTTTACCCTGATCGAGCTCCTCGTGGTGATGGTGATCCTCGTGCTTCTTGCAAGCTTGGTTGCGCCGCGCGTCATCGGTTATCTCGGAAGTTCGCGCACGAAAACGGCGAAGGTCCAGATTGAAAGCCTCAGCACTTCGCTCGAACTCTATAAGCTCGACAATGGGCGCTATCCTGACGCCCGCGAAGGTCTGAACGCGCTCGTACAACGGCCTGCCAACATGCCGAGCTGGAACGGCCCTTATCTGAAGAAAGACAAGGTGCCGCTCGACCCGTGGGGTGCACCGTACATCTACCGCTACCCCGGCAAACACGGCCCATTCGACATCATTACGCTTGGCGCCGACAAACGAGAAGGTGGAGAGGGTGAGGACCAGGACATTGCCAGCTGGCAATAGAACGCTAAGTGCGACTGCCGATGCCGGCTTCACACTTTTTGAAATGCTGGCCGTTATGGTCGTAATCGCGCTGACCGCAGCCGCGATAGCAACGCTTTATCGCGCGCCATCCGGAGCGCAACAGGTTAAGACCGAAGCGTTGATCGCCGCGTCGCGCCTGCGCGATCTCCGTTCGAACGCGATGACGTCCGGCACGGAAGGTGCCGCGACCATCGACGTTGAACGGCGCACCATCGCCTTCAGCGGCGGAATAACCCCTGTTCTGTTCTCCAAATCGATATCGCTGGAAGTAACCGCCGCAGACAGCGAGAAGCGGGGCCCTGGAATTGCGGGCGTCCGCTTTTTCCCAAACGGCAGCTCCACGGGCGCAACAATAGATTTGAAAATGGAAGGTCGTGCGTATGAGATCCGCATCAATTGGCTCACCGGCCGAGTGTCCACGGCTTCAATATATTGACGCTCAGCCGAACGGCAGCTCTTCGGGCTTCACATTATTTGAGACCCTGACCGCGATGCTCGTTCTCTCGATCGCGCTCGTCAGTCTGTTTGAAGCACATTCCCGTGCATTGCGAACCTCGCGCATCGCAACGAACTATGCACAAGCGCGGATATTGGGTGAATCGCTCCTCGCAAAGGCCGTAAGCGGGTGGAACGGCAAACTTCGATCTGAGAAGGGCGTTAGCAACGGCTTTGCTTGGTCCGTAGAAATTGCGCCTGAAACAGCCTCCTGGGCAAAAATCGAAACCAAGAACAACTGGCGGCTTCGCCACGTGCGGGTGCGCGTCGGCTTGGGTGACGGTCGCGAAATCAAGTTGGATACGCTGAAGCTCGGTCGCAGCAATGGTTAGTTCACCGACATCGCTCGCCTCATCGAACCGGCAAAGCGGATTTACGCTGATAGAGTTGCTGGTCAGCTTGACGATACTGACCGTAATTCTCGGTCTGTTGAGTGCCGCCTTGACAACCTTATCGCAGAATTGGAACGCCAATGCGACACAGATAGAACGCCTCGAAATGTTCTCCCGCGCCTTTGACATCTTCGAGCGTGACGTCTCTGGCCTCCAACGGCTCGTGCATAAAACCAACGATACGCGAGAGTTTATTTTCACCGGTACGCCGGACCGTCTCTCGTTCGTGACACTCGAACCGCCGTACCCCACCTCTCCCGGCCCGTATTACATTCAGTATTCAGTCGAAAGGAACGGGCCCCAGTTTAATTTGATCCGCGCCCGCGCACCGTATCAAACGAACATGTACCTGTTCCCGGGCGCAACGCCAGCGAACTCTGTTGACCTCATACAAGGCAGCTTCAAATACAAATTCTCATACGCATTACGAACACGAAAGGGCGACAAATGGCTGTCGGCGTGGCGCGCGCAGAATAGGGTCCCGGACATAATCCGGCTCGACGTCGTCGACGCAAGAAGTAACGTCCCAATAGCTCCGCCTTTTTTGGCGGCCGTACAAACCGATGCCGAACTCAGTTGTTTGTCGCAGAGTTCCGACACATGCACCGCTCGCACGAACGGCAAACTCGTGCGCGATGAATCTCTGACCGCTACGGCCGATGGCTCGACGAGGTAGATGTGACACGTAACGCGCCAGAGCTGTTCTCACAGGATCCGTTCGATCATTCGGCGCGCGAGCGCGGATTTGTGATGCTCGTCGTGCTTTGGGTGCTGACCTCGGCCGTCCTGTTGGTTGCTTCATTCAATGCCGCAGTGCGTAGCGGCGCAGCTTCCGCCGTTTCGGAAATCGGGCTTGTAAAATCCGACGCCATTCTGGACGGAGGTCTTGAAATCGCCGCGGCGCATTTGGCCAACTCCGACCCCAAAAAACGCTGGCCGGGTGACGGAAGAGCACACCAATTCGCTTTCTCGGATACTGAAGTCACGATTTCGATTACGGACCCGGACGGTCTTATCGATTTAAACAAGAGCGATGAAAAGCTGCTGCGTTCTTTTTTTCAGCGACATACCAAATCGGCAGCAAAAGCGGCGCAATACACCGATTTCATCCTGCGAGCGAGAAAAGCCGCCTCGGGAGAAACGCCCGGAGACAAGACCACTTCAGAGTTTCAAGCTACGAGCGATACGGGCAATACTGATGGTTTTTCGCCCCCCGCGCCTGCGTTCATCGATGTATGGCAGCTTGGCCGTTCGAACGGCATTCCTCACGATCTCTTCAATCGCATTGCCCCATACTTGACCGTCTATAGCCGTGACGGAACCATAAATCCCCTCGCTGCCCCGGAAGAGGTGCTGAGTGCCGTTCCCGAACTCAACAGGGCGGATATAGAAAAGCTCAAATACGCAGATAAATCTGCGACCTTCGACATCATGCAAAAAGGCCAAGAGTACCTGACCGACGAAAGCGGCCCAGCTTATCTCGTGACGGTCAGCGCACATCGGCCCAACGACAACTACAGCATCAGCAGGACTTACGTCATTTTGCCCGGTCTCGATGGCAATGCACCGTACAGGTTAATTGCCAAATGGCCGATGGTGACGTCAGCCGCGGAGAAAGTGCAATGACGAAAGACGGTAGCATAGGCCGCGCCCGCCGCTTCTATTGGTGGTGGCTTCGAGAGCTGAGCAAGATCATAACTCCGAGACGCGCAGGCGAACGTCCGTGGCGAACGCTGCTATTCAACACAACCGAAGGTTTGGAAATTTACACCCGCGGCGCGGGTCCGACCCGCCGCATCGGCATACTCGATCCACATGCGAGCGCTGACCAAATTGCCTCGCTAAGACGATTACTTCTCCAACGGGAAACGCAAAATTCCAAGCAGGTGCTGCTTCGTCTCTCTCCCGCTGACGTCGTCCATCGAACGATTCAAATTCCCGTGGCGGCAAGTGACCTGATGGATTCGGTCGTCGAAAACAAGATCGAAACGATCGTACCATGGCCGCAAGACAACACCTGTTACGGCTACCGCGCGAAGGGCGAGAACGCCACGACGCCTGACCAGATCGATACCGACATCGTCGCGACAACGAAGACGATCGTTGACGCGGCCGTAGAACGCGCGCGCCGGATCGGCCTATCGCCGAACGCCATTGACTTCGCTCCCACCGCGGATGCGCCATCGACCGCAGAGCTGATGACGCTCGAAGCTGACCCCGTCAGCAAAACCGCCGGGCGCCTGCATATCGCAATTCTTGCTCTCGTCCTTGCAGGTTTCGCCGTAGGCGGCTTCGGATTTTATCAAGTCTGGGGTTTGAAGACCCAGTATGGAGATCTCGAGAGCAAGATCACGGCGATTATGGCGCGCGTGGACGACGTCAAACGCCTCAATGACGAAAACACAAAACTGCGTGAACAGCGGGAGCGCTTAGCCAAGCTTAAGATCGACGATAGGCCAGTCATGGTGCTGATCGAAGCACTTAGCCGTGCATTGCCGGATACCGCTTACCTCGACGAATTTGAGATTCACGAAAAGGAAGCGCGCCTGGTCGGCAAGTCCGCGGATCCGACCAGCCTGATCGAAACTTTGGAAAGCACTCCGGAATTTGAGGACGTCAGATTTTCTGCCCCAACCACCCGCGAGGATGGTCAAAAGCTCGGCACATTCTCGATCGTTGGACGTGTGCAGGAAGAAGCGCATGCGGAGAAAACACAGTGACCTCGCCATCAAAATCGACGTACGTCGCAGTCGCGCTGCTCCTGGCGCTGTTCGTTGCCCTCGGTGCGGCGGCCGCGGCACCTTACTGGAAAATCCTGGGGCTTGAACAAGCGATCGCGGCGAAAAGAAAAACGCTGCCCGAATTACGTGCGGAGATATCGCGGGAGAACGCGCTGAAAAAAGAGCATTTGGACCTGACAGCCCTCGGTCAGGACAAGAGCCTGCTCCTCGAAGGAGATAAAACGGGCGTTGCGGGCGCTAATTTGCAGAGCCTCGTAAACAGCCTCGTGACCGCGAATGGCGGCACGGCTTCGAGCATTCAGATCATGCCGCCGAAGGAGGACGGCAACTTGACTCGCATTTCAGTAAGCATGTCGATCAGCGTTGGTACCAACGGGTTACGAGACATCGTTCACGGCCTTGAGACCGGCACGCCGCTCATCTTTATCGACGATATCATCGTGCGCGCTGTTCACGATGATTTTCGCCCGCCCGAACCGCACTACACCGGCCCACTCGACGTGACTTTGCAGGTAAGCGGTTTTGCGATTCAAACCGGAGCTTCTTGAGACGATGACACAGTACCGGCCGTTATTGTTGATTTTGGTATCGCTCGGCTTGGCGGGCCTCGTTTGGATGGATAATCGCGGAGCCTGGTTCGGCGGCGGCAAAGACCACATCGTCGCCACGCGCGCTGCCGGAAACTCCCCCGCTGCCGATACGCCGGACGAGCACGGCACCACCGCCAAAGAAGCTGAGGAAGCCGACCAAGAAAAGACGGCATTGGAGGAAGCCAATCAGCTCCTTAGCGGAAATCCATTAGCCTCATTCGACAAATCGACGCTCAAAAATTGGGTAAACCGGCCGCTATTCGCGCCCAGCCGGCAACCGCCAAAGAAAACTGCAAAGGGAACCGTCCAAAAACCGCCGCCCCCTCCCGATTACAAGCTTTTAGGCGTAGTTCTCAATCGCCATAGGACAATCGCGCTTCTCAAGAGCCAGGGCAGCGGCGCCGACTTCCGCGTAGAGGTCGGCGACATGATCGGCGGGTGGCACGTCGCGATGGTCGAAAAGGATTCCGTCACACTGAAGCGAGACGGCGAAGAAGCTCAAAAAGTCAAATTTGCAAAGGGCTGTTCGAGCGATTCTGACGACGATAGCTGCTGAACATCGCAAACCAAAGTCAAGGCATCGCAGGATTATTGGCAGGGGGAGCCGCCGGAGTTTGGCTCTTTTTAGAACCGCTATCGTCTTGGTTGCTCCCCGCGATCAGTATCTTACCGACGCCTGTCGCATTTTTCGCCGATCGTACGATCATGTAATTCTGATTGCGGAGAAGCCTTTCCAGAATTGCGGGCAACGTGCCGGAGATCGTCATTGAAACGGCATCATCCGACGCGAGTTTGTCTTCGCCCGAAATCTCGATCCCATATTTTTCGTGAAGCGTTTGGAGCACCGTCCCAATTGTTTCGCCATCGATCTTCATATCGATGTTCTGGGAAGGATGATCTCCCTTGATGGTAATGCCCTCCGCTCGCAGCTCTCCTTCTCCGAACAGGCAAATAAAAGCGATACTCAAAGTAAGAACACGTAGCGCACCACGCCCGCTATAAACGCACCTGACCGATCTGCTCATGAAAACCCGATCCGAAATGATTTCCCGATATTACAGCTTATCAATAACAGCCAGCATCAAGCATGCACTTGTCGAATCGCCAATTATCGTCGCCCCACCGCTCATAGTCCCACGGGCGCCAGCCGCGTCCGTTGCGCAGGTCGCATCGATACATAACTTTCATGCAACGCTGATAATTCCGGCAAATGCCTTCGTGCTTATGCACGTGATAGATGCCCAGGCGCGGATCCCAGCCAAACATCGGTCGGCAATGAAAACCGTGCGTCTTCTCCAATATAGGCGCGATAGCAAATTGACTTTTCGCGGCCGCGAAACCTGCCAGAGGGTCTGCTGAGCCGCCCGAAGCAAGCGGAAGATTGAGAATAGCGATCAGTACGGCTGCAATCGCGAGACGAATGCTTTCTCTGCGCAAGTCACGTCCTCCCCACGCGGGCGAAAAAACCGCCCCAGAATCAGTGACTCATACCACGAAACGCATAGGTCAATCGCATCGCAAAGCGCCCTCGGCAAAAAAACAGGCCGTAGAGTCGTGGAAGTGTCGCATCAGCACCACGGGAAATAACACTCGTTCTGCTCTACGGCGCAATTTTGGATGGAGCGCTGACGTTAACCAACGATCTCTCCCAAAGATGACACCAAATCGGTGCCTCACGAGCCATTTCGTGCACGATAAAAGATTGCAAACCTAAGCAAACAAATACTTCGCTTCGACAGAATAGAATACTCCGCTTTCATTTGCGCGAAATCTTCCTTCGCTCGCATGAAAATAATAATCAGCATACATACAATACAATTTGGATAAAGAAATCGCATCGAGTTCCTTTATATCCAACGCAAGTTCCCTCCTGCCGTAGCATCTCCTGGTCGGTCCGCCCTTTTATTCGCTTACCTGCGTAATCTCAAAAGAAGCGCGGGCGAATGAAAAAAGTTAGGAGAGGACTATGCAAAGCGTGTCAGTTGTTGGCGCACGACAAAAATCGTTGCGTCGATCGATTGTGGCTTGTTCGCTAGTTGCAGCAGGATTGACGTCAATTCCTGCGCTTGCGGCCAAGTCAGGGCCCGTCGTCAAGCTCACCGACGGTAAAATCCAAGGGACCACCGAGAACGGCGTGAATGTCTTTAAGGGCATCCCTTACGCAGCTCCCCCCGTTGGTAATCTCCGTTGGCAACCGCCACAGCCCGTAAAACATTGGAAGGGAAAGCTCGACGCGACCCACTTCGCCAATACATGCCCGCAGGTTACCGAACTCGGCGCCTTTGCCGGACCAACCAGCACGTCTGAAGACTGCCTCTATTTGAACGTCTTCACGACAGGTTCGAAAAAGAAGAAGGGCGTCATCGTCTGGATCCACGGCGGCGGTAACGTCGATGGCGAGTCAAACGATTACGATGCCACAAAGCTCGCAAAGGGCGGACCGAATGGCCATGAGACGGTTGTTGTAACGCTCAACTACCGCTTGGGCCTCTTCGGTTATCTGTCGCATCCGGCCTTGAATAAGGAAGGCCACCAGTGGGGTAACTACGGCATCATGGACATCCAGGCCGCGCTCCGTTGGGTACAGCGAAACGCTGCCGCATTCGGTGGCGATCCCAACCGCGTTGCCCTTGGAGGACAGTCCGCAGGTGCGACGGACACGGGAGCCAACATGCTTTCGCCAATCAGCACGGGCCTTTTTAGCCGTGCGATTTACGAAAGCGGCCCTCTTCCGGTTCTCCCTTCAGCCGCGACAGCAAAAGCTAAAGGCCAGGCATTTGCCGCCGCCGCAGGTTGTCCGAAGGGCGGAAGCGCAAAAGCTGCCGAATGCTTGCGGAACCTGAGTGCCGCACGCATTCTGCAACTGCAAGGTACGCCGAATGCCAACGGACCGTATATCGTCGGTCCTTTCGTCGACGGAACGGTGATCCCCGTCGATCCGCAGAAGGCATGGACCAAAGGCCGGTTCAACAAGATGCCGACGATGGGTGGCCGCGTGCAGGACGAAGCCAACTTCAGCATCAGCATCTCGGAGTACTTCTCCGGTCCGCCGCAGGTTCCGATGACTGCTGAGCAATACACAGCTGCTGTCACCAATACGTACTCAGGCAACGCCGGCCCCGGCGGCGCGCCCCCGGCATACCCGACCGGAACGGCTGAGAAAGTATTGGCGAAATACCCGCTGTCGGCCTACGACAACAACGTCCAAAATGCCTACAATCGAGTTAGGACGGACGTTCAGAAGTGCCAGGCGGATCACGTCTTGCAGCTTTGGGGTCCACAGATGCCAACGTACGCGTATGATTTCACATATCAGAACGCGCCGTACTTCTTCCCCAAGATGCCGGGCTTTAGAGCAAACGCCGCGCACACGATCGACATCCAGTTCCTGTTTGACAACTGGCATGGCGGCCAGCTTGGTGTGAACCTGGATCAGGACACGGGTATGCCGCGTGAGATCCAGGGCAAAGAGGTCAAGCTCTCGAATCAGCTCGTTGCAGCCTGGACCAACTTTGCATGGTCGGGAAATCCGAACGGAAACGGCAACTCTCCATGGCCGCAGTACTCAGGAGACGATAGCTCCAAGTACCTCGTTCAAGATATTCCACTGTCAAAAATGAACCAGAAGAAGTACCGCAAGAAATATAACTGCGACTTCTGGGATACCATCCTGTATTACGGTCCGTAATGCGAATAAGCGGCGGTTGCTTACGGCAACCGCCGCCTCCGTCGTTGCTACATCGCCCTGCCGATTGCAAATACGTTCTTATTATGAGGCGGCGGCACACCTCACACAATTATTCCTCCTCGTAGTTTGAATAGATGCGTCAGCCCGGAAAATGTGCAGCCAAGCAAAAGCATAAAACCAGCGAATGATTGTGCCTAAACAATATGCAAATACCGGCGCAACAAAGAAAAAGCGCATCAGAATTACGAATTTGATTACGAGAATAACTTTCAATGATCTCCGTGCTGGGATAAAACTACTCCCCCACGATCGAAAGATAGAATGGAAGGGTTTTAAGCGGGCGCGATAAATTTCGAACGACAACGTGAGCCGAAAGAATGAGCTCGCGAGTTCCGGAGAGACGCCAATGACAGAAAAATCTGAAAGGGACGCAGTTCCTTTTCCGGATTTCAAATCCAGCATCTACGACACAGAATATTTTGACCAAAAGAGAGCATTCGGCGCGTTTCGCGACGTTGTCCAAGACGCGTTCATGCCATGGACGATAGAGTTCGATTCTGACACGACGTTCGCCGCGCGAGTCGAATGCCTCTCGACCAATACAGAAGCTGTTGCAAGAGGGACAAATACGCCCATCGTTGCGGCCCGTGGCGCACGAGAAATCCAAAAATCGACATCAGACAGCTACTACGCCAATTTCGTATTAGCCGGCGAGCTTAACATCGAGCAGTCCGGACGATCATTCGATCTGCGACGCGGAGATCTCATCGTTTACGATAGCTCCTTGCCTTTGAAGATGACCCAAAGAAGCTCCCGATCTTTCGATCATCTTGCGTTCCGTATTCCGAAAGAAAAACTCGATCAATCCCCGTATATCGGGTCTCTTTTGCGTCATGGGGTAATACGTGCCGACAAGATGATGCCACCGCTCTCCAGCTGTCTGAACTTCCTTGCCCAGAATTTGGTATCTGCCGGAACGAGTGAGCTGCGGGCACTTTACGAAACGTGCACCGTTCTGATGCCACTCTCAGCATCTTATTTCGCGAAGGAAGTACGACGGAGCGAAGTCGCCGAGATGCCGGCGAAGCACTACGTCGACGAACTCATAAGTTATATTGATGCGCATATCGGAGAAATGGAATTGTCTCCCCGATCTGCCGCCGACAGGTTGGGAATTTCGGTGCGCTATGTCCATAAGCTTTTTGGATTTACGGGCAAGACATTTAGCGCACACGTACTCGCGAAACGTTTGGATTTTGTCCGCCGGGACTTGGTCTGCACCAACTGTTACAATCAACCGATATCCATGATCGCCTATCGCTGGGGGTTCAACGATATTTCAGCCTTCATCAGAGCATTCAAAAAGAAATATGGGTGCTCTCCGAGCGAATATCGGGCGAAATTCTAGAAATCCAAACGACAATAAAAAATACAACGGCGTCATAGTCTTATAAGGTTATGCTGCTGCCCGCATTTCTTTACCCATTCTATCATTATTGCGCCGGAGTGCACGCAAACCCTACGATCCTTTCCCTCAGCGCCTAGGGAAAATAATTGACGCGTGTTTAGCTGATCCTCTCCAGTCAAATCGGAGAGAGCAAAAACGATAAAAACAGAAAAAATGTAGGAGAGGAATTATGCAATGTACGTCCTATAAGGGCGCACGAAAAGTTTCGTTGCGTCATAGCCTCCTTGCGTCCTCGATGCTTCTGGCGTTCTGCGCATCCGGCGCAGCGCTTGCCAAGAATAATAACAGCGGACCTGTCGTCACGACAACCGACGGCAAGGTCCAAGGCTTTACGAAAAATGGTGTCGAAACGTTTCTGGGTATTCCGTACGCCGCACCACCGGTCGGGGAACTCCGTTGGCAACCGCCGCAGCCCGTAAAACGCTGGAAAGGCAAACTCGACGCTACGGAATTCCGCAGCAACTGCCCGCAGGTAACTGGACTCGGCGCATTCGCCGGCCCAACGAGCATTAATGAAGACTGTCTCTATCTCAACGTCTTCACAACGGGCACACCGAATAAAATCAAAAAGAAGAAACCGGTCATCGTCTGGATCCACGGCGGCGGCAACATCGACGGCGAATCCAACGACTACGACGGCAGCAAGCTTGCCAAAGGAGGCCCAAACGGCACACCGACAGTAGTTGTTACGATGAACTACCGTCTGGGCCTATTTGGCACGTTCTCGCATCCCGCAATCAACAAGGAAGGCCATCTTTGGGGCAACTACGGAACCTTGGACCAGCAGGCCGTATTGCGTTGGGTCCAGCGTAACATCTCAGCTTTCGGCGGTGACCCAAGTAGAGTTGCGGTCGGCGGACAATCCGCCGGAGCCTACGACACGGCAACCCACGTGCTTTCGCCTTTAAGCTCCGGTTTGTTGAGCCGCGCCATCTTCCAAAGCTCGCCGGGCTTCTTTTCTGTGCTCCCGTCAAAGGCTGATGCCCTAGCGCGCGGTAAAAACTTTGCAACCGCAGCGGGCTGTCCTACGGGTTCAGGAAAAAAAGCTGCCGACTGCTTGCGCAACCTTTCAGCCGCCCGCATTCTGCAACTGCAAGGAACTCCGAATGCCGATGGCCCGTTCACGACAGGGACACCGTTTGTTGACGGAACGATTATTCCGCGCACACCTGAGAAAGCGTGGACAACCGGCCGGTTCAACAAGATGCCGGTCATGGGCGGAGCGACAAAAGACGAGCTGACATTCCTTACCGGAATCTCGGAGTACTTCTCGGGACCGCCTCAAACGCCAATGACCGCCGACCAGTTTGCGGCTGCGGTTTCGGAAGGCGCGCCTTGCGCATTCTGCACGGGCGGCACCATGCCCGCAGGTGTTGCCAACAAATACAAACTATCCGCATACGATAACGATCCGATGATCGCCTATGAAAGGGCCGTCACAGATCCTGCGAAATGCCGCGAAGTGCACGTACTTCAACTGATGGCGCCTCAGGTCCCGACTTACGCCTACGACTTCACCTATCCGGATGCGCCATATTACTTCCCGAAGATGCCAGGATTCAAACCTCTGGCGGCGCATACCATCGACATCCAGTTCTTGTTCGACAACTGGCATGGTGGACAGCTCGGCGTGAACCTCGACCAGGAAACAGGCCAGCCGCGCGAGCTCAACAAAAAGGAAACGCAGCTGTCCGATCAGCTCGTTGCCGCTTGGACGAACTTCGCGGACACTGGTAATCCGAACGGCTCTGGCAATTCGCCCTGGCCAAAATTTGCTGCCAGCAACAACGCAAAGTATTTCGTCCAGGATATTCCGTTGTCGACGACGACGGTCAAAAAATTCCGGAATGAATACAAATGTAATTTCTGGGATAAACACCTGAGCTACTAATCGCCCAGGACATTCCGACTGAGGCCAATCGTACCCGCCCGGATTTCTGGGCGGGTATTTTTTTGTCCGAGATTGAAGCCATACTCTGAAATTGAATGGGAACGGCCGTCGGCCACCGGGGTTACGCAGGCATTCAGACGACGCAAGACCGTCATCACCCGGAGAATCCCATGCATGTCACGAGCGAACAAGCGGCCGCAGCGATACAAGCTGCGATCACAAAGGCGAACGAAATTGGCAACAAAAGCTGCATTGCCGTCGTCGACTCAGGAGCCAATCTCAAGGGCTTTCACCGCATGGACGGCGCATGGGTTGGCTCGATCGACGTCGCGATAAAGAAAGCCCACACAGCAGTATTCTTCGCGATGCCGACCGGACAGCTCGGCAAGCTCTCTCAACCTGGCCAATCACTTTACGGCATCGAAGTATCCAACCACGGACTGATAAGCTTTCCCGGGGGTCTTCCGATTGTAGACACCGAAGGCGTCATGATCGGCGCAATTGGCGTCTCTGGCAGCACGGTCGAAGACGACGAGCAAGTGGCAAAGGCTGGCGTCAAACCAGTTGGCGTGAGCGATCTCCCGAAACACCCTTGGCGGACATAAAGATCGAATACCGATCACAATTGTTACAGAAATCGTTGAGCCCTAGGCCGCATGGCTGATCTTGAAACTGTGTGGTTACGCAAACATCTGTCGGGAGGATGTGAATAACTTTAGAACCGCTATGTCTCATGTCAGGAGTTTAAGCAGTGGGCACGGGAACAATGTCTTCCATCGTCATCGTCGACCGCTCATTTGCGTCAGGCTACGGGATGAGAGAAGCGCTTCTTCATGCCGGCAACAGCGTTCATGTCTTCAGCTCCTATTCGGCAGCGCTCACCCTTTTGGAGCATAAAAAGATCGACACAGTTGTTGTCGAATTCGACAACGACCGACCGACGACTGAGTTCTGCGATGCGGTGCGCCGTTTGAACATACCGATCGTATATTCGGCTCCTCCGGTCTCCGCGGACGATCTTCGCCAGTTCGGCTTTCGCCGCAATGTCCCGAAGCACTACCCAACTCCGACGATATTTTTGCCCTTCAGACCTGCGCGCGCCGGCTATTCGGCCAGAGCATTGTAGAGATTTATCACACCCAATTCGCCTTTCTCAGCCGGAACCAGCCCTTTCCGGGATTCGTTACTTTCGATAGCGGGCTGTCGCGAGTGGCTCGCTGAGCGCCCCTATTGGCGCGGAGTCGCTGGCCGTGTTGAAACGGGGCCAGCGGCTTCTCGTGTTACGCGCCAAGCTTGCTGCGGCTCCTCAGTGATGGCATCTACACACCATGACAAAAGACGCCGACCTGCCGCCGCAAATTACCTTCTATGACTTCTTAAAAGTCGATATACGCGTCGGGACCGTCATTTCGGCGGAGGCTTTTCGTCAAGCGCGAAAGCCCGCCTATAAGCTAACGATCGATTTCGGCGAAGAAATCGGCACGAAGCGCTCTTCCGCGCAAATCACGAAACACTATGAGTTGGACGAGCTGGTAGGAAAACAAGTCATCGCCGTAGTTAATTTTCCGCCCCGACAAATTGGACCGTTCATGTCGGAAGTCCTGACGCTCGGCGTCCCGGATGCAGATGGAAACGTCGTCCTTCTTATCCCCTCGCAGCCGGTGCCGAACGGCGGCCGGATGTTTTGATAATATATTTCAGTCCTGATGAACGCCATTGGACCACGGCGTTCGCCAAATTACCGTGCCGCCTGCCATACGACAGCGGCGTCAGAAACTATTGTCGCATCTGCGCGGCACGGCGAGCAACTTCCTCTTCCGTTACTTCACCGGCAGCAATCAATGCGTTGAGGCATCGTGCGGACAACTTCTCGCCCGCTGCCCGCATGCACTGACGAACCTCGGGACTATCGGAGGGATACTGGCTGCACAATGCGTGGTAGTCACTCGAACAGGCAAGCTTGACTCTGAGACTGACGGCCCCAGCAGGCGCAACCCAAGTGGTCGCCACGGCAAAAGCTCCGGCCAGAATACCCAATCGAAACCCCGAACCGATCTGCAGCAGGGAATCTCGCATCTCGCGCTCCACGCTAGGTCAAGTTGTTAACATACTGACAATAAATGATTTAACGAACACTAACAGGCTTCGCGGCGAAGGATAACCACAAACTGCGACGCACCACGAAAGTTTCGATCGGGAATTTTTCTTCTCCCGCTCGATCAATTCATCGATAGGCGCGATCAAAATTGATCGCATCATGAAGCCCTTTCGCGTCGGCGATCCCCTTCGCGCCTACGAAATTCGCTTCGTCGAGGTTTGCTCGAGTGAAATCGGCCCCGGCAACGTCGGCGCCTGCGAAATCGGCGCGCGACAGATCCGCATCGGTGAAGTTGGCGCCAGTCAAATCCGCACCCGTGAACTTCGCGAACCACAACACGGTTCGCTGCATCTTCGCGTCATGAAGACGTGCGCCGGCAAAATTACAGTATTTGAGAATATTCTTATAGGTCGTCGTCATCGTCCCTTCACCGGGTCGCCCTTCAAGTGGAAGGAAATCGGCATCCGTCAGGTCAGCACCCCGAAAATCCGAACCGGACAACTCGGCCTGTACGTGCACGTGCGTGAGGTTGGCGCCCGAAAAGCGCGGCGCATCGGAAGTCGCATTCGATAAATCGGAATAAATTGTTGGCCGGTAGATCGTCGCCCCAGTCAGGTTGGCTCCGGACAGGTTTGCACGGATCAATACCGAGCGATCAAGTCGGGTATGGGACAGGTCGACGCCGGATAAGTTTGCGCCGGTAAAATCTGTGCCGTAAAAATCCGAACGCGCGAGATTGGCGCCTTTGAAGTCGAGGTCCGATAGATCCAAATAGGCGAGAAACTTACCGGACAAGTCAGGCCGCTCACCTGCCTTCGCTTGATGCAGCAGCGTCGTGATGGCGTGAGCATTGATCTCCGCGTGCATTGAAACCGGCCCAAGTGGCTGCTCTGCCCATGCGCCGCCATCAATGGAAACGGAAACTGTGGTCAAGATCGCGATTATGAGAGCATGAAATCGGCCAAAGGGCATGTATCACCTCGCGAGCCTCATCATGAGCCGAATCTACGAAAAGAACGATACCCAATTTGTCGCCCGAGTACGGCAAAATCGCCTGCTGCCGGATAATTTACGCAACGTTATTGCGCACAAGCTCAGGATTCACGAGGGCGACTTGCGGCAGGCTGCGAAGAGATCGAGCGACGGATTGTAGACCTTCGTCTTTACGTCCATCAGCCCGAGAACCGAATGGAAAAGGTTATCGTGCCCCACACGCTCTGACGTATGCTTCACAAGACAAGCCTGATCGATACCAGTCGCTTCCCGCATCGACGGTGAAAGCCAGATCACCATCGGCACGTGGATCTGTGCCTCCGGTGCGATCGCATAAGGCATACCGTGAAGATACATATTGTGCTCGCCTAGGCTCTCGCCGTGATCGGAGACGTAGAGCATACCGGTATCGACACCGTGACTCTCCGCTTGCGCCAGCACATCGATCAGCCGCGCCAGAACGTGGTCGGTGTAGACGATCGTGTTATCGTAAGCGTTGATAATGTCTTTGAGTTCGCAATGGCTGAACTGCGCCGACTTGCACGCCGGTGTGAAGGTCTCGTAGCGCGCAGGATAGCGCTTCCAATAGGTCGGGCCATGACTGCCCATCATGTGCAAAACGATGACGGTATCGCGGTCGAGCTTGGCGATCCGGGCGTCCAACCCGTCAACCAAAACATCATCGAAATTCTTGGTACTCGGATAAAATGTGGGGAGCTTATGCCCTGTTAGCGTTTCCGTTGGAACGCGTGCACACACGCCCTTGCAGCCCGCTTGGTTCTCCCGCCAAAGCACATCGATGCCCGCATGCTTCAAAATGTCGAGCAGATTCTCCTGTGTCTCGGCCTTGGCGTTTGTGAAATTGGCCTTACCCAGCCCAGAGAACATACACGGCACGGATTGCGCCGTATCCGTCCCGCAGGAAAATGCATGCGGATAATTGACCAGATCTTTAATCTTGGAAAGCTCGGGATTCGTCGGCCTCGCGTAACCGTTGAGCGCAAAATGATCCCAACGCGCAGTTTCCCCGACGACCACCACAAAGAGTGACTTGCGCGAATGCGTTTCCGTCCCTCGGTGAGCATCCCTTCCGTAAGGCGCAATGACTTTACTGGCCAATGCACCACGTTCTCTACTCAGGTATCTCGGAAATGCCGACAGATAGTTGAACGGCGTCAGCGTCATCTTGAGTTCTGTGTGCTCGCGGAAGAGCGAAAGGAAGGTGCCCCAAACCGGAAACACAGTGACCGTCAGGACAACCAGCGCGACAGCGGCGAATTTCATTTTGGCAAAAGCTTCGCCGCCGAACGATCTTGGCGTCCAGGGAAGAAGACAAAACACGATCGCCGGCACCAGACCAAAAAGTCCGACATAAGCAATTAAGCCCACCGTTATGAGATCGCCTGTTTCGCGCGTGTCCGTTTCCAGCACATTGCGAACCATGTTGGTGTCGATGACGATTCCGTATTCGGTCATGAAATACGCCGCCGCGGCCGTGACCGGAAGCAGCATAAGGAAGACAGTCTTGATGACCGGCTTCAGTGAGAAAGGCAAAATGATGAGATAACCCGCCAGCGTCACGGAAACGACGACGGTGCCGAGAAAGTACCAATCTTCGAAATTGTGCGGAGAAACTACGCTATAGAGCTTGCGCCAAAAAGCCTGATTCAGAACCAGCGCCACATAGGCTGCCAGCACAAGCAGCAGTATCTCCGGACGACGAGGTTTGAACACGCGCAATCCTATCAATTGATCTAATGGTCCAAAACGAAATGGAAGAGCGGCCCCAGCTCTCCCCGCGGCAGTGGGGCAGCATCAATGTCAGCTTAATGGCGGCGTCAAGCAGCAACCTACCGACGCGACGCTTCGAGCAGCCGCTCAAGCGTTACTTCCGTCGATCTGTCAAGCCTGCCATCGACGCGGCGAGGACGAAAATGGGCTTGAAAAGCTTTGAGAACCTTTTCCGTACCCTCGTCCAGAACCCCGCTAAGCTCGATTCCATAACCATAGGAGGCAAGACGTTCTTGCGCACGCGCGACGCGTGTGCCGCAGGCGCCTAAGCCGAGACCGGCATCGTCTGCTCGGACCGGCGATGGTCGCGCCCAGAGCCCGAGTCCGGCTCTTGCCAACGCCATCCAGTTGAACTTCTCGCCCGGATCGATCTTTCGCCCTGGTGCGACATCGGAATGGGCGAGAACAGCGTCGGCGGCCATCGCATAACGCTCTGTGATTTCTTTACCGAGTGCAATGACGGCATCCATTTGTGCGGGCGAAAAATCCGGATAGCCGTGCTGATGCCCGGGATTCTGAATCTCGATGCCGATCGAATGCGAATTGATATCCGTCTCGCCCCGCCAATATGAAGCTCCGGCATGCCAGGCACGTAAGCTTTCTGGAACAAGCTGTGCGATGCGGCCGTCTTCGTCTACGACGTAATGGCAGGAAACATTGCTTTCAGCGCGCGCCAACCAGTCGATCGCCTTCGCAGCCGACGACATGCCCGTGTAATGCAAAATGAGAAGCGACGGCTTGATGCAGCCACGTCGCGGCTCGGTGTTCGCTGCCGGATGAATGCTGCTGACGAGAGGGCTGTCCGCTGCGAAGCTCACTGACTTGGTTCCAGCGCCCGTTCGACGCGCAAACCGCGCTCGGCAAGAATGGATTCGTAGGCTGCCGTAATCGCCGCGAGCCTGCGCTCAGCGCCGGCAAGGAACTCCGGCGGCACACCTTTCGCAACGAGCGCATCGGGATGATGGCTTTTGACGAGATCGCGATAGCGCGACTTGATCTCTCTGTCAGTAGCGGCGGGCGAAACGTTCAGCACCTCATAGGGACTGTCGGCATCGACCACGAAGCTGCGGCGCAAGCACCGAAACTCGCGTTGGGAAAGCCCGAGAATTTCCGCGACGTGCGCGAGGTAGCGATCCTCGTCGGGATGCAGTACGCCATCGGCGCTGGCGACATGGAAGAGACATTCAAGCACCGATATCTTAAGCTCGTGCTGACCTTCCAGCAGACGCGCGACCTGCGCCGCATAAGCTTCGTATCCCGCAACATCCTGGCTCGCGAGCTGATAGAGACGGCGAAGGTGGGCGCGTTCCGAGTCCGGCACGGAAAACTGCCGTTCGAATGCTTGCGCTTCGATTGGCAGTGACACGCCATCGGCTTTGCTCATTTTGGCAGCAAGGGCAACGACCGCGATTGTGAAAGCGACGCGCGATTCCGCCGGCGAACGCGCGCCATCAAACCCAAACGTCTCTTTGAGGTGCTCAAGTGCCGTCCGCATCCCGCCGTTGTACGTCGCGGCGACTGCATTCTTGAGAGATTGCCAAGACATCGTTCGACCACACCCGTCTCTATCGCGAACGACTATAAGCCGCCCTCGCCAGAAACAGGAGCATAAAGGAGGACCTGGCTGACTTCCCCTAAATTAACCGCAATAATGCCTGAGAAACGGAAATAGCAGATATGCTTCAAAATACGGCGTCTGGCCGTGCCCCCCTGCAAATGCACAATTTATCACGAACTGTGCGGACCTCCGGCGCGCCGCGATTTGAGAAAAGCTTGAAAATCCGTGGCATCCGCAGCATCGCGTAACTTGGCAAGAAACGTTCGGAACTCGCGGGCTTCGTCTTCGAGATTGCGGAGCGTAGCACGCCGGTATTCGTCAAAGGCGAAGTTATCCGAATCGCGCGATCCGCGACGCTTATCAAACGGGCTATGACTGCCTTCTTTCAGTCGCCCAAAGAACCGGGATGCACATCCTCTAAAGGTGCCGCGGAAAAAGAGGCCACCCCCAAGCAGCGCAGCTGCCGCAATCGCGAGCAGCGCAACAATAAAAACAATCCGCATCAGCACGGCTCCGATTGCGAACAGGACCATGACCGTCACGAAAAACGGCACGAACAACAGGGGCAGCAATGGCAGAAAAAGTAGGCGCATTGCGCTGTGCTCCAGTAAAATGCAGTTAGCGGACGATTGCACACAAAATGAATGAGGTGACACGTGGCCACCCCATTCTCAATTTTCAAGATCAGACCGCACCCTCGCTCGGCGCAGGCCGATCTCGGCGCTCAGACATGAACTGATCGAACTCGGATTTGTCCTTGGCCTGCCTCAAACGTTCGAGGAAGGAACGGAACTCGCGTTCCTCTTCTTCCAGTCGCTTCAGCGTAGCTTCGCGATAGTCGTCGAACGCTTTATTGCCGCTCGAATACGCGCCACGCGCGAAATTCCTCATCTCGTCCTCGACGCGAGACCGCGCCCGTCCGAAACGTTCCGCGAAACGGCTTTCCCACCGCCCGCGACCACCGCCGTGCCATCCGCAATTCATGCGTCCACTCCAAAGCATATAGGCCAAGATGGTGAGCCCAACCGGCCAGAAAAGAACGAAGCCCAGGACCATCGCGGCAATCCACGCGGGCTTACCGAAATCGTCCAGAGTCTGAACCACTTGCGCCATTCGCCACCCTCTCCTTGGTTAGGATGTAAATGTATTTTACATTCACATAGGTGGGAGAGCAAGGGCGGAGTTCAAGGGATGCGGCCGACGAATTTGAAATTTTGCATTTTGGATACGATCAACCGGCCTTGGGCCGGACTCCTAACCCATCGAGATAGATGAGCACCGCCGCATCGAGCAGGTCTTCCGGGCTCATCGGAATGGGACGCCGCGCTTCATCCCCTCGCGCGAACAACGACGCGATCCCGTGCGCTTCCGCCCAAATGTGAAGCGCCATCATCATGACGGGAGGCCGTTTTGCTTCAGGCATCGTCGCAATCAGGGCGGCACATGCGTCTTTGAGAACGTTGAATGCGCGATCTCCGGCAACGTGCAAATCCGGGAACGCCTGAAACGAAAGACCGGATTCGAACATCGCGGAATATTGCGCCGGCTCCTTTCGTGCGAAATTTAGATACGCGCGCCCCACGCGCTCGAACGCCTTGAATGGATCGGGCGCGCCCCCGGCCCACGCATCCTTCAATTTCAACTCGAACGCTTCGAACGCTCGGCGCGCGATATCCGCCATCAAGGCATCTCGATCGCGGTAATGCCGATAGGGAGCGGCGGGGCTGACACCCGCCGCACGCGCCGCTTCCGCGAACGTGAAACCTGCTGGCCCTTTTGCGGCGATCAGATCGAGCGCAGCCTTCATCAAGGCTTCACGCAAGTTTCCATGATGGTAGCCGCGGCGCGCGCCCGGCGGTGGATCGTGATCCCAGGTCATGAGCGGCTTCTAGCGGATTTACGCCGTTTCTGCACGCGTATCAGCATTTACGCTAACCGGCTATTTGCAGATGTGCATCAACCCGTCGCGACCGTGATGCGCAAGATCGAGGTGAAAATGGTTGCGATGAAGACTGTTATAGTTCGGGCCAAGTACGGTCGTAAAATACTCGCACGAACCATCATGCACGCGGCGCAGAAAAGCCTGCTCACGGTCCGAACCGTTCCAGCCATGAAGCACGCTGATCGTATCGCCGTTCGCTAGTCTGAAGCCGCCGATATCGACGGCATTGGCATAAGCATGCTCTGAAATCTGCGCCCCATCGACACTATTCATCGGTCGGCAAGAATAGGACGCGAGCACTTTCAAACCGACGAGCTCTTGCCGGAAATAATATCGCGCGGCAGGCTCCACGACATTCTTCACCCAATTATCGATCTCAGGAATCATCGGACATCGCAGCGATGCCGGCGGATCAAGAACGACCCTTCCGTTATCGGCCGCGGCCATCTCGAAAGGAATTTCTGCACCACAGACGCTCGGACCGCCAAGCGCCGAGCGCGTATGAACGAAGGCTGTCTGATGTACCACGCCAGAAGCCAGGCAAGCGCGCTCTTCCGGAGAGCGCCACGGATCGTTCTTGACGACAAAATTCGGTCCGACCGTTCCGCAACCCGAAAGCAAAACGGGCCCGGATAGCAATAGGGCGGACAGCGGAACAAATACGCGGGTACGACGCGAAACCATGGCCGGGCAAGTAAACGGAAGTAACGTTAACCAAGAGTAAAGAAGCGCCCGCCCGACCGAGAAAATCTCAGATTTTTCAGGCTGATTTTGGCTCCGCGAGTGTCAAAGCTGGGGCAAACTCCGAATCTGCCGCCATGATAACGGGCGTTGTCGTCAAGTCTCACGAACGACCGCCGCCAAAGTTATCCACAATCTAGTCTGCGCCGACCCAGACCTGAAATCTCAGCGTCATTGAACGCCGCTATTGGGCTTGTGCTCCCGGAGGTGCTCGCCGGCTCGCACACGTACCGCGTACGAGACTGGAATGCGCCGTTCCCACGTCTTCGATCGGATTTGTGTCGCGTACCGATCCGAAGACGTTCCGGAGTGATGGAAGTACTCGCGAGGCCTCCCGCGCCTTGGCGGGGGACGTGCACCCTGACGTGCCCGGATGTCCGGTCTTGGCTCGCATCCCTCATAGAAAAGAACCGGTTCAACGGGCCGTCAGGACCATTTGACGTAGTCACGCAGTATCAAGAAACGCCAGGACCTCGGACTTGAACGTCCGGTCGCCGACCGCGCGATTATGGTCCCGCCCGGCAATCGTGAACGCCCGCGCGCCGGGTATCAGCCTTGCAAGCTCTTCCGCCGAACCACCGATAACATCGGTTTCACCGACGGCAACGAGGACCGGCGCGGCGATCGATGCGACCATCTCGGCGGTGATCGGCGCTCGCGACGAACGAATACACGCAGCAAGGGCTCGGAGATCGCTTTTCGTCTGTTCGGCGAATGCCCGGAACGTCCGCGCCGTCGGATTGCCGACATCCTCAATGCTTTGCGCTTCGAGCGCGCGCGCGATTGGGCCGGTCCCCGCCATGCCCCGAACCATGTTGATGCCAAGCCCGCCAAAAACGATGTGATCGACGCGATCGGGATGCGTCAATGCCAGAAACGCGGCGATTCGTGCGCCCATCGAGTAGCCGATAACATGCGCACGCGCGATACCAAGGTGATCGAGGAGCCGACGGGCATCTTCAGCCATCAGCGGCGCGCCATAGTCCGTCAATTCATAGAGCTTCTGACTCTCGCCATGGCCGCGATTGTCGAACGCAATGACGCGATATCCTGCCTTGCCGAGAAATTCGACCCAGCCGGTCCCGATCCAGTTTGTCTCTACATTGGACGCAAAGCCGTGGATCAAGAGGACCGGCGGCTTCTCGGAATCGGCTTCGGTATCGAGAAAAGCGATATCAACGCCCGCGCTGTCGAAGTGCTTCATGCCGTCGCTGCCTGATCCTCACGTATCCACGGCATCTCCCCTACCATCATCGCCGCCAGGAAGGTATGGTGCAGCCGCAAATCACCAATTCGCAAAGGGCGTCGCATGGCCGGATCCGTTATCCCTCATTTCGCAAATGACGTCGGCGCCGAGCGCATTTTCATCGGCGTCAAGGAATTCAATTGCATGGGCGCCCGCCCGCCGTTCGACCACCCGCACGTCTATCTCGACATGGGACAGGACGGGCAAATCCTTTGCCCCTATTGCTCGACGCTCTACATCTATGACCCACGCCTCCAGGCAACCGAAAGCGATCCGAAAGACAGCCTCGTTTCCGACGCTGCCTGATAACAACATGATAGCGCGCGGCGCAAAATTCCGGCGCAACGGCTGATGGCCGGGGCAAACCTCGACATCGCCATTGCAGGCGGCGGCATCGGCGGTCTGGCCGTCGCAATTGCTCTCTCACGGCTCGGAATTTCTTCGCAGGTGTTCGAGCGCCGCGCCGAATTTCCGGACGAAGGCGCAGGCATCCAGATCGGCCCAAACGGCACGCGCATTCTGCAAAGTCTCGGTGTCGCGGAACTGCTGCAAGAGCGCGCCGCGATCCCAGATGCGTTGAGCGTCCGCGACGGTATAACTGGACGCGAGTTGACGCGTCTGCCGCTCGGCGAATGGATTTCGAAAAGACACGGCGCGCCTTATTGGACCGCGCACCGGAAAGACTTGCACAAGGCGTTGCGGCGGCGTGCCGAGTCCGAACCGTTGATAACGCTCAATCCGGGCGTCGAGATTACTTCCTTCGTCAACGACGGCGAGAGCATCAAAGTAATCGGCAACACCGGCGAAGTTGCCAACGCGTCGCTATTGATTGGCGCAGACGGGCTCTGGTCGAACGTAAGAAAGCAAATCGCGCCCGCCGTCTGGCCGCAACCCGTTGGAAAGGCTGCATTCCGCAGCGTCGTTTCGGCAGATCGTCTGCCCGCCGAATTGATTCCGAACGCGGTCCACATCTGGCTCGCTCCCGGAGCGCACATCGTCCACTATCCCGTCAACGGCGGTCGCGATATTGCCCTCGTCGTCATCGCCAATGATAAGGCACTCCAACCCGGATGGGAGAACGTCACATCCGCTGAAGTCCCACACAATAAAGTCCTCGACTTCGCATCCTCTGTGCAATCGCTCATTCAGCGAGCCGACGAATGGCGTCAATGGACGCTTTACAGCCTTCCCTCGCTCACGCGTTGGTCTGCCGGACGCGCCGTATTACTCGGCGACGCAGCACATCCGATGCTGCCATTTCTCGCCCAAGGTGCGGTCATGGCGCTTGAGGACGCCGAGACGCTCGCGGAATGCAGCGCGAGCAGCCGCAACGACATGAAAGCAGCGTTGCAGAAGTTCGCACAGCAACGCCGCTACCGCGTGCGCCGCGTCGCGGAAGCTTCTGAGCGGAACGGCCGGATCTATCACATGACGGGAGCTTCAGCGCTTGCGCGCAACGTCACGATGCGACTCATGCCGCCGACCCATGTCATGGCTGGCTTCAACTGGCTTTATGGCTGGAGGATTTAACCTTGTCGCTCCGGCTCATCCCACGCGTACCGCGCGCCGACCTCATCACGCTGGGTGTCCAAGGCGTCGTCATCGACAAAACGTCCCGCATTCTGCTCGTCCGGCATGGCTATCGGCCAGGCTGGCATTTTCCCGGCGGTGGCGTCGAACGGGGCGAGAAAATCGATCACGCGTTATGTCGGGAACTGAACGAGGAAACCGGCGTCATCCCGACCGCGCCCGCCCGGCTCGTCGCCATCTATACCAACTTCGATATCTTTCCCGGCGATCACGTTGTTCTTTTCTTCATTGACCAATGGCGGCAGGATCATATCCCGGCACCGAATGCCGAAATCCTTGAGCAGCGTTTTTTTGCTCTCGATCGGCTCCCGAAAACGACGACAACCGCCACTAAGCGTCGGCTCGGTGAACTTTTCGCCGGCGCGACACGCGAAACTACGTGGTAGGCCGCGCCGCTTGAAACGCCTTTTCTCTTACGACGAACGATCTTAAGTAAAGCACCTCATTTTCCCTGCGGTATCCGAAGATGGAAATTTTAAGCGGCATTGTCGGCAGCTTTTTCATTGCGCTGCCTGCCCTGTTCTCGATCGTCAATCCGATTGGCGGCGCGTTGATCTACAGTCAGGTCACGATTTCACGACCGCATCCGGAGCGCGTCTCCTTGGCGTATCGCGTCGCATTCTATTCCGCCATTGTCATGCTGACCTCGCTCTGGATCGGCGCAACGGTGATGAGTTTCTTCGGCGTAAGTATCGAAGCCCTCCGCGTCGCCGGCGGCTCTGTCGTTGCTGCCAGCGCCTGGCATATGCTCTACGATCCGAAAGAGAATGAGGATCGCAAACAGGATCATGCCGCGCCGGCCAAATGGGGCAGCGATGTCGCCTTCTTTCCCTTGACGATGCCGTTCACGACCGGCCCAGGCACGATCTCAGTTGCGATTGCTTTGAGCGCCAGCCGCCCCGCGGCAACACCCGAGCTTTTACCGTTCTATGCCGGAGCGTCCGCCGCAGCCATTGCCGTAGCCATCGCGATAGCGGTCTGCTACGCCTCCGCTGACCGCCTCGTTGCCATGCTCGGACCGGCACGTGCCCGGGTTCTGACCCGTCTTTCGGCGTTCTTGCTCCTTTGCATCGGCGTCCAAATTCTTATTTCCGGCATACAGGGCGCGCTCATAACCACCTTCGCGCCACACGCGTAAGTCGCTGCTCCTTTTCGCCGCCGATCAAATACCCTACGCTCGCTGAGAAACGCCACGCTACGGGCTCAAGCCCATGGGAGCACCGCGCATGATACCGATCATCGCCCTCGTCATTGTCATCTACCTCATAAGCGCAATCCGAATTTTACGGCAATACGAGCGCGGCGTCATATTCCAGCTGGGCAAGTTTGCGGGCGTTCGTGGGCCGGGAATGACGCTGGTATTCAGCCCCATCCAGGCAATGACGCGCGTATCACTCCGGACTGTGACGATGCAGATCCCGTCACAGAAGATCATCACGAAAGACAACGTCTCGATCGATATCGCGGCCGTCGCCTACTATCACATCAGCGATCCGGAAAAGTCGGTCATCGCCATTGAGAACGTCTACGAAGCGATCAATCAGATCAGCCAGACAACAGTTCGCAATGTTGTTGGCCGTTTTTCGCTAGACCAGCTTCTGGCGCAGACCGTGGACGTCAACGACCAAATCAAGAACGTCATCGATGCGCACACGGAACCGTGGGGTACTCAGGTTACGGCGGTAGAAATCAAAGACATTGTACTGCCGGAAAACATGCAGCGCGCGATGGCGCGAGAGGCCGAAGCTGAACGGGAAAGACGAGCCAAGATCGTTGCGGCCGAGGGCGAATTCCAGGCGGCGGTTCGATTGGGCGAAGCTGCCGATATCATTTCCAAGCATCCCGTCGCGCTACAACTCAGGACGCTACAAACAATGGCTGAGATCGCCACGGAAAAGAATTCGACGATCTTCTTTCCGGCTCAGTTCATGACGACCGTACAAGAAGCCATTGCGACGATGAAAAAAGACTCGCAAATCTGAGCCTTAACCGCACGCACGCTGCCCGGAATTACCACCAGTTAAAAAACGTAGGCGCTCTCCGATAGCGTCGATCGTACCGCGAATACCGATCATCGCGATCATAGTAATCGTAGGGATCGTCACGCGTATAGAACGACGGCGCCGGCTTTCGCGGACGCTTCTTCAGCGCGCCCTGCGGCTCGGTGCTGATGACAACGACAAAGTCCGTAGCCTTGCCTGTTTCCTTGCTCAGCGGCTCATCGGAAACGATCAGAGATGACCCGGGCCAGACATAACCGGAAATGCGCGATGAAACCTCTGGCGGAATCGTGATGCGGTCGAGTGCGGCCGTAGCAAAACTCACATCCGTTGCGGGCGCATTATAATCGACATCCGCGCGCCGCCGCTTCTTGTAGGAAGCCCGATCGTCGTCCTCCGCGGAGCGCCGTGCAATCGAAACCACCTGCCAACGGAGGTCTTTGCCCTGATTCTTGTAATTGACCGCCGTGATGACGTGCGTGCCAATTGGCTCATCCGGATTGGTGATCGTAATCGGCGCGTCGAACACCGGCTCGTTGCCCTGGCGAACATAAAGCCGTTGCGTTTTCCGGCTGACAAACATCGAAACGGGCATCGTCTTCCATTTCGCTTTGTTCATTGCCGCAACGGCAGATTGTTTAACGGCGTCCGCCTTTTTCCATTCTTCGGTCGCAGCCGCCAATTCCTTCTCCGCGGTATCGAGCTCAGCTTTAGCGGCATCAAAGGCATCGTTCGCGCGCTTCGCGATGGCGGCGACTTTTAATTTCCAATTTTGCGCGCGATCGCTCGCTTTGGGCGTCTTCGCCGCCAAAAGTGCCCGATCCGCCCGCTCGACTTTTGCATCGTCTCGCTTCTTTACGGCTGCGGCACGCTTCAGCCGCTTTGCGGCGCGCGCACGAATGGCCTTCTTCCCGTCAACGACAGCCTTCAATTCGTCGGCTTGCGAAATCGCCGTTTGCGCAACGAGACTTTTCTCCGACGCGACGGCTTTGAGAGCCTGCAACTGCGCCGCCCGCGCCGGCCACTTCGAAACGTCCGGTTCGAAAACGCCCGGCTGATCCTGATCGTTCAGGTCCCCATCTTCGTCATAGGTCGCCGGCACCGCCACAGCGACTTCCTCCGCAGGCAGCGGTTTCGGAAGCAGCGAATGAGAAATATCTGCCGGCGCAACATCATCGTGCACAACGACCACGCGTAAGCCGAGGCGAGTCAACGGAAAGAGCTGCTGTGCAAATGGATACGGCATGCGAATGCAACCGTGAGAAGCCGGATATCCCGGAAGCGCTCCCGCGTGGAGCGCGATACCGGACCACGTCAGCCGTTGCATGAACGGCATCGAAGCATCATCGTAGATGTTGGAATAATGCTCTTCCTGCTTCTGCAGGACGCTGAAGACGCCGACTGGCGTTTCGTAACCTGTCTGGCCGGAAGATACGCGGGCCCTGAAAGCCTCACCCTTGGCGTCATAAACCGAAATGCGCTGGTCCTTTGTCGAAACCACGGCGATCACAGGCGGACCGGACAGCGCAGGACGTGAAATTTGGTCGTCGTCGGCGTTCCGGCCGTAATTCCGGGCGTCCGCCGCATCGGACAAACCGCAGCTAGCCAACGCGATCAGGGTTGCACTGGCACAATTTCGAACGCGCGCTCGCGCCGTTACGCTGAACATTTCTGACGCCCTACCGGAGGTGTACTACGAAGTGCGACAACACTTCCCCACCTATTGAACAATTCATTGCAAATTTACGTTCCGCATTGGCAAGCCGGCCCTGCCGCAGCGGAGAAGACCACGGAATCGTGCCGGAAACTCGACGTCGGCGCAATCGAGATTAGCCGTTGCACGTGAAGTGTCGGTTAAATTTGCCTGATTTTGGCGCGCAATCCGCCGGACCTTTAGAATTGAGAGAGATATGGGGCGCCCCAAGACGCTGACGGTCTAGGCGGGCATATTGCATTATGTCGTCCCACGGCACTGCAAAACATGGCAAGTGGCCCTACATAGGAAACCGAGCCAAATCCCTTAAATACTCATCTCGTTCAGAAAGGGCATCTGACCATGACCACCACTGCAGAAACGATTGAACGCGCCGGACATTTTTCGATCGGCGGTGATCTCCCTGTCGTGAGGCTCGGCTTCGGGGCCATGCGCGTGACCGGCACCGGAGTATGGGGCGAACCTGACGACAAGGCCGAGTGTTTGCGGACGCTTCGCAAACTGCCGGAGCTTGGAATCAACTTGATCGATACGGCCGACTCTTACGGTCCAGAGGTCAGTGAACGCCTTATCCGTGAGGCTCTGCATCCCTACGATGGCATGGTCATCGCAACGAAAGGGGGCCTCGTCCGTCCGGGCCCTGGCATTTGGATCCCCGTCGGCCGCCCCGAATACCTCCGCCAGCAAGTTATTCTGAGCTCACGGCGTCTCGGCGTCGAACGCATCGACCTTTGGCAACTGCACCGCATCGATCCGAAAGTTCCGCAAGACGAGCAGTTTGATGCGATCAAAGCGATGCAATCGGAAGGACTGATCCGTCACATCGGTCTGAGCCAGGTCAGCGTGCAGGAAATTCAGGCCGCGCAAAAATACTTTCAGGTGGCAACGGTACAGAACCTCTACAATCTCGCCGACCGTTCGAGCGAGGATGTGCTCGACTTCTGCGAAAAGAACGCGATCGGCTTTATTCCCTGGTTCCCGCTTGCGTCCGGCGACCTCGCAAAGCCCGGTTCCCAACTCGATGGCATCGCCAAGCGCCACAAGGCGGCTCCAGGCCAGATTGCGCTCGCATGGTTATTGCGGCGAAGCCCGAACATGCTTCCAATCCCCGGAACCTCCAAGGTCAGCCACCTTGTGGAGAATGTAGCAGCGGCAGAAATCAAACTGACGGATGCCGATATGGCAGCGCTTAACGAACTTCGGAAGGCCGCTTAACGGCCCGCATTGACGGGAGGTGTGCTGGCGAACGAGCTGGCCATCTCCCGCAACAAGGCGCGGACATCCGGATGCTCGTTACGGTCCCATTCCGACAGCATGTGTCTCAAGTCATCCTCCCGGTTATGCAGCAACCGGGCATACGCTGACCTACCGTCTGCGCTGAGTTCAAGCATTTCGCCTCGCTGACGCACCAATCCCGACTTAGTTAGCCCTTCGATCAGCCGTGCGCGCTGATCGTCGCTCCCCGATAGCCGCTTCTCAAGCTCACTCTTGCTGGCCTCCCCGCCGCGTTCACCGATACGCGCAAAAAGCCAAAACTCGTCCGGCTCCAGCGTAACGCCAATGCGCTTGGCGCTTTGCTGGTAGACGCGCCACCGGTTTTCGCGCGCCGTTACGCGGGCAACGATCCGCTCAAGCTCTTCAAGCGAAGTTGCATCGCGCGGCATCTGCAGCGGATCGTTGACGGGCTCGGGCGCCAAGCTCGTCTTCAGCGGAACTTCCTTTATCGCGAACGTCAAAAGAAAGGCGCAAAAGGCGAGAGCTGCCGCAGTGACAAAGACCGGCTGCAACGACTCCACGAATAGCGCGAGATAGGTCGTGTGCAACGGCTCGCCAAGAGCCGCAATCGCGGCTGGATCGTTCCCCGCCGCCGCAAGCTCCGGAGCCGAGATGCTAAGCTTGCTCTGCAAGGTGTAGGAAAAAATACCTCCGAATAGCGCGGCGCCAACCGAGCCGCCGATGGAGCGAAAAAGCGTTGTCCCGGATGTCGCGACTCCGAGTTGTTCGTACGCGACGGCGTTCTGCACCGACATGACGAGAATCTGCATCACCATACCGAGCCCGAAGCCCAGGCACAGCATATAGGCCGAAGCGACGGCCGCCGAAGTGGAAAGCGTCATACTGGACAACAACCCTAACCCGAGCGTCATCAAACCCGTCCCGATAACCGGGAACATTTTGTATCGGCCGATACGGCTGATGATCTGCCCGCTCGTCACGGAGCTCACGAAAACCCCGAGCATCATCGGCGTCATGTGCAGACCGGCGCTTGTCGGATCCAGCCCCTTCACGACCTGCAGATAGACCGGCATCAGCGTGATCGACCCGAAGAGCGCCATGCCGACGATAAAGCCCACTGACGTCGCGATGGCAAAGGCACGCTTCTTGAAAAGCGATAATGGCAGCAGCGGATCGGGAACCTGTGTCTCTGCATAAAGGAACATCGCCAGCGAAACGATGCCCAGCGCCGAGATTGCGAACATGCTGACCGGCGCCTCGCGCGCCAGTGTCGCACCGAGGCTGGTAATGACGACGACGCTCGTGAGCGCCAGCGCAAGGAGCGTCGCGCCGACGTAATCGATGTCGACCCGTTTCGTCCGCGTATGCGGCCGGAACGTCGCAGTAATAACAATCAACGCAAGAATTCCGAACGGCAGGTTGATCAAAAAAATCCAACGCCACGAAAGATTGTCGACAATAAATCCGCCGATCAACGGCCCGAGAACCGTCGAAAGTCCGAAAACGCCTCCGAAGAATCCTTGATATCGCCCGCGCTCGCGCGGCGGCACGACATCGCCGACGACTGCGATCGCAGTCACGATCAGACCGCCGCCGCCGAGACCTTGAAGAATGCGAAAGGCGATCAGCTCCGGTAGATTTTGCGCCAAACCGCACAATGCCGAACCGACGAGAAAGATCACCACTGCCGTCTGCAGGACAATCCGCCGGCCGAAAAGATCGCCAAGCTTGCCGTAGAGCGGCACGACGACCGTCGTCGCCAAAAGATACGCGGTAACAATCCACGATAGATGCGACAGACCACCGATATCGCGCACGATTGTCGGTAGCGCGGTCGAAACGATCGTCTGATCCAGAGAAGCGAGCAACAGAACGAGAGCAAGCGCCGAAAATATCGCGACTCGCCGCCGCTTTTCGGTTTCGGCATCGTTGGCAGTTTCGACAGGCAATCGTTGCATATCGTAGAAACTTTCTGCAGAAGGCTATCCATCCAATGCGGAAGAAAGAGAACCAGATCGAAACTCCGCCACAGGAGACCGTTCGGCTTTGAAAGCCCGCGCGAAGCGCTGAGTGCCGCAGAATAGGAGCAGTTTGGTGTCTATCCCTGGAACCGCGGCGATAGTGCTCGGTTACGACAAGCTAGATCATCCCACAGACGACCGATGAGACCCCTCTCCGGCTTTTGTGGATATTTTTCCCCTGAGCGCCGCATAAGCAACACAACTCACTTTATGGTAGCGGCGGCCCGAGGTTCGGTTGGCACCGGCGGCTCGGATGTGATAGCCGAACACAATTGCAAGACCGGAGTCCTTCATGCGAGCACGGGCGGCTCAAATCGCAGCGATCGCACTTTTTTGGATTGGCGGCATTGCGTCAGCCTCAGCCAATCCGGCGTTGCTGTTCGAACCGTCGACGGGCAAAGTACTTTACGCCGAGGATATCGATGATGTTTGGTATCCCGCGTCGCTGACGAAGCTGACGACGGCCTATCTGGCATTTGAAGCGATCAAAAGCGGGAAGCTCCGTCTCGACGAGAAGATTCCCTGCTCGCTCGTGGCAACACTGCAGCCCCCAAGCAAGGCCGGCATAAAAGTCGGGCAGACCTTGACGGTCGAAAAGGCGCTGCAAGCCGTTATCGTCAAATCCGCAAATGACGTAACCGTCATGCTTGCCGAAGCAATCGCCGGAAGCGAGAGCGCCTTCGTCGAGCAAATGAATGCCACAGCGCAGCGCCTCGGCATGACGCGCACGCACTTCGACAACACCAACGGCTTGCCATCTCCGGGCCAGCTGACGACGGCACGCGATCTCGCAAAAATTGCGACAGCGGTCATCCGCGATTTTCCGCAATACGCAAGTTATTGGTCGATGCCCGCTATGTACATCGGCAAGCGGCGGCTCGGAAATCACAACGCTTTACTCAGAACGTTTCCCGGTGCCGACGGCATGAAAACCGGCTTCATATGCGATTCCGGATATAACGTCGCCGCCACCGCGACGCGCGACGGCCGTCGTTTGATGGCGATCGTGCTCGGTGAATCCTCAGGCAATGAACGCGCGATCCGCGCCGCAGCGCTCCTGGAATACGGTTTCCAGGACTACGCATGGAAAGATTATTTCACCATGCCGACCATCGATACCGTCCCGGTCGACCCCAATGCAAAAGGCATCACTTCGGTACGAGATACGGTGGTGGCGTGGAGCTGCAACGACCATCACCGCCATCGCGTCGTGCACAAGGTGCACAAAGCCCGTAAAGCTAAGCGCGCCGCGAGCAAGGGCAAGGCGGTGAAAAAGGGTACCGCCAAAGCGCAACAATCGGTACCGGCTAAAAACGCGGCTGCTGCCTCCGCTTCCCCCTAAACGATAAGATCGAGCGGTCCTTTCCGATACAAACATCCCGGCGGGTCATGCGGCGGGCGCGGAGCCTCGTTTGAACGGCCGCCGCCATTTTCTTGCTGCCGATTGCCTCGCCGTTGCCGCGGCTGGCCAGCGCCGCGACCTTCCGCTTTCTTTTCCGAATATGAACGACCACCGGCGGAGCTGCTCTGCGTGCGTTCTATTCCGGAACGGTGTTCGCCAAACTCCGGCACGAAACTTGGCGCAGCAATCGCCTGCCCGGCGGCACCTAACCATGCGGTGAAAGCCAGAGCGCGAATTATCGAATGCATTTCGCATCCTCTTTAGAGGCATGTCGGCGGCGCACCCGCCAATTAACCTACTTGGTTAAGTTTGATCAACAAGCCATACACGACATGGCGCCAAACTTGCTTCCTAAGCCCCATCAACCGCTATTTAAGCCTTGGGTGGGAAGATACGTATGACTTCGACGTCGCGAACATTCAGGATTCCTGAAACGGACTTCACACCGACGCCTCGCGACGTCGGCGCGATGGCCGAGGTCCTGGAAGGCAAGCACGGCACCTTTGCCGCAGCAATCGCCGACTTCTTTGCCATTTATCACGGCGAGAAAGGAGACGCGAGCCGGGCTTGGGCCTGGAGCGGAGTGGCCGAGCTCGTGCGCAGCCGCGAACGCGCTCGCTTAGAAAGTTAATCGCAAGACAGGAATTCGGCACCTTGAAGACCGCGACCGTAGAAAGCCTCGATCCGGCCGCGGCCCCGCGTGCAGAAACGGGACAGCGCCGAAGCGCGATCGAGGATTTACGCGGCCTCCTATCGAACCTCCTGAAACAAACGCGCGATGTCCTTTTGTCGGACGGTGAACGCGCGAGGACACAACGCGACGCTCTAATGGCATTTGCCGTCCGCGTGCTGAGCGCGGGCCTGCTCTATCTCACGCAGATTGTCCTCGCACGATGGATGGGCGGCTCCGAATACGGCATCTATGTCTCGGTCTGGACCTGGGTGCTCATCCTCGGTGCCGTATCGCATCTCGGATTGAATCTCGCATCGATCCGCCTCGCGCCGGTCTACCGCGAGACGGACGACTTCAACCGCCTGCGCGGCCTCATGCACAGCGTCCGCTACGTCGCGCTCGGCGGTGGCACGGTTGTCATGGCTGCCGGACTGGCGGGCGTATGGTTTTTTCAGGATCACATCCAAAACGCGTTCGTCTTGCCGATTTATCTCGCGCTCGTCTGCGTACCACTTTATGCGCTGACCGACGTCCAAGACGGAATCGGCCGCGGCAACGCCTGGATGGGCATTGCGCTCATCCCGCCGTATCTCGTCCGTCCCCTGCTGCTGCTGACTGCGATGTTCGTCGCCTATGCCTTCGGCTTGCCCATGGACGCCACAACGGCCGCCGCCGCCGCGATCGTTGCGACATGGCTTACGGGGCTCCTTCAAGCACTCTTCCTCAACAGCCGCATGCGAATGACGATCCCTGCCGGACCGCGAATCAGCGATCTCCCGGCGTGGCTAAAAATCTCGCTGCCCTTGCTCGTCATGATGAGCGCTGAGCTTCTTTTGCAGAACACCGACATCCTGGTGGTCACGCGGTTTATGTCGCCCGCGGATGTCGGCATTTATTTCGCCGCCGGCAAGACTATGGCGCTGATCATGTTCGTGCATTATGCCGTTGGCAGCGCCGTCGCCCACAAGTTCGCGGCTTTGAACGCACGCGGCGACCACGCCGGACTTCGCAACTTCGTCAAAGATGCGGTCAACTGGACGTTCTGGCCGTCTCTCGCCAGTGCTCTCGTTATTCTAGCGCTCGGAAAACCACTGCTTTCCCTTTTCGGACCGCAGTTCGCGAGCGGTTATCCCGTGATGTGCATTCTCGTCGTCGGATTTCTTTCGCGCTCCGCTATGGGTCCGGCCGAATACCTTTTGAACATGCTGGGCGAACAGAAACTCTGTGCCGCAGTCCTGTTCGGCGCCGCGCTTTTGAATATCGTACTTAATTGCATTCTGGTGCCGAGGCTCGGTCTTGTGGGCGCCGCAAGTGCTACGGCAATTTCACTGACGAGCGCCGCTCTTTTGAACGCAATCGTCGTCTGGCGCCGCCTCGACATTCAAATGCCGATCTGGCGTAACCTTCCGAAGTTCTGAACCGACGCCGCGCCGGCGGCTGGCTCGCGGAACGCGAGTCGCCGGCGCCAATCAAATAAGCGGCGCGAGCGCGAATTAAGAACCCCTACATCGGCGCAGCGATGACGAGCGTCCAGAAGGATTTGAATTCCGTCTTCGGATCTTGCACCAGCGCGATACCCATGTTCGTCGCATCCGGCGTCAGAAGATTTTTGTTGTGCCCGGGACTCTCTTCCCAGCCGCGCATAACTTCCTTGAAACTGACTTGCCCGGTGCCGACATTCTCGGCGGTCAAACGCGCCCTGTAACCCGCACGCTTGACACGATCCCACGGATTGGAACCGTCGGAGCCGTAGTGCGAAATGCGATCCCATTTGGCGAGATCGCGCGAGTGCGCCTTTGCAGCTTCCGTCAATTCGGCATTGAGCTTCAGCGGTTTGAGACCGTGCTTCTTGCGATAGGCATTGATAATATCGCGCGCCATTTCGGCGTTCAAAGACGTATGCGAATAATCACGATCGGCGAGAACGCCGGGCGCAGCCTTTTCGAATGTCCCGCTCGGCGCTTTGTCGATCGCCGCGACCTTCACTTCGCGATGCGCCGCTGGATCACCGCCCAGACCAAGACTTTTAAAGGAAGGCGAAAGCGACGCCGTAGAAAGTGAAGAGGAAGAATCCTGTTCCGCGAAACCGGAGGTGATAGACGAAGAACCAAGACTGCAACCCGTCAAAGCGGTTGCAAGCCCCGTAGCGAGCACGACGCGATACATAACAGCAACTCCCGGCACGAAACGTGCGCGAAACGTCAGCATTGCCGGAAATCCGTTAAGTCGGTGTTAATGCTAACGGGGCGCGAATCACACGTCGCGGCACGCCGCAGCGATGTCTCAGACCCACTCACGTCGGATCCCTCACGAACCCAATCCCACCCCGCCTGATCTTCGCCTCAACAAGGTGTCGCGATTTTGACGTCGCGACGGCAAAAGCCTGACCGCAAGGGCCAATTTCGAGCACTCGGTCGAACATCCCGCCCATGTGCCGTATCTTCGCAGCCTGTGGGTCCTCGCCGTCGAACCTCTTGGAAGTGCTCGATCGATCATCAACAGTCGTCGCCGCAACTTGATTCGCGCGGGAGACCTTCGATGAGTGCAGCCATCGGACAATCTGAGCGGAAATTGAAAACGCAGTCCCTGCCTCTGAGCGTCAGGGATTTAGTGTTGCTGCGTGTGTCAGCGAGCACCGCAACTCGCGCGGATCTGCAGCGCGATGTTGCCCCGCTGCTGGCCCCCAGAATTCCGGGCGCTGAGTTTCGCCGCTCGGCCGAACTTGCGATCAGCGCGCTCCTCGGCAGCCAACTCATTAGCGAAGCAAAGGGACGGCTAACCGCATCGGACAAGGGCCAACAGGTGGCAGAGGCATTGCTCGCTCCAGCCAAATCCTTGTGTAGCACCTGGCGCGAAGTGCGAACCGCACTCGTCATGCGCGCCGTCCAAACCAACGACACGCCCGCAATACGGAAGGCGCTACAACGCGTTGAGGGACTTGCGGCTCTCGTGTTGCAGCATCATTTCGGCAAGCCGACTGGACGCGTGCAGTCACCCGCCGACCTTCGCTCCGATCTCGCAATCATCGCCCTAGAACGTGCTTTCGGAAACAAAATCAAAACCGGGCTCCGGAAGGGTGCCGGTCTTCCCGCCAAACCAGCCCGCGTCCTGGCCGGACAACTTTTCAAGCAGCCGCGCGAGATCGCGACGGACGGAAAACTGATTACGCATCTCGCCTGCGAAATCGCGGGAACGCGCGACCCCTCTCTCGATGCGCTCGAACTTGCGGTGCTGCGCAAGTTAATGACACCAGCCGAACTCGAAGAGGCGCCATCGCGCCCGCGCTCCGAGCCGCAACAGCGCCCATCGCGCCATCCACCAAAACCCGCGAACGATCGGGCGCCAATCGATGAAGTTGCGCCACCAACACCGCTTGCGTCGTCCCCGCCAGACATGCCCGAATTCTGTCACGCTGTGATCGATGCGGCACGACCTGTCGCTGAGGGCTGGCCAGGCAACCGGAAGGCGTTTATCTCTTTGGTATGGAAGGCGATTCGCAACGCGCGGCCCGATTGGGGCTTATCCGAGATTGCGTTCAAAGGCATGCTCGCGGAAGCCCACCGCTCTGGCCGGCTCGAACTGGCGACCGCAGACCTCAAAGACGGTCGCGATCTGAAATCGCTCGAGGATTCTAAGATCCTCTACAAGAATACCGTCTGGCACTTCGTGCGCGTCCAAGACTAAAAGGCATTTCGATCCGAAAATGGGCGTTGAAGGCGGTCCACTCAAAAAGACGTCGTTTGCACCCTCGCTCCCGCCCGACAAGCTGAGCGAAGCGTTCGAGCATTCGATTACTTGGGAAGACGACCTATGGCGCGCCGATCCGGTCGACGTGCCGGAAATCCATGCTAAGGCGCGCCAGAAGTTCAACGACCTGTTGACGACGGTTACGTCGGGCCGCGGTTACCACACGCCCGAACGCATCCTGCTTTTTCACGGGCAGTCGGGCGCCGGGAAAACGCATCTTCTGAGGGCGCTCAGAACAGACTCGCATCGCACCGGCCAAAGCTATTTCGGCTACGCCCAGATGACGCCGGACGTGCAGAACTACGCCGAATTCTATCTGCGCCGCCTCGTCCACTCGCTGGAAAAACCGTACGATCCAGATCGCTTCGGGGAATCCGCGCTCTCGCGACTGACAAATCGCATGGTGCTCGATTCCGAAGTTATCTCCTCCGCCGATCTCGACAAGCTGCGCGACGCGACCCTCGACGACAAGCAGCTCGCGCGCCTCATCCTGCGCCTCGCCGATCAGATCGTCGCCTGCGACAAATTCCAGACGCGCGAACTCGATATCAACATCGTGCGCGCGCTTCTGTACCTGCAGCGCCGCGATCCGCGCATCGACCAGCGCATCCGTCAATATCTCAACGGCCGTCAGTTGACCGGCATCGCCCACGAAGCGGTCAGTGCCCTTGATCCCAATGACGGCGAAGACCGCGCCTTCGAAATCATCGCGGCGCTCGGAGCGCTCGTCTGGACAGTCGATCGCGCCGCGCTCGTCTTTTGCATCGATCAGGTCGAAGACTTGCGCTTTTTCGACAACGCCGAGGATCGCTTCCAACGCGCCATTCGCGATCTTATCCAGATTGCAAACCGGTCGACGAATGCCATCATCATCATTTCATGTCTGGAAGATTTCTACGGCCAGGTGCGTGGCCTCGTCGCGCAATCCTACATCGATAGAATTGAGAAATCGGGTCCCGTGCTTCTCCGCGAGAGCCGAACACCGGAAGAAGCCCGCCTCATCATTTCGAAGCGATTGGCGTATCATTCGGAAACGAACGGCGGGGGACTGAGCTTCCCCGACGCCACACAATTTTTCGGGCCGCAATTCTTCGAGGAATTCGGCGGGCTTTCGACACGTCGTCTTCTCGAACACGCGCAATCACGCCTTAGAGAAGCAACCGCCACGGAAGACGACGAACGAGAGGCGGAGGAAGAGCGTCCGTCCTTTATCTCGACGCTTGCCCAAGCGCTCGGAGCAGCTATCGGGTTTGGATCGGAAGATGAAAGCGCGCCGACGATCTCGGCTGTGCAATTCCGCGAGATGTGGGAACGCTTCGCCAACGAGAGCGAAGCCGAAATGCCTGCGGACGAAGGCGAGTTAGTGGACATTCTCAGTGGCGCCGTCCAACTTGCGCGCGAAGAATGGGGCCGCGCGATCGAGATTACGACAAAGCGGCTGGAGCTTGGCGATGACCTGCCGGCTCTTGATCTTACCGTCCGTCACCGCACAGGGTTTGCCAACGACGTCCGCGTATTCATTTGCAACGGCAAAACACAGGGCGGCGCGCTGAAGCGTCAGCTCGATAAGGTCCTGACCTCGATGCAGGGCAAACCGTGCTTCATGCTGCGCGCGAGCGACTTCCCGCCCAATTCGAAAAACCAAACAGCTCAGGCTCTGCGCAAATTCCGCGAGAACGGTGGCCGTCAATTGCTCGTGCCGATCCCGGAATGGGAACGCATGATGACTGTACGTGAGTTCACAGCTCACCACCGAAGCGATGCCGGCATGATTCAGTGGCTCGAAGGCACGAAGCCCCTGTCGAGCCTCATCTCGATCACCCACCTTCTGCGTCTCGATTTGCTCGGACGCCCCGTGCCGCGCCTCGTCGCCAAGGAAATGGACGATCCTCAGTCGTCGCTCGATGGCTTTGATACTCTCTCGTCCGAACAAGCGCGCGCCGCGAATCCTGGGAATAACGAACTCGGATTACCCGCCAACGACGACGACCTGCCGATGTCGGTCATCCTCGACGAGAACGGCAGTTATGGCGCTAGCATTCTTGCCGGCGGCGAGAAGAACAGCCGAGGCCGCCCGGTCACTCTGAACAAGAGCGTATTGAAGCGTCACGCAGCATTCTTGGGCGGCTCGGGCTCGGGTAAAACGACACTTGCACTGTCGTTAATCGAGCAACTTCTCCTCCGCGGTGTCCCGGCCGTCCTGATCGACCGTAAAGGCGATCTCGCAAGCTATGCCAATCCCGAAGTCTGGCGCTCGAATGACAATGAAGCGCCCGAGCGTCGCGCCGAACGCGAAAAGCTTGCCGATGCTATCGACGTCGCCGTCTACACGCCGGGCCGCGCGTCCGGGCGTCCGATTTCGATCACGCTGCTCCCGAACGGTATCAACGAATTGCCCGATCACGAGCAGCAGCTGCTCGCCAACCTTTCGGCAGCAGCCCTTGGCGAAATGCTGCATTTGAAGAATTCGGCTACACATCAGAAGCAATCCGGCGTTCTCGCGGTCGCACTGCGCATTCTCGGTTCGCTCTCGACCAGCGAAGTGACGCTTGCCGACCTCATTCACCTGCTCGAAGATGAACACCCCGAGCTGACTGATCAAACCCAGCGCATGGATCCCTCGGGCAAGCTCCGCCGCGATCTCGTCGCGCAACTCGACTCGCTGCGCCTGCGTAACGCCGCGCTGTTCGAAGGCGGCGGCGAAAGCCTGCGCATGGAGAGCCTGCTCGGTCTCGGCCGCTATCAGCGTCCGAACCGGACGCGCTTGTCCGTCATCTACACCGGCTTCCTCGGCGACAACGAGAACATTCTGTTCTGGGTTTCGCAGTTCCTGTCGGAAGCGCTCCGCTTCTGCCAACGCAACCCGAACGATGAACTGCAAGCCGTCGTCATGTTCGACGAAGCCGACCTTTATATTCCGGCGAACTCGAAGCCCGCGACGGCAGAGCCGCTGCAAAGCCTCCTGAAACGCGCACGCTCCGCCGGTCTGGGCATGATGCTCGCGACGCAATCGCCGGGCGACCTGGATTATAAGAGCCGAGATCAGATCACGAGCTGGTTCATCGGCCGCGTGCGCGAGGACACCGCGCTTCGCAAACTAAAGGCTGCGTTCCAATCGGAGTCTGGCCTCGACCCTGCCACGGCACTCCCGGGCCAGACGGTCGGCGAATTCCATCTTGTTCAGGAAGGTCTGGTAAGACCGATGAAGGCCCAGCGCTCGCTTATCGCAGCTGAGCAGGTGCCGTTCGATCGCATCGAGCAATTGGCGGCAGAGACTCGCGGCATCGACGAACGCCAGCTTCGCCTTTTTGATCTTCGTTAATTTGGTTGGCCGCCATCTGGCCGAGCATCCGCGCCATTCAATTCGCGTTTCAATGCTTGACATATTCCGTGATATTGCGGTGCAGACGGTTGTCCGATTAGGTGCAGCAACAATCGGACACAATTCGAGCAATACTCTGAATTGCCTAAGTTTTATTTTGCCGCCTTTTGTCGTTGAATGAGCGGGCGCGAATATTCTGTTACAATATCCATATGCGGGCCGCAGTCTGGTATGCGGCTGCAAAATATCGCGGGGGTCTGTCAACTCCTTAGTCGCCGATATATCATAGGGGCGGTCGATCATCTTGGGATAACGATCGGCTACGCAGTTAGGGGGCGGCCCTCTCTCAGCGAAAAAAGGGATGCCGCGGCCGAGGGGGCAAACCGGCCGCCGGACGTCTTGTGTTCAGCCGAGTGTAACTGGGAGCGAACTTCAAGAGTTCAGTGCGGGGTACGTGTTATGGTGGCGAAACCTTTCGTCATGATGGTCGTTGCGACCCTTGTTGGTCCTGCAATCGGCGTCGGTCTTTTCATCCTCATGAACAATTTCTGAGCCTTCACAGCGCGTGGAGCCGGGATTGCAATTGACGTTGCTGATTGGCTTTGGCCCAGCGCCGAAGACACGGAATAGCCATTTCCAACATAATGCCGCCGCCAGCCCGCTGAGCTGTCGCCTTAAAGAGCCGCTACGCCCTGCTCTGTGACCTTCGCCGCCCCGGCGATGGCAGTAGCGCACCTTTGCGTCAGCGATGTTACATGTCCTGCGGCATCTGAACGCCCTCTCCGAATTCTGTCTAAGGATTCCGTCACGCATTCTGCGCTGGCTGATGTCGGCCGTCGCTTTCAATCCGAAGCTCGGTCCGTTGCGTCATCTCTTCTCTGCGGCCGCTATATACGTCGTTTTCGCACTGCTCCTCGTTTATGTCGTCGCCCCAATCCGGGGCTACCTCGGCGACCTCTCGATGCGCGACAAACTCGGTTACGACGCCGAGCGCTGGCTCGCGACAGCGATCTACGATCCAAAGGGAAACTTTATCGGAACATTCGACCCGCGGCTCGATAGCCTGCGCGATGTCAATTACACTGGCAGCCCCATCGATCTCGGCGATTACGTCGCCAATCCCGACCACAAGTCGATTCCTGTCCGTGAAGTGCCGGAGCAATACTGGCGATGCCTCTCTTATCACGAGGATCGCTACCTCGGCAGCTGGCTCAATCCGTTCGGCATCGATCTCGCCGGCGTCCTGAAAATCCCGATCACGACAATCACGAATTCGATCGCCGCCGGACGTCCGATGCTCGGCGTCGGCGGCTCGACGCTACCGATGCAATTCGCACGCGTGATTTACAAGACGCCTCCGAGCCCGAACGAAGGGAGCCTCGAAAAACTCCGCCGAAAGTTTGGGGAATGGTGGCTTGCACCCGTCATCTATCGCGACCTGACCCGCAACGGCGACGACACGTTGTTGAGGCAATGGGCGGCGAACCACATCTGGCTCGCGCAACGAACCGGCGGTCAGCCGCTGCACGGCGTCGAGGTGACGAGCCAGGTCGTGTTCGGCAAGGAAGCCAAAGATCTGACGACCGCCGAACAGTTTGTCCTCGCATCGGCCGTCAACAAACCGATCATCCTTCTCGAAGGCAACGATCGTTTAAACGCCGTACGCCTGGATCGCTGGCGCTATATCACGGAAGTCCGCGCCCGCACATGCGCCGAGAAACTGATCACGGATGAAGCCGAGCAACGAAAAGTTGTCTTCGAACTGATGGCGCTCGCAGGCGGTCCGCCCGATCCGAAGGTAAAGCCTAAGCTCGAAGCCACCCTCGAACGTTTCGTTCCAGGCGAAGTGAAACGCGCTGAGGCAAACCCGGTCATCCGCGCCAATCTGCTGCTGCCCGGGGCCCGTTTCGGTATTCGCGAAGAAATGAAACAGCGCTACGGCTTCGGCTGGCGCGATTACGTCCGCGGCGTAACAACGACATTCGACGCAGGTGAAAATCTCGCATTCCGAAATGAGATCGATACCGAGCTTGCCACGCTCGACGCCAAGTGGACATCGCGCATCGACCCAGATTTCACGCTCGATCCTAAGAAAGCCAACGCCGACAAAACGCTGCCGAACATCATCGTCGTAGCTGCCGACGCCGATGGCCGCATCGTGCGCTATTACGAAACGGGAGAAACAGCCGCCTACTTCGGCTCTACTCCGGCGAGGAATCGCGAAAACGGCCTCTATGACCCGAAGCTCGAAGGCCGCCAAGTCGCTTCAACCGGCAAGATGCTGCTCGCCATCGCACTCGCAAACCAGGGACGCGACACGGCAGAAAGCCTTTATTCCGATCCCAAAGCTCCATCGAGCGGACTCGACACATGCGCCAAAGGCGCGATGCGGCAACCTCGAAAAGCAATCGTCGCCTTCGCCTGTTCGCTCAACGCGCCATTGATCGCACGCGGCGCCGCGCTTGGTCAGGCGCCAATCAAACGGCTGATTGACCGTTTTGGATTTGCAATGCCTCCTGCGGCGACAACAGGCGGCACGCCCCCCTCGACTGCGGTCGTACTAGGTCAGATTGCAGGCGCACCCCGGCGGGTCCACTTCATGTCGAGCGTGATCCTGGCATCACTGATCGGACGAGGCGGGCGGGCCGTACGACAGCCGACTTTAATCAAGGCCTACGACTACACGCAGAAAGGCCGGAATGGCGGTGGCATCGCCAGCGAACCAAGCGAAGGACTGATCCCGAATTCATTGATCCGCGCGCGGGCAAGAGGGCTCATCAAAACGCTTCTTGGAGCACCACTTTGCTATCAGACCGGCGGCAAGTCTTATGGGACCTTGCAAAGCCTCGCAAAATGGTGCGCGCAGCGCCGAAGCGACGTGCGGCTGCATTTCGCCAAGACAGGAACATCCGTCACGTTAGACCCGGATGCAACGGTCGATACCTTGGCAACGGGTGGGCTTCAATTTGCAAACGGTGCCGCCTATTCCTACGTCGTTCTTGTCGGCACCGGTAACGCGTCACGGCCATGGGCGCGCCATCTCCATGCAGCCCAGATCGCGGCGCCGCTGCTCGACGTTCTTTTGCGCGACTTGGCTCGCGACGCAAAATCACACGCGCGCCGCGATTTGGTTTCCCATCGCCGACCTGTGCCCACCGCGACAACGCAGACGCCCGCGAAAGAATTGGCTGCCGCCAACCGCTAGGCCAGAAGCCCGACGGATACCCAACACGCCGATGAACGAAGCGCCTACATTCATCCGCACGATCGAAAACCGTCAGCACTTCGACACGCGCCAGCCGCAGTTGCGACATGAAAAATGCGGACTGGCGGCAGAGTATGGCACCGACCTCCAAAAGCGGGTTGGCGGCAATGAGTTTGGAAGTACCCGAGTTTCGGCGCAAAACGGCGTCGCTGCGCAGCCGCGCGGCGAATGATGAAGACGATGCGCCGTCGCATCCACGGCGTGACTGGAAACGGCTGATCCTTATCGTCGGCCTGGGCGCACTTTCGTGGGTCGCAACCTACGTCGGCATGCTCGAGCTGATCGAAGCCAATATGGGCGAGCTGCCGCTGACGCATCGCGTCATCGTCGGCTTCTCCGTCGCGATGCTGATGACAGTGATCATCTGGCTCCTCGATCAGCTTTTCCGGCCGCAACCTTTCATTACCAAGCTCTCCTACGCGGCCGGATACATCTTCCTCTCGCTGATCTCGATCGGATTCGGATTCGGCTTTTATTGGAAAGTCCTCGAAAGCCGCGGCGAAGCCTCGCGCTCGGCCGAAAGCGCCGTCTCGCAGGTGCAAGACGCCCTGCACGGGGCTTCGACCCGACTAACCCAGTTGCAGGCGACGTTGACGCAACTGACTCAGGTTTCAACCGACAAAGCCGAGCTTGAACGGACGAAAGGCACCTCCTGCCCGAATTCGCGTCCGGGCGATGGCCCGCGCCGCAAGATGCGCGAGGAGGACGCGCAGCGCTTCTCGTTCGCCTCCGAATTCGTCAAAGGCCGCATCGGCGCCGTCAACGGCGACATGCAAGCGCTGAATGGCGATCTCGCTAAAGTCGTATCGGCCGATCCTTCGACGTTCGACCCGAAGACCGGCACCCGTAACGAATTTATGCGCGCGCTAGGGCGCAAACTCGATTTGACGGTAACCGGCTTCAACGCATTTCGCACCGATCCGCAGCTTCGCCAAATTCGTACCGATCTCGCCGATCGCGCCGAACGCACGACCTTTGGCGACGGCAAGAAAATCATTTCGTGTCCTGATCCGCAGTTGCAGATGGCATTGCGCGGCGTCGTAAAGGCGATTGATCAGCTTCCCGAATTGCAGAAGCCGAAAATCGCGGCTGTCGAAGGCTCGGAAGCAACCATAGAAGCCTTTCGTCGCCTAACCGCGACGTTCTACGGCCTGCTCTCATTCAAGATGCCGCCATCGGCCGATGAATTGCGCGAATTGCAAAAGAAAGCCGTTCAGTCCGTCGAAAACCCGCCGAGCGCCGCGTCACGCGCTGCGCTCGACGCCGATGAAGCGTCCGGCCTTTCAAAACGCGATTACGTTCCGCTCGCTGTGGCGCTATTCGTCGACCTTTGTTTGTTCCTCGTGTCGATGGGACAACGGCCAGGCAGCCGACTCGACGGGCTGATGCCGAAAATGAAAGCCGCCGAGCGCGGTCCGGTCATCGATATTCTCACGCGCTTTAATGACATCCATCGCGACAAGCAGATCCGCGAGAACTTCGAGTTGTTCCGGCATGTCGTGTTCGACATGAATGGCGATTACTACGTCGCCGTGCCGCTCGACGCGCCGCCGCGGCTCAATCCTGCCGAACGGGAGGGCCTTCGTGTCGAAGCGCAACTCCTCGCCAATCTCTTCGCAAGCTTCGAACGAGAAAAAATATTCAAGCGCACGTTGCTGCCAACGACGGGCAGCATCCAGAAACGTCTCGCACGCCAAGGTTCCAAATTTGCCGGCTCGGAATCCTTTCGAGTCTATAAGTTCACCAATGGCGCCTGGTCGGACATCATCCTCGGCGCCGTCATGGGCGCCGCCAAGCGCGCCGAAGCACGACAGGCCGACGGAGCGGAGGCTGATACCGATGAGCCTTTGACGACGACGCCGTTCAATCCCTCACGATCGCTCCCGACGGACGCAATCCCGAATGCCAAGGATTTCGAACCGGTCTTCGAATCGACGCGCGACGAGCCCGCTGCCCGCGCGAGCATTGATCCTGAGCATGTCCGGCGGTTCGGTCCTTACGCCGCCGTCTATCGTCCCGAACGGCAACCCCCCATTGCATCCGCCCCACAGGCGCCGCGCGTCCGCAGACCTCCGCCGCCACCGCTCCCGGAAGCCGACGTGACGGTAAAGGCGGCGAACAGTAACGCCGCGGCGATGGACGAAATCTCCCGGCCTCCCCACCCCGAGGCGCGCCCCGCGACAGTCGTAACGATCCCGCAGCCTGGCTTAAATTCTCAGCTGAACCAAAAAGCGAACGCTACCGCCTCCAGGCAACCGCGCGATGGACTAATGGCGCGGATTACACTCGAACGAGAAACGGCGATGTTCAGCCTCCCGGTCAGCGAGGCCGTGATTCCGGCTTCCTTGCGAAACGTTTTCTCGCAAGTCGCTAAACCCTTGGCGCAATTACGGGATACGCAAACAATTGAAGAACGTCCCAGCCGGTCGGAGGAGTTCGCGTTCGGCAACGAAGAAGACCTGCCGTCTGCGGTCGACAAGACGTTGATCCGGCGTATCACCCCTCCGGCCGCCGAATGAAATACTTGGACAGAAAAAGAGATAATGACCTTCGCCATAAATCGAACCGACCGGCAACGCTTGTTTAACGTTCTTCGCGGCTTAATGCATCTGTCGGGACCAGCCGGCGAATGGATCGCCCGGCAGCGGCGATGGGTTGACGATAGGGTATTATCACATGCGCATTTCGACGCCTTCGCGGCTCATGATGATGTCTCGAACGGATAAGGAAACGCGGCTCAAAGACTTCATCGCCGAGAGCCTTGATGCTCTCGCCGAAAGTCCGGGCGCGGCCGGTATCGTAACGGTCATCGCACGGAGCAACGAAAGCCCTGCGGCACGCGCCTTAATCGCGGCATTGTCGGAAGCCCATGGTGCCTCGCTCGATATCCGCGTGATTGTTGCAGACGCACGAACCGAAGATCCGGCGGCGCTATCATTGCGTGACATTGCAGGCGTCGACTGCCGCCTTTTGTCGGACCCACGCTTTGGCGCTTCCCATGAGCAGCTCGTCATCGGTCGCACGCACGTCTGGATCGGCGATTGCCTGCGCCGCGATCCGAACAAGCGCGATGCCTTCGAGCTTTATCACAAAGCCGATCCCATCGCGCGTAAATGCGCAATCATTTCGTTCGAAAGACTTTGGGCGCGCGCGAAACCGCTGATGCCCGCGAAAAATTCCTCTATCCCCTCCGAGCTTATCGCTGCCGGAAAGAACGAGGACAGCGACGCATTTCCGCGGCCGCTTCGCCAGTAGGCGAACGCACAGCAGCAGAACTTGAAATGCCAGTACACGCCTGAGCCTAGCCGACGCGTGGAACGGACGCGGGCATATTAACCGCGTCCGCCGGCATCGAATTTTTTCTCTAAAGTTATCACCGCCTGTCACGGGCCTGATATATTTGCCCGAACATGAGGACCGGTGGAAAAAAAGCGCAAGAATGCGCAAGCTTCGGCAATCCGCAATTTACCGCCGCGCTTCGGCCGTTCGCTCTTGTTGGTCTTTAGGCCTCGCCGTTTGAGCGCGATACTCCGCGCGGGCTAAGCTGAGTGCGCCCATGTGCGCCTTAACCGACTGACAAGGAAATTCACCATGACCGTCTTCGCGCGCCTCGTTTTCGTCACAACGCTTTTGCTGGCGACGATCAACGGAGCAACGGCGGCCGAGAAGGTCTTCCTGCATCATGGAATCGCCGCCGATGCCAAACGCTACGAAGCCTTTTTGAAGGCGAACTGGAAGCCCGAGGGCAAGCCCGCGGCTGTTCTTAAAGCCGAAGCCGACAAGGTATTTGATTCCGATCCGCGCGCCGCATCGCGAAATCTGGCCGCCGCCGTCGTTGAAAACGATAAGGACTGGACCAGCTGGAGCCGCCTGGCAGAAGCGTTGCTCGCGATCAAACCTGACCCCAATGCGAGCAGCGAACGCTACGACCTTCCAATCTACGCATCCGGCGCAGCCTATCGCGGCTACCAGCTCGCGGATGCGACAGCCGATAAGGCTCACGCGCTCTACGTGCTCGGCGAAACGCTGGAGCGCAGGTCCTACTGGCGCCCGGCGATCGACGCCATGAAGCTCAGCCTCGATCTTGCTGACAATCAAACGACCCGCGAAGCCTACGACAAACTTCGCGGTCAATACGGCTTCCGCATGACCGATTACAAAACAGATAACGAAGCGACGCCACCGCGCCTCTGCCTCGAATTCTCCGAGGAATTGAGCCGCACGCAAACAGACGTCGCAAAATTCATCTCGGTCAACGGCAAAGACCCGCAGAACCTAGTCCAGGACAATCGCCAGCTGTGCGTCGAAGGCTTGAAGCACGGCGAGCGATACGTCGTTCAGATCCGCGCCGGGCTGCCGTCGAACATCGGCGAGACTTTGCTTAAAACCTCCGACATCGCAGTCTATGTCCCGGATCGCTCGCCGTTCGTGCGCTTCACGGGCAAAGCCTACGTGCTGCCGTCGCGCGGTCAGCAAGGCATTCCCGTCGTCACCACCAACACCAACAAGATCAACGTCGAGGTTTATCGTATCGGCGACCGCGCGCTCGCCGCGACGCTGCAATCCGGCGACATGCAACGCCAGCTGTCGAGCTATGACGTCGATACCATTCGCGACCGGACCGGTATCAAAGTCTATTCCGGAACAATGGACATCGCCTCAAAGCTCAATGAAGAGGTGACGACCGCCGTCCCTGTTACGGACGCCACCGGCAAGCTTGAGCCGGGTGTCTACGTCATGGTTGCGACGCCGTCGCAGAAATCGAAAACCGACAGCTACGAGCGCGCCACGCAGTGGTTCATCGTCTCGGATCTTGGATTGACGGCATTCACCGGCGGCGACGGCATTCACGCCTTCGTTCGTTCGCTCGCAGAAGCAACCCCTGTCGGCGGAACGAATGTCAAGCTGATCGCACGCAACAACGAAGTGCTGGCGACCGCAACAACCGACGAGCACGGCTACGCCAAGTTCGATGCCGCCATCACCAAGGGCGAAGGTGGATCTGCTCCCGCAATTCTCGTCGCGCAGAAAGGTGAAGGCGAATACGCGTTCCTCGATTTGACGCTCAACGCCTTCGATCTCTCGGACCGTGGCGTCAAGGGTCGCGATCCCGCAGGTCCGGTCGATGCCTACATGTACACCGAGCGCGGCGTTTACCGCGGCGGCGAAGACGTGAACATCACCGCGCTCGCCCGCGATCAGTTCGGTAAAGCCTCGTCTGTTCCGACGACGCTGATCGTCTCGCGCCCCGATGGCGTCGAGCAAACACGCACGATTATGAACGATCAGGGGTTAGGCGGTCGCGACTTCATGCTCCACCTCGCCAAAACCGCAATGACGGGCACTTGGCGACTGTGGTTGCACACCGATCCGAAACAGTCCGCCATCGCCGAGCGTGCGTTCCTCGTCGAAGACTTCGTGCCCGAACGCCTCGACATGAAACTGTCGGCGGATGTGAAAGCACTCTCGCCCGACGAGAACCAGACTATCAACGCCGACGGCCACTATCTCTATGGTCCGCCCGCCGCCGGCCTCGGTCTCGAAGGCGAGGTCGTCGTCAAAGCATCGAACAAAGATGTTCCAGGCTACGCTGGCTACGTCTTCGGTCAGGCCGACGAGTTCGTGAATCCTGCGCGCCAGCCTCTGCCATCGAATCTCAAGATGGACAAGGACGGCAAGGCCGCGATCCCGATAGCCCTGCCGCAACTGTCACGAACGCCGAAACCGCTCGAAGCCGCAATCAGCGTCAAATTGCGCGAAGCCGGTGGCCGCACAATCGAACGCAATCTGACATTGCCAGTCGATCTGAAACTCGAACGCGTCGGCATAAAGCCGCTGTTCGACAACCTGACCGCCCCTGAAGATCAAAGCGCGGGCTTCGACGTCGTGCTCCTCGATGGCAACAACAAGCCCGAGTCGAACAGCAACCTGACCTGGACGCTGACCCGCCTTGACACGAATTGGCAATGGTACCGGCGCGACGGTTCCTGGACCTACGAAGCCGTGACCGTAAAACGCAAGATCGGCAGCGGCCCTCTTTCGATCAACGCCGACAGACCTGCGCGCATTTCGCAAGCCATCCGCTGGGGGCGCTATCGCCTCGACGTCGCGTCGAACGATCCGAACGGCCCGGCATCAAGCATCATCTTCAACGCCGGTTGGTATACATCGGGCGACGCCGTCGACAGTCCCGAGCAGCTCGACGTCGCGCTCGATAAGGACAGCTACAAAGCCGGCGACACCGCCAAGCTCCGCATCGCGTCGAAACTCGGCGGCAAAGCCCTCATCGCAGTTCTCGGCACCGGCCTTCACTTGATGAAGGAAGTCGATATCGCCAAAGGCGGCGGCGAAGTGGACGTGCCCGTCTCCGACACCTGGGGTCCAGGTGCCTACGTCACCGCCCTCCTCTATCGTCCGATGGACGAGGTGCAGAAGCGCATGCCGAGCCGTGCCATCGGCATCAAATGGTTGCCCGTCGATCAGAGCGCCCATCAGCTGAAGGTCGCCCTCACGCTTCCGGACAAAGTCAAATCGGGCAGCAAGATCGACATCCCGCTCAAAGTGAATGGCTTGGCTCCCGGCGAGGACGCACGCGTCGTCGTCGCCGCCGTCGATCTCGGCATTCTCAATCTCACGCGCTATCAGACGCCCGCTCCCGAGGACTGGTTTGCCCAGCAGCAGAAGCTGTCGTTCGAAATTCGCGATTTCTACGGTCGCCTGATCGACGGCATGCGCGCCGACCGCGGCAAGCTCCGCTCCGGCGGCGACGCGGGTAGCCCGGCCATGCAGGGCAATCCAACAGTCGAAACCGTTGTCTCGCTCTATTCCGGCATCGTTCGCGTGAAGGAAGACGGCACCGCGAGCGTCGATTTCGAACTGCCCGACTTCAACGGCACCGTCCGTGTCATGGCGGTTGCGTGGAGCAAGGACAAAGTCGGCCACGGCTCCGGTGACCTGATCGTCCGCGATGCCGTTGCACTTACCGTCGCAGTCCCGCGCTTCATGAGGCTCGGCGACGACGTTAAGCTCGGCTTCGACATGCACAATGTCGATGGGCCATCGGCCGCATACAAGCTGACGCTGTCGAAGAAGGAAGGCGACGACACAAACGAAACGCTGACCTCAATCGCGGACAAGACGGTGAACCTAAAGACCGGCGAGCGGGAGATGCAGCGCATCGACTTCAAGCCGAACGAGCTTGGCCGTTTGACCCTCAAGGCTGTCGTCACCGGCCCGAACGACCTCGCCGTAAAGCGCGAAATGACGTTCGACGTGATGCCGCCCGCAGGGGACATCAAACGGACGACGATCTCGTCGCTGAAGCCCGGCGGCAAGCTGAGCGTCAGCTCGGATCTCGCATACGATCTGATCCCGTCACGGACGCGCATCAATCTGTCGGTCGGACCGGCCGCGCGTCTCGACGTGCCGACGCTTCTGGCCCAGCTTGATCGCTATCCGTACGGCTGCGCCGAGCAGACGGTGTCCCGTGCCATGCCGCTTGTCGTGGCGAACGCACTGGCCGCGCAGGTCGGGATTGCCGAAGACAAAGAACTCAAAGATCGCGTGCAAAAGGCCATCGCGCGCGTCTTTGAAATGCAGGACTCGTCCGGCGCCTTCGGCGTCTGGGGCCCGTCCGATACCGATCTGTGGCTGACGGCCTACGTCACCGACTTCCTGACGCGTGCGAAGGAAGCGCATTACGATGTCCCGCGCGAAGGCTTCAACCGCGCGTTGGATCGCCTGCAAAACTTCATCGCCTATGCGTCGGACTTCGAGAAAGGCGGCGAGGATCGCGCCTATGCGCTCTATGTTCTCGCTCGCAACGCGCGAGCACCGATCGGCGATCTGCGCTACTACGCCGATACGCGCATCGACCGCTTCTCGACTCCATTGGCGAAAGCGCAGATCGGAGCCGCGCTGGCAATGATGGGCGACAAGGAACGCGCCGAGCGCGCCTTCGCCGCCGCAACGGCGATGATGCCGGACGTCACGCCGGACTTCGGCTACCGCAACGACTACGGTTCGAGACTGCGAGACGGCGCCGCGCTTGTAACGCTTGCCGCGGAGACCGGCGTCGCTAAGGCCGATCAACCAAAACTCGCAAGTGTCATCGCCAAGGCTTACGAGTCCCGAAACTACACGTCCACGCAAGAGCAGGCCTGGATGCTGCTCGCCGCCAAGGCCTTGAACGACGAAGTCAAGGCGACGACACTGTCGGTCGATGGCAAGCCATCGTCCGGTCCGGTGCTGCGCGGCCTCACACCCGCCGAGCTGAAAAACGGCGCACTGACGATCACCAACAACGGCGATACCGCCGTCGATGCCGTGATCTCCGTCATCGGCGCCGCCTTGACGCCGGAACCGGCCGTCTCGAAAGGCTTCACCATCGAGCGAAAGGCTTACACGCTCGACGGCAAGCCCGTTGATCTCGCGAGCCTTTCGGGCGGCAAAGCCGACGTGAAGCAGAACGACCGCTTCGTCATCACCGTGAAGGTCACCTCGGATGACGATAGCGGCCGCGTTATGGTCGTCGATCACTTACCTGCTGGCTTCGAGATCGAGAATCCGCATCTTGTCGATAGCGGTTCGATCGCGAGCCTCACCTGGCTGAAATCGACAGCTGAACCGGAGCATACCGAGTTCCGTGACGATCGCTTCGTCGCCGCATTCAATTTCGGAAACATCCGCACGGCGGCGGCGAATCCCAACTCCGATGACGCCGCGATCCCCGGCGATGAGAGCATTGCACTCGGCGGCGGGGGAACACGGCAAAAAACATCGAAGGTCTCCGCAACGCTGGCCTACATCGTGCGCGCTGTAAGTCCCGGTACGTTCATCCATCCCGCGGCAACGGTCGAAGATATGTATCGTCCCGAGCGTTATGCCCGCACCGCCGCCGGCACGTTGACCGTCTCAGCGAAGGAATAGTGGCGTGCAGCGAGGTCTGTTCTCGAAACGCATCGCCTCTCTTATTCCCCTCCCCCCACGCGGGGAGGGGTTAGGGGTGTGGAGAAACACGACCTCAAATGATCCGATAGACCTCAACTCTTCTCACACCCCACCCCCGCCCCCTCCCCGTCAAGGGGAGGGGAGAGGACGCCGCGTCGCAACGCTGAAATGGTTGGCACTTGCAACGTTCGTGACGATGCTTGCCGGTGCGGGCACAGCCTACAGCCTATATTGCAAAGCCTTTGCCGACGCCGGACCTCTGCTGCTCGAACAAGCAAAGGCAACTTCCGTCACCGTCGTCGATCGCAACCATCGCTTATTGCGGGCCTTCACCACATCGGAAGGCAATTGGCGTTTGCCGCTCGATCCGAAAGACGTCGATCCGAAATATCTCAAAATGCTGTTCGCGTTTGAGGACAAGCGCTTCTACAGCCACCACGGCGTCGATCCGAAAGCCGTTGCGCGCGCCGTACTGCAGATGCTCCGCCACGGCCGCATCGTTTCCGGCGGCTCGACACTGACGATGCAGGTCGCGCGCCTGCTCGACGGCAAGCACGAGCGGACGGCCAACGGCAAACTCCGGCAGATGGCCCGCGCCATCGAACTCGAACGCAAACTATCGAAAACCCAAATCCTGGAGCTGTATCTCCGCCTCGCACCGTTCGGCGGCAATCTCGAAGGTGTCCGCGCGGCGTCGCTTGCCTATTTCGGCAAGGAACCGACACGCCTCTCGCTCGGCGAATGTGCGCTGCTCGTGGCTTTGCCTCAGTCACCCGAGCAGCGTCGCCCTGACCGCTATCCCGAAGCCGCTCGCCGTGCGCGCAATCGCGTCCTCGCCCGCGCCGTCGCAGCCCGCGTCATAACGCAAGCCGACGCTGCGAGAGCCAGAACAGAGCGCATGCCGAAGGCGCGTTACGCCTTTCCGATGTTTGCGCCACATCTGACCGAGGAGCAGGTCGCCGCACATCCAAAAGAGCACATCATTCGTCTGACGCTAGACCGCAACTTGCAGGCAAACCTCGAAAAGCTCGTCGCAGAACATGCGCAGCTTATTGGCGACAAGGTTTCCGCTGCCGTCATCGTCGCCAATCACCAAACCGGCGAAATTCTCGCGGAGGTCGGCTCGCCCGGATACATGGATTCGGAACGCCAGGGCGCGGTCGATATGACCACCGCCATCCGCTCGCCGGGCTCAACGTTGAAACCGTTCATCTACGGACTCGCCTTCGAAGCAGGTCTCGCACATCCGGAAACGCTCATCGACGACCGCCCGACGCGCTTCGGCACCTACGCGCCGAAAAACTTCGACGAAAATTTCCACGGCACAGTCTCGATCCGCGAAGCCCTGGAGCAGTCCTACAATATCCCCGCCGTCCGCGTGCTTGCGCGGGTCGGACCAGGCAAGCTCGTCGGCCGCTTCCATCGCGCAGGCGTCGAAGCGCGCTTCCCCGACAAATCCGAACCGACGCTCGCGATGGCCCTCGGCGGCACCGGCCTGACGCTTGAAGAACTGACACAGCTTTACGCAGCGCTGGCGCGCGGCGGCGACAGCATCGCGCTCGTACATCGCTTTGACGAACGCGCCCGAGCCTTGGCAGCAACGCGCGTTAAACCCCTCGTCAACGCACACCGCCTGATGTCGCCGCTTGCCGCGTGGTACGTCACCGACGTCTTGAAGGATGCCCCGCCGCCGCCGAACGCGAAGGGCGGCCGCTTCGCCTACAAGACCGGCACGTCCTACGGCTATCGAGACGCCTGGGCCATCGGGTACGATGGCAAGTATGTCGTCGCCGCTTGGGTCGGAAAGCCGGACAACTCCAGCGTCCCGGGCATCCTCGGACGCACCGCCGCCGCGCCGATCCTGTTCGATGCTTTCGCGCGCATATCGGAGAAGCGCGTTCCGCTGCAAAGCGCACCGGCCAATGCGATCCGCGGAACGAATGCCGATCTTCCCGCCCCCCTCAAACGTTGGCGCGATCCGGGCGACGACCCGGCAACGGGACGTTTCATAGAGCCGCCCGTGCTGATCTCCTTTCCGCCCGATCAATCGGAAATCGAAGAGTCAGACCTCGGCGGCGATCCGCTTGTGCTCAAAGCCGACGGCGGCGCGTTGCCGCTGACCTGGCTCGTCGATGGCGCGCCGATCACATCCGATCCGCACACGCGCGATGTCACCTGGCAGCCGCGCGATCCAGGCTTCGCCAAATTGACCGTCATCGACGCCAATGGCCGCACCGACCGCGTGTCCTTCCGCATAAGATAGCAAGGGCATCGGTGACGTTACGCCAGCGCACACGCTACGCTGCGGTGCATGATAGACATGCTTTTGATTCTTCTTGCGGTGGATGCAAATTGCATCCTCTGATTCGATCGGACTTCGCACGATGACATGCCCCGTCGGGACCTTGGCTCGAACCGTCATTCATATCGCCGCTGCAGCCGTATTGCTTACTCTTGGCGGATGCAAAGAACCCAAGCACGCGCAAAATGTCCCCACGCTTCCGGCTCTCGGCGCAGACGTCAATCAAACAACCGTCTCGGGTATCTCATCCGGTGCTTACATGGCCGGGCAATTTCAAATGGCGCACGCCAAGCGCGTGGTCGGCGCGGCGATCATCGCTGGCGGCCCATATGGCTGTTCGGAAAGCATCTTCGCCAATACTATACCCGGAACGGGGACCGCATTTCTAAATCTCAGTAAAGCCGTCAACGGCTGCATGCTCGACCTCCTCGAAGCCTGGGGCGTCGCCGACCCGGCGGAGCTTGCCAAGAAAGCCGAGGAGCGCGCCTCCAAAGGCGAAATCGATCCCATCGCCGACGTGATGCACGATCGCATTTATCTCTTCACCGGAACGTCCGATCACACCGTCGCCCCATCTATCGTAAGACACGCGGCAGAGTTCTACGCCAAACTGGGTGTACCCGAAGCGAACATCAATCTCGTTTCGAATATCCCAGCGGGACATGCCTTCGTCACCGACGATGAAGGTAATGCGTGCCCCACGTCGGCAGAACCCTATGTCGTCAATTGCAATTACGACCAGGCCGGTGCTTTGCTGAAGCAATTATACGGACCGCTGCAGCCCCGCGCTCAATCTCCCACCGGCGAGTTCATAGACTTCGATCAGAGGCCATTTCTCAAAAACGAAGCCGACAGCGGCCTTGCCGAAACTGGCGTGGTCTACGTGCCAAAAAGCTGCCGTGAGACGCCAGGCTGTCGCGTGCACATCGCCTTTCATGGCTGTGCCCAAAACCGGGAAATCGTCGGAGACACGTTCGTCAAGGAATCGGGCTTCGCGCGATGGGCCGACACCAACCGCCTGATCGTCCTTTTTCCACAGATCGCCGCTTCCCCAATCAACCCGCAAGGGTGCTGGGATTGGTGGGGTTATACCGGCGCTCAGTATCTGACGCGCAGCGCGCCGCAGATTGCCGCAGTAAACCGGATGCTCGACGGCTTGCAAGCAGGCGGGGGAGGCGCGTAAAGCCATTGCGGCTGCGGGGCACGCGGTCAACAGGAATGCCGACGAAATCGATCAATGCCATCGTTCGGCTGAGAGCTCCCGGGGGAAGCAGACCATGTTGATGCGCGAAATATTGAAGACTCCGGCGTGGCCGACATGGCCGCTGGCGGTGCCCGACATTCCGCGAGCCGCAGAGATTACGGCTACAGTCGCCGCGATGGGGCTTCTCGTCGCTTCGGCGGCGCTTCCCAACGATCGCGACTCCGCCCCTGCCGCATCCGCAAGCGCACCCGTTTCAACTGCGCATAATCCGGGACGTGAATCCGACTTCGGCGCCTATCTTGGCGCGCCGTATCACTATCCGAGCGATTTCCATCTCAAGAAGCAGGGCGTCACCGACCTGACGATCCCAAACATCCCTTGGTACACCAAGCCGTTCGAAAACCCGCTTTACTACGGCGTCCGTTTCCAGCGTTGGTTTGAAGGCGGCCTGTTCGGCACGATGCTCGACTTCACGCATTCGAAGGTCTACGCGCCGATGAAGGGCGACCGCCCGTTCGAAGGCACGATCGACGGCAAGCCCGCTCCTGCAACCGCGAAGATCGGCGACTACTTCGACAAGCTCGAATGGACGCACGGCCATAATATGCTGACGCTGAACGGCCTCGTGCGCCTGCCGTCGCTCGGCATCATCTCGCCTTATGCGGGTATCGGCGCCGGTCTTTCATTCCCACACGCCGAAATTCATCTGAAGTCCGACGCGCACCGCACCTACGAATATCAATACACCGGCCCATGCGCGCAGGCTCTGTTCGGCCTGGAGTTCCGCCTGCGCACCGGCTCGATCTTCGTCGAATACAAATTTACGGCCGCAAATTACTGGGGTCCGCTGACAGGACGCGACGGCACTTGGTATCCGATCGACATGTGGCGCCAGTTCTCGCGCTGGTGGAAAGGCGAAGAGCCGCCGAACGGCTGGGCCGGGGCGAAGCTCATCAGCCATCAGGCGATCGGCGGCTTCCTCGTACGCTTCGTGCCAAAGACAGCCACGCAGTAAACCGCAAACGCTCTATCGTTTGAGGATTTGCGCAAGCACCTCGATGCGGTCGGTCGAGATACCGCCCGCGTAACCCTTCGGCAGGCGACGGAAATCGTCCATGCTGTCGATGCCCGTCGAAAATTGTCCGCCCGTATAAGCACCGCTCGCGAACGTCACGGTGTTGACCTTAGCCATGCGCGCATCGAAGCGGTTGGGCCAGCCCCAAAGCCATGGACCGATGTTGCTCGGAATGAGCAGAATGGAATCCCGGCACGACGTGGGCACGTAGCCGCTCCATCCGAGCGCAACATACGTCAGCAAGCACGATTTTATACTCGCGCGCGACATGACGCGAAGGTGAGGCATTTGCTTTTTCAGCGAAGCGATCGGCCGGTCACCGCCGTAGACCATGATGCGCGCGAGTTCCTCCGGTGGGCGCTTTGCGAGCGCATCGGCCAACAGCACGCCTTCCTCGGCATCGTTACTTTTTACGTTGATCAGAAAAGATCGTTGGGGAAATGCGTCGAGAACCTCGTCGAGTAACGGCATCAGCCCGACGCCCTTACCTCGAAAGGGAAACGTCCTTCCGCCATCGGCTGTGTAGCCGTAACCGATATCGAGCTTTTTCAGCTCCGCAAGCGAATGGTTGCGCGTGACCCCGTGGCCATCCGTCCGGCAATCGAGCGTCCAATCGTGAAACACCACAAACTTCTTGTCTGTGGTCGGATGCACATCGATTTCGACGACTGAAGCGCCAAGCGAGAAAGCCGCCTTGATCGCTGGGATCGTATTTTCGAGATAGCCGTGACGCGGCGGGTCGATACGTGACGCCGTGCAGGTATCGTTTTTCAGTCCCACGGTACTGAACGTCTGATGTAGGCCGCGATGCGCGAGCAAGCCCGGTCCGTCAACAGGCGGCGGCTCTAGTGAGCTTGCGTTCGCGACATAAAGAAGGACAACCGATGCGCAAACGATTGCCGCCGTCGCAAAGTATTTGCCCTTCCGCATCTCGCCTCAGAACCGCTTCAACAGCCGATCGATGTAATCGAGTTCTTCCTGCGGACGCAGACTGTCGCCCGACCGTTTCCGCAGCTCTTCGAGAATTTCGCGCGCCCGCTGCGCGTCGATGGCGTCAGGTACTTTCACCGATGTCCCGAGATCGGGACCCTGCGCCCGCTGCGGCCGTCCGAGCGGATCGCGCGGAGAATTACCGCCGCGGCCGATCCGCTGCTGTGCATTCTTTTGCATCTGCTCGGCCATCTGCTGCGCGCTCTGGCGCATCTGCTCCAACGCTTGGCCCTGCTGATTTCCGGCTTCATCGAGATCGTTCTGCTTCAAAGCCTCTTCGGCTTTACCCATTGCATCCTTGGCGTTGCCAAGTTTATCGGGATCACCCGCGCCCATCTGGTCGAGTTGCTTTTTCAGCTCGTCGAGCTGCCTGCGCAGTTCGGCCTGGCGGTCCTGGAGGCTGCCCTGGCCGCGTTGCTGCCGTCCAACATTGTTGCCGCTAGAGCCTTGCTCGCCTTCGCCTTGTTGTCCGCCGCCCTGCCTGTTCGCATCCATGCCTTGCTGGCCGCCCTGCGGACTGCGGCCCTGCTGACCGGGACCACCTTTTTGCGGCCGGCCCTGTCCGTTGGGATCATCCTGCGAGCCACCTTGCGGCTGCTGACCTTCCTGACGCCGCTGCTCGCCGAACGTGTCATCCATCAGTTGCTGTTGTTTGCGCGCGAGATTATCGAGCTCATTGAGCTTCTTCATCATCTGCTCGGCGCGCTGCTGCTGAGCGCGCGCCTCCGGCGAATTGGCCGCCTGCAGACGGTCCATCAATTCGCGCAACTGCGACAGCATTTGCTCGGCTTCTTCCCGCGAGCCTTGCTTTGCGCTCCGCTCAAGATCCTTCATCATCTGATCGAGATCTTGCTGGCCCAGCTGCTGCATTTGATCGTTCTGCTGCTGGTCCCCAGACGGATTGTTCTTCTCCGCGTTCTTCTGCATCTGGTTGAGATAATCGCTCAGACGCTTTTTGAGTTCGGCCAAAGCATCTTGAATCTCTTTGTCGTCGCCCTTCTTCAGCGCGTCGGAAAGCCGGTCTTGCGCATCTTTCAACGCACGTTCCGCTTGCGAAAGGTTACCGTCCTCGACTTGCAGCGCGATCTGCCAAAGCTCGTCGACCGACTCTTTCAGCGCTTCGCGCGTGCCTTCACGATCCAGGCGATGATAGATCGCTCGCAACCCGAGATAGACGGACGTGTCGGTGATGAAGCCTTCCGGCTCCAGCGTCAGGGCATCTATCCCTTTGACGACCATCGGTCGATTACGGGAATCTTCCGCGAGCTTGCGGCGTTGTTCGATCAGCGCACGCGCCAGCGGATTTTTAAAGTGCCTCGACGGCAGCACGATCTCGATCGGTTTGCTCTTGCCGATTTGCCCGCCGACGTCGGTAGCTTCGAGCCAGAACTTGACACGCTGCCCCGCCCACGGATGCTCACCAACTTCGAGCAACGTGGACGTATCGACTTGCTTTGCACCGGGACGCGGAATCCTGAGGCTCAGAACCGGCGGACGTTCCAGCGGCAGACGAGGCCCAGTCAACGGCGGAGGCCGCGCCCATGATTTCGTCGGATCGCCCGGCTTCGGCGGCAAGAGCTGCAGTTTCACCTGCGCACTGGCGACGCCATAATCGTCGGAGGCTTTGTAGGATACCCGCATGGAGCCGCGCGGTGTGGCACTGATGGCCTTCGTCATCGCGATCTTCGGCAGCTCATCGACAACGACGTCGAATGTCCACTCCCCGAGTTCCCGCGAACCGGCGAGCGCCCTGATCCGCGAAGACTTGCGCAACTGATACCTGACCTCAGAGACGTTTGAGGTATCGCCAGCCTTGCGCTTCTCGGCATGAATCGTGACGGCCTCCGGCGCGCCATCGCTCAAGACCTCTAAAGACACGGCCGTCGAACCAAAACCGACGCCTCTAAGCGTCAGCAAGCTACGATCAGGCACCTCGAAGAAACGCTTTTCTTTGCCATCTTCGGTCATCGCCAGCTGCGATCCGTCGGAAAGCAAAATCGGCGGCAGCGCGGTATAAGGCGGCGGCGTGACCCACGCATCGACGCGCGTTGGTGCCCCGGTACCCGTGACCCCGAACCGAAACGCAGACGCGAGGCGATCACTCAGGCTGCCGCCTACAAGGAGAGCGGCGGGGATGAGCAACAAGAGCAGAAGCCCGCGCACAGCCCACGGATCGAAACGGTCCGTCCTGGGCTTCGGATTACCGACGCGAAGGCGTGCGATCGCACGGGCAAGACGTTCGCGATGCGCCTGCCAAAGCGCGGCCGTCGAGACATTTTCAGTACCGAAGGAAAGCGTATCCTCGTAGGAAGTTGCGGGACGGTGCGGAATACCCGAGCGTTTCTCGATCCGCCGGATTGCTTCGTCGCGCGTCGGCCAAGGCGCATAAACCGCGTAAACCACCGCAGCCACGGCCGCGAGACCGAACGCAGCGAGCACCAGCTTATGGATGCTGCCGTCGAGATACGGCCAAACGCCCGCGAACGACAGTAATGCAAAAAGCAGCGCGAGGCCGATCAACAGCCAGAGACGCGGCCATAGACGTTCGAAATAAAGGGCAAGCGTACTAAGGCGAACTTTGCGGGCAAAAGATCGCGAAAGCGCGGAATTGGTATCCGTGTCTCTAGGGTCAGCCATTACACCAAGATTAACATGGGCCTATGGCCCCGTCCCTTAACAAAATGCAACGTCTACACCAGTAAATCGGCTTTAATTTCAACGATCCTAGGCAGCAATTGTTGCCGAATTCGGGACCGCTTCCCGGTTCCGTCATCTTGGAGGCTGCACAAGCAGATATCCGGAAACCAGAACGTCTGGCAGCGCGATGAGACCTGGGAACGCGCTGGATGGCCGAGTCAAGCCCGGCCGTGGAACAGAGAAAAAATACGGATCACTTTTTAAGCCAATCCGGCACGCGATCCGCACCAATCAAATCATCGTAACTCGGACGCGGCCGGATGACGGCATAGTGGTCGCCGCTGACCAGAACTTCTGGAATGAGCAATCGCGTATTGTATGTCGACGACATGACGGCCCCATAGGCACCTGCCGTCATGACGGCGAGGAGATCGCCAGGCTCGACCGGCGGCAGCGCCCGATCCTCCGCAAGGAAGTCTCCTGTTTCGCACACCGGCCCGACGATATCCTGCTGCACCGGCGACATAGCCTTCCGCTCTTCCGAAACGGGCCAGATATCGTGATAGGCCTCATACAATGTCGGACGAAGCAGATCGTTCATCGCCCCATCGACGATTGTGAACGTCTTTTCGGCCCCTTCCTTGACGTAAGTCACGCGCGTGACGAGCACGCCGGCATTGCCGACGATCATCCGCCCCGGCTCCAGCACGATCTTCAGCCCGAGATCGCCAAGCGCCGCCTTTACGACAGCCGCGTATTCGTCCGGAGTCGGCGGCACGTCGTCCGCGCCGCGATAAGGCACACCAAGCCCACCGCCGATATCCAGATGTCCAAGCGGAATACCGTCGGCTTTCAGATCGCGCACGAGCTCACGCATCAGCGCGAACGCATCCCGAAATGGCGCCAGATCGGTGATCTGGCTTCCTATATGCATATGAATACCGGAAACGTGGATGCCCGCCAGCTTTGCCGCCCGTGCATAGAGAGCGCGCGCGTCGCGGTAAGGTACGCCGAACTTGTTTTCGGCCTTGCCCGTCGAAATTTTCGCGTGCGTCTTCGCATCGACGTCCGGATTAACCCGAATCGCGACGGAGGCGGTCTTGCCCATTTCGGATGCAACGTCGCTCAGCGCGATAAGCTCGGGCTCGCTCTCGACATTGAACCCGAGAATTCCTTCCTCAAGCGCATACGCCATTTCGGCGCGCGTTTTTCCGACGCCTGCGAAAATGATCTTCTCTGCCGGGACGCCGGCCGCTCGTGCGCGGCGCAACTCGCCCTCCGAGACGACATCCATGCCCGCCCCAAGCCGCGCCATTGTCGCGAGCACCGCCTGATTTGAGTTGGCTTTGACGGCGAAGCAGATCAGCGCCTTCTGATCGCGAAAAGCTTCCGCCAATACGTTGTAGTGACGTTCGAGCGTCGCAGTCGAATAGCAGTAGAATGGCGTTCCAACCTCCTCCGCGATACGCGCGAGGCTGACATCCTCGGCATGGAGAACGCCGGATTTGTAATGGAAATGATGCATGAATTTATTCGAACTGCCGGTTGGATGGTTCCAACCTCTTGCCCGCAGAGGCGCTATCCGTCCAGGGCTATTGTCGCAACAGCGTTGAAATTCCGCGACGACGCCAAAAAACTAGCGCAACAGCGGATCGAGAACGAACCCTTCATGCGGCTTCTTCGGCGCATCCGAATTCGAGCCGGGGTCCTGAGCCTCGGGCGATTTCGCCTCACCGGTCACTTTTGCATCCGGCGGCGGCTCAAGCGGACCTTTGACGCCGCAGCCCGCGAATCCGAACCCCAAGGCGCAAAACAGCGCCGCGAGCGTCACGAACTTGATGCGCAGAAGCGCCCCCATGCGTGCGACCTTCCAATACCCCTCGGCCCGCAAACGTGCAGGCTGTCTACCCGGCGGTTTTAGACCTTACTCCGTTCCTTTTCCAACCGGCGCAACCAGTGACGCGCCATTTTGAGGACGTTCTGTGGCGCGGTTCCCCCATAGCTGGTTCGGCTCTTGACCGAGTTTTCCACCGAAAGCACCGAAAATACAGCTTTCGTGATCCTCGGCTCGACCGCCTGCATATCGGCAAGCGGCAGCTGATCGAGATCGACGCCTTTGGTCTCGGCCGCCTTGACGATGGCGCCAGTCACATGATGCGCGTCCCGGAAAGGCATCTTGAGTTCCCGGACGAGCCAATCCGCGAGGTCCGTGGCGGTGGAGTATCCCCGTCCCGCCGCATCCCGCATGGCCTCCGGCACCGGCTCCAGATCGGAGATCATCCCCGCCATCGCCGCCATCACCAACCTGAGGCTCGCAAGCGCGTCGAAGGTCGTCTCCTTGTCCTCCTGCATGTCCTTCGAATAGGCGAGCGGCAGCCCTTTCATCACCATCGCCAGCCCCTGGAAAGCCGCCGCGATCCTTCCGACCTTGGCACGCGCCAGTTCCGCCGCATCCGGATTGCGCTTCTGCGGCATGATCGACGAACCCGTGGTGAAGCGGTCCGACAGCCTCACGAAGCCAAACTGCGGCGTCATCCAGATGACGATTTCTTCCGCGAGGCGCGAAAAATGCACGGCTGTGATCGCCGCCGCGGCAAGAGTCTCCAGCGCAAAATCGCGGTCCGACACGCCATCGAGCGAATTGGCCATCGGCCGGTCGAAGCCCAGCGCTGCCGCCGTTTTCTTGCGGTCGATCGGAAATGAAGTTCCCGCCAATGCCGCCGACCCGAGCGGACATTCGTTAAGCCGCTTCCGGGCATCCGCAAACCGGCCACGATCCCGCGCGATCATCTCGACATAGGCAAGCAGATGATGTCCGAACGTAACGGGCTGCGCAGGTTGAAGGTGCGTGAAGCCCGGCATGACGGTTGCCGCATGTGCCTCTGCTTTTTCCGCCAACGCCTGCTGCACGCGTTCGAGCGCGGCATCGATGCCGTCGATGGCATCGCGCACAAAGAGCCTGAAATCGGTCGCCACCTGATCGTTGCGCGAACGCGCCGTATGCAGGCGTCCAGCCGCCGCGCCAATCAGGTCTTTCAGGCGGCTTTCGACGTTCATGTGCACGTCTTCGAGGGCAACCGAAAATTCGAACGTTCCGGCTTCGATCTCCGCCCGGATTTGGTCCAACCCCTTCGCGATCTCGCGCGCATCGGCTTTTGTAATGATTCCGGCATCGGCCAGCATTTGCGCGTGCGCCTTTGAGCCGCGAATATCTTGCGGTGCTAACCGCTTGTCGAAGCCGACCGAGGCATTTATCTCCTGCATGATCTCGGCCGGCGACATTGCAAATCGGCCACCCCACATGGCGTTGGCGGGCTTATCGGTCACTGATGGCTCCGTCTTAGCGAGAAAACACAAGGATCCCAGATGGCAGCGAACGAAGCGGCAAGACCGCAGAAGGGCCTTTGGATTGTGGCGCTGTCGGCGCTGATCGGGTTCGGGGCCGTATACGTTATCGGAGGCGGGTTCGACAACGCAGGTTCGTCGAAATCTGGAGCCGCGGCACAGGATTTGTCTCCACCGCCAGTGGGGGAATCGGGGCAATCATCGTTCAAGTTCGGAAAAATGGCGGCATTCGTCGCCAAAAAGACGCCCGCGCCGCTTCCGGATATCACTTTCCAGGACGCCGACGGCAAGGACGTGAAGCTTTCGAGTTTCAAGGGCAAGACGATCCTATTGAACCTCTGGGCAACCTGGTGCGGTCCCTGCCGCGAAGAAATGCCGGCACTCAACCGGCTTGAAACCGCCCTCGGCAGCGACAAGTTCGAGGTTGTGGCGCTGAGCCTCGATCACAAAGGCTACGACGCCTCGCGCAAATTTCTCGATAACCTGAAAGCCGACAAGGTGAAGCTCTACGCCGATCCGACCGCCAAGCAAGGCATGGAGCTGAAGCTCATCGGCATGCCGACGACGATCCTGATCAACAAGGACGGCCTGGAAGTCGGCCGTCTCGCCGGCGCCGCCGAATGGGATTCCGACGACGCTAAAAAGCTCATCCAATCCGCGATGAACTGAGCCGAAACACCGTCATCCCGGGCCTGCGCCGGGATGACGTCCTTTGCTTATCGAATTACTTTTTCTTCTTGACCTTCTGGGTCAGCGCCGATGCGGCCGCCGACTTCGCAGCTTTGCTCGCTTTTGGATCGCGCAAAACCTTCGACGCCGTCGCCGCGACCTTGGCGCTCGTTGTTTCCGTGCTGCCTTTCTGCGTTAACGCCGAAGCCGCCACCGATTTTTCAGCTTTGCTCGCAGTCTTGCTCCGGAGAACTTTCGAGGCCGCTGTCGCCACTTTCTTGCTCGTGCTTTCCGATTTCGCCATGGACGTCGTTCCTTGTTGCGAGGGCCGCGAACGGCGGTCCCGACGAAGCGGCAAGATGTCAGATTCGCTTATCCCGCAATATCGCGCGCGAGGCACATTGCAACTGTTCTTACACTGTCAGTTAAGGGGGCCGCGATTGCGCACTTGCCAACCGCCCGCGCCGAATTGACAGGCTCGCGGCAAGGGGCGACAAGGCCGGTCGGCATTTCATGACGACGTTGAATGGAGATCGGAACGCAATGGCCCCTGCACACAACCTCCTCGATTTGCAGAAGACCATCGAGACGGCGTGGGAGAGCCGGGACTCCGTTTCGTTCGAGACGAAAGGCGAGGTTCGCGATGCCGTCGAAAGCGCACTGGACCTGCTCGACACCGGTAAGGCACGCGTTGCCGAGAAGAAGGACGGCACCTGGACGGTAAACCAATGGCTCAAGAAGGCCGTCCTTTTATCGTTCCGCCTCAATGACATGGAAACGATCACCGGAGGCCCCGCGGGAAGCTTTTACTGGGACAAGGTGCCCCCGAAATTCACGGGTTGGACGGAGGCCGATTTCCGCAAAGGTGGTTTTCGCGTGCTCCCTGGGGCCATCGTCCGCCACTCCGCCTACATCGCACCAGGCGCGGTGCTGCTCCCTTCGTTCGTCAATCTCGGTGCCTACGTCGACAGCGGCACCATGGTCGACACCTGGGCCACGGTCGGTAGCTGCGCCCAGATCGGCAAGAATTGCCACATCTCGGGAGGAGCTGGCATCGGCGGCGTCCTCGAACCTCTCCAGGCTGGCCCCGTCGTCATCGAAGACAATTGCTTCATCGGAGCCCGGGCCGAGGTCGCCGAAGGCGTCCAAGTCGGTGAGGGCTCGGTCCTCTCGATGGGCGTCTATCTTGGCGCATCGACGACCATCATCGACCGCACGACCGGCGAGAAATTCTTCGGCAAGGTCCCGCCTTATTCCGTTGTCGTCTCTGGCTCCATGGCCGGAAAAAAACTGCCGAACGGCGAACCGGGGCCAAATCTCTACTGCGCCGTCATCGTGAAACGCGTCGACGAAAAGACGCGCTCAAAAACGAGCATCAACGAATTGCTCAGAGATTAAATCTTGGCAAAAAGAGAAGACCGGTATCGCTCGCTCGACGCTGACAAAATCATCGAGACGTTGGAACGTCTCGAACAGCGTATCGGCGAGCGTTTTTCCGGATCTGGCCTTTCACGCGTTTGTGCCGAACTGATCTCCGTTGCCCGCCAAACGTCCGAGCGGATCGCATATGTCTCGCGCCCTAACTGGACGCTAAGAACGCTCTTAGTCGGCCTTTTAAGCACCGCCCTAGCCATTCTTGCTTATCTCATATCGCAAGCGACGACGTTCAAAGGAACGGACGAATGGTCAGAAGCGCTACAAGGGCTCGACGCTCTGTTCAATATCGCCGTTTTACTGGGCGGTGCAGCCTTCTTCATTTCCACCCTCGAAACACGATGGAAACGCACGCGCACGCTCTCGGCCCTACACGAGCTTCGTTCGATCGTTCACGTCATCGACATGCATCAGTTGACCAAAGACCCAAGCACCATGGGCTCGGCACGGACATCGACGTCGCCAGATCGCGATCTGACCCCATTTTCGCTGATGCGTTATCTCGATTACTGCTCCGAGATGCTATCGTTGACCGCCAAGTGTGCGGCTCTTTATGCCGAAACGCTGAGCGATGCTGTAGTCGTTGATACGGTTGGCGACATCGAACGGCTCACATCTGAACTTTCGAGTAAGATCTGGCAAAAGATCACTATGGTGCAAAGCCTCGAAGGCCGCGACATCCCTCTGCCCTCCGTAGAGCAGCTTCACATCACGCCGAGCACGCAATGACCCTCGTCCCAACCGATCCAGTCGCTCTGACCCAAGCACTCATCCGCTGCCAAAGCGTGACGCCGGACGAAGGCGGCGCCCTGACGCTGTTGCAGAACATTCTCGAACCCGCGGGCTTCACGTGTCATCGTCTCATCTTCACGGAACCCGGAACGCCAGACGTCGACAATCTTTACGCGCGCCTCGGATCCGGTCGTCCGCATCTTTCCTTTGCCGGACATACCGATGTCGTTCCGGCAGGCAACGAAGCCGCGTGGACCGTCCCGCCATTTTCAGGCGATATCCGGGACGGCAAAGTCTACGGCCGCGGCGCCGTCGATATGAAGGGATGCGTGGCCGCCTTCGTTTCCGCTGCGCTGAAGTATATTCACCACCACAGCGGCCTGCCGCGCGGTTCGCTATCCTTCCTGATCACGGGCGATGAAGAAGGCCCGTCGATCAACGGCACGATGAAGATCCTCGACTGGCTGAAATCCCGTGACGAGGTCGTCGATGCCTGTCTCGTCGGCGAACCGTCGAACCCGTCGGCATTGGGCGATGAAATTCGCATTGGCCGCCGCGGCTCGCTCAATGCCGAGATCGTCGTTCACGGCAAACAGGGTCATTCCGCCTATCCGCAGATCGCCGACAACCCGGTGCCCAAACTCGCCCGCATCATCGATCGCCTGGCATCTGCAAAGCTTGATGACGGAACCCCGGACTTCCAACCGTCCAATCTCCAGGTGACTGTTATTTCTGTGCCGAACACGGCGACCAACGTTATCCCGGGCCAAGCCGTTGCCAAGCTCAACATCCGCTACAACGATCTTTGGAACAGACCGAAGATCGAATCCTGGGTTCGCGATAATGTCGCACGTGCGGCTGCAGAACTTGGTGCGAAATACGATTTGAGCTTTTCCGGGACGGGCGATGTTTTTCTGACCCAGCCTGGACCGCTCGTAACCACGCTGACCGACGCAGTAAAATCTGTCACCGGCCGCACGCCCGCATTGACGACAGGCGGCGGCACGTCGGACGCACGCTTCATCAAAGACATTTGCCCGGTCGTCGAGTTTGGCCTCGTCAACGCCACGATCCATCAGGTGGACGAACACACCAGCATCGACGATCTCGAAAAGCTGACCGAAATCTACGGCCGCTTCATCTCCAACTTTTTCCGCAGCGGCTGAACCATTCGTCATCCTCAGCCAAGCGCGTCGCAGACGCGTTGAAGGCCGGGGATCCAACGCAAAAGTTGTCGCAGACACCAAATATATTGCGCCTTCGGCAAGTTTATGCTGGATCCCCAATCGCGCTCACAAGAGCGTTCGCACGATTGAGGATGACGGACTTCGACGACCGCTGATGCCCCGCGCTGGCGGCCGGCTCCGCGAAGCGGAGTCGTCAGCGCCAATAAAAAAGGCCGCCCGCAAAGGCGACCTTTCTTGATTCCACCCGCTTACGCGAGCGTTAGATCGATTCTTTGAGCTCCTTGGCGGCTCGGAACGCGATCTTCTTCGAAGCCTTGATCTTGATGGCTTCGCCGGTTGCCGGGTTGCGGCCCATGCGCGCCGGGCGCTTGCGAACCTGCAGCACGCCGAGGCCGCCGATACGGATGCGCGCGCCTTTCTTCAGGTGCTTACCGATTGCAGTGACGAGATCCTCAAGCAGCGCGATCGACTGCTTCTTGGGAATATCGTGGGCCTCGGCAAGCGCCGCCGCCATATGCTTCAAAGTAACGGTTTCAATCTTTGCGGCCGTCTTGGAGGCCGACTTCGCCGGAGCCTTCGCCATGGGTATCCCTCTCATTTGCGAATCGATTTGGTGTCGAACACTACATCGTCGAAGCCCAAAAACGCGCTGTTTGCGGGCATTTTTCGAATGAAGCGCGCGAAAAGAGCAGCATTTGTTGCCAGAAAGCAAGCGGCAGATTTGTGACGAAGGCAAAAAAAGCGCCGAAATCCATGGGATTCGGCGCCAGTTCCGGGGAAGGACGAGACGAGGGGAAGAAAAATCAGAAGCTCAAAGCAGTGCCGCCGCTGACTTCGATCGTTTGGCCGGTAACCCAGCGCGACTGCGGCCCCGCGAGAAATGCGACGAGATCAGCGACTTCCTCCGCCTTGCCGATCCGTTTCAGGGCCTGCATGTTCAGGACGAAGGCTTGACTGTCAGGATCCTTGACGAGCCCTGATGCCATATCCGTATCGATGACCCCAGGCGCGACGGCATTGACCGTTATTCCCCGCCCGCCGAGTTCTGTCGCCAGCGCTTTTGTTACGTTGTCGACAGGCGCTTTCAGCATGGAATAAGCCGGCACGGCCACGCCCGGAAGTCTGGCAACGACGCTGGAAGTGGAAATGACGCGGCCACCATCTTTCAGCCGCTTGACGGCTTCCTGGGTGATCAGGAACAGCGACTTGACGTTGACGCTATAGATTTCGTCGAGAATGTCTTCAGTCGTTTCGCCGAAGCTGACGAACGGCGCGATCCCGGCATTGTTGACGAGAATGTCGAACTTGGTATCGCCTGTTCGCTTGGTGAGTTCCTGATCGAACGCGGCGAACAAAGCTTGCGCCGCGCCCTTCTTCGAAAGATCAGCGGCGACCGCGAAAGCATTCCCGCCGGAAGATTTGATCTGGGCGACGACCTCGTCCGCCCCGGCTTTGCTCTTGCCATAGTGAACGGCGACGAGCGCGCCATCCTGGGCCAGCGTTTCCGCGATGGCGCGGCCGATGCCACGGCTCGCACCCGTGACCAACGCGATCTTGCCATTGAGAGGTTTAGACATGGCGTCCTCATAATTTTGTCTGTCCTGTTCAGGTAGGACAGCCACCCGGCATGCCACCTCGGACTGCGGCTAGATAAGGACGCTATTTCCGTAGTTCAAGATTATTGAACTATTGAATTATCACGAAGGCGTGTCTATATGTCGCCGCATGCAAAGACCCTTCGTCCATCCGGCGATCGAGGACATCACCCTCGAAAGCGTGCTCTATGCACTCGCCGATCCGACTCGCTTGGAAATTGTGAAACGCCTCGCCGGGGCCGGGGGCGCGTGCGGTATGAACTGCTCGGCTGCAGCGCCTGCCGATCTGCCAAAATCGACACAGTCGCATCACTTCCAGGTGCTGCGCGAGGCCGGGCTCATTCGTTCCGAACGCCGCGGCACCGAGGTCGTCAACGCCCTGCGCTGCGCCGAAATCGAGAAGCGCTTTCCCGGCGTCATCTCGTCGATCCTGAAAGCCAGCGAAAAAGCCAAGAAGCGATAACGAGCCATCTGCGCTTTCAAGATCAGTTTTTTTAATCCATGGCCGGGCTCGACCCGGCCATCCAGGGCCGCATGCTCCGGACCGTTCCTTTCATTGCCCTCGACGGCCGCCTCGGCGCGACCATGACGTGGGGTGAGAGAAAGAGTGCTATCGGAAATGCTTCGACAGCTTCAAACCCTGACCTTGATAGTTCGATTTTAATCCCTGGCCGTAGATCATCTCGGGCGTCTCGATCATGCGCTCGTAAATCAGCCGCCCGATGATCTGACCGTCTTCGAGAATGAATGGCACCTTGTGCGAGCGCACCTCCAGCACGACGCGCGACCCGACACCGCCAGCCGCCGCATGCCCAAAACCGGGATCCATGAACCCCGCATAATGCACGCGAAACTCTCCCACGAGCGGATTAAACGGCACCATCTCGGCAGCATGCGTCGGCGGTACATGCACGGCTTCCTTCGATGCCAAAATATAAAACTGATCCGGATCGAGGATCAGCCGGTGCTTGTCCTTGACGTAAATCGGGTCCCAATAGTCTTCGACTGGATAGGAGGCCGGCTTGTCGACATCGACGACGCCCGTATGCCGCCGCGCGCGGAAACCGACGAGGCCCTTCGCATCGCCTGCAAGATCGACCGTCAACGCGATACCGCCCGAAATATCCGCATCGTCCGACGACACCAGACGTTCCCGCTTGTGCAACTCCCGCAGATCGACGTCGCTATCGGCAGCAGTGCCAATGCGAAAGCGGATTTGCGACAATCGTGATCCCTTGCGCACGACGATCGGAAACGTTTGCGGACAAATCTCCGCAAAGAGCGGACCAGAATATCCGTGCGGAATTTGATCGAACGCGCCGACACCGTCCGCGATCACGCGCGTAAAAACGTCGAGCCGCCCTGTCGAACTTTTTGGATTGGCCGACGCTTCGACGTCCGGCGGCAACTCCAGGCTTTCGAGCAGCGGCACGATATAAACGCACCCCGTTTCGAGAACAGCCCCCTGGCTGAGGCTAATCGTATGCAATGCAAGATCGTCGAGCTTCGACTGTACCCGGCCCCCGGGGCGCGGTAGAAAGCTCGCACGCACTCGATAAGCAACGGGCCCGAGCCGGAGATCGAGACTCGCAGGCTGCACTTGCGTCTCAGCGGCAGATTCGGCGAGCAGCACCTGCCCCGACGCGATCATCCGCGCGATCCCTTGCGACGGTACGATACCCGTGGTCGCGTCGCCACGTTTCGTCGCCGCAATTGTCTTTTCTGCTCTCGCCATCTGCCTGCTTTGCTTTTTCATCGAAACCAGAAGCGTTGTTTAACGCCAGCGGTTTCGATCCCTAAGGCAGTGGGCCCTTGACGCCAAGAGGCACCGGCGTTAATCCCCGCTCTGTTCGTGGTCCTTTGGCCGGCCGGCTTGCAGCCACGTTAAACAAATCGCTAAAGAGGCCGTGTGCGCTCCCCCGGTTTCCTGCGCTCGGCCTCGACGTCCGGCGATTGTGGACCGGGTTTTTTGTTGGCGCGAAAGGCTTGTTCCCGATGACGAAAAACGAGCAAAAATCTTCCGGGCACAATTGGCGGCCCGAGACCGCTCTCGTTCACGGCGGTATCACGAGGTCCCAGTACGGCGAAACCGCCGAAGCCCTCTATCTGACGCAAGGCTTCGTCTACGACAGCGCCGAACAGGCCGAAGCGCGATTCAAGCAGGAAGACCCCGGCTTTCAATACACGCGCTTCGGCAATCCGACGATTGCGATGTTCGAGGATCGATTAAAGATCTTTGAAGGCGCTGAAGAATGTCGCGCCACAGCGACCGGCATGGCCGCCGTTACGGCCGCGATCCTCTCTTATGTCAAAGCGGGTGATCACATCGTCGCCGCACGGGCGATGTTCGGTTCGTGTCGTAATGTCATCGAAACGATTTGCTCCCGCCTGGGCGTCACCTCGACCTTGATCGACGGCAAGGACCTCAACGCCTGGCGCGATGCAGTCCGTCCGAACACCAAGCTGTTCTTCTTTGAAACGCCCTCAAACCCGAACCTTGAGCTTGTCGATATTGCCGCGGTCTGCAAGATCGCGCGCGAGAAGGACATCATATCGATCGTCGATAATGTCTTCGCAACACCGATGCTGCAACGGCCGCTCGCGCTCGGCGCCGATGTGGTAGTTTATTCGACGACGAAGCACATCGACGGGCAAGGCCGCTGCCTCGGAGGCGCCGTCCTCGGCTCCACGGAATTCGTCGGAAAGTATGTCCAGGAGTGGTTGCGTCAGACAGGTCCTTCGATGGCCCCATTCAATGCCTGGGTCATGCTGAAAAGCTTGGAAACCATGCCGATCCGCATCAAGGCGCAATGCGAAACAGCCGCAAAAATTGCCGATCTGCTGGCCCAAACCAATGGCGTAATGCGCGTCCTCTATCCGGGCCGCGCCGACCATCCGCAAGCGGACCTCGCCAAAAAGCAGATGCCGGGCGGCGGGCAGATGATCGCGTTTGAAATCGAAGGTGGCAAAAAGGCGGCGTTCGAATGTTTGAATGCGCTGCGCCTCATCCTCATTTCGAACAACCTGGGGGATGCAAAAAGCATCGTTACCCATCCTGCGACCACAACTCATTTCAAGTTGACTCCCGCACAACGCGAGGAACTAGGCATCAGCGACGGTATGATACGACTTTCGGTTGGACTTGAAGCCGCCGAAGATTTGGCGGACGATCTCACTGGAGCTATACGAGCGGCCACGGGCTAACGGGAAACCCATGACCAAGAGCACATCGACCTTGAAATCGAAGCGGCGTGGACGCACGGCCGCACATCCTTATGAAGCCACGACGCGCGGCATCCGCATTCGCGTCGAGCCGGAGTATCTGGAGGACCAATCCTCGCCGGAAGACGGCCATTTCGTCTGGGCCTATGCGGTCGAGATCAGCAATGATGGCGCGGAAACGGTTCAACTTAAGTCGCGCATGTGGCGCATAACGGATGCACTCGGCTTTACCGAGGAAGTGCGCGGACCGGGCGTCGTCGGCCAAACACCCGTCATTCCGCCGGGGGAAACCTTTAACTACACCTCGGGCTGTCCCCTAAAGACGCCGCAAGGCATCATGGTCGGCAGCTATCAAATGACTGACGAAGCCGGCGAGCTTTTCGACGTTGCGATTCCCGCGTTCTCGCTCGATAGTCCCCATACCCGGCGCAGCATGAATTGATCGCGACAGACAATGAATGCGAAAGGTCCGATCTACGCGCCGGCCGAACTGCTGGCCCGCCTTGTCGCATTCGACACGACGAGCCACCGCAGCAATCTTGAACTCATCTCGTTCATCGAAGACTATCTGCGTCAGCATGGCGTTACGTCGCGCCGCATCGTGAGTAGCGATGGCGAAAAGGCATCGCTTTACGCCACCATCGGGCCGGACGGCGGAGGTGGGATCGCCCTTTCGGGACATACGGACGTCGTGCCCGTCGATGGACAGAACTGGACCAGCGACCCATTCACGGTGCGCATTGCCGATGGCCGCTTCTATGGACGCGGCACAGCCGACATGAAGGGTTTCATCGCCGCCGTCCTCGCCGCCACCCCGGATTTCAAGCGCCGCAAACTGAAAACACCCATACATTTTGCTTTCTCTTACGACGAGGAGATCGGCTGCATCGGAGTCCGCCCGATGCTTGCCGATCTTGGCAAGAACCTGCCGAAACCGCGCATGGTCATCGTCGGCGAACCGACGTCGATGCGCGTCGTCGATGCGCACAAGGGACCTGTGCGCTGGCACGTCGAGGTCAAAGGACGCCCGGTGCATTCGAGCATGGCGCCGCTCGGGGTCAATGCCATCACTTATGCCGCCCGCCTGATAGAAGAACTCGAACGCATCGAGGACGAGTTCAAGCATACGACCGTCAATTCGCGCTTCGATCCGCCCTATCCGACCGTACAGGTGACGACGATCGATGGCGGAACCGCGTCGAATATCATCCCCGTCACATGCACATTCGGTTTCGAGGTTCGAGCGCTTCCTGGGCTAGACCCATTGCTCATCGAACAGCGTCTCCGCGCGTTCGCCGAAGAAAACTGCTTGCCCGAGATGCGGGCCGTAGCGCCGGAGGCCGACATCTCGATCAGGCGCAATGAAGGCGTTCCACCTTTCGGGGCAGACCGTGCTTCTGATGTCGTCGCGCTCGCGCTGAAGCTGACAGGACAGAACGAGACGCACACCGTTTCGTTCGCAACGGAAGCAGGACTGTTTCAAGACGCGGGTGCTCCGGCCGTCGTTTGCGGACCGGGCGATATCGCGCAGGCTCACACCGCCGACGAATGGATCGCCGAAAGCGAAATCGCGAAATGCGCGGAATTTCTCACTCGCCTCGGCGATTGGGCCGAGAGCTGACGCGTAAAGAGAGCTTAAACCAAGCCGAAACCCGTAAGCCACGCAAACGCGAATGCGTTTCCCGAACAAAAACAGAAACTTGACGATACCGGACGGTCGTGTGACATGAGTGCGACATCTTCGGGCTCATCGGCATCAACCCACCGTTTTTTCCAATGCTGCCGCGCTATCGACGCAGTGTTGGGAGTACCAATGCGCCCTGATCTGCATGCACTCGCGAACTCAGAGACAGTCCCATGCCCGTGCGCTCGAAATCCGTTTCTAATCTGATCTGCGCAATGGTCGCCGGGATGGCCCTCTCGGCTTGCTCCACTGCGCCGCTGCCGTCGATTGGTTCGATAGGTTCGATCAACCCGTTTGGCGGCAACACGCTGTCCGACGTCGATCGCGCCTTTTTGCAAGCCGCGGGAAGCTGGGACACCAACCATGACAACGTCGTCACCTGCAACGAATGGAAGTCGTACGCAGAAGATCTTTTCAATGGTGCCGATACCAATCACGACGACTCGCTTGAAGCCGACGAATGGCCAAATCTCGTCAAAGTCGATCGTCTCTTTCAAACAGCCGACCTGAAATATTACGACGCCAACGGCGATGGCAAGGTCACCCGTGCTGAGTTTGTCGATAAGCCGAATCCCGCGTTCGTCCTGATGGACAAAGCCGGTACTTGCAGGCTCGACGGCTCGCAGATCGCCAGCGCACGATCCAAGACACAGTATGACGTTTCAGGCGCAAAGCCCCAAAACAGCGACCCGCGCGACGCAACTGGTCAGCAGGGCAAGGCCGCAAACGGCGGGCTATGAGCTAAAACAAGTCCGGCCGTACGCACATCCTGCTCCGACAGGATAAAAGATGGTTAGTCTTGCGCCTGCTTCAAATCTCCCAACGAGAACGAATACTGCGCCGTACAGAACTCGCACGTGACGACGATCCGGCCGCTTTCGTCGCGCATATCCGAAAGGTCTGCCGCCCCGAACGCCAGCAGCACATTCTCGACTTTCGCACGGCTGCATCGGCAAAAGGACGAAAGCGGTATAACACGTTCAACAACAACCGCTTCCTCGTGAAAAAGCCGAAGCAGTAGGCGCTCCATCGATAGCTCCGGATCGAGAAGCTCGTGATCCTCGACCGTCGCCGCGAGCATCTCGACACGACGCCAATTTTCGCTAGCCTCGTCATCGTCGTCGCGTCCCTGCGTCGCCGCGCTTTGCATCATCAGACCGCCGGCCCGCCGATGCCATCGCGACTGTGCCGGGGCCGCGTTTTGAGAGCGGATAAATTGATCCGCCACCGCAAGCCGGATAAACGTCGGCATCATCTCTCGCTGCTCGAAATAAGCGGCGGCCGTCGCCGCAAGCGGTGTATTCTCGAAAGCAAGGATACCTTGATAGCGCTCTTCACCGGGTCCCGGATCGAGTGTAAGGGCAAGATGCCCGTCCCCAAGCGCATCGCCTTTCGCAATCTTGTCCGCGTCGTAGCGCGCATATCCACGCAACCGGCCGGGCGCTGCATAATCGGCAACCAAGATCGAAACGGCACCGTCAGAGCGCGTCTGAAGATTGAGATTGCCGCCCTCAGGTAACGGCGAACCGCAAAGAGCCGCGAGCGCGACGGCTTGCGATAAATAGCGGCTGGGAACGTCGGGCAGCGCGTGCGGCGTAACGACAGCGTCCAGCGTCTTGCCTAGCCGTACAAGGCGACCACGGACATTTGACCGCTGCGTGCGGAAAACGACGAGGCAATCGTCCGATGCGGTCAACGCTGGCTGCGATTCAATCGCCATGGACCTGGGCTCTGGCCATCAGCCGCCAAAGCACCATCCAAGAATGGCCTTTTGCGCATGAAGCCGGTTCTCCGCCTCGTCGAAAATAACCGACTGCGGACCTTCTAGAACATCTTCGCTCACCTCGTGCCCGCGATAGGCTGGTAAGCAGTGCATGAAGATCGCTTTTTTGTTCGCCTTGCTCATCAGCTTCGCATCGACGGCATAGGGCTGAAGCATCTTTTTCCGCTTCGCGGCATCCGACTGTCCCATCGACACCCACGTATCGGTCACGACGCAGTCGGCACCCTTGACCGCTTCATTGGGATCAGTCCCGACTTCGACGTCGCCTTTCTCACGGCGCACCCAATCCAGGGCCTCCGCCTCGGGATAGAGCGCTTTCGGACAGGCGAGCTTCAACTTGAAACCAAAACGCACAGCAGCGTGCATCCACGAGACGGCGACGTTGTTACCGTCTCCGATCCAGGCGACGGTACGCCCCTTGATCGAACCGAGATGTTCCTCGAACGTCTGGATATCGGCCATCACCTGACACGGATGGCTTTTCTCCGTCAAACCGTTGATAACCGGAATTGTCGCATACTGCGCCAGTTCGACGAGCGTCGCGTGCGCGTTGGCGCGGATCATGATGCCGTCGGCATAACGCGAAAGGACGCGTGCCGTGTCCGCCACCGACTCGCCGCGCCCGAGCTGAAGATCGGTATGATTGAGCGTCAACGCCCCGCCGCCGAGCTGCCGCATGGCGATATCGAACGAGACGCGCGTTCGCGTCGAAGGCTTCTCGAAGATCATCGCAAGAACGACGTCCTCAATGCCCTTGGGACGCAACTCTTTCGGGACGCGCTTACCGGCACGCTTCATCTCATGCGCATTATCGAGGATCTTACGCAACGTTTTGGAATCGAGATCGGCAATATCGAGAAAATGCCGGGGCGATTGCTTTGCGGTCATTAAAGTCGGAGCTTTCTCAAGCATCAGCGAACCTCGCGAGCGACGCGCGAGAGTGCGCGCGATAGAATTTGAATAGCCTCGGCGATTTCCTTATCGGAAGCGATCAAGGGTGGAAGAAGTCGAATGGTATTGTCGCCCGCTCCCACGACAAGCAGTTTGTCGTTGGCGGCGGCCTTGACGACCTCGGCGGGCGCGACATGCTCTTTGAGCTTGAGTCCCATCAGCAGCCCCTCGCCGCGCACCTCTTCGACGACATCGGCATGCTGGTCCATAAGTCCCGAGAGCCCTTGCTTCAGATGCAACGCCTTGGTCCGAACGTCCTCAAGGAACTCAGGCTCCGACACGATATCGAGCACAGTTGAAGCGACGGCCATCGCCAGCGGATTGCCGCCGAACGTCGAGCCGTGCGTGCCGGGCGTCATACCTTTCGCTGCTTCCGCCGTTGAGAGAACTGCGCCGACCGGAAATCCGCCGCCAAGCCCCTTCGCAACGGCCATGACGTCAGGCGTTATGCCTGCCCACTCATACGCGAAAAGTTTTCCCGTGCGGCCGACGCCGGTCTGCACCTCATCGAGCACGAGCAACAAGCCGTTCTCATCGCAAAGATCGCGGATGGCGCGCAAAACTTCGGGCGGGAACGCGCGAACACCGCCTTCCCCCTGGATTGGCTCAAGCATGATCGCCGCCGTTTCCGGCGAGATCGCTGCTTCAATGGCGGCGAGATCGCCCGGCTCGACATGATCGAACCCTTGCGCTTCCGGTCCGAAGCCTTCGAGATACTTTTCGTTTCCGGCAGCCGAAAGCGCCGTCAAGGTCCGCCCATGAAAAGCGCCACGAAATGTGATGATCCGCTGCCGTTCGGGATGTCCCGAAACATAATGATAACGCCGCGCAACCTTGATCGCGCCTTCGCAGGCTTCTGCTCCGGAGTTGCAGAAGAAAACGCAGTCCGCGAATGTTAGGCGCGTCAGTTTCTCGGCGACAGTCTCCTGCCCTTCGACGCGATAAAGGTTGGAGGTGTGCCAGAGCTTGTCGGCCTGCGCCTTAAGTGCTGCAACGAGCGCCGGATGCGCATGTCCGAGAGAATTGACCGCCACTCCGGACCCGAAATCCAGATAACGATCGCCATTCTCTGAAACCAGCCAGCAGCCTTCGCCTCGCACGAACACGACGTTTTGGCGGCCGTACGTACCCATGACGGCCGTCGACGGCGCGCCTGGCGAAGAAGGGGAACGGCCGGGTGTTTTCCCCAGCGCTGCGGGGGAAGTTGCCATGTGCGTGGATAACCTCAGGCGGAAAATCAAAAAGCCGCCCACTTCCGGCGGCTCAAACACAACCATTGATACGCGCAGGGTCCACCGCTGTCAACGAATTGGCCCGTTAGGCAGGCTCTTGCGGGAAAATATTGCAACGCTACAACCCAATGGTTGAAAGAACAGGGTTCGAACAGGCATTTGGGACATATCCCCGGCCGCGAATCGTTCTGTTGCTGGCTCGCAACGTATTCCTGTCAATACCCTTAAGACTAAACCTCTGTCTTGTAGGCGGGATTCAGCATGTTGTAATTTACCCTTGTTGGGCCACGAGATGTGGCGGCGCTCCGCGCCCCTCGTTCGGCTGTGTATCGGCACCAACCGCGCCCTGGGCAGCCTTGTATCCGCTGCCCGCGTCCTTGGCGCGTATGTTCTGCGTTTTCCTAAAGTTTCCGCGTTTGTAACCGGTCGGGACCGTCGTCCTACGCCGCGTGCTGTCGAGTCGACTGTGCGCGTCTGGGCCTCGCGTTCGGCCGTCTGTGGTTCTGCGGGCACCGGGGGGTGCACGCCGCAAATGCGGCTCGAGAGGGAGCATACGACGCATGTCTTGGACTGATGAGCGCGTGGATCTGTTGAAAAGGCTCTGGTCGGAAGGACTAAGCGCTAGCCAGATCGCCGGCCGCCTAGGAAGTGTGACCCGTAACGCGGTCATAGGAAAGGTTCACCGCCTTGGCCTTTCGGGCCGGGCGACGACTTCACGCATGAAAACGCATCGGCCGCGCACGCGCATGGCCAATCCGAAGCGGCCCGTGAAGCCGCGCTTCGCGCAGGCGGGTAATCCCGCGGTCCGTGCTCTTTATATGGACTCCGAAGTCTACGTGCCGCCCGCCGAAGAAATCGAGATCCCGCTCGCCGAGCGCAAAACGATCCAGACGCTGACCGAATGCAGCTGCCGCTGGCCGATCGGTGATCCGCAAACTGCTGAATTCCATTTCTGCGGCCGCAACAAGGTCCCGTTGCTGCCCTATTGCGAGGTCCACGCCCGCCGCGCCTTCCAGCCGGTCGCGCCGCGCCGCCGTGAGCGCACCGAAGTCGAAAGCCCAACGACCGCTGCCGCGAATGCGATTCTTGCCGCGGCAGATTCGAAGTCGCGCGGGTAAATCGGTCCTGAGATTTTTCCGCAGGCAAGCCGGGGGGCAGGACCTGCGGAGACGGAAAGCCAGCAGTCTGCAAGGGGGACAGCTGCTGGCTTTCCTATTTTCCGGATCGCTAACCCTTTTCCGTACGCTCTCGAAGTCGGCAAGCGCCATATGCTAGCCTCGGCACCGCTGCATGGGAGCGAAATGCCGATGGCAAAATCCAAGTCCAAAGACGACAAGGCGGCCGAGATGAGCACCTCGCCGTCACCTGGCGCCGAAGCAACTTCGATCGATCCGCTCGCTAGCCAGGCGCATTGCATTTCGAAACCAGCTTCGCAACTTCCGCGCGGCTTCTCCATCGACGCACCAAAACTGCCGAAGGAGATCGAAGAGCGCGCGATGCGCTCGGGCGGCTATCCCTATGACAAGCGGATGAAGAAAAAGGAGTACGAGGCACGGCTCCTCGCGCTCCAGATCGAGCTCATCAAATTACAGAAACACAACTTGAAAACCGGAGGCCGCATCGTCTGCCTTTACGAAGGCCGCGACGGATCGGGCAAAGGCTCGTGCATCAAGGCCTTTAACCAGCACATGAACCCGCGCAACACGCGCACCGTCGCTTTGACGAAGCCTACGGAGACGGAGCGCGGACAGCTCTATTTCCAGCGCTACGCCGTCCACCTTCCGACGGCCGGAGAAATCGTGCTTTTCGACCGCTCCTGGTACAACCGCGCCGGCGTCGAGCGCGTCATGGGCTTCTGTACCGGACATCAATTGGCGATCTTCCTTCGCGAAGCGCCGGAGTTCGAAGGTCTGCTCGTTCGCGATGGAATCAGGCTTTTCAAATTTTACCTGACGATCGGCCGCGAAATGCAGCTTGAGCGCTTTTTCGAGCGGCGCCACGATCCACTAAAGCAATGGAAGTTATCGGACATCGATTATGCGTCGCTCTCAAAATACGACGACTACACGTTGGCCGAGATCGAAATGTTCCGCTTTACGCATACCGTGACCGCGCCGTGGTCGGTGGTTCGCGCCAACGATCAGCGCCGCGCCCGTCTGGAAACAATCCGCCACGTCCTCCTGGCCGTCGAATATGAAGGCCGCGATCTGTCCGCGATCGGAGAAGCCGATCCCAACATCATCTTCCCGCCGCAACAATAGTGCCCTGCCGGGCAATTATCGAACGAGCAATATCGGCGCACGCGTCGCAGCCGACGCCCGAGTGAGTTCCCGGCCGTCGGCAAGCGCCGCGCCGCCGAAGCGCGCAACGATCAAGCTCGGCTTCATACGTGCAACAGCCTCGGTCAACACGCCCGGCACACCGAACGTCGGCCCAACCGACGTGAACACGACCGTAGGCGCATCCGCCATCAAGAGGCGCGCCTGCTGTTCAAGTTCTACGTGCTCGGCCGTGGTTTCAGCACCAATCACAATATGAATTGAACGGTCCGGCTGAGAAAGCCGCTCCGCCGCGCGCAACATCGACGGCAACCTATCGGCATCTTCGACGATCACCACGATGGGAGATTTTGTGCTTGCCGAATGTTCGGCACATAAAAGAAATCCGGTGGCGCCACTAACGTTTGCGAGTAGCGAACCGACGACGGACTGCCCGCCGAGTGTCGGCAGGCGCAGCGCAACGATGTTCCACGGACCACGCGCCAAGCACATTTCGGCGATGCGATCGATAGCGTCACCCTGCGCGAAGGCATGATGAACCTTGACTTTGCGATTAGCGCCCGCGCGCTCGACCTCGCGCCTGCACCGCTCAGCCAGAAGTTCGAACCGATGCTCGATCGCCAGAACCTCCGAAGCCGCGCCGCGTGCCAGTCTGCGAACAGGGACGTCACAGGCCCCATCGTCCTCGGCAATCGGATCGACGACGACCGTCTCGATTTCCGCGTCATAGGCCGCCGCTAGACGCAATGGTGCGTCGAGAAACTCCGGCGTACACCGCAACTCGGGATCGAGCCACAAGACGACGCGGCCGCTAAGCTCGGAAGCCTCGGCCACATGCGCCATCATGGGGCATCCGCCTCTGCGCGTAGGGCGAGCGCTTCCGTAACGTCGGAAGCGCGAATTTGCGAAGCGGAGCGATCCGCCGCAATAGAATCCGCATTTTGCAGGAGGTGCAGCAGAGCGATACAGGACAGCGAAACGCGTCCGCCGCCGCGCCGGGTCGCATCTTTATAGATGATGGGTGCCACGCTTGGCGCAAGCGGCCGCAACGCGTTGTCGGCAGCTAAACGCGCCGCACCTTTTGAAAATTCCAGTTCAGGCAGTTCGGCAAGCGGCGCCGTCGCGGCGAGTTTCGCAACATGCAGAAAATACCTCGCGACCCCGGGCTCAATCGCTTGCAGTTTCGACCACGATTGATCGTCGGCGATCAGAATGACCGTCGCTTCGAGCGGTATCGGATCGGCCTTAACGCAGATACCGGGACCGGAAAGCGGCGTGATCTTCCGCGAGGTTAGCGCCGCACTCAAAGCCGACCATGCAGCAGGATCGGAGGCCAGCCGCCACGCTTCGATGATAACGAATCCCGACCCCGCGCGCGCCAGCTCTCCGGGGATATACGCGGGGCGCCCAAGTGCGTCGCGCCCGATTTCACCAAGAAGGTCCTTGGCCGAAACATTCCGGGCCGTCACGACCTTTCGTCGTTCGGGCGAATCCTTATCGACGAAATCGAGCAGCATCGCCGATTGCGCACTAGTCCCTCCACTCGCAACCGCAGATGCCACGAACGCCTCTTCGACCGCGTCGATGGCAGCACCGGCCGAAGGGTGATCGGCACACGACTCCTTCAGCGCAGCAAGACTGGGCCGGATCGCGCGCAACGCCGTTTGTCGGATCAGCGCCTCGTATTTCGCGCTGGCTTCGAGTTCGATGTCGGGAAGGGTCGCGACGATTGACTGCAACTCGTTTTCCAGCGTCGTGATCTTGGCTTCGACATTGCGTTTCAACGATTCGGGCAGCGCACGGAAAACGTCCGAGCGCACGACGCGTCCCTCGTGCATCGGCGCAAGCACATATCCATCGAGAGATTTGACGACAGCGATGTTCTGAGCCTCCGCCCGCCGCCGCACTTGTTCGACGGCCTTGTCCCCAAGATAGCGAATCTCCTCTTCGAGCAGATCGAGGCTGATACGGTGCTCGTCACTCTTGAGGTGGCGCTCGAAAGCGATGTTCGCCTTGTCGATCGCCGAAAACATTTCTCTCGCAACACGGCCGCCTTCCCCGCTTGGAACGGAAAATGCTTTGGCGCGCGAAGGCGTGTGCCGCTCTATGACGTAGATCCAGTCATCGACGTCTTTGCGCGTCGCCTCCGCGGCAAGAGATTCCACGAGAGCCATCCGTCCTGTGCCGGGTTCACCGAGAACGATCAGATGCTCGCCCGCGCTCGACGATAGCGCTGCACGAATCCGCGCAACGGCGCGCTTCTGCCCGAAGATGTGCGGTTGATCGACTGGAACGATCGCGGCGGGCTCTGCGACCGTCGGAACCTTTGGCGGCTTGATAGCCTTCGCGTCTTGCGTTTCGGGCGGTGTTGCACCGACGGTGACGTTCGCCAATCTGTCCGCAAGGCGCGTCGTGACCAGCGTGACGACATTGGTCGGCGAGTCGGTCTTCGGCGTCTCGGAACTTGGAGCTTCCGACTTTTCCGCAGCAGACTCTTCGCTGACGACAACCGGCGTCTCGGCTTTTTTTGCCGACCTATTACGCCAGAAAACCATGCCACAGTCCCCCCAGAAAGCGGTGTCAATGAACGGGCGGACCTTGCAATTGGACAAGGCGCGCCGCCGCTTGCTTGTCTGAGAGACTGTCGCATGGCCATAATGGCGGGACCATGACCGACACGCCTTCCTCCGCAATGAATCATTCTCTTGCCGCTTCCGCGAGCATCATGCGCGACGACTCGCAGGCGCGTGCCATCCTCCGTGGCACGCAGCGGCTTTTACGCGCTCTTAACTTTGAAAGTCTGAGCGAGGTTTGTCTCGCTAACGGCCGTCGCGCCGACATCCTCGCACTCGGTCCCAATGGAGAGGCGTGGATCGTTGAAATCAAATCGAGCATTGCGGATTTCCGCGCCGACCAGAAATGGCGCGAATACCGAGACTACTGCGACGCGCTGTTGTTCGCCGTTGCCCCGGATTTTCCCGCCGACGTTTTACCCGCCGATGCGGGCCTCATTCTCGCCGACGCCTATGCGGGCGAGATCGTCAGAGCACCGCCCCGCCATCCATTAGGGCCTGCACGAAAAAAAGCTTTAACGCTCGCATTCGCACGCACGGCCGCCTCGCGGCTGCACGGGCAAAGCGATCCGGGCGCCGGAATTGCGATGGATTAAATCGGAGAAGGAGCGGAGCCGAAACAGGCCCCGTTCGATCATTTCGGAGCGCGTTTCGCGAGAATACGCTGGAGCGTACGCCGATGCATATTGAGACGGCGTGCGGTTTCCGAAACGTTGCGATTGCACAATTCATAAACGCGCTGAATGTGCTCCCAGCGCACGCGGTCGGCTGACATTGGATTTTCCGGCGGCGGTGCCTTCGAATCGCTCGGCGCCAGAAGCGCGTCGGTCACATCATCCGCATCGGCGGGCTTTGCGAGATAATCGACGGCGCCGAGTTTGACAGCCGTCACAGCGGTCGCGATGTTTCCATACCCGGTCAACACGATGGCGCGGGAATCCGCGCGGGCCTTGGCAAGTTCAGCGATGACATCGAGACCGGAACCGTCTTCGAGCCGCATATCGACGACGGCAAACGCGGGCGGTTTCTCACGAATGAGATCAATACCCTCGGCAACCGAATGACCGGAACGCACCTCGAAACCGCGAAGCTCCATAGCTCGCGCGAGGCGCTGCAAGAACGCGCGATCATCATCGACAATGACCAGCGACCGGTCGGCCGGCAGTTCGTCCTGCTTGAATGACAGGTCCTCGGTAACCAAGTTCTCCTCCCGCATCAGGGCTCACCTATTTAGTTGTTCCTTATAGCCATAATCCAACGCCACCACATGCGCCGCAAGCCCTGAAACTCCGAAAAACCGGGCTGAAAGGTTACCAGACGGGTGTTCGAGCTGATACCTTTTCGCCAAAAGTCGCAATCTTAACCGATTTTGACCTCCGGGCGGCGGCGCCCGGGCCAGTCGAAAGTGCCCGGAGGAAGCTCGAACGCGTTACGCGGCCAGGCAATCTGGACCATTGCTCCCCTTCGCGGCGGCGGCTGATTTGAAAACGTCACCGTCGCCCCCGAGCGTTCAAGCAGCGTCTTGGCTATGAACAGCCCAAGGCCGAGCCCAGAATGCGCCTTATCGCCCTTTTCCTCGTAGCGGCGCGATGTCACGTAAGGCTCGCCAATGCTGTCCATCATCTCCGGAGAAAACCCGTGTCCGTCGTCGACGATGGTGAAGACGACGTGTGTCGCATTCCATCGTGCCGTGAGTTGCACCTCCGACACGGCAAAGCTCACGGCGTTCTCAATAAGATTTCCGAGACCGTAGATCACACCCGGCCGGCGATGGACGACGGGCTCGACGCGCGCCGTTTCATCTTGGCCCGCGAACGGATGTGCCGAGATCATGATCCTTTTACCTGCCGCTTTGTGAGGCGCTGCGGCTTCTTCGAGAAGCTCTTCCACACTTAGGCTCGCGTGCATGGGATCCTGCTCGCCGGGCTTACGCGTCAGCTTTTGAAGAATTTCTCTGCACCGCTTGGCCTGACTATGCAGCAATTGCAAATCGTCGCGAAAACGACTCTCCGGGCCGAGCTCATGCTCAAGTTCCTTCGCAACGAGCACGATAGTCGATAGCGGCGTGCCAAGCTCATGCGCCGCCGCGGCAGCAAGTCCGTCGAGCGCATGTAACCGCTGTTCGCTCGCAAGAACCATGTCGGTCGCCGCAAGTGCCGCCGACATCTGTCGCGCCTCCTTATTCAGACGCCACGTATAAAAGGCCATGAACGCCATCGAGGCGATCAACGCGACCAAAGCACCAACCTTGTAATCACGAGGGAGTTCGAAGCGCATCCCTTCATACCAAGGAAGCGGATTGTGATTCGAGATCAGCACGCATCCGGCAACGACGACGATTGCGCCCAACGCGATCGTATATTTCGGCGGTTGCGTCGCTGCCGCGACCGTAACCGGAGCGACAAGCAGCACTGAAAACGGATTTTGAATTCCACCCGTGAAATATAGAAGTCCCGCAAGCTGCAGCACATCGTAGACGAGAAGCCCGAAGGCGACCGGCGTGCTGAGGCGATGACGCGCGGGATAGCGGATCGACAGAAAGACATTAAGCCACGCCGACATCGCGATCAGGATAAGGCAACTTCCGATATTGAACGGAAAGCCGTAGACTAACCTGATAAGAGCGACGGCAGCGAGCTGGCCAAGAACCGCCATCCAACGCAATCGTACGCTCGTAACGAGACGGAGTTGACTCTCGCGCTCGTTGACGATGCCCTTCAAGACCGGCGCGGCTGCGGTCGTGCTATCTGCCGGCATGCTCATGGCGCTGGAATCCAAACTTTGCTGTGGTGACCTCAAGCCGCATGATAGACGAGCCTGCGCACGTAATCGGAAAAATCGAAAGAACGTGAACGTGCAGCTGCTTTTTTACCCAAAGGGCAATGGAGACTTCAAGCAATGAGCCGCACGATGATTGGACTTGCCGTAGCCGGCCTGATTATAGGCGCTGCGTTTGGCACCTTGGCCCTTCGTACAAGAACGGCCGAAGGTCCCTCTCAGGGTCAGACCCAAGTTACCGGCAAGGCTCTGGTCGGAGGCCCCTTCAGCCTCATCGACCAGACGGGCAAACACGTGACCGACAAAGATTTCCGCGGCAAATACATGCTCGTCTTCTTCGGCTACACAAATTGTCCCGATATTTGCCCGGCCGGCCTGCAGGTCATGTCGGCCGCTCTTGAGAAACTCGGAGATCGCGGCAAAGACATCGTCCCGATCTTCATTACGGTAGATCCCGAGCGCGACACCCAAGAGAAACTTGCAGCCTACGTCAAAAATTTCACGCCGCGCTTGGTCGGCTTGACCGGCAGTCCGAGCGATATTGCAGCGACGGCAAAAGCATATCGCGTCTTCTATCAGAAGGTGCCTGACCAAAGCGATCCGAAGAACTACAGCGTCGACCATTCTTCGATTTTCTATTTGATGGGCAAGGATGGAAATCTGGTCGCACCCATTCCGTACAGCACCGATGTCGCGCAGTTGACGCAGGCAATCGACAAGGCGTTGCAATAATTAGGATTGACCGATTCGCTGTGAGACCGTGGCGCCACACTTTCACCGGGCACGGATGCGGTATGACATTGTTGCTGGAGCGGCGGTGCGAAGCTTGTTAGGTCATTTTCGTGCTGCATTGGTCCGGCACACGCGTGCCGCACTTCGCTGCATCGACAAGATGCGCGCCGGCTTTGGGGGGCAGAGCGCATGAGGATCAACAAGAGACGGCACGTCGCCGAATTGTCGACTGAACCGCAGTCGGTCCGTCTCGAAGACATTGGTGCACAACTCGAAGTACGCCGGCATCCGAGCGCACGGCGCTTGACGCTGCGCGTCAGCCGAACGCGTCGCGCAGTTATCGTCACGCTGCCTTTGCAGTGCGATCTCGACGAAGCCGGCACCTTTCTTAGCCGTCACATCGATTGGGTTCGCGCCCGTCTCGACAGTTTACCGAACCACGTGCCGTTTGAAGATGAAGCCACAATGCCGCTGCGTGGCGAAGCACACGAGATTGCATTTACCGGCAACCGGCGCACGCGCATCGTTTCCGTCGAACGTGGAACGGACGAGCCGAGGATCCTCGTTCCCGGCCCGAAGAGTCTTGCACCAAACCGCCTGACGCGCTGGCTCTTCGAAGAAGCGCGGCACGATCTTGAAAAAAGCGTGGCGCATCACGCCGGCCTTCTTTCACTCAAGGCGAAACGCATCGCCATTCGCGATCAGACCAGCCGCTGGGGTTCATGCTCGACGACAGGTGCGCTGTCGTTTTCCTGGCGCCTCATTCTGGCGCCACCTTTCGTCCTCGATTACGTCGCCGCCCACGAGGTTGCTCATCTCGCCGAGATGAATCATGGACCGAAATTCTGGGCGCTTGTGAAAAAAATCTGTCCGGACTTCGAAATCGCAAAGCACTGGCTGCAGATTCGCGGACCGGATCTGCATCGCTATGGTCCGGTGCACGGACGCGCCCGCTAGCGCGACGCGCGCATCACCACCAGTTTCCGAACGACACGACGTCCGGACGCGATTGATGTGAGTCATCCGAGAATGTCACGGAGTTCCTGACCGGTTCGTCTGCAACAGCACGCGCAATAAAATCCGCGCCGATGCTCGTCATGGGATGTGTCGGCGCCGGAATCGCACCGTCCGCAGCCCTATCCTCGTGCCTCTGTTGCGCAACCTGTTGTGCAGGCCTCATGGCCCAAGGCAGCACCTCGTGATATTGCACGACGCGAGGAATGTGAGTTCGGGCCGATGCAAACATTGACGCCTTTCCGAAACCGCCAACGCCCTCAGCGTCCGGTCGGCTGAAGACCGTTCCCGCCAATGCGGTTGGCGGGCGCCCGGTATTGGCAACGCGCATGACCTGATTCCAGATCTCTGCGGGCAAGCTGCCGCCGGTCGTACGTTTCATCGACTTGCCGTCATCATTCCCGACCCAGACACCCGCCGTCAGTTCGCTGGTATAGCCGATGAACCAAGCGTCGCGAAAATCCTGCGTCGTTCCGGTCTTTCCCGCGATAGGCCGATCGGGGAGCGCGGCGCGTCGCCCGGTGCCGTACACGACAACGGCGTTCAACATGTCATTCAGAGCGCCGATGGTGTCGAGGCTAGCCACTCTATCGGTGCGCGGCGGCGGACTGACGTAGACCACGCGTCCGGAGCTTAGACTCACGCGCGAAATGATGTGCGGCTCGACCGCAGCGCCGCCGTTGGAGAAGACCGTGTATGCCCCAGTCATCTCAAGCAGCGACACTTCCGACGTGCCGAGTGCAAGCGATGGGCCTTCGTGCAAATCGGATCTGATCCCGAGACGTCGCGCCATTTCGATGGTCCGTCCCTGTCCAACCTCCTGGTTGAGACGCACGGCCACGGTGTTTACCGATTGCGCCAGCGCTTGCCGCAAGGTGATCGGGCCAGAAAATTTGCCGTCGTCGTTCTTCGGCGACCAGCCCCCGATCGTGATCGGCGCATCGAGCGCGACGGTATCGGGCGTCATACCGCGCTCAAGCGCCGCGAGGTAGACGAATGGCTTAAAAGCCGAGCCCGGTTGGCGTTTTGCTTTGACGGCACGATCGAACTGGCTCTCATTATAGTCCCGCCCGCCGACCAGAGCGCGAATGCCGCCATCGCGGTCAAGAACAACAAGTGCCGCCTGACTTGCTCCGAACGCCGCACCTCTTTTATCGAGCGTCGTCTTGACGACTTTCTGCGCCGTACGCTGCAAGGATTTATCGAGGGTCGTCTGCACGATGACTTCGGCGTCTCCAGTACTTGAGATCGGCGGAATTTGATCCAGAATGTAATCGACGACGTATCCCGTATCGGCGGAGACTGTCGTAATTTTGGGATCGCTGAAAACAACCGGTTGAGCCAGAGCGCGCTGCTGTTGCTCCGGTGAAATGAACCCGGCATCGACCATCAAGGAAAGAACGACCCGGCCGCGAGCACGGGCGCCATCGGGGTTCGTCGCCGGGCAATACTTTGAAGGTGCCTTCAGAAGGCCCGCAATGATTGCAGCTTCTGGCAGCGTGAGTTTGCTGGCAGGCTTGCCGAAATACCGTTCACTCGCCGCGCCCACGCCATAAGCGCCGCTGCCGAAGTAGACCTGATTAAGATAGAGTTCGAGGATCTCGTCTTTCGTCAGTCGGATTTCAAGCCATAGCGCCAGCCCGAGCTCGGCAAGCTTGCGGGTCAACGTTCGCTCTTGCGTTAAAAAGAGATTTTTTGCGAGCTGCTGCGTCAAAGTCGAACCGCCCTGTGCGTATCGCCCGGCGCGGAGGTTCGTGAACATCGCCCTTAACGTGCCCGCTGGATCGACACCGTAGTGATCGAAGAAGCGACGATCTTCCGTTGCAACGACCGCTGCCGGAACGACCTTCGGTAAGTCGGCGAGGCGGACGTATTCATGAGACGCCCCACGCTCCGCAATGGTGGAACCGTCGCGCGCCAGAATCCTGATAAGCGGAGGGCTATCGTTATTGCGAACGGCAAGCGGATCGGGAAAGACGACGGTATAGTAGACCATCATCGCCGCAAACATCAGGATCAGGCCACCTGTGCCGGCGACCCCCAGCCCGAAGACCACACGATATTTGAGTTTCATCCGGCCGAAGGCACGGCTTAGAAAATTACCGCGTCGCCGCGCAGGCTTTCGTTGCGGTGCGTCATCAAAATCAAACGCGTGTTGCGCAACCGACTGGAATGATCCCGGAAGTGTCCGACGCGTACGCTTCCGCGATGGGAAACCGAGCAACTTGCCAAGCACCCAAAAGCAAAGCCGAACCGCCGCAAATAAGATCCGAAACACCCTCGCACCTTGGCCCGCACTATCGAAATCCGCAGCACCTTGGCACGCGCCAGGTCACCGCGGAACGATCGGGCTCCAGTGTTATCTGCCCTTGGCTAAAGGCCAGTTAAGTTCGCCGGGCCGATTATGATTGAATATACGAGAAAAATTTGTGTTGTAGACGCGCATTGCAGCAATTCGTCAGCACAATGCAAATTTGGCGGATTTGCCTCAAATTGCGTGGTAGCCGCGGGAGCTTAAGACAGACATAATGTTGCGGCACGGGTGGGGAGGTTGATGTCAGCAACAACTGATCTTGTCGTTTACAAGGATGCACTTCTGGTCCTCGGCACCGCCGGGGTGATTGTGCCGCTGCTTCATCGAGCTGGGTTCAGCACGGTTCTTGCGTTTTTGTTAACCGGCGCCGTTTTGAGTCCGGGCGGCCTTGGTGCACTGACGCCTTACATCCCCTCTCTTTCTTGGCTGACGGTCACGGATCCAGAACGGCTGGCAAAGTTTGCCGAGTGGGGCGTCGTCTTTCTTCTCTTCCTCATCGGCCTGGAGCTGTCGTTCGAACGCCTCTCGACGATGCGGCGGCTGGTTTTTGGCCTGGGTGGTCTGCAAGTCATTGTTTCGGCAGCCATCATTGCGCTTGTCGCAATCGAATTAGGCCAGCCCCCCGCGACCGCCATCGTTATAGGCTCGGCACTCTGCCTGTCATCGACCGCGATCGTGATCGAGTTGCTGGCCCGTCAGAAACGCTTGTCGACGACAGTCGGACGAACGAGCTTCGCAATTCTGCTGTTCCAGGATCTCGCCGTTGTCCCGATCTTGCTGCTGGTCGACGTCCTCGAACCCGGCAGCCAAGGATCGATCTTGCTCGGAATTGCGACGGCATTGCTCCAGGCTGTGGGGGCCCTGCTCGTCATCATCGGCATCGGCCGCTTTCTCTTGCAGCCGCTCTTTCGCGTCGTAGCGCAGACACACAATGCCGACCTGTTCATCGCAGCAACCCTGTTCATAGCGGTCGGAACAAGCTTCATTACGGCCGCAGCCGGGCTTTCGATGGCGCTCGGCGCGTTTGTGGCAGGGCTGCTGCTCGCCGAAACCGAGTACCGGCGCGCGGTTCAAACAACCATCGAACCGATTAAATCGCTGCTCCTCGGCGTCTTTTTCTTTTCAGTCGGCCTGAGCCTCGATTTGAGATCGCTCTTCGCCGACCCGATCACGATTCTGGCAATCGCTGGCGGCATGATGATGCTGCAGGCGCTCCTCATCTTTGGTCTCGCACGATTGTTCGGCATCGCGCGACCGGCGTCGATCGAAACGGCCGCGCTGCTTGCACCGGGGGGCGAATTCGCATTCGTCATTTTGACGGTCGCTCTTAGCTCCGGCCTCATCAATCGCGAGCTGTCGAGCGCTCTGTTGACGTCCGTCTCGCTAACGATGGCCTTCATACCCGCGAGCGCCAAGATCGGCCGCTGGCTGGCGTCGCGCAATGCTCCGCCTGCGCCTGTGGACGCGACGCTAAGCATCGTTCCCCCTGCGGAGAAGAACATCACCGCGCTTGTCGTCGGCTATGGCCGCGTCGGCCAGCTGATCGGTGACATGCTCTCCGAACACCAGGTGCGTTACATCGCTATCGATCGCGATGCGCGCCTCGTCGCCAATGCCCGGCGCGACGGTAAGCCCGTTTATTTCGGCGATGTGCGGGAGCTGGAATTCCTCAAGAACTGTGGGCTCGACACGGCCAAGGCCGCAATCATCACGATCCACGAGAAAGCCGAAATCGATGCAATCGTGCAGACGCTGAGGTCCAGCTATCCGAACCTCGTCATCGTCTCACGCGCCAAGGACGCCAGCCACGCTCAACATCTGTACGAAATCGGCGTCAACGATGCGGTTCCCGAAACGATCGAAGCAAGTCTGCAGCTATCGGAATCGGCGCTCGTCGGCTTGGGCATCCCGACAGGACTTGTAATTGCCTCGATCCACGAAAAACGCGATCAGTTCCGCGCTAAACTCCTTGGGGCGGCAAAAAAAGCCGGTACCGAAACCCGCGCCCTCCCGAACCGCAAACGGCTCTAATCTCGCGCTGTAGGCAGTCGGGTAGCAAATTACACGTCCAAATTCGAAACGTTGAGGGCATTTTCCTGAATGAAATCCCGGCGTGGCTCGACAACATCGCCCATCAGCTTGGCGAAAATTTCATCGGCCTCCGCCAGATCGCCGACCTTTACCTGTAAAAGCGTGCGCACGTCGGGATCGAGAGTCGTTTCCCAGAGCTGCTCCGGATTCATCTCGCCAAGACCTTTGTAGCGCTGCAACTCGATGCCCTTGCGACCGGTTTCATAGACCGCATCCAAAAGCGACCGAGGTCCGGTGACGACCTCAACCTTGTCCTTGCGCTTGAGCTTCGCCGGCTTGTCGTACACCTCTACCAAGTGCGCACGACGTTCATGCAAACGCCGCGCATCAAGCGAGCCAAGCAGCGCGCGGTCGAGGAAATGCACCTCCGTCACGCCACGAACTTCACGCTTAAACACGAAGCCGTCGTTGCCGAACCGGCCTTCCCAGCCGGTCTCCATTTCTTCCGAGATGTCGTCCAGCCGCTTCGCAATGCGCACCGCGGCCGCATTCGCTTCGACGGCCGACTGCAAAAGCGCCGGGTCAAAGATCCCACCGATCGCACCTTGCTCAACGACATTTCGATTGTAGCGCGAATGCAGCCCGTTGATTCCGCCCGAAATCTGCCGCGCCTGATCGACGATATCACGAAGATCGCGGCCAGCCCGTTCGGCGCCGTCACCGGTGACGAGAACGGCGTCGACCAGCCCCTGGTCGATCAGGTAGTCTTCCAGGGCGCGCTCGTCTTTGAGATAGGACTGCGTCTTGCCGCGCACGACTTTGTAGAGCGGCGGCTGCGCGATGTAGACATGCCCCTTATCGACGAGCTCGGGCATCTGCCGGTAGAAGAACGTCAAGAGCAGCGTGCGGATATGCGCGCCGTCGACGTCGGCGTCGGTCATGATAATGACCTTGTGGTATCGAAGCTTGTCGAGCTTGAACTCGTCGCGGCCGATGCCCGTGCCGAGCGCACCGATGATATTCGTCACCTGCTCGGATGAGAGCATTTTGTCGGTCCGCGCCCGCTCGACATTGAGGATTTTACCGCGGATCGGCAACACAGCTTGAAATTCGCGCTTACGGCCCTGTTTTGCGGAGCCGCCGGCGGAATCACCTTCGACGATGAAAAGCTCCGTCTTCGATGCATCGCGATCCTGGCATTCCGCCAGACCGCCAGGCAGCCGGAGTCCGTCGAGCGCACCCTTGCGACGCGTGAGATCACGGGCCTTTCGCGCTGCTTCGCGCGCAAGCGCCGCCTCAACGATCTTGCCGACGATAATTTTGGCTTCCTTTGGATGTTCTTCGAACCACGCGCCAAGCTGTTCGCCCACGGTAGACTCGACGATCGGCTTCACTTCCGACGAAACAAGTTTATCCTTCGTCTGCGACGAAAACTTCGGATCCGGCACCTTCACCGAGAGCACGCACGTCAACCCTTCACGCGCATCGTCGCCCGAAAGCGTGACCTTCTCTTTCTTCGCAAGGCCCGTTTCTTCCGCGTACTTGTTGACGATGCGCGTCAGTGCCCCGCGGAAACCAGCGAGGTGCGTGCCGCCGTCACGCTGCGGAATGTTGTTCGTAAAGCAGAGGACGGTCTCGTGATAACTGTCGTTCCACCAAAGAGCCGCCTCGACCGTAATACCGTCTTTCTCACCGCGAACCATGACCGGCTCAGCGAGCGGCGAAGTCTTCGAACGATCTAGGTAGCGCACGAACGCAGCCGTGCCGCCGTCGTAAATGAACTCCTCGCGCTTGACGTCGGCATGCCGCGCGTCCGTCAAGACGATCTTGGCGCCGGAGTTCAGGAACGCCAACTCGCGCAAGCGGTGCTCAAGCGTTGCGAAATCGAATTCGATAACATTGTGAAAGGTTTCGGGGCTCGGTAGAAACGAAACCTCGGTCCCGCGCTCTCCGTTGGCATCGCCAACGACTGCAAGCGGCGCGACGGTATTGCCGTTGCGAAACTCGATCATGTGTTCCTTGCCCTCGCGCCAGATGCGGCACTTGAGCCAGGTCGAAAGCGCGTTGACGACGGATACGCCGACGCCGTGCAAACCGCCTGAAACCTTGTAGGAGTTCTGGTCGAACTTGCCACCTGCGTGCAGTTCGGTGAACACGATCTCCGCCGCCGAGCGCTTCGGCACCTGATCGTCGTCCTTTTTGATACCGGTCGGGATGCCGCGCCCGTCATCGCGCACCGTGCACGACCCGTCCGGATTGAGCGTCACCTCGCATCGTGTTGCGTGGCCCGCTAGAACCTCGTCGATACCGTTGTCGACGACTTCGTAGATCATGTGGTGCAGACCCGACCCATCGTCGGTATCGCCAATGTACATCCCGGGGCGTTTACGGACCGCATCGAGCCCCTTCAGCATCTTGATGCTGTCCTCGCCGTAGTCTTCCGGCGCAGGCGTTTTCTTCAGCGGTTGAGCGTTCATTCGAAGCTTTCTCAGGGACGGAATAAGGGTCGCTTTTTATAGCACAAATCGCCGCCAAACGCCGCATGAAATCGCCGCAAAGCCCTCCAAAAAAGCCTTTATTTTTCAGCGCTTTGTGTGTGACCGTTTGTCCCTCGTCCGCGGTTCATTTCAGGACGGTGATTTCACCCTCTTCGACAGCCCAAAAGCGTGCCCTCTGAGACAGCGCCTCGAAGGCGTTAGCGTCCGTTCCCGTCATCCAGGCTTGCGCGCCAAGACGCAGGATTTCCTCGAACAGCGCAGCTCTACGATCCGCATCGAGATGAGCCGTAATCTCATCCAGCAGAAGGATTGGCGCCGCGCCCTCCTGACGTTCCGTCAGCAACTCAGCGTGAGCCAGAACAAGGCCAAGCAGAAGCGCTTTCTGCTCCCCGGTCGAACACTGCCGCGCCGCAAGCGCCTTAGGTCCATGCTCGACGATCAGATCGGAGCGGTGCGGCCCGTCGAGCGTCCGCGACGCGGCCCGGTCACGTTCGCGCGTTTCCCGTAGCGTTTGCGCATAGACATCTTCGGCCTCGACTGCCGATAACCTTTGCAAGCTCTCTTCGATACTGCCCTCAAGCCGGAACGACGACCACGGAAATGCCGAGTTCGGATTGCGCTCCCGGCGATGGGCAACGATTGCCGCCATCGCTGCAACTGCTTCGAGGCGCGCCGCCGCGACGGCAATGCCGTTCTCTGCCATCACCTGCTCGAAGCCCGAAAGCTGCGCGTTGTCGCGCACGCCATCGGCAAGCAACCGGTTGCGGCTCGTCATCGCTCGCTCGAAACGGCCCGCAATCGTGCGATAGCTATGATCGAAGCAGAGGATAAGCCGGTCGAGAAAACGCCGGCGCTCAGACGCCGCGCCTGTGAACAGCCCGTCCATCGCAGGCATCACCCAGACGATTTCAAGATAATCGGCAAGCACGCCCGAACCCGATTGCGCCACGCCGTCGATGCGGACGATGCGGCCCGTACGCTCGCTCCGCTCCGAACTTCCCGAAAATCCCCGTTGCTGGCTCTCGCTCCCACGCTGCGAAACATCCCCGCCGTTTTGCGAACCGGAGCCACCTAAGAATTCCCCTCCCCCTTGCGGGGAGGGGCTAGGGGTGGGGGTAAAAGAAGGAGTGGGGGCCCTAGCCTGCAACCCCGTCCCGATGTCCGCTGGTCCCGCGAGCGTATGCGCCCGCGCCGCGACCGCGAAACCGCCATCGCCCCCAGCGCGCGCGAGATCGCCGAACGGCACACGCCGAAGACCTTGCCCCGGCGATAGCAACGAAATCGCTTCAAGCAGATTGGTCTTGCCCGACCCATTGGCCCCGACGATCACCTGCGGCCCGGCATCCGTCACGACAGTCGCCGCCGCATAGCTGCGAAAGTTCGTGAGCCCCAGCCGCTCGACCCACAGCGTCATTCCCCTCCCCCTTGCGGGGAAGGGTTAGGGGTGGGGGTACGAACATCCAGCGCGACAACAACCTCGTCCATCACGCCGTCGATGTTCGTTACAATATCTGCATTCTGAAACCGAAGGACCTTGAACCCATGGTCCCCAAGGTCGCGCGGACGACTTGCATCACTTTCAATCTGCTCGTTGGTGGCATGGGTTGCGCCATCGACTTCAACGATGAGCCGTCGGGACAGGCAAGCAAAATCCACGATGTAATGATCGATCGGAACCTGCCTGCGAAATTTCGGTCCAGAGATCTTCAACGCCCGCAACTTATACCAGAGTTTTCGCTCTACTGCGGTCGCATTGTTACGGAGTTGGCGAGCACGCTCATTAGCCACTGGATGTCCAATCTCGTTCGATCGTCACCCCACCCCTGACCACTCCCCGTCAAGGGGAGGGGGATCTACCTGCCCCTCTCCCCATTAAGTGCAGAAATGGGGAGACGGAATTTCGATTAAACCCGCATCGGCATAAGCACGTAAAGCGCGCTCAGGTCGCCGCCGTCGCGGACCATCGTCGGCGAGCCGGGATCGGCAAAAAGAAACCGTGCGTCCTCGCTTTCTAGTTGATCGGCGATGTCGAGCAGATAGCGCGCGTTGAAGCCGATCTCCAAAGGCCCGGCGCTGTAGCCGACCGGAATCTCTTCCGTGGCGCTGCCGCCTTCGGGATTATTCACCGTCAGAACAAGCTTGTCCTTCGCAACATTGAGCTTCACCGCACGCCCGCGCTCGCTCGCAATCGTCGACACGCGATCAACGGCGCTTTTGAATGACCCATTCGGCACTTTCATTTCTTTATCGTTGTTGTGCGGAATGACGCGGCCGTAATCCGGGAACGTGCCGTCGATCAGCTTCGACGTGAGCACGACGGGACCGATCTCGAAGCGCACCTTCGTCTGCGATACGCCGACTTTCACTTTCGCGCTCGAATCTTCGAGAAGCCGCGCAAGCTCATGCACGGTTTTCCTTGGCACGATGACGCCGGGCATGCCTTCCGCACCCTTCGGCAGCGGCAGTTCGACCTGCGCCAATCGATGTCCGTCCGTCGCGACCGCGCGCAATGTCTTGGTGCCCGCAGTATCGGCGGGATGCAGATAGATACCGTTGAGATAATAGCGCGTCTCTTCCGTCGAGATTGCAAATCGCGTTTTATCGATGAGACGCTTCAGGTCTCCAGCCTCGATTGTAAACTCATGCCCAATCTCGCCGACAGCAAGATCGGGAAAATCTTCAGCCGAAAGCGTCTGCAGGCTGAAGCGCGAATGTCCCGAGGTGATCGTCAAACGCTCCTTGTCACCATCGCGCTTCATCTCGATCTCGGCGCCCTCAGGCAGCTTACGCACGATATCGTGCAGCACATGCGCCGGAACCGTCAGCGTTCCAGGGGTTGAAACCTTGGCACCGACGCTTTCACTCACCTCGCGTTCGAGATCCGTCGCCTTGAACATCAGTGCCTCACCCGAAGCTTTGAGCATGACGTTCGAAAGGATCGGGATGGTCGTTCGGCGTTCGACGACACTCGTGACGTGGCTCAGCGCCTTCAAGAGTTCCCCACGTTCAATCTCGAGACGCATGTCTGTCCTCAGTCCTGATTTCGGAGAGCGCATGGAATGGCGGCATCGCTACGCCGTCGGCAATCCTGCGCGAAAGATTAGCCCCCGCGGGCGCCCGGAACTGGCTTGCAGCGGAATCGCTCACGGACCCGGATCAGAGCCGAACGGAGCTAACATTTCAAGCCAAGATGTAGCGCCCAGGCGGCGTTTCCGCCTTACAAATCATGCCGCCCGCGCGAAAATAGCGAGGCCGGCCTCCCGAGGGCTTCGGAGGACCGGCCGTGCGCCTTGGATCGCGGCGTGGGGACGCCACGATCAATACGTCAATCAATGATTGAGAAGCCGCTTCAATTCTTCCAGCTCGTCGCCCAGATGAGGATTCTTGGTGATCTCACCCTCGATCTTGCGGATGGCGTGAAGCACCGTCGTATGATCGCGGCCGCCGAAACGCCGGCCGATCTCGGGCAGCGAGCGTGCCGTAAGATGTTTCGCGAGGTACATACCGATTTGGCGTGGCCAAACGACCGACCGATGGCGGCGCTGTGACAGCAGATCACCCTTCGAAACCCCATAATGCCGCGAGATGATCCGGAGAATATCCTCAATCTTGATCCGGCGCGGTTCGAGGTTTTGCACAAGATCGCGGATGACCGTCTCCGCAATGTCCAGCGTGATCGACGTCCGCATATATTGCCACGTCGCGTAAAGACGTGTGACGGCCCCCTCAAGCTCGCGGCCGTTCTCCGTCAAACGCATCGCCAGAAGATCGATGACATCGCGCGAAAGCGTGAAGGACGGATCGGCGGCGCGTTTCTCGGCCAGCCGCTTCTCAAGCACCTTGAGACGCAGATCGTGGTCGAGCGGCATCAACTCGGTAACGAGACCGCGCTGCAAACGCGATCGCATACGCTCATTCAGGCGTTCGATCTGGTTCGGCGCCCGCGCCGAAGCAACAACTACTTGCTTCCCGCCATCGAGTAGGGCGTTGATGATGTGATCGAACTCCTGCTCCGTGCGCTCACCTTGCAGGAACTCAAGATCGTCGATCAACAGCATGTGAATGTTGCGAAAGCGCTCCTTGAACGCCAGAGGATCGGACGACCGAAGCGCCTCGACGAACTGATAGCGGAAGCGCTCAGCCGTGAGATAAAGCACCTGGGCGCTTGGAGCCCGATGTTTCACTTCCCACGCAATCGCCTGCAAAAGGTGACTCTTGCCGAGCCCGACGGCGGAATGGATGTAGAGCGGGTTATAACCGGGCGCGTCCGCGAGCACCGTTTCGGCGACCTGCGTGGCTCCCGCATGCGCCATGCGGTTCGAAGCGCCAACCACGAAACTCTCGAACGTATAGCGCGGATCGAGCGGCGAACCTTCCAGACCGCCCGCCGACGTCCGCTGAGCCGGCGGCATGGGAGGACGCAGCACCGAAACGCGCTGCGGAGCTTCGACCGGCGGCGTCGATGTCAAGGCAGGCTTTACAGCATTTACGGATTCGGCCGGACGCGCATCGTTCGGGCGCTGAATGCCGGCGCCGGGCTGCCGCCAGATAACTTCGACACGCTCGGCGGTTGCAAACTCGACACGAGAACAGTGCAGCAGGCGTTCGGCATAATGCTCCTGGATCCAGTTCCGAACGAACTTGACCGGCACGGAAACTTTGACGATGCGGCCATCGAAGCTCTCGAATTCGAGGCTCTTGAACCAGCTTGAATAAATTTCGTCGCCGAGCTGCGCCCGGAGCATGGCCCGAACCTTTTGTCCGCGGCCCTCGACCGCACCGGCCGGCGTTTCCGCAACGGCTGTTCCCTCTGCGCCTACACTCTGCGCCTCTGCCGTATTTGCTGCCTGCATCGTGATTACTCCCGCTAATTACGCGAGACGCCGGCCGACTGGCGTCCCCCCTTTGTGCTGCATGCCCAAGACCCTCTGAGCAAATGCAGCACGACCCCGTACAAGTTCTGAGCGCTACCCTTGCACCCAGGCCAGACCGGCATGTTTCCAGCCGCCGAGCTGGCTTCTGTGACGGTCGGCATCAATTGGCCCCTCGAAGCCCTCCGCCACATTCTGGCAGCGCCGGTAGCCCGCCGCAGCCATCGCTTCTGCAGCCATTCGGCTGCGGCCGCCGGAGCGGCAGATGAAGAAAACCTGATCTGACTTCTCAACACCGCGAGACTTCAGTGCGGCATCCAGACGGTCCGAAAAATCCGGAGCGACTCTGTTGTCGGGAAACGTCTGCCACTCCATGAGCAACACCTCCCGGCCGAGCTCTCCCAGATCTGGCACGCCGACAAACGCCCATTCGGCGCGCGTACGGACATCGACCAGAACGGCCTTTGGATCGGCCTTCAGACGACCCCACGTTTCGAGGACGGGAACATCCTCGACGCGGGAAGTCTCGCTGTTTTCCACGAGCCCCCTCTCACGCATTACTAGATTTGATAAAGATCACTGCAAGACTTCCCCGAGTACATTTCGGGGAAGTCTTCGCTACGGAGCCTTGCCGCAACAAGGTCCGCAGTCAAAACAAAGATCTTTACCTATTTTGACGATGCATCGAACGCCACGACTAACTCGAAGCTTCTGATGCCACGCTCGCCGACTTACAGAAGTGAACGATCGCATTACCCCGCTGCCATCCACTGCGCATTAACTAACCGGTAACTATTCTTTCGACAAGCGTTTCGACTCCCTCGACGCGGCGTTCGAGCGCCTCGAAAGTTATCCACAGCTACGCTTGAGAACCGAGATCGCGTCGCACTTCCTGTGCAAAAGACCGCTGACTCTCCTATGGATTCCGAGAGTACAGAAACGCTCCGTCGACACCGCGTTGCAGCGTCACGTCACCGTCATTTTCCGGTTGCCCGACGAATGGAATCTGCTCTTAGCCCAGTCTGTGACGACCGGGACATTTGCTTCCGAAGGCGCAATTCCAGCGGGTTAGTGACGTTCAAAAAGAAACGGGCCCTCATCGGGCCCGCTCTTTACCGTAGCGAATATGCAACAGGGAGAAAAATTGCCCTGCGCCGAGTTCGGAAACGTCAGGCCGACATGGCCTTGACACGATGTGCCAGTCTCGAAACTTTGCGGCTGGCTGTCTTCTTGTGCATGATTCCCTTTTGCGCGTTGCGCACCAGGATGGGCTCGGCAGCGGCAAGCGCCGCAAGCGCCTTGGTCTGATCGCCAGCTTTGATTGCCTCTTCGACAGCACGAACCTCGCTCTTGATGCGCGAGCGGCGAGCCTTGTTGATTTCGGTCCGGCGGATCATCTGGCGCGTGGCTTTTTTTGCCGACGACGTATTGGCCATGGAAAGGTCCTTACTGCTTGTTCAAAAGCACCTTCCGCCGTGCGAAAGGCGAAGCGGGCTATTAGGCTGAAGAAAAACTCGATCGGCCCGGATCGACACCCAGGCACGGTTTGCCGGGGGTATAGCGGGCCGTAAATCGGCGGTCAATGAAACACGGCGGTCTGAGGACGGATTTCTTGCCCTCGGCGGCGGTTCGGCGCAGGCACAGATGCGTTGTCCGCCTATACAAACGCCTGTCGGACGCCCAAAGACGCCTCGAAATAAGCTGGGTGGGGGGAGAGGAACGATGCTATCGCTTTTAGGATGGGTATTCGGCCTTGCCGCGGCCGTGTGTGCGACAGTTGTTACCGCTGCTGTTAACGAACCGAATCTGCATATCGCAGCCTGCGGAATCGTGACTTTGGCCATCGTCGTCGTAGCCATCTGGGATCATCAGCGCCTGAGAAATGCAGGCGCCCCGACATTGGCCATCGCCAGCTCGACAGCCCGCTATCTCGGTCTCGTCTGGGCATGGGGTGCACTCGCCGTACTCGCGATCTACACCGCTGTCCTCGGCAAGACGTGGCCGGAGTGGTGGCAGTTCTTCCTCGGTTTCGCTTTCGCAGCGGCCTTCAGTTTAGCCTTTTCCATGCTGCTCGATCGCGACCGCGCCGCCGGACGCTCCGATCCCGTCCTGATCAAAGCGGGCCGCATTCTGGTGCAAGTTCAAATCGTCGGAATGGCTGTCGGCATCGCCAGCCTTTTCATCGATCACAAGTTCCCGCATGACGTCACGCACGCCGACTGGGCGGGCAACAACATCCTCTTTTTTGGCGCCCTTGCCATCGCCGCCATCAGCCTCGACGCTTTACGATCACCCGCGCACATGTGATGCAATCGGGAACCATTGGTCACTCGGATTCTTTCGGCATGTCCTTACGCCCACCGCTTCCACTGTTGCTCGCGCTTCTTGGCGCAGCCTTGTTCGTAATGTTCATCGCTGCAAGCACCTCCCGCAAAGCCGAAGCAGCAGTTGCAGCTGCTTTATTCGCAATCCTTCTCATTTCGTCTGCCATCCGCACCAATTCACCGTTCTGGCAACGAAACGCGATAAATACCGGCGTGACGCCGCGCGACGCGCTTTGGCAAACAACGCGGCTGATCATGCTCGCGTATCTCTGGTGCGCACTGGCGTTCTATGCCGTTTATCTAGGAACAACGCTGCATTGGCAGCATGGTTGGGAGTACGGGTCCGCGATTTTGCTGATCGCAATCGGCCACGCCATCTATCTTCGGCGGCTCGCCGATCCAAATGACGCCGTCTCGACACCATCGGCAATTGAGCGCGCCGTACGGTTGTCGTCCTATCAGGCGATTGCGATTGCAGTCGGATTGATCTGGCTCATCCAATCTGGAAAACTTTCATCGCTCAAAGGCGACTGGGCCGCGAACCAGTTGTTCCTCGCCGGCGGTTTCGCGGTCATGTGTTTGAGTGTCATCATCATCAAGACGAACGCCGCGTTGAGCGAGCGGCCCGCGCGTTGATAGCGCAATCCTTACCGCTGGCAACGCGGACAGTAGAACGTCGCGCGCCCCGCATGCACGGCTCGCCGGATCGTGCCTCCGCATCCAGGCCGCGGACACGGCTGCCCGGCGCGATCGTAAACCGCGAACCGGTGTTGAAATCCGCCGGATACTCCATTCGCATCGCGATAATCGCGAAGCGTAGAGCCCCCGGCATTGATTGCAAGCTCCAGCACCTCGCGAATGGCGGGCACCAGCCGCTTAGCTGGCTCGGTCGGTGCTCCACGGCGATCGGCGAGCGTCCGCGCGGCACGGTTCGGTGACAGACGCGCCCAGAACAGCGCCTCAGAAACGTAAATGTTTCCGAGCCCGGCGACGATGCGCTGGTCCATCAGAAATGCCTTGAGATTGACCTTCTTGCCCTGCGCTCTGCGAGCCAGATATTGCGGTGCCAATTCCGGGCTAAGCGGTTCCACGCCCAATCCGCGAAACAACGGATGCTGGGCTCGCTCCGCATGCGGCATCATGACCATAAATCCGAAACGGCGCGGATCGTTGTAGACAATGCGCGATCCATTCGAGAGCCGCAGGAGAAGATGATCGTGCGCCGGATTAGGCCCGACGGTATTGGTGTATTCGCCCGGCGTCTCGCGGTGGCCATGCTGTACAATCGTAAACCGGCCCGTCATGCCGAGATGCATGACAAGATCCTCGCCGCTTGAAAGCCCTGCGATCAGGTATTTCGCGCGCCGGTCGAGGCTGACGACCTTCTGGCCCACAAGCCGCTCGAAAAAGCGCTCCGGGAAAGGAAATCTGAGATCCGGCCGCCGCGTTTCGACATCGGTGATACGGCGGCCGACGACGACCGGCGCCAGACCGCGCCTGACGGTTTCAACTTCGGGAAGTTCGGGCATACACTTTGGAAACCGCGATTGACGCTAAGCCGAGCTTACAATAGCGCGGAGCGGCATAGACGGCTATCCTGGACGACATGACCGACAATATCTCCGAACCAAGCAACGAAAATACCGCCTCCTTCGGCTTTCGCGCCGTCCCTGAGGGTGAGCGGCAGGGCCTCGTCAACGAGGTCTTTGCCTCAGTCGCCGAACGCTACGACCTGATGAACGACCTGATGTCGGGCGGCTTGCATCGGCTTTGGAAGCGCGACCTCATCACGATGCTGAACGCGCCACGCGGCGATAGACCCTTTCAGCTCCTCGACGTCGCGGGTGGAACCGGCGATATCGCGATGCGCTTCGCACGTGACGGCGGCCCGGCGACAAGCGCTGTCGTCTGCGACATCAGTCCGGAAATGCTGAATGTCGGACGCCGCCGCATCGAAGAAGCCGGATTGCAGGATCGCATCACGTGCGTCGAAGGCAATGCCGAATCTCTGCCTTTCGCCAGCGGAACGTTCGATGCCTATACGATCGCGTTCGGCATCCGCAACGTCACGCACATCGATCGTGCGCTAGCCGAGGCTTATCGCGTTCTGAAGCCTGGCGGCCGGTTTCTTTGTCTCGAATTCTCCGAATGTCAGGTTCCGGTTCTCGATCGGCTGTACGACTTCCACTCCTTCGAAATTATCCCCCGACTCGGCAAGCTGGCGGCGGGCGCCGCCGAACCCTATCGCTATCTTGTTGAGAGCATTCGCCGCTTTCCGAATCAGGAAATGTTTGCAGATCTCATTCGCAAAGCGGGATTTGCGCGAGTCGCCTATCGCAATCTGACAGGCGGGATCGCCGCGATCCACGGCGGCTGGAAGATCTAATCGGCCACACGTCAACCGCGTTTTATTTGCCTCGCGTCGACTCCGATTGACCGTGGCCCGGACCGCTCATAGCTTCCGCACAGATGGGGAGAAGGAGCTTTTCTTCTGTTGGAGGAGATGGGACGCATGAAGACGAAACTTCTGATGTGTGCAGCAATCGGCGCCGCAATGACGTTTGGAGCGGGCGTCGCCAACGCCAGGTGCATGACCAAAGCCGCCGTCGCCACGTCGACCTCAGCCGATTCCGCCCGCTGGTTTGCGATGGAAACGATGGTCCAGAACGTCAGCTGGGGGCTATGGCCGGGCTTCCTAGCCAACGGCCAGGTCGAGGGCTACAGGGTCGTAAATAAGCGTTACCGTTGCCGCCCCGACGGTGGCATGGTCACCTGTCACGGCCGCGCCACCTTCTGCGCGAAATAGGCCGCCGGCCTGCATTCGTTACGATGCGATAAGATTTAACGGCGCTCGCCAAAAGCTCGGGCGCCGTTTATGTTGTAGGACATCCCGATAACCCCGCCTCGCAATGGCGCACAGCGTCGAAGCGTCTTTACCCGTTGCCTCGACTTCACTTGACCGAAACCAGTCCACGCGCATTGTGCAAGCCTCGGCGGCTCGTCCGCGACCACAGGACGATAATTCGCGGTTATGGCCGGAGCACTTCTTAATACTCTGAGACTGATACGCGCTGGCTTCGTGCTGGCTCAGCATGGCGTGCGGTTTGTGCCGAACGGTATGCCCGTGCCGCTGCCGCTTAAAATCGCGCGCGCTGCAACCGTACCGATCCGGATCGTCACCGCGCCCTTCCGCAAGGACGAACCGCGCGCAACGCGCGTCGCATCCGCATTGGCCGAGCTTGGCCCGAGCTACGTGAAACTCGGTCAGTTTCTAGCCACGCGCGCCGACGTTATCGGGCCTGAATTATCTGCCGACCTGCGCCACCTCCAAGACAAGGCCGAACCGTTTTCGATGGCGGAAGCTCGCAGCGCCGTCGAACGCGCGCTTGGCGGCAAGCTCGAAGACCATTTCGTCGAGTTCGGTCCGCCCGTCGCTGCCGCATCGATCGCCCAGGTCCATAAAGCCTACGTGATCGAGAACGGCCTTAAGAAGGCCGTAGCGGTCAAGATCTTGCGCCCGAATATCGAGAAGCGTTTCTATCGCGATCTCGACAGCTATTATTTCGCGGCGCGCATGATTGAGCGATTCTATCCGCCCGCGCGCCGGCTGAAACCCGTCGCCGTTGTCGACAACCTGAAGCATACGACGGATCTCGAAATGGATCTGCGGCTCGAAGCGGCTGCAATCTCCGAGATGGCGAGCAACATCACGAACGACGAAGGTTTCCGCGTCCCCGAAGTCGATTGGCGCCGCACAGCAAAACGCGTTTTGACCGTCGAGTGGATCGACGGCACGCCGATCTCGCACCGAGAGATTTTGGAAGCCAAGGGTTTCGATACCGGCGCGCTCGGCATGACCGTGCTTAGAACATTTCTGCGCCATGCGATGCGCGACGGCTTCTTCCACGCCGACATGCACCAGGGAAATCTATTCGTCGATGACACTGGAAAAATCGTCGCCGTCGACTTCGGCATCATGGGACGCCTCGGTCTCGCGGAACGGCGTTTCCTCGCCGAAATTCTGCACGGCTTAATCACGCGCGATTATTATCGCGCCGCCGCTGTGCATTTGGAAGCGGGCTACGTGCCGCCGCATCACACCGTCGAAGAATTCGCGCAGGCGATGCGGGCCATCGGCGAACCGATCCACGGCCGTACCGCCGAGGAAATTTCAATGGCCGATCTCTTGGGCCAGCTTTTCGCTTACACTGAAGTCTTCGACATGCAGACGCGGCCGGAGCTGATCCTGCTGCAAAAAAGCATGGTGATCGTCGAGGGCGTGGCGCGCGATCTCGACCCGCACTTAAACGTTTGGATCGCAGCCGAGCCGGTCGCCAAGGAATGGATGGAATCGAACCTTTCCGTGTTAGGCCGCTTGAAGGGAGCCGGACGCGGCGCCGAAACGATCGGCGACATCCTGATGCGGACGCCCGGTCTTTTGCAAAAAGCGGAGCAGGCAATTGTCGGCTTTTCGGAGATGGCGAAATCGGGATTGAGGCTCGACGATGCCACGCTCGAAAATCTCGCGTCGCGTTCGCGCAGAAGCCGCGCCGCCGACATCGCACTCTGGATCGCCGCTCTCGGCATTCTCGCAATCGCGCTGATGCTCTACGGCGCGCGCTAGCGTCCGCCCCAATTGTCATCTCGGGCAGGCCGCCTTACGAGGCCCTGGACCAAGAACGTCATCGAACAGCGATCAACGCGGAGCTTTTCGCGGACCGACGAGATGCGTGCCGTGCGCGATCGCTGCCGTCGCGCGCATCGTCGCCGCTAAAAAAATGACTTCCGCGATTTCAGCTTCCGTGACGCCCGCATTCTCAGCATTCGTCCGGTGCACCTCCAGGCTGTAAGGGCACTGCGTCGCAATCGCCACTCCGAGCGCTATCAACTCCTTATAACGCCGTGGAATCGCCCCCGGCGCCATCGCCGCACGATCGAAATTTTCGAATGCCGCCATCGTCGTCGACGACAAGCTGCGCAATTGCGGAAGGTTCGATAAGTTGGAAATGTCATACATGGCTAAAGCTCCCCTCGTGCGGTTCGCCCGCTGCGAACTGGCGCGAAGCGTCGCGACGTTCGCGGGAGGGGTCAAGCGACTCGATCCCGAGTCTGACAGAAAAGGAAGCGTCCCATGACCGAGCAGCGGCCCCCATTGCCCCCGTTTACGCGCGAAACCGCGATCCAGAAAGTTCGCATGGCTGAAGACGGCTGGAACTCACGCGACCCACACAAAGTCGCGCTCGCTTATTCAGTCGACAGCGTATGGCGCAACCGCGCCGAATTTCCCGTCGGCCGCGAGCAGATTGTGGAATTCCTGACGCGCAAGTGGAACCGCGAGCTAGACTATCGGCTCATCAAGGAGATGTGGGCCTTTATGGACAATCGCATTGCCGTGCGCTTCGCCTATGAATATCGCGACGACAGCAACCAGTGGTACCGCGCTTACGGCAACGAAAATTGGGAGTTTGGGGCGGACGGGCTGATGCACCATCGTTACGCCAGCATCAACGACATGCGAATTTCAGAAAGCGAGCGCAAATATCGCTGGCCGCTTGGCCCACGCCCTAAAGACCATCCAGGGCTCTCGGAGCTCGGCCTCTGATCGCAGGAAACGCCCCCAATCGTTAGGGCGCACACATCTCTCAGGCGCGCGCCGAGCTTTGCTTGGATACCGCTGGCGCCCGCCGCGAATACGCCATCGCGAAAATCGTGCAAGCCGTGATCGCGTAGGCGATAAGCTGCATGCCTGTCGGCCGATCCATGTACCCGATCAGAACGTGAAGCACGCGGCCGGGCCAGCTGTCCTGCGACAGAAGCCACGACGTGTCCCAAACTTTCGTATCGAGGATGTTCAACAGACCAGCGTTCGATAACTGCTGAACCGCCGAAGCCGCGAGCCCGGCGGCGAGTAACGTAACCAGAACGCCGGTCACGGAGAACATGCGCTTTAGTGGGATAGCGGCGAGTCCGAGATAAAGAACGAGAGAGACGGCAGCACCGAGCAGAAGGCCGATACCCGATCCAATCAAGAGTTCCGCGGCGGTATCCTTCCCCTGCATGACGATACCCATCATGAACAGGACGACTTCGCTTCCTTCACGCATGACCGCGATCGCGACCGCCGCACCCAATGCAAACAACGATTGCTTTCCGGCCGCGACCTCGCTGCCGAGCCTGCGGAGTTCCAGAGTCATCTCGCGGGCATGCTCGGCCATCCAGACGACATGCCAGGCGAGCATCAGGACAGCGAACAGCAATATCCCGGCGATAAAAAGTTCCTGCCCCCGTCCGTCGAATGCGTCCGAAATGCGCGCCGCAAATAGCGCGACGACCGTCGCGCCGACAACGCCCGCTAAAACGCCGAGTGCCACAGCGCCGTTACGCCCTTGAACACCGCGCGATGCCGCGAGAACGACTCCGACGATCAGTCCCGCTTCGAGGACTTCGCGAAAAACGATGACAAGCGCAGCGAGCATTCAGATGTCACTCCGCAACGATGTGACCAAGAGCGGTGTCCATATGATACTCGCCATAGAAGATGTACGTTCCTGCCTCCAGCGGCTTCAGCCGGATGATCGCATCGCTGTTACCCGCAATGACCTTTTCGAATCCCAGATCCTTGCTCTCGAATTCTTCCGCTGAGGGGTCCAGGTTCTTGACCGAAATCTTGACGCGCTTTCCGACAGGAAGCTTGAGGGCCGAGGGTTCGAACTTGTGGTCCTTGATCGAAATCTCGATCTCCATTTCGTCAGATGCGTTCGCCGGTGGAACCGATTGATAAGCGACCACCAGCCCGAGGGCTGCGGCACTGACGAATACCAAAGAACGAGGGAAAGCGGCTGTACGCCCGGCCAACCGGAAATTCATGACGTCTCCTAATAAGTCAGGATTAAAGGTCCTGAGATCAGGTAAGCGTCAGGTAGAACCAACGCCACAAAAAGAGTCAAGAATATTCCCGTATTTGGAACGATTTCAAAAAAGGATGCAGACCCTGTGCGACGAAACTGCGCACACTGGCGCTCTTGTGAAGCAGCGAGCGCGGAGCTTTCGAAGCAAGAGTGAATTTCTACCGATTATTTCGCGCAGCGATCGCCGCGTGCGGGATGTCATGCATGAGCCGTTGGAAGTCACCGCCAGCAAGATGCACAAGCGAGCGATGATCACCGCCTTCGAAATAAACGTCTCCCGGACTTTCGAGATTTTTATCCAACACAGCGGTCAAGTCATATGCGCCAGCAAGCGGCGGAACGCTGCCTAACGCGCAATCGCCGAAAATCGCCGACGCCTCAATCTCGCTCGCGAGCACGATGGGCTGCCCGAGGAATTTTGAGAGTTCGTCTAGCTCGACGCGATAAGACGCAGGCACGATTGCCAGGAGGTAGCCGTCATCCTGCCTGAGCAAAACGCCTTTCGCCAGTCTGTCTTCAGGGATCAGACTGGCCCGTGCCGTTTCTCGCGACGAATGGGTGGGCATATGAGTAACGACGTCGTAGTCGACACCATGCCCTTCGAGATACTGTTGCAGCGAGATCGCGATCGCCATGGCAGGCCTCCATGCGTTAGCCCATCCCCTCACCCAGTCTCAATTATAAGGTTCGCGACGAGCAGCTGCAACGTCATGACAAAAGCGAACGGTGCGCTGGCTCCGACGGTGATTTCGATTAAAAATCTCGGGCTTAAACACTAACGAAAGCATATTTGAACGGCATCACTCAATTTGTGTGAGCGCATTTCTCGCCTCCTCGTGCGCGCGCAACACCCGCGATCGCCCTTTACAACTGCCCTTCACAGCATCTCGTTCTCGGCAACAAACAAAAACAAAAACGCGCCGCTGGCACAGGGCACAGCGGCGCATTTGAATGCGATATCGACAGAGGGCACTGATTGACTTCTTTGATTGCGCATCGCGACTCCCGTTCCGGGAGCCGGCCGCGATGCGCGGGTTAGAAAATCACATGACGTCTCGGCAGACCTGGCAACGACCTACTCTCCCGCGTCTTAAGACGAAGTACCATCGGCGCAGGGGCGTTTCACGGCCGAGTTCGGAATGGGATCGGGTGCAGCCACCCCGCCATAATCACCAGGTCAGCGGAGACGTCATATGACTTCTTTGATTGCGCGTTCCGACTCTCGTTCCGAGCCGGGCGGAACGCGCGGGCCTTGCAGGCGCCGCTTCGCTCCGTTGCGCACTTTGGTCTTTCTGAAGGCCTACGCTCATCGTACGGCTGCGCCTCTTCGCGCCTCTAGGCGCGAGCGATCAAGGATCGCCGGCACAAGTGCCGCCCGCCGGAGCCGCGTCGCGCATTCGCACGATATGCGGCGTTAGGCAAACGATGAGCATTGCTAAATGAGAGCAATCAAGCCAATCGAGTTATTAGTACCGGTAAGCTACACGCCTTGCAGCGCTTCCACACCCGGCCTATCAACGTGGTGGTCTTCCACGACTCTCGAGGGAGAACTCGTTTTGAGGTGGGTTTCCCGCTTAGATGCCTTCAGCGGTTATCCCGTCCGCACATAGCTACCCTGCTGTGCCGTTGGCACGACAACAGGTCCACCAGAGGTGCGTCCATCCCGGTCCTCTCGTACTAAGGACAGATCCTCTCAATTCTCCTACACCTACGGCAGATAGGGACCGAACTGTCTCGCGACGTTCTGAACCCAGCTCACGTACCTCTTTAAATGGCGAACAGCCATACCCTTGGGACCTGCTCCAGCCCCAGGATGAGATGAGCCGACATCGAGGTGCCAAACGATTCCGTCGATATGGACTCTTGGGAATCATCAGCCTGTTATCCCCGGCGTACCTTTTATCCGTTGAGCGATGGCCCTCTCACAAAGAACCACCGGATCACTATGGCCGTCTTTCGACTCTGCTCGACTTGTCAGTCTCGCAGTCAGGCGGGCTTATGCCATTGCACTCGACGGTTGATTTCCGACCAACCTGAGCCCACCTTCGCACGCCTCCGTTACGATTTAGGAGGCGACCGCCCCAGTCAAACTGCCCACCATGCGCTGTCCCGGATCCGGATAACGGACCGCGGTTAGACAACCATAATCACTAGGGTGGTATTTCACATTTCGGCTCCGCCCGAGCTAGCGCCCAGGTTTCATAGCCTACCACCTATTCTACACAAGCAGTCACGATTGCCAGTGCAAAGTTGCAGTAAAGGTGCACGGGGTCTTTCCGTCTAACCGCAGGAACCCCGCATCTTCACGGGGAATTCAATTTCACTGAGTGTGTGCTGGAGACAGTGGGGAAGTCGTTACGCCATTCGTGCAGGTCGGAACTTACCCGACAAGGAATTTCGCTACCTTAGGACCGTTATAGTTACGGCCGCCGTTTACTGGGGCTTCGATTCAAGGCGTGAACCTCTCCTCTTAACCTTCCAGCACCGGGCAGGCGTCAGGCCATATACGTCGTCGTTGGACTTAGCATAGCCCTGTGTTTTAGGTAAACAGTCGCCACCCCCTAGTTTGTGCCCTACCCCTCCGGTTGCCCGAAGAGATAGCCTGCTTCTCCCGAAGTTACGCAGGTAATTTGCCGAGTTCCTTCAGCACACTTCGCTCAAGCTCCTTGGTATTCTCTACCAGTCCACCTGTGTCGGTTTCGGGTACGGTCTATATGGGGGCTATTTCCAGGGACACATTCGCTGCCTCGGCAATCCGATAAGCCTCAACAACTTGCTGCATCCGTCACACACCCACTGGCCCACGAATATTAACGTGGTTCCCATCGACTACGGCTTTCGCCCTCGCCTTAGGGGCCGGCTAACCCTGCGCAGATTAACTTTACGCAGGAACCCTTGGACTTTCGGAGGGAGTGTTTCTCACACTCCTTTCGTTACTCATGTCTGCATTCGCACTTCCGATACCTCCAGGA
>NZ_DASZTY010000035.1:162500-298047 GCF_035548195.1 Hyphomicrobium sp.
TCCCGAGGAAGACGGCCAGGAGCTCGACACGCAGGAAGTCCAGGACATCGTCGAACGCAGCGCGAAAGATGCCGCCAGCGTCCAGGCTGTCGATGGCTCCGGTGCCCCGATGGATGGCAACTCTGGCGCAAGCGCTAGCCCCGCTGTCCCGGCGGCCGACGGCTCTTGGCAACCCGCATCCGCGACGGCTGATAATCTCAATACCACGGAAATTTACAAAACCGTCGAAGCTCCGGACGATCCGTCTGACGACATCGAAGGCGGAGAGGTCATTGTCGTCAAGGTCGGACCCAAGGACACGCTCGCGAAGATTCTCTCGAAGGCTGGTGCGCCCGAATGGGATGTCCATAGCATGATCGAAGCGGGCCACGCGATCTTCCCTGAAAATGCACTTGTTCCCGGCCAGGAAGTCCGCATCACGCTCGTGCCATCGCTGGCCGATCCGAATAAGAAAGAGCCCGCACGCTATTCGATTTTCTCCGACGGACATGACCACCTCGTCACGGTCAGCCGCAGCGCCGCGGGTGAATTCGTCGGCTCTTCGCAACCGCCCTTCAATGCGGAACTGCAACAACTCGCGAGAAACGAAAACGACGATCCGCAAAGTTCGAGTCTTTACTCGGCCGTCTACTATGCCGGGCTCGCACAGCATCTTTCGCCCGACACGATCACACAAATATTGCGCATCAACGCTTTTGACACGGACTTCCGGCGCCACGTACGCCCCGGAGACACGCTCGAAATGTTCTTTGACATGAAGGACGAGCAATCGACCGACGGGCCGCCCGGCGAGCTTCTCTATACCGCGATCAGCAGCGGCGGAGCGCTCTATAAATTCTATCGTTTCCGCTCAGAGGACGGCGTCGTCGACTTCTACGACGACGCCGGCAACAACTCGAAGAAGTTCCTTCTTCGCAAACCCGTTCGCGGCAGCGACGTGCGCATCACATCGGGCTTCGGCGTTCGGTTCCACCCGCTCCTCAACACGCGAAAGATGCATACTGGCGTCGATTGGGCCTGCGCGACGGGCACACCGATTATTGCCGCTGGCAACGGCACGATCGAAGAAGTGGGTCGCAAGGGATACTACGGCAACTACGTCCGCATTCGCCACGCCAACGGCTATCAGACGGCCTACGGCCATATGAGCCGCTTTGCGCATATTCGCCCAGGCATGAAAGTCCGCCAGGGCCAAGTCATTGGTTACGTCGGCTCGACCGGATTATCGACGGGTCCGCATGTCCATTTCGAAGTTCTGGTCAACAACCGTTTCGTCGATCCGATGTCGATTCAAGTGCCGCGCGAGCGCAAACTCGAAGGCAAGGATCTCGTCGAATTCCAGAAAGAGCGCGCCCGCATCGACGAGCTGATGCACCGCGCCCCGGTTATGACCGCGAACAAGTGAGCATCACCGCGTTTCACAGCGGGCGATCGTTCACGCTTTGAATGAAAGCGCATAGTTGAAAGCAATCAACAGTGCGAACACCGCAAGAATTCCAACAAACTCACGGCGAACGTCCTTGGACGCGGGAACGAATTCGTCCGCGTCCAAATTGCGAAATCCGAATTCGTAGGTAGCCCAGACCAGAAACGCAGCAGCCGCGAGAATTCCGAACATGCCGGGCAACAGGGCAACCGCGAAAACGACCGGAAGCACCACCGCCACAAGCGCTCCTTCCAACGCTCCGATAAATGCAACGAACGGCTTCTGACCATGCTTTATCTGTTCTTGCATGCTGGCTCTCAGCGTTGCGGAACCTAAAAGAATCGACAGAACGATCAGATGAACTTCATTCGTGTCGATCTTGATCCAACGCCAATCGATCCAGCCGAACAAAACTCCGGCGATCTTCTCAACGAGCGCCTCGTAGCCGGCCGCCCAATCCTTGACGAGTCCATAAAGCTTCACCGGACTCAAATCGTGAATAAGGTTGAGAACACTCAGTCCCCCAAGCACCCATCCGAGAATGCTAAGGCCGTTAAATCCGCGCGATTGCGTATCAGTATGCTCAGACAAGGCTTCCCCCCAACCCACGCATTCTCAGAAAATATCGACGTCCTTCCACGTCGATATTCAAATAACGAGCACATAATTCACGAGAGAGAAAGCTGATTTAAGCGAAACGCATCCAAACAATCTGGCGTCGTCGCTCAAAAACGAATCGGTGAAATGCTATAAGCATCGCGGGGAGGTTCGCTTACAACGGAATATGAGGAACGAACCTATGAAAGTTTTTGCAGCCCTTGTTGCTATTGCAGCGGGCATTCTTCTCACGCCCGTTGCAGCAAGCGCGCACGAACGCGTCACCGATGCTGCGCTCGGCGGTTTGGCCGGAGCGGTTGTCTTCGGTCCCGTCGGCTTAGTGGCTGGCGGCGTCATCGGCTACACGGCAGGCCCGAAAATCGCTTGTAAAATCGGAGCAAAACGTTGCTATCGTCGCGCCCATCACCGGCGCGACCGCCGCTATCGGTAATTGATTTCAGACAAACTCGGGCGCTCCAGACAAAATTGGACCGCTCAACAGAAACGCCAGGGTCGATGCCCTGGCGTTTCTGTTTGTCGACACTCGAATGTGCCGCCTCTTACCACCAGCACAAGCCGATGCAGTATGCATACGGGCGATAGTAAGGACGGTAATACGGCCGATAGTAAGAACGATAATAGTAATGGCGACGGCCATAGTAACGTTGCCGCCAAGCATGGCGATGGCGCCAATGACGATTGTGCCACACGTGATGACGGCGCCAGCGGCGATGATGCCGCCAATGACGATGATGCCATCCACGGTGTCGCCACCAGCGACTATGATGCGCATATCCGCAATGGCGACGTCCGTGACGCCACCAGCAGCGATACCGAGCCTGGTGAACGACTAAGGCATTCGTCCGCCCGGTCTTCAGCGCAAGCAAATCGGTCGAAAGTTGTGCGGCGTTGACGCGGGGAGCGAATGCACCGAACGCCAGCGCCATCGCGCCGCACAACGCGATAAGCGAAAGTAATTTTCTCATACAGATCCCCCCTTTTTAGGTGTTGCCCGCCTGGCCGCCTCCTCATTCCCGACGGGTCTACGCCCGATACTGCATCTCGCAGATGACAGTACAACCTTTATATGCACCCCCGCCGCACGTTCGCTCCGCTTGCGAAGACGGTGTTGCAACGAGGCGGCAGTCGTTCACCAAACGATCCATGTCCCCGCCCTAAAAACATCCAATGCGCGCGGAACGCGCGACGCGCAACCGGCCCGCGACGACACATGCGGCCGCAACAACCTATGCCGGAAACGCCAATGCGATCGCCGGCTGGATATCTGATACGAGTTGATGTCAGGCCGTTGAGATGGAGGCGGAAGTGATCAAACCGCTTATTCACGCAATATCGCAGGGTCGCCGCATACCCGTGTTCCGTAATCCTTTCCTGAGCAGCGCCAACAGCCTTTGGGCCGGTTTTCCCCTCGAAGAATCCGACTCTAAACTGGAGGAAATCTCCACAGCTTATTTTCCTCATGCGATGGTTTTCGTCGTCACCCATGGTTCCGGAACGGCACATTGGAAAGATCGCGGCACGCAGGTTCATCATAGCGTCGTTCCGGGCGCGCTTAGCATCTCGCGCAGCCATTGCGAGCTGCGCTCGTCTTGGGCGACCAACGCCTGGTCCAGAGTGGCTGTTCAGCTCGATAGTTCGAAGCTGCGGTCGATTGCGCCTTCTTTCGTGGAGGGCGCGTTACCCCCGATGTTGCCGACACGCGATAGCATGCTTGAAAGCTTGGTGCTCGCCATGCGGGATGAGGTCAAGGTGGGATGCCCTTCCGGAAGATTGTTCGCGGAAGCGATTTCTATCGCCTTGGTCGAATACCTCGCGGGCCGGTACGCTACTTCTGACGATCCCCAAAGCTCATCCCTCTTATCACCGGCACAGAAACGGGGCATCTCGCACTACGTTCGCGAGAACCTCGCAGACGATATCAGCGTAAGCGAGCTTGCCGCGATCGTAGGTATGAGCCCGGCTCACTTCTCGCGGCAGTTCCGCGCGACCTTCGGCGTCACACCCTATCGGTTTGTCTTGCAGGAACGGATCACACGGGCAAAAGATCTGCTCGAAACAACCACACTGTCGTCTAGTCAGATAAGCTTGGCTCTGGGCTTTTCGAGCCAAAGCCACTTCGCGAAACTCTTTCGTCAGTTTAGTGGCGTCACACCCAAACAATACCGGGCGGCTCTGTAGGTCTTGGGCCTGAAACCCCGCTTTGAGTGAGAAGCGGACGCGACGCTCATCGCATCGCGTCCGAAAGTGCATCAAGCCGCCGCTTTAATCGGCCAGCCGTTGATCGTCAGCTCGCCGTCGCGGACGGACACGTGCACCGTGTCACCGTCCTTGACGCCACCCGCGAGGATCTGCTCGGCGAGCGGGTCCTGCACGTTGCGCTGAATAACGCGCTTCAATGGCCGCGCGCCGTACGCCGGATCGTAGCCGCGATTGGCGAGCCACGTCTTGGCCTGCTCGTCGAGCTCGATCTTAATTTTGCGATCCGCCAAGAGCTTCTGCAGACGCTGCATCTGAATGTCGACGATCTTCGTCATATCCGCACGCTGCAAGCGGTGGAACAGGATGATATCGTCGAGACGGTTGAGGAACTCTGGCCGGAAGCGTGAGCGAACCTCGGCCATCACCTCGTCGCGCACGGCCTCGGTCTCCTCGCCTTCCTTCTGGTTGACGAGGAATTCCGCGCCGATGTTCGACGTCAGCACGATCAGCGTATTCTTGAAATCGACCGTGCGGCCTTGGCCGTCGGTCAGGCGACCGTCGTCCAATACCTGCAAGAGCACGTTGAAGACATCGGGATGCGCCTTCTCGATCTCATCGAACAGGATGATCTGATACGGCCGCCGCCTGACGGCCTCCGTCAACACACCGCCTTCCTCGTAACCGACATACCCCGGAGGCGCGCCGATCAAACGCGCAACCGAATGTTTCTCCATGAACTCCGACATGTCGATGCGGACGAGCGCCGTGTCGTCGTCGAAAAGATAGCCCGCGAGCGCTTTCGTCAGCTCCGTCTTGCCGACGCCGGTCGGACCTAAGAACATGAAAGAACCGATCGGCCTGTTCGGGTCTTGCAGACCCGCACGCGCACGTCTGACGGCCGTCGAAACGGCAATGACCGCTTCCTTCTGGCCGATGACGCGCTTCGACAATGCGTCTTCCATCTTGAGCAGCTTGTCGCGCTCGCCTTCGAGCATCTTGTCGACCGGCACGCCCGTCCACCGCGACACGACGGCCGCGATCTGATCCGGCGTTACCGCTTCTTCGACAAGCGCACCCTTACTGCCCTCCTGCGCTTCGACCTCGGCAATCTTTTTCTCAAGCTCCGGGATTTTGCCGTAGCGAAGTTCGCCTGCGCGTGCGAGATCGCCTTTGCGCTGCGCCTGCTCAAGCGCATTGCGCAGGTTATCCAGCTCTTCCTTGAGCTTTTGCGCCGAACCGAGCTTCTGCTTTTCCGCTTCCCAGCGCTGAGTCAGCGCTTCGGACTTCTCTTCAAGATCAGCAATTTCTTTCTCGATGCGCCCAAGGCGATCCTTCGACGCTGCGTCCGTTTCCTTCTTTAAGGCTTCGCGCTCGATCATCAGCTGCATGAGATCGCGGTCGATCGCGTCGAGTTCCTCGGGCTTTGAATCGACCTGCATGCGCAGACGTGACGCCGCCTCGTCGACAAGATCGATGGCCTTATCGGGCAGGAAGCGGTCGGTGATGTAGCGGTTCGAGAGCGTCGCCGCCGCAACAAGCGCGCTATCGGTGATGCGCACGCCGTGATGCAGCTCATACTTCTCCTTGATGCCGCGCAGGATTGAGATCGTGTCCTCGACCGTCGGCTCGGAAACGAAGATCGGCTGGAAACGCCGCGCCAGCGCTGCGTCTTTCTCGATGTGCTTGCGATATTCATCGAGCGTCGTCGCGCCGACGCAATGCAGTTCGCCGCGTGCAAGCGCAGGCTTCAGCAGGTTGCCGGCATCCATAGATCCTTCGGTCTTGCCCGCACCGACGATCGTGTGCAGCTCGTCGATGAAGAGAATGATATTGCCGCCCTCGGCCTCGACCTCGGAAAGGACAGCCTTCAAACGCTCTTCGAACTCGCCGCGATATTTCGCGCCCGCGATCAGCGCGCCCATGTCGAGCGCCAGCAGCTTCTTGTTCTTAAGGCTCTCCGGCACGTCGCCCTTGACGATGCGCAAGGCTAGGCCCTCGGCGATAGCCGTCTTGCCGACTCCCGGCTCGCCGATCAGAACGGGATTGTTCTTCGTGCGCCGCGACAGCACTTGGATGGTGCGGCGGATCTCTTCGTCGCGTCCGATCACGGGATCGAGTTTGCCGCTCGCCGCAGCTTCCGTCAGATCGCGCGAGTAGCGCTTCAGTGCGTCGTAGGCTTGCTCGGCCGACGCCGTATCCGCAGTACGGCCCTTGCGCAAATCGTTGATCGCAGCATTGAGCTTGTCCGCCGTCGCGCCTGCATCGCGAAGTGCCTTTCCGGCAGGGCTCGACGTGTCGAGCGCAAGCGCCAGAAGCAGACGCTCGGCGGTGACGAACTTGTCGCTCGCCTTGTCGGCAAGCTTCTCGACGGAATCGAATAGCCGCGCCGCTTCCGGCGAAACGTAAACGCCGCCAGAGCCGCCGGTCACTTTCGGTAGCTTTGCGAGCGCAGCCTCGACGCTCCGGAGCGCAGCGCGAGAGTCGCCCCCGGCGCGTTGAATAAGTCCACTCGCGAGTCCTTCCGGATCGTCGAGCAAAACTTTGAGCAGATGCTCGGGCGTGACTTGTTGATTGTTCTCCCGGAGCGCCATTGCCTGGGCAGATTGGATGAAGCCCTTGGCACGGTCCGTGTAGCGTTCAAAGTTCATATCGCCTCCTCTTGCGCACGCCTCCCGCCCCTAAGGCACGAGAAGAATGCCATGCGAATTGATTTCAATCATCAAGCGCGGCCAAAGACCCAATCGTCGGCATCCCACCCCCGCCTGATATGTCTGGCGATATAGGAATCGGGCAACGCCCAAAAAAGAGGCTGTGACGGGAAAACCCGAGGGAAATTCGCGGCATGGCAGAAATTGGCTCGGCAACGATCGAGGCTATTTATCGCTATCCGGTTAAGGGATTGAGTCCGGAGCCGCTAGAAAGCGTCGTGTTAACGCCGTCCGAGACTCTGCCCTTCGACCGGGCCTACGCCATCGAGAACGGCCCTGGCCCCTTCGACCCTGCCAATCCTAAGCACCTGCAGAAAATCCATTTCGTCATGCTGATGCGCAACGAGCAGCTTGCCAAATTGCGCACGCACTTTGACGACCTGACCCACACGCTGACGGTAACGACGGCTGGAAAGCAAATTGCTCGCGTCGACCTGCGGACGCCCGAAGGCAAGACAATCATCGAGGACATCATCGCGGCCACGGTGACATCAGGCCTGCGCGGCCGTCCGCGTGTCGTTTCAAGCCCGGGCCACAGCTTCTCGGACGTTGCCGCGAAGTGCCTTCACGTCATTAACTCGGCAAGCCTTCGCGTTCTAGAAGCCATGCTCGGGGCAGCCGTTGACCCGCGCCGGTTCCGCCCGAACCTCGTCCTGGACGGGCTCGCGCCATGGCGCGAACGCGAACTCTTGGGCAAACGCCTTCGCGGCAACGGAACGACACTCGAAATTTTCAAACGCACCGAACGATGCGCAGCGACGAATGTCGATCCTGAAGCAGCGGTGCGCGCCGGCGATATACCGGCATTCCTACTGAAAGCCTTCGGCAACACCGACTTCGGCGTCTACGCACGCGTCGTCGAAGGCGGACGGATTGCCCCTGGCAACGCATTCGACGTCACCGGCTGAACCGCCGCGTGCGCTGCCGAACTATTCCTGATCTTCGTTTGCAGGAGGCGGTGTTGTTGTGGCCGCTTCCGTCGGCGCTTCTCGGCGAGGACGGCGCACGGGACGGCGCAAGAACGCCGGTTGCTCCTGCTCGGCGGGAACCTGCGAAGCTTGCGCAGGTGCGGGAGCGGAACGCTCGCGTTCAGGCGCGGGTGCGGGCGGCTGCGGCGCGGCGTCGGATCGGAAACCACCGTTCCCGCCATTGCCGAATTCGCGATCGCCTCCGGCACCATTGGAGCCCTGATACCTCTCGCGGCGGCGATAGCCGCCCTCCTGCTGCCCGTCGCCGCCATTTCCATGCGGCCGGCGATCGTCGCGATATCGGTTTTCACCCGAACCATTCCGGTCATACCGCTCGCCGCGGAACTCGCGGTCGCCACGATCATAGCGCTGACCGTCGCGATCATGACGGTTGTTATTGTAACGCTGATCCCGATCGTGCCGGGGACGATTGTCGTAGCGGTTCTGATGATCGAAATTGCGAGGTTGCTGCTGGTGCGATCCTTCGCCGCCCGGCTGCTGCGCTTGGACGCCGAATTCATCGCCGTCGTCTTCACCGGCCTCATCGCCGTCGCCGTCACCCGGCCCGGCAAGCGTATGAGTGCGGGCCGCACCGTTATTGCCGAGCGGATCCATGCCACCCTGCTGCGCCATCTGCTCGCGATAACTCAGGATGATGCGATTATAATGCTCGGCGTGCTGAAGATAATTCTCAGCGAGCACGGGGTCGCCGGAGGACAGCGCATCACGCGCCAGCGAAACATATTTCTCGGCGATATGCGATGGGGTGCCACGGATCTTCACGTCCGGACCCGAGCTCTCGAAGCTCCGCATCAGGGGATTTTGTGATTTGCGGTTATTGTTATTATTCCGACCGCGACCACGGCGGTTCTGCTGTCCTTGCCTCATGGGCTCCCGTTCACAATCGTTGAGTTTTTAAAGTCCACGCGTGCCCATCGATGATGGGCCGCGTCATGGATCCTCCGATCCAATTCCGAAAATCGATCCTAAAGTCGCCTGTGCCCCACACAGGCAGAAGCCCCTTGGCCTATCGCCCGTTATCCGGGCAAATCGCGATGTTCCTTGTCACGACGACTGCAACTGACGTCCAAACCGTCCTGCAAGGAGCGTTTTCGCAGCGCTCGCGGCGTCGAGAAAAATAGGGCTCGACACCCGCCATTCAGCGGACAACGACGTCCGCGAAAGTTGCGCTGATGATCAGAGATAGGAAGGCCGGTTTATTGCGCCACATGCGAGGCGTCGCCTGTACCAGGCACATCCGATCAAACTCGTCGGAACTGATATTACCTCGGAAACCTAGATCCGCAAACAGAAATGATTGAAGCCGTTAAAGATGTATCTTCATGGCCACAGCACGCACGTGTCCCCCAAGATCCCTTTTAGTCCCTATTGGCTGCCACCCCTCGGCACAAAATATCCGTTGCACGTCAGTGGCTTGCCCGGAACCGACCTCGACGATTATGCACCGTTGACCAGCGGGCTTCGAAGCCCCCTCGGCAATCTCGCGATAGACGTCCAAACCGTCTGCACCACCGTCCAATGCCAGCAGTGGATCATAATCGCGCACCTCTCGTTCGAGAGCCGGGATATCGCCGGTCGCTATATAAGGTGGGTTTGAAACAACGAGATCGAAGGGCTCCTCGCATCCGGCGAGACCACGTGTCGCAACAAACCGCACACGATCCTCAACGCCCAGGCGCCCCGCGTTAAGTTTGGCGACGCCGAGCGCCGCGGCGCTGACATCGGTTGCGACACCCCGTGCGCGAGGCAATTCAGCTAACAGCGTTGCAATCAAAATCCCCGAACCCGTCCCGATATCGGCAAGGTGTAGCGGTCGCTCCGCAAGCCCCTCCGATCTCACGATCTCAAGCGCAAGATCGACAACCGTTTCGGTGTCCGGCCGCGGATCGAGCACAGCCGGGGTAACGACGAATTCGCGACCGTAGAATTCGCGAACACCGAGAATTCTCGACACGGGTTCGCGCGCAAGCCGCCGCCGGACTGCATCGCGAATGCGCGCTTCGGCATCTCCGAGAAGCGGCTGCTCCGGTCTGGTCAGCAACGCCGTCCCGTCGATCCCGAGAAGACCTTGCAGCAGAACCCGAGCGTCCCGGCGGGCGGACTCGAGGCCCGCATTTGCGAAAGCCCGCGTCATCCGCTCCAACGCTGTTGCAACCGTTTTTAGCTGATCTGATGTCCGCTGATGCGGCTGCATGATCGTCACCCACGCGCTCAGTTTAGGCGGCGCTCAGTTCAGCCAGCATTGTCGCCTGATGATCTGTGATGAGGGCGTCTATCAACTCATCGAGCCCGTTCCCCGTCATTACATCATCGAGATTATAGAGCGTCAGATTGATGCGGTGATCGGTAACGCGCCCTTGCGGAAAGTTGTACGTCCGGATGCGTTGCGAACGATCGCCTGAGCCAACCTGCGATTTCCGCGCATCCGAGCGCTCGGTGGCGGCTTTCTCGCGTTCAAGCTCATAAACCCGCGCCTTCAGCACGTTCATCGCCAAACGCCGATTCTGATGTTGCGATTTTTCCGCCGAAACGACGACGATCCCCGTCGGCAAATGGGTCATGCGCACTGCAGAATCCGTCTTGTTGACGTGTTGGCCGCCCGCACCGCCCGCGCGCATCGTATCGATGCGAATGTCTTCGGGCCTGATATCGATGTCGATGTCCTCGGCTTCCGGCAACACCGCGACCGTCGCAGCCGAGGTATGAATGCGCCCGCTCGCTTCTGTCGTTGGCACGCGCTGAACGCGATGCACGCCAGACTCAAACTTCAACCGGGCGAACACGCCCGTACCGCTGATCGAAGCGATAATTTCCTTATAGCCGCCGAGGTCATTCTCTGACGCCGAAATGACTTCGACTTTCCACCCCTTGAGATCCGCATAGCGTGAATACATCCGGAAGAGATCGGCCGCGAATAGCGCCGCTTCGTCGCCGCCCGTCCCGGCGCGCACTTCGAGTATCGCGCTCTTCTCATCGGCCGCGTCCTTGGGAAGAAGCGCAATTCGGAGCTTATGCTCCAAATCCGCGATCTGTTCGGAAAGCGCTGCGCGTTCGGCGTAAGCTAATTCGACCATCTCCCTGTCTGCACCAGGGTCGCCGATCATCTGTTCGAGATCCGCTTTTTCGGCCTCGGCCTTACGCAACGCCTCAATCTGCGCCACGACAGGAGATAGCTCCGAGAATTCCTTCGTGAGTTTGACATAAGCGGCTTGCGACACGCCATGATTGAGTTCGTCCTGGATCGCCATCCAGCGCTCCGAAAGACGGTCGAGTTTATCTCGCGGCAATGAGGTCATGATTTAGGTGATGCAGTCCAGTTCGACCGCAATCGACAGTCTGCGGCCCTAATCGGCGCGCATCTAATACGAACCGCCCGCAATCCGCAATTTGTCACCGCGGCGCGAACGAGGATCATTCACCTCAATCCAGCGGAAGCCATCCCGAACCGGGGCGAAACGCTCCTGAAAATAAACGCTGACATAAGTTACCGCCGAGCTGAATGGGCGCGCGATAAGATCGAAAATCGACGCGTGAAACAGGAGAAGGAACAGAAGCGGCACCGATAACGCATAAAGCGCCCTCTGCGGCCTCTCGCGGATCTGATGTATCGCGTCTTTCGGCAGCCGCCGGGCGCCATTTGCGATCGCCGAGCCCGCACGGACAAAATGTCCGCCGGAATGGGTCTGGAAACCATGCCCGGCCTCTTGGTGGACATACGGCGCGGCGGGCGGAGGAGGCGCCGCATCGAAGGACGCGATCAATCCGCCGACGGCATTGAGAACGGGACGGCCATCGATGGATGCCATCGCCGTATAGGCCATGATCATCGGCGCCGTTTGGTGCCAGGGCGGCAGATGCTCGACCTGTCCGCTTTCCAACGCCTCGATAACATCGGGATGGACGCGCAAGTAATAAGCGGCTTGCGGAAGCGTGAGACGCAACGCGCGGCGCAAATCAGCGAAGAACCGGGCAATCAATTCCCGATCCCGCGATGCCTGCACATGACTGGAAAATGGGCTGCGGTCATACTCAATGCACTCCGTTCGCGCATAACCGCCAGCTGAAACGTTCCGCCCAACGCCTCGACGCATACATCATCCGGCACTACGCACCGGCCCCTTAACCCTCACCTCCATCTTGGTTAAAAAAGAGTTTTTGTCAAAGATCTTTTGAGCGCGCTCAGCCTTCTAGAGCGACATTTTCTTTTTCAGCAAATTCCAGCAAGGATATGCGCACGTCCTTGGCACCTTCTTTCAGAAGATCCTCGACGCATTCGGTTGCTTTTTCCGCGTTGAGCGAAAGGATCATGGTCTTGATCGGACCGATCGACGCCGGCGCCATTGACAAAGACCTAAGCCCAAGCGCGATCAATGTCATCGCTTCGAGCGGATTGCCCGCCATCTCGCCACAAAGCGTGACGGGAACTTTGTGCTTCTTGGCAGCCTTGATCAATGAGCGAAGAGCCCTCAGAGGCGCAGGCGTAAGCACATCGAACCGGCTCGCCACGCGCGCGTTCGTGCGATCCGCCGCGAACAGGAACTGCATCAGATCGTTTGAACCGATCGAGACAAAGTCCACGCGTGTCAGGAACGCGTCCAGATCGAACAGTAATGCCGGGACCTCGAACATCGCTCCGATAAGAACATGGCTCGGCAACTGATGCCCGTGCTTCGTCAGAAACGCTTTCTCGCGTTCGATCAACGCTCGGATGGCGCCCAGTTCATATGGCGCCGAAACCATCGGGATCATGACGCGGAGTTCCCGCCCTGCCGCCGCCTTGAGCAGCGCACGAATCTGCAATCTGAAAAGTTCCGGCCGGTCGAGAGCCATGCGGATAGCACGCCAGCCCATCGCCGGATTCTCTTCCTTCGGCTGGCGAAGATACGGAAGAACCTTGTCGCCGCCGATGTCGAGAGAACGAAAGACGACCGGCTTTCCCCGAGCTTCCTCGATCACCGAACGGTAGAGTTGCGTCTGCCGGTCGAGTCTCGGAAAGGCGTCAGAGAGCATGAACTGCAATTCGGTGCGGTAAAGCCCGACGCCGTCCGCCCCGGACTCGTCGAGGTGAGACATATCGACGACAAGCCCGGCGTTCATCATCAGCGTGACGCGAATGCCGTCTTTGGTGATCGCAGGCCGGTCGCGCAAAGACTGATAGCGTTTCTGCCTGCGCGCCCGGAACCGCACCTTGTCGGAATAGGCCGAGATCACCTCATTGGTCGGGCGCAGATGCACCTCGCCCGTCACCGCATCGACGATGGCGGCATCTCCCGCCGAAACGCGATCGACGATCCCGGCAGCTTGACCGATCGCCGCTATTCCCAGCGCCTTGGCGACAACGGCGACATGGCTCTGGCTCGAACCGTCTTCGACGACGAGACCGCGCAGCCGGCTACGGTCGTAATCGAGCAGCTCCGCCGGACCCATCGTGCGTGCGACCAGGATTGCATCGGCGGGCAGCCCGCTGCCGTCCTCCGAGCTTTTTAGCCGTCCAGCCAGCACCCGCAGCAACCGATCCGAAAGATCATCGAGATCGCGCTGACGCTCCCGCCAGTAATTATCGTGCTGCTTCAGCATCCGCGTGCGCATTGCGTTCTGCACGCGCTCGACCGCCGCTTCCGCCGTCAACCCGCCTTCAACCGCCTCGCGCAGGCGCCGATGCCAACCCTTGTCGTGAGCGAACATGCGATAGGCTTCCAGCACATCGCGGTGCTCGCCAATCGTCGAGAGATGCTCGTGCTCGAACATCTCGTCGATGTTCACCTGCAGCCTGTCGAGCGCCAGCTCCAACCGTTCCATTTCCGCGACCGGATTGTCGGAAAGCAGATGCGTGACGACGATGCGCGGTTCGTGCAGCACGACGTGACCGAGCGCGATCCCTTCCGCCAGAGGCTCACCCTCAATCGCCATCGGTTGCGATAGGGAAAATTCCAGCGCCGCGCCCGTCCCTGCGACCGCACCCGAAACCAGGTTCTCCGCGATCACCATCGCGGTCGCCTGCAGCACCTCGACATCCTCGTCAGAATATTCTTTCGGCGTCCGGTTCTGGATGACGAGCACGCCGAGCACCTGCCCCGAGCGCGAGATCGGCACCGCCAGCAGCGAGTGATAAATTTCTTCGCTTGTCTCAGGACGGTATGAAAAGGCCGGATGGCTCGAAGCTTCCGGTTCGTTGACCGTTACGCCGAGTTCCGCGCACCGGCCGACCAAACCCTCGCCCCGCTTCATCCGCGTGTTGTGAACGGCAGACGGATTGAGGCCCTCTGTCGCGAAAAGTTCCAGCGAACCATCCTGCCGTTTCAGATAGATCGAGCACACCTCCGCGACCATCACGCCAGAGATTTGCCGGACGATGCGATCGAGTTTTTCCTGGCCTTCCCCGCCGTCGGCCATGATCTCCCGAAGCCCGCGCATAATGACGCGAAGCGAGGTTTCGCTTGGTAAGGGTCTCGGGTCGTTAGGCCGCGCAATCATACCATTCGTCTCCGCCCGCCGCGGGCGGTCCGTCACAAGAATGAGTGAGCGCGGCTAAAACAGCACGCGCCTAGTCGCTGTCGAGTCCATAAGCCGTATGCAACGTGCGAACGGCGAGTTCGGCATAGGCAGCATCGATCAATACACTGATTTTTATCTCTGACGTCGAGATGGCGTGAATGTTGATGCCTTTTTCCGAAAGAGTTTGGAACATTTGTGCCGCCACACCCGCATGACTGCGCATGCCGACGCCAATGACGGAAATCTTCACGACATCGGCGGAGCTCTTGACGTCAAAATGCCCAATGGCGGCCTTCGCCTTCTTCAAAACGTCGAGCGTCCGCGGCAGCTCGGCGGCCTGGACCGTGAATGTCATGTCAGTGTGCTTGCCGTCCGGCGTGACGTTCTGAACGATCATATCGACGTTGATGCTCGCATCAGCAAGCGGTCCGAAAATACGCGCCGCGACGCCCGGCTTATCGTCGACCTTCAGGAGCGTCACCTTCGCTTCGTCCTTGGCATAGGCGATGCCGCTCACGACCTGCTGTTCCACGATCTCTTCCTCGTCGCAAACGATGGTTCCGATATCTTCGATGTTGTCGGCCCGGAACGGTTTCATAGCCTCGGGCGCGACGAAGCTCGACAGTACGCGCGTCTTCACTTTGTAGACCATTGCGAGCTCGACGGAGCGAGTCTGCAAAACCTTTGACCCGAGCGACGCCATCTCAAGCATCTCTTCGTAGGAGACTTTAGCAAGCCGCCGTGCCTTGGGAACAATCCGGGGATCGGTGGTGTAGACACCATCGACATCCGTATAAATGTCGCAGACGTCGGCTTCGAGGGCTACGGCCACCGCGACCGCGCTCGTATCGGACCCGCCTCGCCCAAGCGTTGCGACGCGGTCGCCCTTGGGCTCGATGCCTTGAAAGCCGGTTATGACGGCGATTTCTCCGCCGTCCAGATGCTTTTTGAGGTCGCCGCCCGGAACATCAAGGATACGCGCCGCGCCATGGGCCATGTCCGTTTTGATCGGTACTTGCCAACCCGTCCACGAGCGCGCCTTCAATCCCATCGCCTGGAGCGCGAGTGCCAGGAGGCCCGCCGTCACTTGCTCACCCGTCGCGACAACCGCATCGTATTCGCGCGGATCGTAAAGGGGGGAGACCTCTTTCACCCAGGCAACGAGTTGGTTCGTCACGCCCGACATCGCCGATACCACGACGGCGACTTTGTTGCCGGCATCGGCCTCACGCTTGACGTGGCGAGCCACATTCTGGATGCGTTCGATGTTGGCGACCGACGTGCCGCCGAATTTCATCACAACCGTCGCCATCCTGAACGGGCTTCCTATGCCTGTTGCAAGCTCGCACGGGCCCAGAAAGGACCGCCTGAGCCTTGTTGTCTGGAATGAATCCCGCGCTTCTTAGCGGCTCGCACGCCGTCCGGCAACTACCGAACGGCCGATTGGCGGAGCCCAGGCAGACGATCGTACATGCGATGCGGTCGTCGAACGCTTGACAATCTTCCCGCCGCGCTGGCGACTACACCCAACGGAGCCCTGAGATGACCGCCGCGAACCAGCACAACGATACAACCGCCGCAAGCCCCACCCTTGATCCCGAAGAGGTGCAACGCTTTTCCCGGCTGGCGGCGGAATGGTGGGATCCGAATGGAAAATTCCGCCCGTTGCATCAGATCGGACCGCCGCGACTGTCGTTTATCCGCGATCGAGTTGTAGCGAACTTCAATAGCGACGCGGGCGCGCTTCGGCCGCTGGCCGGGCTGACGGCCTTGGATGTCGGCTGCGGCGGCGGCCTCGTCGCAGAACCGCTGGCGCGCATGGGAGCGACCGTGACAGCGATCGATCCGTCCGAGCGCAATATCGCGATTGCGAAGGGCCACGCGGAAGCCCAGGGCCTCACCATCGATTATCGTGCCGTCCGCGTTGAGGATTTGATCGCGGAAGGACGGAAGTTTGACGTTGTCGCCTGTCTCGAGGTCGTCGAACACGTCCCCGATCCGGAAAAATTCGTTGCCGAATGCGCAGCCCTCGTTCGCTCTGGCGGGGTCGCGGTTTTCTCGACACTCAATCGCACGTTCAAAGCATGGGCGCTCGCCATCGTCGGCGCCGAATACATCCTCGGCTGGCTGCCCCGCGGCACGCACCAGTGGGAACGCTTCATCACCCCTGAGGAGTTCGAGCGCTATGCCAAAGCCGCCGGGCTCATCAACCCGCACTTCGAAGGCATAAGCTACAATCCTCTAAGAGACGCATGGACTCGCAATCCTGATACGGACGTCAATTATCTGATGTCGGCCCATAAGCCGATTGTACTGGCTGAAACCTAGTTCGTGAGCGAAACCGCATGTTCCCGATCGGCGACGACGACACGACGGTTAGAACGACGCCGGTCGTGACCTACGGCTTGATCGCCGCCAATGTTCTCTTCTTCCTCATTGAACTAAACGGCGGCGACAATTTCATTCGCGAATGGGCCTTCATCCCGAGCCGCTTCAGCCACGATCCGGCGGGCGACGCGCCAACCATCTTCACCGCCATGTTCCTGCACGGCGGCTGGATGCACCTCTTCGGCAACATGCTCTATCTCTACATCTTCGGAGACAACGTCGAAGATCGGCTCGGCCACCTCGGCTATCTCATTTTTTATCTCGCCTGCGGGATCGCCGCGACATTCGCGCAGTATTATTTCACCAGCCACTCGAACCTGCCGAACGTCGGTGCTTCCGGCGCCATCGCCGGTGTGCTTGGCGCCTACATCCTAATGTTTCCCCACGCACGCGTCGACGTCCTCGTTATCCGCCAGATTATTTCACTGCCCGCGATAGCCGTGATCGGCTTCTGGATCGTACTGCAACTTTTTAGCGGCTTCGGCTCGATCGCCCGCACCGACGAAACGGCGGACGCCGGCGGCGTCGCCTACATGGCCCACGTCGGCGGCTTCGTCGCAGGCATTGTATTGGCTTTACTGTTCGGCGGGCGCGGTGGTCCGTCGCGAACGGCCTGACGAGGCCAATCGGCCCTTGACCCTCGGGATGAGCTGTGGTGATAGCTGAACCTGGAAATTGAGGCGCGCCGGTTGCGAAAAGCATGGATGGCGATACCGTCCTCGATTTATCGCTTTGTGAACAAAGCGTGTGCCGCCTTAGCTCAGTTGGTTAGAGCGCTAGATTGTGGATCTAGAGGTCCCCGGTTCAACTCTGGGAGGCGGTACCATCCATCGTATGACTGCCGAGAACTTTACTTCTCCGCGCTCACCGCACGCAGCCTATCGAGAATGATCCGCGCGATCTCCTGGTAGTCCCCGCCGAAGTGATGCCCGCCCGTACGTGGCACCAGCGTCGCCCCCTTGAGCTCGGGTAACGTGCATCCGGTGTTGTTGTCCTTCTGCTCCTCAACGCTATAGACGCACATGACGCGCTCCTTCGGCAGCTTCGCCATATAAGGCCCAAGAGGAATGTCCGCCGACGAGCTAATTCCGAGCCATCCTGCCATCGACATCTGTGTGCGCGCGACAGGCTCCGGCCCAAGCAGTGCAATCAGTTTGATCTCGTTTTGCGTCGCCGGATCGAGCTTCGGCCAAGCGAGCGGAATGGCACCGGCACCGAACGAATACCCCGCGAGTGAAATATTTCTCACGCCCCAAGCGCCTCTGTAATGGCGGATGATCCGTTCGATATCGGCCGCCATCACTGCGGGATCTTTCTTGCTCCAGAAATAGCGCAGCGCGTCGACCCCGATCACCGCGACGCCGTCCCGCGACAGCATATCGCCGATCCGCTTATCGATGTCGCGCCAACCGCCATCCCCCGAGAAGAAAACGACGAGATCCTTTGCTTGCTTCGCTGGAAGCTCTTCAAGCGGCAGATCGCTAAGACCCGCAGTCGTCACCGCTGCAACATCGAACGCCGCGTTGATCGCCGTGCCGCGTGACGCCGTATCCTGAATCGTCCCCGCTTCCATCTTCGAGCCCGGATTTGCATCGATGAAGGGCTGCAAGTTCGGATGATCTACATCCGGCGCAATAACGATCCACCGCCCAGGCAATTTCACCGGAGCATACGCAAACGTGCCGGCCTTCGGCCCGGCAGTCGGCGTCACGTCGCATAAGGGTCGCGTCGACGCGAGCGACGGCGAAAACCCGAAACTGACCGCACCCGCAAGCGTGTTAGACGGCGACTGCGCCAAAGCGAGATAGGCGAGCGTTCCTGACGATCCGATACCGAACAGAACTGGCTGCTGCCAACTTTGCATGCCGATCTGGCGCTCAGCGATACGCGCCAGCTCTTCGATATCTCCGAAAAGATCGATGCAGTGCTTGCCGCCATCGGCGGGATTGAGAATTGAACGGATAACTTTCGGATCGATCACGGCAACAGCCGCACCGCGATCTGCAAGAATTTGCGCTAATGTCCCACCCAAAGAAGTTGAGGCACCCGGATCGGACAACAGAATAATGAAAGCCGACGCCTCGGATTTGGGTGTAACAACCTCGACCGCGCCGAAACGACCCTGCTTAACGGTTGCGGCGGCAGAGGCCGCGTCCGTCACGACGATAGCTGCAAGCAAAAACGCAAGCGTAGCGAACACAGCCCTTTGGATCATTTCCTCACCCGCACGCTAGACCTCATGGCGTTGGCGTCGCGCGATCGCACGTTGCGGGCTCGCACTGATCAGCCCGGCAATATCAAACAGCGTCTGCGGCAGACGAAGACTATGCTCGTAAGCGAGATACTTCGGTCGCCACTCGGGCTTGAACTTGCTCTTGAAAATGCGAACGCCCTCGAAGTTGTAAAGCCGGTCGCCATAGCGGAAGAAAAGCCCAGCCAACCGCGCCCACCGCGACGCAAGCCTATGTTCCGGCAAACCGGAGAGAGGTGCCATGCCGAGGTTGAACCATTTGTAACCCTCGGCCTTCACGTGTTCCAACAGCATCACGACCAGATAATCCATGACGCTCTCGGGCGCATCGGAAACGTGTCGCATCAGGTCGAGCGAGGCCGTTGCGGCGGCAGGTTTTCTCAAGATGTTCGCAAACGCCACAATACGTCCCTCGTGCCGGACGACGGCCACGTCATGCCGTCGCAAGTAATCGTCATTCCAGAAACCAAGCGAGAAGCCTTTCTCGCGTCTCCCGCGCACCGCAAGCCAAGCATCAGAAACGCGCTTCAGAGCCGGAAGAAATTGTTCCACATCCTCAGCTTTGATGATCTCGAACGAAACGCCCGTCCGTTCGACGCGCGAGCGCGTTTGCCTGAGCCGCCGTCCGACTTTGCCGTCGAGCGTAAAGGCTTGGAGATCGACCCACGCGTCTTCGCCAAGCTTGACGAGAGAGAACCCCGCATCGAGATAGACAGGCAAGTGCTCGGCCGCAACTTGATAAAAAACGGGTGTCCCGCGATGCTCGTCGGCTGTTTCCTTGAAACGCCAAACCAGATCGATGAGATCTGTACTTCTGACTGCAATTGGATCGCCCATCGCAACCCATGTCGAGCCGCGCACGCCGTACATTACAAACCCGTCGCCGCTTTGTGAAAATAGAAAACGCTTGTCGCCTGTGAATGCCAGCTCAGACGTGATCTGCGTCGAGGCTCGTACGATCGCTTCGACTTCCAGCATTTCGGAGGCCGAAATGGCTCGCCGTTGCGGCGTTGTCCTGTGCAGCAATTGGTACGCGGCGATGACGACGACGATCGTCGCCGCCCCAAGCGTCGCACGTAGAAAGCGCGACGCATCCTGGTGGTACGCGAATTCCCACCAAAGCGAATTGTCGTAAGGCACGCCCCGATAGATCGCGAGACCAATGAAAGCCGACGCACCGACGGCAACCGCGACAGCGAGCAGCACCGGAGCGGAAAGCCGGCCGGAAAGCGCCCCGCCCTGCCTATAGAATTCTCGCCTCCCGCCCACCAGAAGCGCAGCGACCGCGACGCAGATCAACGCCTGCCCGAAATTGAAACCTTTGATGACGGAAAAAATGACGCCGCCGCCGAGCAGCACCAGCGCCAATTGCCACGCCGAGCGCAGGCGATGGGCCAAACCATTCGCGACGATAAGGAGAATCGTACCGACGAGGCTCGCAATAAAATGCGACGCCTCAACGAACGGCAGAGGAACGAAATCGCGGACAACCGACATGCGCTGTGCCGGAAGCGTCCCGGAAATCAGAAGCACGAGGCCGCCGAAAAAAGTCGCGATCGCAGCGAGCGGCGGAATAATCGGTTCGAACAGCGTCGCCGAGGTGCTGCTGTCTTCATGCGCCGCCCCCGGCCTTGCGCGCATCTCGTAAACGACCAGCATCGTCGCGGCGATGGAAACAGGCACAAAGTAGTAGATAAGCCGGAACAACAGCAGCGAGCTAACAAGCTCGGGAGACGGCGCACCCTTGGCCGTACCGAGGAGCACGATCGCGTCGAAGACGCCGAAGCCGCCCGGCACGTGGCTGATCACACCAACCACCGTCGCCAGCGAGAACACGACTAGAAAGCCTGGCAGCGTGAGGTTGAGATCGCTCGGCAGCAACACCCAGAGCGCAGCGGCAGCAGCCGCGACGTCGGCCATCCCGACCAGGATCGCCGCAAGCGTGACACCCGCACCGGGAAGCGGCAGACGCCAGTTACGAATAGCGATATTGGCAGGCTTCGTCGCAACGAAAATAAGCCATCCCAAAATAGAGAGAAGAATAATCACACCCAATAGTCGGCACGCTGCGGCGTTAACATCGATCAAGGTCGCAACGAGCTCAGGGTCGAGTGTCAGACAGATGCCGGCAATCGCTGCAAGTCCCGCCCAGAAGCTCAAGGCGCAAAGCACGACAACCGCCAGCACCTGATCGGCCTTTACGTCCCACGCGCGGTAGAGGCGCATACGCACGGCACCGCCCGTCAGCACGCCGAAACCCAACGTGAAAGTCACCGCATGACTGATGAACGATGTGATGGCGGTGACGCGCAGCGGCACGCGATCGGCGCCCACCAGCCGAAGCGCGATGAAGTCATAACCAATCAATGCCAAGTATGATGCCGCGGTCGCAAGAGCAGCGAGGCCCAAGCGTGAGAGCGGAAACGCCGCCACGACATGGTGGACCTGCTGCCACGAGATGTTCTCCAGGTTTTTGTAGAGAACAGTCGCCGCATATGAAAAGGCCGCAAGAGCTACCAGCGCCCCGACGGCAGCCCAGTCGATGCGCTCGAACCAGCCTCGGTGCGGGCTATCGGGCTTTTCTGTGCAATCTTTTTGTCGAGGCGTCGGCAAAGATTTTGGCTCCGTAGCCGCGCCGAGCAATGGTTGTTCGCGGCGGGGCGGCCCTACTACTACGCTTTCGGAAAAAAAACAGCTCGGCCTGTCGCGGCTCGTGCTCCTGGTTTTGTCACCGAAACGCGACAAATGCCCGATACCGGGGTTGCATTGAGTTTTCTGTGAGGCAAAGTGTCGGTTGAATCGCCGTCTTGCACCGCCGCGACGGCCATTGACATAGAAGGATACTAAACCATTGGCGGACCTAATTCCTGAGGATCTCCGCGACTTTATCCTCAGACACATAGACTCCATTGCCCAGCTCGAGGCGCTATTGCTGCTCCGTCGCAACCTCAGCGAGGCGTGGACGGCGGAGGTCGGCGCAAGGCGGCTTTATATAAGCGAAGCCGAAGCGACGAACGCCCTCGACCAGCTATGCGAAAGCGGGCTTTTGACTTGTGATGAGGGGCGTTATCGATTTGATCCCCAATCCGATGAACAGCGCCAAATGGTAGAGAGATTAGCCGAGTCCTATTCTCGGCATCTCATCCCGGTAACGAACCTCATTCACGGGAAGCCACGGCGACTGCGAGAATTTTCGGATGCGTTCAAGATCAGGAAGGAGCGGTCGTGATCGCAGCGATCATTTATAGCCTTTGCGCTTTGACGGCGGCGGTCTGCGCCTACCTCCTGCTGCAAGCCTACCGCCGCGGAGGTTATCGATTGCTTTTGTGGAGCGGACTTTGCTTCGCCGGCCTGACCATCAATAATCTTTTCCTGGTCTGCGATAAACTCGTCTTTCCCAACATCGATTTTTCCCTTTGGCGCAATGCCTCCATTTTGCTCTCCATGGCCATCCTTCTTTACGGCCTAATTTGGGATACCGAGTCATGAAAGATTTCAGTGCAGTCATGTTGGGAGCAGCCGCCATGGCGGATCTGGTCGCTTCACTTTTTTTCCTGCGATTTTGGCGACAATCTCGCGATAGCCTTTTTCTATGCTTTTCGATTGCCTTCGCCATCGACGCAGCGATCCGCCTGATGCTGGGGCTCGGCCATATCTCCGACGAGCAGCAGCCTTTTTTCTATCTCGCGCGGCTGGCGGCGTTCTGCATCATCATCCTCGCCATTGTGCAAAAAAATTGGCCTCGTAGACGCGACGTCTAGCCTCGCCAGCCTGATGTTGCCCCGCGCATTTCCGCCTGAGGCGACTGACATCGAGAAGTGTCCGCCGGGGGCCTCTCCCATTAACGTTGCGCCTGCTGCGAACCGATGAGGAGTTCGCCGATGCACATGCATAACCTTCGGATGGAATCGACAACGGTGGAAAATGCAGGATTTTCATATTATCCGGCGCCCCAAATCACCTACATGGGTCTAGGAATGCACACGAAGTCCCAAGGATCGGACGAATTCTGCGATGACCGCTGCGCTCACGCCCGCACGACAGCAGATGCGCGACACCATTTCGCCACGTGCAACCACCGACGACGCTCGACCGATCGTAACCATCGATCTTGATAGAGCAGAAATCGTTACGGCGAACGCCCCCGGCTCCAAAGCTCTTGGACTGTTCGAGTATGCGTCGTTTCCGACGGCACTCGACCCCTCGACGCCGGCGCTCGCGCGCTTGCGCGAACTCGCCGCATTGGGGTGCATCACCGGCAAATCTGCCGAGTGCCTGAAATTTTGGAACAACGGACAGTTGCGGTCCGTCAGGTGCACGATAACACGCGAGGTGACCGGCGGACCAGGAGTCTTTGTGCTGCATATCATCGACCAACTCGGGGTCGAAACGCCGTCAACGGCAACGCCTCCCCACGGCAATCCCAAGGATGCGGGCCCCACGGCACCGCATGCAAATCCGGGCATTGCAGAAACGTCCGACAAAATCGCGCGCGATAGACCTGAAAGCAATTTTCCCACGCCCGCCCAAGGCGTCGCGGAACCTCAGCGCACCTCATTATCGCACCTGGATCCCGACCATCTCGCAAAGCTCGCGCATGAACTCAAAACGCCGCTCACTGCAATTGCCGCCGCCGCCGAAGTCATGCGTGATGAACGCCTGGGCGCAATGGGAAACAGCCGTTATTTGACCTACGCCGCCGACATCCACGAAAACGCCGCGCACGCGCTTGACGTTATCGCGACACTTCTGTCGGAAAGCGGCAGGGCGAATACCGCAGTTCCCCGTCTCATCGCCCTCGATCTCAACGCCATCGTCGAACGTACGGTATCGAGCGTGCAGGCTCTTGCCCAATCTCGCGGCCTCACGCTCGCTTTCGAAGCAGAGGAGAGGCGGCCGCACGTCGTCGCCAACCCAACGTCATTGCGTCAAATCCTTCTCAATCTCTTGACCAACGCTATCAAATTCACGCCGCCTGGCGGCGATATCCGCGCAGCGACAGGCTATCTCTCGGACGGCCGGGTTTTCCTGACAATCAGCGACACCGGTCCCGGCATAACCGAAACGACAGCGGCACAAACCGAATCGAAAAAAGAAACAGCTCAACCTTGGCTCAGCGGTAGCGGCATCGGCTTGCCCCTCGTGCAGCATCTCGTGCGCGACATGAGCGCAGAAATCGAAATCGATAGCGCGCCCGGAAAAGGCACGGAGATCTTGATCACATTCGGCGATTTCGCGCGCTGGCCGACATAATTTGCGAAGATCGAATGGCAGAAATTCCCGGCCGATCCGCATTTCAAAATTATAAAAATTCTAATGTGATTTCAGCCGTTTGCTAATGGTTGACCGCCGCATAGCGATCAGGCTAGCTCACGTCACGGTGTCGTAGCGACTCCGCGCGCCGACGAACGGCGCCAACCGATACCGGGGCCTTGAACCCCGCATATTGGAGCCAAGGATGAACCGAAGTTACTGCGCGTCTCATCGCGCGACCTGCCATCACCTTCGCGTCGGTGGCCATGCCGATCTAACCCCGCAAATTAAAACGGCACTAGCGGAGGATCGCAATCATGACTGATGCAATGTCGAACGCGCGCTCCGACGGCACACCGTCGACGGCCAAAGTCGTGCCGCTTCCCGCCAAGGCACCGGAAAGACTCGTTGGCGTCGGCTTTCGCTGTTGGCTTGCCGGCCTTGCGACGGGCGACATCAAATGTTGGGAAGACGCATGGAATTCGTTCTCAGGCATGCTTGGCCCGGAACAAGCCAAGGCGCTCCTTCTCGATCTTTCAAAATTCGTACGCGCCGTTAAGGCCAACGCCCAGCGCAATATCGAAGTATCGCCGACAGGCTGCAGAAGCTTCTGCCGTGACGAGTGTCTGGCTATCTCGATCATCGCCGCCTGCCAACATAACGAACGACAGGCGCTAACCGCATCGGCAGCCGCGCTAATCGGCTCGGACGATATCGGCGATACGCTAAACGGTGCCCAGGCGCTCGCAACCGCACTCCGTCAGGCCAATCAGCTACTCTGTCCGGAATCCGTTTGTCCGGCGACATGCGCGCTGCGCGCACAGCGCCGCCGTCTGATGTAAAGCGACAACCGGCAGCTCAGAATTTATCAAGATAGGCCTGGATCGTATCGGAGGCGCGCACGCGCTCATCGGCGTCGAGATGCAGGCCTGCTTTCGTTCGGCGCCACAACACGTCTTCGGCTGTCACAGCCCATTCCTCAGCCTTGAGATAAGCAATCTCCGCTGATCTCAGTCCGGCACCGATGTCTTCACCGAGATCGCACTCGGATGTTGCGCCATCGATGATACGCGAGGTCCTCGTGCCGTAGCGACGGGCGAGCCGCAAGAGATAGTGCCGTTCGAATCCGGCGTTGGAGCGAGCGAATGCGCTGAACCACATATCGAACGTTTGATCTTCGAAATCGCCCCCCGGCAGCGCGACAGTCGATGTTAGGCTCACGGGCATCGCCGGAAAGTACGGCGCGATCAGATCGAGTGTCGCTTCGGCAAGCTTGCGATAGGTGGTGATTTTGCCGCCGACCACATGCACGATCGGCGGCGTTCCGACGGCTTCGAGTTCCAGTCGATAATCGCGCGTGACGGCAGACGCAGTCTTGCTGCCATCATCGTCCAGCGGACGGACGCCCGCGAACCTCCAAACGATCTGCTCCGTCTCAAGCGGCACGCGGAGATAGCGATTGACCGCATCGAGCAAATACAGCTCCTCGGCAGCACTTGTGCCGACGGCTCGCGGATCTCCCGTCAACGGCTCCTCGGTGGTGCCGATCAACGTGTAATCGTTCTCGAACGGCAGGGCAAAGACGACACGGCCATCCGCATTCTGAAATGTATAAGCGTCGTCGGCTCCGGCGATGCGCGGAACGACAATGTGACTGCCCTTGACTAGCCGAACGGCATCCGCCGCTGTCTTTCGCGCGCCGTTAGCAAGCCTTGCGACGTTTCGAACCCAAGGTCCGGCCGCATTGATGACGACGCGCGCCGCAACCTTCCCGCAACCTGTCTCTAAATCCCAAACATCGCCTTCCGCCCTCAAGCTCTTGACGGGCGATCGCGTCTCGATGCGCGCACCGGCTTCGCGGGCGGCGATCGCATTGGCGACCACCAGCCGTGCATCGTCGACCGCGCAATCCCAATAGGCAAAACCGCTTCTCATGTCAGGCGACAACGGTACCCCAGCAGGATCCACACGAAGGTCGACCGTCTGCGATCCTCCCAACGTCTGGCGCGCCGCCAGATGGTCGTAAAGGAAGAGCCCGGCGCGGATCAGAATCCCCGAACGCATCCCTGGCACGCGTGGTAGAACGAACCGCATCGGGCGAATGAGATGCGGCGCTTTCGCAAGCAGAACTTCACGCTCGGCCAGCGCTTCTCGAACTAAACGAAATTCGAAATGCTCAAGATACCGGAGGCCGCCATGGATAAGTTTTGAGCTTGCCGATGAGGTCGCGCCAGCCAGATCGGCCGCCTCCGCGAGCAGAACCTTCAGGCCGCGCAGAGCCGCATCGGCGGCAATGCCGGTACCATTGATGCCGCCGCCAATGACGGCCAGATCGTAGATTTCATCCGGCATCCATCAGGCGCCCGTATCGCTGTCGACAAACGAGCTTAGATGACTCGCCTTCCCGCGCGAAGGCTCAACGCTCCGCAGTCCGTTTCCGGTTTCTGAACAGGAGACTGATAACGATCGCGATGACAAAACTCACCGGCACCGCAAGCAAAACGATGGATGCGGGCTTCAGGCCGCCCCAGTTCGCCACTGTCGCCGCCTGTTCGCGCAGCGCCGACCAGGCGACCGCCTGCGCCTGAGGATCGTGCGCGGCTAAGAACGCAGCGTTGAGATCCCTGAACTGGTCGAGAGCCTCCACCCCCGCGTCCGACAGCGCACCCGATAGGCGCGCCATTTCAACGGGCCAGACGTGAACACCCAGAAGATAAACGAGCGCAAGCCCGAAGCCCACGAGCATCGCAGCGATAGCGCCCTTCGAATTCATATGCCGCCAATGCAGCCCGAGTACGATTGGCGTGAAAAGACCGGAAGCCAGCAGCGCGAACCCCTCGGCAAGGAGAAGTCCGCTGCCTATTGTTTCCATGCACGCGAGCACGACGGCGATGACCGAAACACCCGCTCCGAGACTCGCCGATCGGTAATCCAATCCGCTTCGCTGGGGCAGGGAAGCAGCCCGCACCTCGGTATCGACCTCTGCAAGCCCCGCGAGCAAAGCATGACCTACAAGAATCGCGGCCAGAACGATGCCAAACAGCAATGGATACTGCAGATGCCGTTTAACCCCGCCAATCAGCGGTGCGGCGACGACAAAACCATCCTTGGTAAAGTCGAGATCCTGAAGCCTGAGGAATCCGCGCTGCTCCGGCGCTTTCGTACAAGCGGCAGCAATGGCCGCCGGATCGCGCCAGCGCGCGCCGCAGATCTTGACCCACCCGAGCTCGCTCGCGCGGGCGACGGCTTGCGGAATTGCCGCCGTTTCTATGCCTCTCGCAAGGGCCTTTTCGAAATCGATCCGGCTGTAGACTGCAAGCGGTGACAGGCTTGCCGCAAGGACCGCAACGGCTGCAAGCGCAAAGGCGCTGCGGCGGACAGCCGTCCCCGGCGCAACGACGGCCTGGGAGACATGACGGCCAAGAAGGTGCGGCGCCGCGACGACACCGAATGCCACGGCCAACAGCAAACCGGCGAAGTTCCGCATCGACAGCTGCAGAAAGGGTGACGTCATCGGCGTCAACGCATCGACGTCGGCGAGCCTATTGGTGACAAGCGTCATGTTGAGCTGCAGATGATTTTCGAGCGCCGCTCCGAGGGTGAGATACGGAACGGTCCAGCCGCGCGCATGAGCCGCGAGGGCAACGAGCGTGACCAGCAGTCCAATCAGGACAGCCAAAAAGCCGATCCCGGCGGCTTTCCGTATCTGCAGGATGCTGCCGACGAGCCAGACGGCCGCGACGCTTAGGCCCACGGCCGTCACAGCCTCAGACATTTCGATATGCGCGAGACTTTGAAGAGCGTAGGCACCCGCCTTGAGGTTGGCAGCCAAGAGCAACACGGTTGCAACAGCCGTGATCAGCATCGCGAGTCGGCGCGGCGCGACGCTGCCATAACGGAAAGCAAAGAAACCGCTGATCGAACGCGCTGGATACAGTACGAAACGTGGTGCCACGAGGATCGTAAGCAACGTCAGGCCCGCAACCAATCCAAGAGGAAGCGCCAGTCCGTCATAGCCGAGCGCCGCTATGAAGCCGGTGAAGCCGAGAAGCGTCGCCGCACCGACAGCTTCGCCCGCAAAGGCCAGCGAAGGCCACGGGCCCTCCCCCGAGACTTCTCCGCCCGCACGCCAGGCGTAAGCAAACGCCAGCGCGGCCAGCACAACGAACACGCCCTGCGCCGTAATCCAGAAGCCGAGCGGCAGTCCGCCTAGACGAAAGAAATTAAGCGTAAGCGCCGAAAGCGGGAGTGCAATTGCGAGGACGAGCCAAACCGCCAGGGCTAATAAAATGAGACGAGGCGAGGGTCGGCTCGCACCGGAAATATCCCCAAGGCGGCTCATCTCTGCTTTATGCCCCCGATCGCGTCTTGATGCGTTATTGCCGCGAGAAAGACGCCTCGATCAAGGCGTGACCCACAAAACAGGTGCAGAATTTTTACGCGGACTGCCGGAAAAATGAGATCAGCTCCGGCGCGATGGCGAGGACCCTACCAGCTCTCCGACGAAAAGGCCGCAGCCGGATCATCTCTTCCCGGATTAATCGGCCACTTTGGTACCCGACAATGAATTGGGGTGGGCCGCAGAACGGCGCCACCCCAATAGTTTCGTCCCTAGACTTGGACCATTATTCGTTTTTCTTTGAAGCTTGCGGCCGGTCCGAAAGGCCTCAAGCGCGCGCACCATGTACCAACATTCATTCTGCGTCAAGTCACCGCGCGACATAAAAAATTTGGCGTAGAGCGCACAAATTTTTATCACAAGCCACGGTCTACCTGCACCTTCGCGAGGCCCTTAATCCCGGCCCCTCTTAACTTCCGCCAAAGCGAATTGTGCTACTGTCCGCCTGCGTCCAGGATCGGGTTTTAATAATTTGTCATCGGCGAAGCGTATCCTTCTGATCATCGGCGGCGGCATCGCCGCCTACAAGTGCTTGGACCTCATTCGCCGCCTACGCGAACGCGGATATCATGTGCGCGCCGTCCTGACCAAAGCGGCCCAACACTTTGTCACACCGCTTTCGGTTGCAGCCCTGACCAATGAGCGCGCCTTCACTGACCTGTTCGATCTTGATGACGAAAGAGAGATCGGCCACATCCGCCTGGCCCGCGACCCCGATCTCATCGTTGTCGCACCCGCGACCGCCGATTTGATTGCACGCATGGCCGGCGGACACGCCGACGATCTCGCAACGGCAATTCTGCTGGCAACGGATAAACCCGTACTTGTCGCCCCGGCAATGAACCCGCACATGTGGCTCAACCCGGCGACGCGCCGCAACGTCGAGCAGCTGAAGCGCGATGGCCGACTCTTCGTCGGTCCCGCGATTGGCGAAATGGCCGAGCGTGGTGAAGCGGGCCCCGGTCGGCTCGCCGAAGTCCCCGATCTTCTTGCCGCCGTGGAATCGGCGCTCGATGCCACGTCCGATACCAGGCCCGATCGAGGTCCGCTTGCCGGCCGTCATGTTATCGTGACCAGCGGACCGACGCACGAGCCCATAGATCCCGTGCGCTATCTCGCAAACCGCTCATCGGGGAAGCAAGGCCAGGAACTCGCGATTGCCGCAGCGAATCTCGGCGCCGACGTCACGCTTATATCTGGCCCGGTGAGCCTTCCGCCGCCCGCAGGCATTCACGTCGTCCGCGTCACAACGGCCTCTGAAATGCTGGAAGCAGTCGAGGCAGCTTTGCCTGCCGACATAGCGATATTCGCCGCCGCCGTCGCAGACTGGCGCATCGCCGAACCCCACGCAGAGAAAATGAAGAAATCTGCAACCGGCACAGCCCCAAATCTCAAGCTCAGCGAAAATCCCGACATCCTGAAAACGGTTGCGCATAGGAAGAAAAACAGGCCCGATCTGGTCATCGGCTTTGCTGCCGAAACCGGCGACATCCTCGCCCACGCCAAAAAGAAGCTGAAATCCAAGGGCGCAGACTGGATCGTCGCAAACGATGTCTCTCCGCAGACCGGCGTCATGGGAGGCGAGCGGAATACGATCCACCTGCTCACCGATGCCGGCATTGAAAGCTGGCCTGAGATGAGCAAAGCCGACGTGGCGGCTAAGATCGTAGACCGCGCCGCCAGACGCCTTGTACCGAAGCGCGCGGCCGCCGAATGAAGCGGCCCCATAAGCCCAAAACGGTGGCAGTTAAAGTCCGGCGCCTGCCGCACGCCGACGGCTTGCCTCTGCCGGATTATCAGAGCTCTGAAGCCGCGGGTTTCGACCTTTTGGCGGCGGTGGCCAAGAAAACACCCATCACGTTGTCGCCGGGAGAGCGCAAGCTCATCCCGACCGGTCTGATTTTCGAACTGCCGTCCGGAAGCGAAGCGCAGGTGCGCCCGCGATCCGGTCTCGCCGCCAAATTCGGCATCACCGTGCTGAACAGCCCCGGCACCATTGATGCCGATTATCGAGGCGAAGTGTCCGTCATCCTCATCAATCTTGGAAACGAACCGTTCGCAATCAAACGCGGCGAGCGGATCGCGCAGATGATCATTGCCCCTGTTACACGCGCGAAACTCCACGAAGTTACAAAGCTCTCCGCAACCAAACGAGGCGCCGGAGGTTTCGGCTCGACCGGAATTAGCGCGACATCATCCTCAACAGCGACGAAGAAAAGAAATGCGGTTGCGGCGCCCCGGCCTGATGCGCAACGTGAATCTCTGAAGAAAAGGCGGAAACGCTTCCCCTAAGCTGAAAAACGCTATGCATATTAAGGCCTTGCAATTTTCCGAGAGCACTTGAGCGATGCCCTCGAACCTGCGACAAACAACAACCACATCCCAATATGCGCGAGCCGCAAATCCAACCGTCGAGACAAGCCATGACCAAGACTCTTGAGATCAAGACACTTGAGGCAACGCGCACGTGGGGCCGAGGACGCGTCTATGACAGTATCGCCGAAACGATTGGACACACGCCACTCGTACGCCTGTCGAAGATCAAGGCTGCGGCCAACCTCAAGGCCGACATTCTTTTGAAACTTGAATTCTTCAATCCGCTCTCCTCGGTCAAAGACCGCATCGGCGTCGCGATGATCGATGCTCTCGAAGCCGAGGGCCGGATTACGCCGGGCAAAACAGTGCTCATCGAGCCGACGTCCGGCAACACCGGCATCGGGTTGGCGTTCGTGGCAGCGGCACGGGGCTATCGGCTCATTCTTGTGATGCCGGAAACGATGTCGATCGAACGGCGCAAGATCCTGACACACCTGGGAGCCGAGCTTGAGTTGACCCCCGGTCCGGGCGGCATGCCCGCGGCCCTCGCACGCGCCGAGGAACTGGCCAAATCCTTCCCTGATGCCCTGATCCCCGGCCAGTTCGATAATCCGGCAAACCCGCTCGTTCACGAAAAAACGACGGCCGAGGAAATCTACAACGATACAAAAGGCAAGGTTGATGCGCTCGTCATCGGCGTCGGCACGGGCGGCACCTTGACCGGCTGCGGCCGCGTTCTGAAGAAACGTATTCCCGGTCTCAAAGTCATTGCGGTCGAACCGACGACCAGCGCTGTTATTTCTGGTCAGCCTAAGGGGCCGCACAAAATCCAAGGTCTCGGCGCGGGCTTTATCCCGGGCAACCTCGAAACCGACCTGATAGACGAGGTCGTGACCGTATCGAGTGAAACCTCATTTGAAGTTTCGCGCATGGTCGCGAAAGTTGAAGGCATCCCCGGTGGCATTTCGACGGGCGCCAACGTCGCCGCAGCCATGTCTGTCGCCGAGCGGCCGGAATATGCGGGCAAAACCATCGTGACATTTGCGCCGTCGTCGGCCGAGCGTTATTTCTCAAGCGAGCTTTTCCTCGATCCGCAGGCGCGGAGCTAGGGTTCGAAGGGTTACAAATGCCGACGCTGACCGCAGAAGAGGTGCAACGCTACAAGCGTCACCTCGTGCTGCGCGACGTTGGCGCACCGGGCCAGCAGAAGCTCAAAGCCGCACGCGTGCTGGTGGTCGGCGCTGGAGGCCTCGGATCGCCACTCTTGATGTATCTTGCGGCGGCGGGCGTCGGTACTATCGGCGTCATCGACGATGACCACGTCTCGCTGGATAATCTACAACGACAGATCATCCACGGCACGCCGGATGCGGATCGCCCGAAAGTCGAAAGCGCACGCGATGCCGTTCACCGCATAAACCCGCTGGTAAACGTCGAAACGTATGCCGAGCGTCTGACCGCAGAGAACGCGCTCGATCTTATCGGCCGTTACGACATCGTGGCTGACGGTTCGGATAATTTCGCGACACGCTATCTCGTATCCGACGCCTGCTACCTCGCGAAACGGCCCCTTGCTTACGCGACACTGGGCGCCTTCGACGGCTACGTCTCTCTATTCAAACCTTACGAAACGACGAAGGACGGCACGCCTTATCCGACATTGCGCTGTCTTTTCCCTGAACCGCCGCCGGAAGGACTCGTCGCGAACTGCGCCGAAGTCGGCGTGCTTGGACCCATCGCTGGCGTCGTTGGGACGCTGCAGGCAACTGAGATGGTCAAGGAAATCCTTGGCATCGGCAACAGCCTTGCAGGCAAGCTTCTGATTTACGACGCCTTGGCGCCGCGTTTCGAAATCGTATCGATCGGCTGGGATCCTGATAACCCGCTCTCCGGGAATATGCCGACGATACATGACCTCTCGATCCATCGCGGACAAGGCAGGCGCGCCTGCGCCGCCGAATAACAATTGGCGTATTCGAAAAAAATTACCCACGAGCAGGCTCGCCCGTATCGCCATTCCGTGCGTAAATTAACGTCACGAACCGCAGGAGATACGCGTGCTGCCGCTATTCGCGAACGTCGCGTTCTTGTTCAAAGAGCTGCTCCGCATTCCGTTCGATGTCATGGCCGGCATCGAACGGCGGATTTATGTGCTGTCGAGCGTGGTCAACGCCCCGAAGGACATTTGCTGGTCCGTCGTATCGGCGCACAAAATAAAACTTGAAAGCACGCCGCCGATGGAACTCGATACCGAGCCCGATCCGCTGCGGCCAGGTGTGTTTTCCGGCGTCTGCCGCTTCGGCGACCGTGCCCTGCCCTTCGCCTACCAGGTGCTCGAAGAACGGCCCGGCGAAGCGATCATGCTGCGTCTGCTGATGAGCGAATGCGATCCAGTCTACCGGCTTGGAGAAGACTACGTCGGTGCAGTCGCGGTTTCTGGTGACGACAAACAGGCGACGATAACGAACAGCTGCGAATTAACTCATAGAAAATTCTCAACGCGGCTGATCATGCCGCTGACGATACTGCGAGGCTCTCAAAGCCTGAAGCGCACCGCGGAAATTCGCGCAGGCAACAGCCATCGCACACCTGCCGATCAAATCAAAAGCGCCGGGATTACGGGTGCTTTGACATTCGCGAGCTTCTTCGCCCTCTTTGGCGGTTCGATTGCAGCGAGTCTGCTCGCCGTCATCTTCATCCATGAACTCGGTCATATCATCGCGATGCGATGGGCAGGCATCCCTGTTCGCGGAATTTATTTCGTACCCTTCTTCGGCGGCGTCGCTGTCGGCGAGAATTTCGGAACGGCAGAAGTCACGCGTGGCTTTGTGGCGCTAATGGGCCCAGCGTTCAGCATGCTGACGACGGTTCTGTTCGTCTTTCTAAGCAACCAAAGTAACGATCCATTTCTAGCAGACCTCGCGCTCGTCAGCGCTATGTTGAACGGCTTCAACCTTCTGCCGGTCTTGCCGCTCGACGGCGGACGCATTCTGCAGGCTTTAACGTCGCGGATTGCGCCGCACGCCGCGCGCATTGTGCACGCTATAACGCTCTGCATCGGCATCGGTCTGGCGGCGTTGTCCGGAGACTACCTGTTGCTCGGATTGATTGTGTTGATCACGCCCGCGGTCCTCAGCACCGCAGCGCGCGGAACAAGCACGCTTCGACCTTTATCGCTCAACGAGCTTGGGTGGCTCACGGCAGGGTATGCTGCGACAGCGACGTTCTACGTCACGGTTGCGTTGAACCTCTGGAACGAAACACCGATCGTAAGCGATTAAGCGCCTACAGCATCGCAGCATGAACGCGATCGGGCGGCGCATGCCCGTCAGCGTAGGCCTTGATGTTGATGATGACCTTCTCACCCATGTCGATACGGCCTTCGAGAGTCGCTGAACTCATGTGAGGCAATGCAACGACGCGGTCCGACGCAAGGAGCCGTGGATTGACGGCAGGCTCGTGCTCGAACACATCAAGACCCGCACCCGCGATAGCTCCCGTTTCGAGAAGCCGCGCCAGCTCGTTTTCGTCGATAATCTCGCCACGGGCCGTATTGACGATATAGGCCGAAGGCTTCAGCAGCTTGAGGCGGCGGGCCGATAAGAGATGATACGTGCCGGGAGTGTGCGGACAATTGACCGAAACGATATCGACGCGCGTAAGCATCTGATCCAGGCTTTCCCAGAACGTCGCTTCGAATTCTGCTTCAACGTCTTCGGGCAGGCGGCGGCGATTGTAATAATGGATCTGTAGGCCAAACGCCTTGGCCCGGCGCGCAACCGCACGCCCGATACGGCCCATGCCGATAATTCCAAGTCGCTTGCCGTAAATGCGGTGCCCGAGCATCCAAGTCGGCGACCATCCCGACCACTTCGTCGCGGGGTCGCGCATGTAGGCAGCACCTTCCGCCAGCCTGCGCGGCACGGCAAGAATAAGCGCCATAGTCATGTCGGCGGTATCTTCCGTCAGCACGCCCGGTGTGTTGGTAACAAGAATACCCCGGTTGCGGGCGGTATCGAGATCGACATTATCGACGCCGGTGCCGAAATTGGCGATCAATCTCAGACGCGGCCCGGCTTGTGTCAGCACCGAACGGTCGATGCGATCCGTAACCGTCGGCACGAGAACGTCGGCCATTTTAACGGCTTCAACGAGTTGCGCTTGGCTGAATGGCCTGTCGTCGACATTGAGCCGCGTGTCGAATAATTCGCACATGCGCGTCTCGACGGCGTCAGGTAGTTTGCGTGTGACAACGACGATCGGTTTTTTCAGTGGAGCAGGCATTCGCTTTCCGTTGCACAAATGCGGCTAAGATCGGCGCAGGGCCAAGTCCGCTTGAGAAAGTGCGGCCCCGTGTCTATCAGATGGCCTTCGCGAAGACAAAGTGCTGATTCACTCTGCCGGTCCACAGACGGCATTTATGGCCCAAATCGCATTCTTCCCCAAGTTAGGCCCACGAAACGCTCCCGATGCTCGAATCGTTTTCCTCGACCTTGAAGCGCACGTCACTCCTTTCGCGCGCTCGAGCCGCTTTTGTGGTCGTTGCCTACGGTGGGACCATTTTAGCAGCGGCACTGATCCCGTCGGGCGCTCAATCGGGAGAGTCCTCCGCTCCGACAGGCAGCGGCTTGCCCGTCCCCCGTTTCGTCAGCCTCAAATCCGACCGGGTTAATCTTAGAAACGGTCCAGGAACGGACTATCCGACTGGCTGGGTCTATCGTCGCGCAGGCTTGCCGCTCGAGATCGTGAAGGAATTCGACAACTGGCGCCAGGTCCGCGACGCGGACGGCGCCACAGGCTGGGTCCTGCAATCGTTCTTATCCGGACGTCGGACGGCGCTCGTTCTGCCGTGGGAGCGCAAAACCGGGACCCCGCCACCTCTGGTGCCTATCCGATCGAGCGAGAGCAATTCCGCACGCGTTGTTGCAAAAGTTGAGGCCGGCGTGATTGCCGATCTGCATACCTGTGACGGCCGCTGGTGCCGCGTGACCGTCGACGACTACAGCGGCTATATCCAGCAGAAGAAACTTTGGGGCGTCTATCAGGGCGAGACGATCAAATGAGGCAGGGGACGCGGTGCCTGGTCTTCATTGATCCTTTGCCAAACGGACGACCACGTCCACATGCGTGATCTTCATGCCTTCGGGCGGCTGCGGCAGACCTTCGACACGAATCACATCGCTTGGGATGTCCATCAGTTCGCCGGTGCTTTCGAGCAGAAAGTGATTATGATTGGACGTGTTGGTGTCGAAGTAAGCCTTGGAGCCTTCGATCGCGAGTTCGCGCACCAGACCGGCACGCTTGAACTGATGCAGCGTGTTGTAGACTGTCGCCAACGAGACGTGCTCTCCCAGCGCCGCAACCTCCGCATGCAACTGCTCGGCGGTCACGTGTCGGTCGCCTGTCTCAAACAAAAGGCGGCCCAGCGCGAGACGTTGCCGCGTTGGGCGCAAGCCCGCCTGACGCAGCTTGTCGGGTATCGTAGCGCTCGGTGCAATCTCAGGTGCGAATGGCAAATTCTCGGACATTTCTGTTTGAACAACCGTGCTGACGTTCCCACGTTGCACCCCATATGGGGCGACGCGTCGCTAACACAAACTATAATCGCATGGTCGAAAACCCGCAACTTGCGACAAAAATCCATTATTTGCGTCCAAACCCAGCCGTTACAACGCCGTGGCGGGCTATGCTAGGCGTTACGCCAGGGGTGTGTTAGGAGCCCAGGAAACGCGCGGTTGGCGGGGAAAAGCCGTTTAAACAAATGCCCCGAATGGCTGCAAGACGAGGGATTACATGGCGGAACGCCGTTCCAACTACGAATTTGACGACCTTTTGGCATGCGCTCGCGGGGAGCTTTTCGGCCCCGGAAATGCGCAGCTGCCGCTTCCGCCGATGCTCATGGTTGATCGGATTAAAGAAATAACCGAGACAGGCGGTGCGCACGGTAAAGGTCATATCGTTGCCGAACTGAAGGTGGCAGGTAACGAGCGCTTGGACTGGCTCTTTGCCTGCCATTTCAAAGGCGATCCGGTCATGCCAGGGTGCCTCGGCCTCGACGCCCTCTGGCAATTGACGGGGTTCTTCCTCGGCTGGCTCGGCCTGACGGGCCAGGGCCGCGCGTCGGGCGTCGGCGAGGTCAAGTTCACGCGGGAAGTGACGCCGGACGTCAAGCTCCTCGAATATGTCATAGACATAAAGCGAGTAATCGCCCGCAAGTTGAAACTAGCCGAGGCTGACGGCATCCTGAAAGCCGACGGCGAAGTGATATACACAGCCAAGGACCTGCGGGTCCTACTCAAAACGAGCGAAGGCACTTAAGCGTTTGCGCGTTGTCCCGACACACCAGCGGGCGCGCAAATAAACCGCAGGAGATGACGAGCGCATGCGGCGCGTAGTTGTGACTGGAATGGGTGTTGTTTCCTCGATCGGAAACAACACTCAGGAAGTGCTTGCTTCGTTGCGAGAGGCGAAGTCGGGCATATCGCGCGCCGAGAAATACGCCGATCTCGGATTTAAATGTCAGGTCCACGGCGCGCCGCATCTCGAATGGGAAAGCATGGTGCCGCGAAAGCCGCGGCGATTCATGAACCCCGGCGTCGGCTGGAACTGGATCGCGATGGATCAAGCGATTCGCGACGCCGGACTAGAACAAACGGATGTCATCAACGAGCGCACCGGCGTCATCGTGGGGTCGGGAGGGCCTTCGACGCGAGCCATTGTGGAAGCCGCAGAGACAACGCTTGAGACCGGCAGTCCGAAGAAGATCGGTCCTTTCGAAGTGCCGAAAGGCATGTGCTCCGGGCCATCCGCAGCCCTCGCGACCGCGTTCCAAATAAAGGGCGTCAACTACTCAATCTCATCGGCCTGCGCGACGAGCGCGCATTGCATCGGAAATGCCACCGAACTGATCCAGTGGGGCAAGCAGGACGTGATGTTCGCGGGCGGCTGCGAAGAACTCGACTGGACGCTGTCGGATCTCTTCGATGCGATGGGTGCGATGTCGACGCACTTCAACGACACACCCGAAAAAGCGAGCCGCGCCTATGACAAAAACCGCGACGGCTTCGTGATAGCCGGCGGCGCCGGCGTCGTGGTTCTCGAAGAGTTCGAACGTGCCAAAGCTCGCGGCGCCAAGATTTACGGTGAAGTCACGGGATACGCCGCAACATCGGACGGATTCGACATGGTCGCGCCGTCGGGCGAAGGCGCCGAGCGCTGCATGCGGCTCGCCCTCAAAGGCTTCGACGGCAAGGGCTTGCCTAAAATTGATTATATTAACCCGCACGGCACCAGCACGATGGTCGGCGATGCGAAAGAGATCGACGCCATCCGCGCCGTCTTCGGCGGCAGCATCCCGCCGATTTCCGCGACGAAATCGCTCACCGGCCACTCGCTTGGCGCCATCGGCGTACAGGAAGCGATCTTCTCGTTGCTTATGATGAACAACCGCTTCATCTGCGAAAGCGCCAATATCGAAGAATTGGACCCGGCTTTCGCCGATATTCCGATTACCCGCAGTCGCATCGACAACGCTGAACTTAACTGTGTGATGTCGAACAGCTTCGGTTTTGGCGGCACCAATGCCACTCTCATCTTCTGCCGGCACGATGCTTGAGTAACGCCACGGCTCTGGGCTCACCCAGAATCGTGGAACGGCAGACGGGCAAAGGGTATGAGAGTATATAAGCGCGGCAGCGGCTGGTTTGACGTACGTGGACGTACTTTTGGTGACAAAACGAGGCTTCCAATGACCGACATCGATATTGCCAAGCCGGGCCCAATCATGGCGGGCAAACGCGGCTTGGTGATGGGAGTCGCTAACGACCGGTCGATTGCCTGGGGCATCGCCCGCGTGCTGGCAGGGCAAGGCGCGGAACTCGCATTCACCTACCAGGGTGGAGCATTCGGCCGCCGCGCGGTTCCGTTGGCTCAATCGCTCGGATCGAAGATCATCGAAGAATGCAACGTCCTCGACCTCGCGAGCGTCGATCGGGTTTTCGAGCGCGTCCAGAAGGAATGGGGCAGCATCGATTTCGTCGTACATGCGCTCGCCTATTCCGATCCGAAAGAATTAGCTGGACGCTATGCCGACACGACCCGCGAGAACTTCGTCAACTCGATGGTGATCTCGTGCTTCTCCTTCACCGAGATTGCAAAACGCGCCTCGGCCCTCATGCCGAATGGTGGTTCGTTGATCACGCTGTCCTACGGTGGCGCAACCCGATGGGTGCCCTCCTATAACGTCATGGGCGTTGCGAAAGCGGCGCTTGAAGCATCCGTGCGCTATCTCGCTGCCGATCTCGGACCGCAAGGTGTCCGCGTCAACGCATTGTCGGCTGGCCCTATGCGTACTCTGTCCGGTGCAGGCGTGTCGGACGCCCGCGTCATCTTCAATTATCAACGGGACAATTCCCCTCTCCAGCGGACGCCGACGCTGGACGAGGTTGCAGGCTCAGCACTCTACCTTCTGTCGCCGTTGTCGGGTGCTGTTACGGGCGAGGTCCACTTCGTCGACTGCGGTTACAATATGGTCTCGATGCCGTCGCTCCAGAGCCTGAAGGAGCAGGATACCGAAAGTAAGGACCGGGCGACGCCGAGCACCTCGCCGTCGGCCGCGGCCGAGTAGGCTTGCAAGATCGTTGACGTCCGCGAACGGCCGTCGCAAACACTCGGCTTATGATTGGGGTCTTTGATTCTGGGCTCGGCGGGCTCACCGTACTTCGCACGCTCACCGAGCGGTTCAGCGCGGTCCATTTTGTCTATCTCGCCGACCACGCCCACGTCCCCTACGGCAACAGACCCTCCGAAGAGATCGTTGAATATACGAAAGGTTGCGTCGAAGACCTGTTCGTTCGCGGCGCCAAACTTGTACTCCTTGGGTGCAACACCGCAACGGCGGTTTCCCTAAGACGGTTACAGCAGCAATGGCTGCCAAAGAGCCGATGGGCAGGAACGCACAACGTCCTCGGCATCGTCGCGCCGACGGTCGAAGCTGCCACGCAGACGCCCTGGGCCGTTACCTCTCCCCAGTACCCGCAGAAATATAACACCGATACCATAGGCGTTTTCGGCACCACCCGCACCGTAACCTCCGGGGTCTATCCGGAAGAAATTCGCAAGCGCTGCCCAAAGGTGACGGTCGTTCAACAGATCTGCTCGGGACTGGCCGGAGCGATCGAAGAAAAGCGTCCCGAACACCTCCTCGAAGAACTCGTCCGCGAAGGCATCGCAGGCTTGCTTAAAGAAACCGGAGGGATGCCGCCGCACCGCGCGATCCTTGGCTGCACGCACTTTCCGCTGGTCGAACACCTGTTTCGAAAACATTTGCCGCCATTTACGCGCATCCTGTCCCAGCCCGAGGTCGTTTCCGATAGCTTCGAAGACTATCTCGCCCGCCGAACGAACTACCTCGGTGGCGAAGAACGAGGAAAGTTGAGCCTCTTGACGACCGGCGATCCCATCGAAGTCAGCGAAAAAGCGCGCGTCTTTTGGCCCGGCGTTCCTTCCTTCGCACGAGCCTGAAACATCTGGCTTCTATCGAAAATTGCCCCGCACACGCTGAGGCCGCATATGAACAAAAAGGCCGCTGGAATGATCCAACGGCCTTTCGTCAATAGATAATATGATCGTTCAGATCAGTTGCGGTCGCGGCGCGGTCCACGGGGGCCACCACGCCCGCCTTCGCGACGCGGCGGACGGCTCTCGAAGACTTCTTCCGGCTCGCCTTCTGCGCGCGGAATTTCCTGGCCCGTCTCCTGATCGACGATTTTCATCGACAGACGCGTCTTGCCACGATCGTCGAAGCCCAGGAGCTTCACATAAACTTCCTGGCCTTCCTTCACGACCTCGCCAACCGACTCCGGACGCCCGGGCGCCAGCTGCGAGATATGGACCAGGCCGTCCTTCGCGCCGAAGAAGTTCACGAACGCGCCGAACTCCATGATCTTGACGACCTTACCCTTGTAGATCTGGCCGACCTCAGGCTCCGACGTTATACCGCGGATACGGGCGAGCGCCTTCTCGATCGACTCGCGATTAGCCGACGCGATCTTCACCGTGCCATCATCCTCGATATCGATCTTGGCGCCCGACTCCGCGACGATCTCGCGAATGACCGAACCGCCGGAACCGATGACTTCACGGATCTTGTCGACCGGAATTTTGATCGTCTCGATACGCGGTGCAAACTCACCGAGTTCCTCACGCGCGCCTGTCAACGCCTTCGACATCTCACCGAGAATGTGGATGCGGCCATCGTGCGCCTGATCGAGCGCGATACGCATAATCTCTTCGGTGATTCCGGTGATCTTGATATCCATCTGTAGCGACGTGACGCCGTTGGCCGTTCCGGCCACCTTGAAGTCCATGTCGCCGAGGTGATCTTCGTCGCCGAGAATGTCGGAAAGCACGACGAAATCGTCGCCCTCCTTAATGAGCCCCATCGCGATACCGGCAACAGGAGCCTTCAACGGAACGCCAGCATCCATCAGCGCCAGCGACGACCCGCAGACCGTGGCCATCGACGACGAACCATTCGACTCGGTGATCTCCGAAACGACGCGCAGCGTGTACGGAAATTCTTCTTGGCTTGGCAACATCGGATGGATCGCGCGCCAGGCGAGCTTGCCGTGACCGATCTCGCGCCGACCAGGCGAACCCATGCGGCCGACTTCACCGACCGAATAGGGCGGGAAGTTATAATGCAGCAGGAAACGCTCTTTCTTCGTGCCTTCGAGGCTGTCGATGTACTGCTCGTCCTCACCGGTTCCGAGCGTTGCGACGACGAGCGCCTGCGTCTCCCCGCGCGTGAACAACGCCGAACCATGCGTGCGCGGCAGAACATGAACTTCCGACAAAATCGGACGCACCGTCTTCAGATCGCGGCCGTCGATGCGCATCTTTGTCTTGAGAACGTCGCCACGCATGATGTCCATCTCAAGCGCCTTGAACGCGTCCGAGAGCAACACCTTTTCATTTGGATCATCGGCCGGAACCGCAATGCCCTCCGTAACGGCCTTTTTCGCCTCGGCGACGAGGTCTTGACGCTTACCCTTTTCCTTCGTCGAGAAGGCTTGGCGTAGCGTCTTTTCGGCGAGCTTCTTCACCTCACCCGCGTACTTACCCTTGTCAGGGATCTGAATGTCCCAGGGCTCCTTCGCTGCCTTTTCCGCAAGCTTGATGATCGCCTGAATAACGGGCTGCATATGCTTGTGGCCAAACATGACCGCTTCAAGCATCTGCGCCTCGGGAAGCTCTTTCGCTTCGGATTCAACCATCATCACGGCGTCATGCGTACCGGCGACGACGAGGTCGAGCTGGCTGTCTGCCATCTCGTCGATCATCGGATTGAGAACAAACTCGCCGTTGATGAGACCGACGCGCGCAGCACCGATCGGACCAAGGAACGGCAGGCCCGAAAGCGTGAGCGCCGCCGATGCGGCGACCATACCCAGAATATCCGGATCATTTTCAAGGTCGTGCGACATGACCGTCACGACAACCTGCGTCTCGTTCTTGAAACCTTCGACAAACAGCGGCCGGATCGGACGATCGATTAGACGCGACGTGAGCGTCTCTTTCTCGGTTGGGCGGCCTTCGCGCTTGAAATATCCGCCTGGGATCTTGCCCGCGGCGTACGTGCGCTCCTGATAATTTACGGTGAGCGGAAAAAAGTCGATGCCGGGTTTCACGGAGCGGGCTCCCACGACAGTCGCAAGCACTGTCGTGTCGCCATACTGCGCCATCACGGCGGCATCCGCCTGACGAGCATAATGGCCCGTCTCAAGCTTCAGCTTGCGGCCACCCCAGTCAATTTCGACTCGATGGATATCAAACATGTTGGATCTTTCGTTTTCGCTTTTTCTATTCGGTCGGACCTGTCCGGTGGCCTCGTGCCAGCCGAACATCTATCGCGCCGGCACTGGAAGCGCCGGCGTCGTTCTTGTTCTATCTCTGCCTGCTGATGGACATCGATCGGCCCCGTCTTGAGCGCGAGACGCGTCGCGCGGCTTAGCGGCGGATGCCGTTCTTTTCGATGATCTTCTGGTAACGCGCGTTATCCTTGCTCTTCACATAATCGAGCAACTGGCGACGCTGACTAACCATCTTCAGCAGGCCGCGGCGCGAATGATTGTCTTTTTTGTGCACCTTGAAGTGCTCAGTAAGTTCGTTGATGCGATGCGTAAGCACAGCGATCTGAACCTCCGGCGAACCGGTATCGTTGCCCTTCGTTGCGTTGTCTTTGATTACGGCCGTCTTCGCCTCACGGCGGTGAGGTGCGATCTGCGACATCGGTTGCTCCTTTCGAATTTGGAGTTTGATAAAAGCGGCCAGAGCCGGGATGTCGTCCAGCGGGGTCGCAAACGAAAGCCGCGCGAGCGTGCCAGCACCTCGCGCGGTCGGCGCTACTTATACACGAACCCCCGCCGAACGCGAGATTGAATTGCGCGATAAATTAGCATGAAATTTCAGTCGCTTGCTCTCACGCCGCAGGGCAGGCCCCTTACCCAAGATTGAAAACCCTCGTCGGATGCAATGCACCCTTGGCAAGCTCGCCGAGCGCGATGAGACGCCCCTTGGAAGTTGCATACGCAGGCCCGGAGAGAATTGGTGCATCGCGGCCGCGGATGAGTACCGTCTGGCCGCGCGCGAGGCTGGCGGCGTCCGACGGCGACACGAGCAGCTCCGGCAAATCCGCCAGAGCTGCCTCGACCGGCTGAAGTAACTGTGAAAGCTGTTCGGGATCATCTGCGTCGGAAGCAGCCATCAACGCCTCCATCGTCACCGCGGCATCTTCCTCGAACGGACCGACCTGCGTCCGCCGCAAGGCAATGACATGCCCATGGCAGCCAAGCAGCCGCCCCATGTCGCGAGCCAATGCCCTGACGTACGTTCCTTTGCCGCAACGAGCTTCGAATACGCTCGTGGCGTCGTCCGGCATTTCGATAAGCTTGAGACTGTCGATAAAAACCGGGCGCGCCTCAAGAACGACGGTCTCGCCATCACGCGCCAGATCGTACGCACGCGCCCCATCCACCTTGATCGCAGAATAAGCCGGAGGCACCTGCATGATCTCGCCGTGAAATTGCGGCAGCAGTGCTTCGATTGCGGCGCGGTCCGGACGCAAATCGCTGGTTTTGGTGATGGTACCTTCGGTATCGTCGGTATCAGTCTCCGCACCCCACCGCACCGTGAAACGATAGGCCTTCTCGCCATCGACGGCGAAAGACACTGTCTTGGTCGCTTCACCCAGCGCGATCGGCAGAATTCCCGTCGCCAACGGATCGAGCGTCCCCGAATGCCCGGCCTTCTGCGCATTAAAAATGCGCCGAACGATACCAACAGCCTGTGTCGAGGTCATGTTGATCGGCTTATCGAGCACCAGCCAGCCGTGGACCGGCAAGCCTTTCTTGCGGCGTCCCATCTAGTCCTCTCTCATTCCCTCTCTCCATCCTTCATGAAAAGAGGGGGTTTCAGTCTTTTTTCTCGATGTCTCGGCGCACTTTTTCGCTGTCGAGCAAGCGGTCGATGCGCGTCGCCTCTTCGAATGTTTCATCCTCGCGGAAGCGCAAATCCGGCGCGTAACGAAGATTGAGCGTATGCGCGACTTCGGCACGGATATATTTCTTGTTGCGCGTCAGAGCTTCAACGACGGGCTTCACGTCATTGCCACCGAGCGGCATGACGTAGACGGTCGCGAGCTTGAGATCGGGAGATAGCCGCACCTCCGGGATGGTGACGACGTGCGACGCCAGCACCTCGTCATGAATATCGCCGCGTGACAGCATTTCTGCGAGCTTATGCCGGATCAATTCACCGACGCGCAGCATACGCTGCGATGGCGCTTTCGCGCCCGAATGCGAAGACTTTCTTGTCATTCTCTTCCCGCCGCGGACTCGGACCGCGTTCGGCCTCTTCATTAATCGAATTACACTTTGGCTCGAAGAGCCGCGCGCCAAGCCCCCCGCGGAGCGAGCCCGCGCGATTATTATCGCGCGGAATAGCTCTCGTGAGCGATTAAAGACTTCTTGCTATTGTCTCGACTTGGAAGCACTCGATCTGGTCGCCTTCGCGGATGTCCTGATAGTTCGCGAAAGACATGCCGCATTCCTGGCCCGAGACAACTTCCTTCACGTCGTCCTTGAAGCGCTTGAGAATGGCCAGCGTTCCTTCGTGAATGACAACGTTGTCGCGCAGCAAGCGCACCTTCGCGCCGCGCTCCACCTTGCCTTCCGTGACGACGCAACCAGCAACCTTGCCGACCTTCGAAATGTTGAAGACCTGCTTGATCGACGCGTAACCGAGGAACACCTCGCGCTTCGTCGGCGCAAGAAGGCCGGACATCGCCGCCTTCACCTCATCCACGAGATCGTAGATGATGTTGTAATAACGGATTTCGATGCCCTGGCTCTCAGCGGCCTGCTTCGCCTGCGCGTTGGCGCGGACATTGAATCCGATGACGATGGCTTTTGACGCTGCGGCGAGCGCGATATCGGATTCCGTGATGCCACCGACACCCGAATGAACCAACCGTGCCTCGACTTCGTCGTTGCCAACTTTACGCAAGGCACCGGCGATCGCTTCGACGGAACCCTGTACATCGCCCTTGACGACGAGCGGAAATTCCTTCCGCTCGGCATCCTTGAGCTGCTGCATCATCTGCTCAAGCGTGCTCTTCGATCCGGCCGAGCCCAAAGTCTCGCGACGCTTGCGCACGCGATAATCGGTCAGCTCGCGGGCGCGCGCCTCGTTCTCGACGACGGCAAATTGATCGCCCGCTTCCGGCGCAGAATCGAAACCTAGAACCTCTGCCGGAACCGACGGACCGGCCTCCTGGATATTGGCTCCGTGATCATCGAGTAACGCGCGAACGCGCCCCCACGCCGTACCGGCAACGATGATATCGCCGACATGCAATGTGCCGCGCTGGACGAGAACAGTGCCGACCGGCCCACGCCCGCGCTCCAGTTTCGCCTCGATGACGATACCGTCGGCTGTCCGCGCCGGGTTGGCCTTGAGGTCGAGAATTTCGGCCTGCAGATGGATAGCTTCGAGCAACTTGTCGAGGTTAGTATGCTTCAGCGCCGACACCGGCACTTCAAGCGTATCGCCACCCATGCTCTCGACGACGATCTCGTGCGACAGAAGATCGGTGCGCACGCGGTTTGGATCTGCCTGCGGTTTGTCGATCTTGTTGATCGCAACAATCATAGGCACTTTCGCCGCCTTGGCGTGATTGATCGCTTCAACGGTCTGCGGCATGACGCCGTCATCCGCCGCAACTACCAGCACAACGATATCGGTCACCTTGGCGCCACGCGCGCGCATGGCCGTAAAGGCTTCATGGCCTGGCGTGTCGATGAACGTGATCCGATCGCCGTTCGCCGCCTGGACCTGATAGGCGCCGATGTGCTGCGTAATACCGCCCGCTTCGCCCGAAACGACATTCGCGGAACGGATCGCATCGAGCAATGATGTCTTGCCGTGATCGACGTGGCCCATGATCGTGACGACGGGCGCGCGGGGTTCGAGCGACGAATCATCAGAGTCTTTTTCGCCGACGAACCCGATTTCGACATCCGATTCCGAAACGCGCTTCGGCGTATGCCCGAATTCCTGGACGATAAGCTCCGCGGTATCGGCGTCGAGCACATCGGTGATCTTATGCATCGCGCCCTGCTGCATCAGATACTTGATGAGATCGACCGCACGTTCTGCCATACGGTTCGACAGTTCTTGGATCGTGATGGCTTCAGGAATGACGACTTCGCGGGCAATTTTCTCACGCGGCTGCTGAATGCCCATGGCCTTCAGCTTTTCCTTCTCGCGCTTGCGCTTGAGCGAGGCGAGCGAGCGGACTTGAGCTTCGCGATCGAAGTTCGTGATGGTCAGCTTCTGACGCTGACGCCCTTCATCGTTGGTCTTGACAGCGGGGCGCGGGACCTTCGCGCCGCCCGGACCGCGCTTGCGGCTGTCGTCATCCTCGACCTGTTCGCGCGACACCACTGGCCGTTGTGTCCGAACCGGTTTTTCGATCGTGGTCGCATCCGACCCCGGAGCGCCGCGCCGAGGCGGAGTGGGCAATTCGATCTCGCGTGGACGACCTGCTTCGCGCGGCATGTAGGCCGTGTTCCCCGTCGGGCGGCTGCCTGTTCGCTGAAATGAGGGTCGGCCACCTTCGCGCGATTGAGATCCAGGGCTCGATTCGCGGCGCTCACGGGGAGCAGCCGGTTGGCGCGCAACAGGTGCCGCGGCTTCAGCCGGTTTTGGAGCGGCAGGTGCAGCGCCAGCAGACGCGCTTGTCGCGGGAGCTTCTTCAACGCGCGGCGGCGGCGGCTCCGGCGGGCGCACAGGCTCAAACCGAATAGGCTCTGCCTCTGGAACTTGGCTTGCGCCTTCGGCGCGAGCGGCAGCAAGCGCGCGTTCACGCGCAGCCCGTTCTTCGTTCGACAACGTTCGACTTTGTGTCGGAGCAGAAGGCGGAGACTTCGCAACCGGGGGTGGCGTTGCCTTTGCAGGCTTGGGCATCTCAACCGCCGGTGCCGATGGCGTCGCTTCAGTATCACTACCTGGATTGCCAAGCCTGCGCGTCTTTTTCTTCTCGACGACGACGGACTTGGAGCGTCCGTGACTGAAATTCTGCCGCACATGCCCAGACTCGACCGTTCGCTGCAGCGACAGCGGCTTGCGCGCTCCGACGCGAATGGTCTTATCGGTCTGGTCGTTCGAATCCGTCATGCGTTGTCCGTTCAGCCTTCGCTTTGCGCTTCAGAAAAAATAGTGGCGGTCTCTGTCGCCGGGGACCGGTAACGCGTCAGGCGCTCCGCTTCCTCGAGGAACCGATCCGACAAACCTCCGGGTGTGAGCGCAGCATGTACCACACTTCCGCGGCCAATAGCCAAGCTCATTTGCGCGATTGTCAGAACATCGACAATCCGTGCCTCTAAACCCCGAGAGCCTTGAATAGCCTTGAATTTCCGGTCGATTTTGGAGCGGCCGTCCGCCGCGGCATCCATACCGTGCAGTATTGCCGCCACAGAGCCCTTCTCAAGAGCGGCAAAAACTCTATCGAAACCGGCAATAACCAGGCCGGCCTTGTTGGCAAGCGAAAGCGTCCCGGAGAGCCGCTTAACCATTAAGGCATCGATGCGGTCGGCAAGATCCGCCGGTGCCTTGACACCGGTTTTCAAGCTCTTCGCAAACGTATGGTTTCTAACCGCCTTTTCAACCAGCCCACGATCACAACCGACCCAAACGCCGCGCCCCGGCAGCTTTCGATCGAGATCGGGGACAATCGCCCCATCCGGCCCCAGGACGAACCTGAGCAGATCCTTTGGATCAAGGCTTTGCCGCGTGACGGCGCACAAGCGCTCCGGGCCGGAAGCGTTGCCGCCCCGCACCGTCGCAAGCTGATGTTGCCGCTCTGTCATCACGCGCGCTGTTAGCCTCTCCGAACATCACCTGTTAGCCCTGAGCCTGAGCGCCGGCACCTTCCGATGCGGCTTCGGACTCGGCTTCGCCTTCCGGAGCCTTCTCCAGGTCTTCCGGCTTGATCCAACCCGCGTGAACGCGGGCGGCCATGATCATGTTCTCAACGTCCGTTCGCGAAAGCTCGAAGCCGTCGAGAATGCCTTTGTGCTTGACGGCCTCGGCGTCTTTTTCCTTTTTCCGCTCCGTCCAGCCGACGAGCTCATCCGTGGCGCAATCAGCGAAATCCTCGACCGTCTTGATGCCGTTTTCACCGAGCGCCACCATCATGGCAGTGTTGATGCCCGGGATCTCGGCCAACTCGTCGGCAACGCCGAGCTCGCGGCGCTTCGCGTCGCGTTCGGCTTCCTGCTGTTCAAGATATTCGCGCGCGCGGCTCTGAATCTGCTCCGCCGTGCCCTCGTCGAAACCTTCGATATGCGCAATCTCGGAAAGATCGACGTAGGCAACTTCTTCGATGCTCGCAAACCCTTCGGTGACGAGCAATTGCGCGATGACTTCGTCGACGTCGAGTGAATCCATCAGGAGTTGGGTACGTTCCGCGAATTCCTTCTGGCGGCGCTCGCTCTCTTCCTGCTCCGTCAAGATATCGATGTCCCAGCCGGTCAACTGCGACGCGAGCCGCACGTTTTGGCCGCGCCGTCCAATTGCCAGCGAAAGCTGCGCCTCAGGAACGACGACCTCGATGCGGTTCGAATCTTCGTCAAGCACGACCTTGGTCACCTCCGCAGGCGCCAATGCGTTGACGATGAAGCTCGCCGCATCCGGATTCCACTGGATGATATCGACCTTCTCCCCCTGCAGCTCGTTTACGACCGCTTGCACGCGCGCACCGCGCATACCGACGCACGCACCGACGGGATCGATAGAGGAGTCCTTTGAAATGACCGCGATCTTGGCGCGGCTGCCCGGATCGCGCGCAACGGATTTGATTTCTACAACCCCATCGTAGATTTCCGGCACTTCCTGCGCGAAGAGCTTCGCCATGAATTCCGAACGCGCGCGTGTCAGGAAAATCTGCGGTCCGCGCTGCTCGCGACGCACGTCGTAGATGTATGCTCGGATTCGATCGCCGAGGCGGACATTCTCGCGCGGGATCATTTCGTCCCGGCGAATGATGCCTTCCGCGCGGCCAAGATCGACAATGACGTTGCCGTATTCGACACGCTTCACCGTGCCGTTCGAAATATCGCCGACGCGATCTTTGAACTCTGCGAATTGCCGGTCGCGTTCCGCTTCACGCACCTTCTGAACGATGACCTGTTTGGCATTTTGCGCCGCGACACGGCCGAATTCCAACGGCGGCAGCGTCTCGGCGATCATGTCGCCCGCTTTGGCATCCGGATTACGCTTCTTCGCATCCTCGACCGTAATTTGCGTCGCATCGTTCTCGACTTCGTCGACGACGGCGAGAACGCGCGTTAGCTTGGCTTCGCCGGTTTTCGGATCGATCTCGCAACGAATGTCGTTTTCCGCACCGTAGCGCGATTTCGCAGCTTTCTGGATGGCATCTTCCATCGCCTCGATGACGATCTTCTTGTCGATCGTCTTTTCACGCGCGACGGCGTCGGCGATTTGCAAAAGCTCAAGCCGGTTGGCGCTAATGCCTGCCATGGCCATGTGATCAATCCTCCAGATCGTCTTCGTCGAGTTCGGCGCCGTCGCCGGGCCGACCAGAATGGCGCTCTTTGGCACGAGCGAGCGCTTCTCGTATCAATTCATCCGTCAGAACGAGCTTCGCATCCGAAATCAGGTGTACCGGCAGGCCGAGATGCTGCATGCCGTGCTCACCGGTATCGGCTTCAATACGAACCTCGCCGTCTTCGAACCCTTCGAGCACGCCTTTGAACTTCCGGCGGCCATCGATAGGTTCTGTCAGCTCGATTCTCGCTTCGTGGCCCGACCAATCTTCAAAATCGCTCGGGCGCACCAGTGGCCGGTCGATGCCCGGCGAGGACACTTCGAGACGATATGCTCCTGAGATCGGATCGGCGACATCGAGGACAGGCGAAACGTTCTTCGAAATCGTTTCGCAGTCGTCGATCGTAATCGACCCGTCGGGACGCTCCGCCATGAGTTGCACGATCTTATCGGCGGTACCACCGCCTTGAATCTTCACGCGAACCAGCCGGAATCCGAGATCTTCAAGCACCGGCTCGACCACAGCCGCGACTTCGGCAGCAACGCCCGTTTCGCGCAGAAATCGGCGCGTATCGGGGCCGCTCTCATTATGCGGGACGTTGCTGGTCGTCGGTTCCTGCAATGGTGATCCTAGGCTTAAAGTCCGTTAGGAGCGGGCCCGGAGGTCCACTCTCAATTTGTCATCGAGTTATTGGAATAAGCGCTAAATAAGCGAGAATTGGACGTTACGCAAGGGTATCCCGCGTAACTAAACCCTCAAAAATCGGAAATAGTACCGGCGGCGCCCCGCGTCGGTCGCTTTAGATTCATATTTCGTGGGCACCCAATCCTCGGGTTGCAAACGCCAGTCGACGGGATGTTCGGCCTGCCAGACAAAACGTGGCTCACATTGAAAAGCTTCAAGCATCGTGCGCGCATAATCGCCAATGTCGGTCGCGATCCGAAGCTCGGCGTTGCATTTAAGCGCCCGCGCAAGCAGATCGAGCAAGACAGAATTAACCAGACGGCGCTTGCGATGTTTCCGCTTCGGCCATGGATCGGGAAACAGGATAAATGCACGATCGAGAGAATGGGGCGCAAGCTTGCGCAAGATATCGCGCACGTCACCCATATGAACGTAAACGTTCTTTAATTCCTCGGCTTCGATAGCGCTCAGTACTTTGATAACGCCATCCTCGTAAGGTTCGCAGCCGATCAGCTTCACGTGAGGATTTGCCCGCGCCTGCGCGAGGAGATGCTCGCCACCGCCGAAGCCGATTTCAAGCCACCTCGGAGAACCGTCCGTAAGATTTTCCGGATCAACAGCGAAACGTGGCAGCACATCCCGCAGCAGCGCCGCTTGCCGTGCGCTTGGCTTCCGTCCCCGCCGGCGCCCATACGATCGAAGCTCGCGCTCGCTCTCTTTGTCGTCAATCATTCATCGTCGCTCAACACATCCAACCACGTTATGGCTGGACTTGATCCGGTCATCCAGCACCATTCAAGAAGCTGTCTGCCTGGCTCCGGATAGCCGCCCCGGGCAAAGGCAGTGGAGTGATCAGACTTGTGCAGATCTAAGCAAAAGCGGCCGCTCTCGCAGCCGCTTTCGGAAAGATGCCCTCGAAGGAAAATGTCAGCCGACGGCCTTGGCGATCTTTGGCGCGAGGTCAGTGCGTTCCCATGAGAAGCCGCCGTCCTTTTCGGCCGGACGCCCGAAATGGCCATACGCCGAAGTCCGCGCATAGATCGGCTTGTTCAATTCCAAATGGCTGCGGATGCCGCGCGGCGTCAGATCCATGACGGTCCCGAGCGCCTTCTCGATCACTGCCTCGTCAACCTTGCCGGTTCCATGCGTGTCGACATAAATCGACAACGGCTTGGCAACACCAATTGCGTACGAAAGCTGGATCGTGCACCGGTCTGCGATGCCCGACGCGACGACGTTCTTCGCAAGATAACGCGCAGCATAGGCAGCCGAACGATCGACCTTGGTAGGATCCTTACCCGAAAACGCGCCGCCGCCATGCGGTGCTGCTCCGCCATAGGTATCGACGATGATCTTGCGGCCGGTCAGGCCCGTATCGCCATCGGGACCACCGATGAAGAACTTGCCGGTCGGATTGATATGCCAGATCGTATCGTTACTGATCCAGCCGTCGGGCAGCGCCTTCCGAACGTAGGGCTCGATGATCTCGCGGACCTGACGGGAACTCAGATCTTCGTCGATATGTTGATGGGAGACGACGATCTGCGTGACGCCAACCGGCTTCCCGTCCTCATACCTGACCGTGACCTGACTCTTTGAATCCGGGCCGAGCTTCGCAGCGGCCCCAGATTTGGCTTTGCGCGCAGCGGCCAAGTCGAAAAGAATTTTGTGCGCATAGTAGATCGGCGCCGGCATCAGCTCCGGTGTCTCATTGCAGGCATAACCGAACATGATGCCTTGATCGCCCGCACCCTCTTCTTGATTGGTCGGCTGCTGTGCATCGACACCCGCTGCGATATCCGCCGATTGCGAGTGAAGCAGAACTTCTATGTTGCAATTCGCCCAGTGGAAGCCGTCCTGCTCGTACCCGATATCCTTTATGGCGTTACGCGTGATTGCCTCGATGGACGCAACCGTCACGTCCTTCGGACCGCGCGACTCGCCCGCGATAATCACGCGATTGGTCGTCGCCATGGTTTCGCAAGCAGCGCGAATAGTCCAAGGGTCGAGACCCTCTTTCGCACCTTCGCGATAAAATGCGTCGACCACTTCATCGGAAATGCGGTCGCAAACTTTATCCGGATGTCCTTCGGAAACGGATTCACTGGTGAATAAAAAAGACTTTCGCGCCACTATGGCCCCCTTGTTGAACGAGTTGTTTCCGAAGTGACCTACGGAAGGATCGGCCGGCGGATCGGGCGCCGACCTGCGAAAAAGCGCCGGTTTGTCGCAATACCAGCGATATCGGTCAAGCACCGGGCATTTGAGAAGTCCGGCTTGCAAGACCTCGCGGATGCCCGCGAAATTGAACGGAGAACGTGTTGCAGTAACAAAACCTGGCTCTTAGCTCTCTTCACCCGCAAGTGATCGCACTAGATCGACGATCGATCGGCGCACTTTGGGATCGGTAATCCGGGCAAACGCTTTATTCAGCTCAAGTCCTTCACGAGTCCCGAGAAAATCGACGACATAGCTTTCGTCCGGCTGTTCGGCAAACCCGGTCATCACGGTACCAGACGTCCGAATACCCATCGGAGCCTCGTCGTAGAAAAATTGCACCGGAACGCCCAGCACCTTCGCCAAATCGAATAACCGGCTGGCACCGATCCGATTGACGCCCTTCTCGTACTTCTGAACCTGTTGAAAAGTCAGACCCAAATGTTCGCCGAGCTTCTCCTGGCTCATGCCAAGCAGCATGCGACGCAATCGCACCCGCGAACCGACGTGGACGTCCATGGGATTCGCACGTCGTGAACCACGTGCAACGTCATCGCCCGAATCTTCTGCGATCGAAATGTCGTCCGCCATCGTGTCTACAGCCAACAGTTAAACCAGAGATAGCTGCACACTTCGTAGGTGTATGAGCGGCGGGCGTCAATCATCGAGCGCCGCCGCGACAAGTTGCCGTCAAATCGTTGATTAACGTCGGATTTTTCGCGCTCCGGCAGCGAAAGCAAAAAACACTGCCAATACGAGCGCCAGCATCCAATCGCCCATGCGCGCATAGACTGTCGGGGCAAGGGCCGCAGGCAAGGGACCGTCAAGAACGCCTCGCACGTCGAGATCGAGCGTTTGCGGCGCGCGCCCGTAAGGATCGACGACCGCCGAAATTCCATTATTGGCGGCGCGGACCAGCGGAAGACCTTCTTCGACCGCACGCACCCGAGATTGCAGAAAATGCTGATACGGCCCGGTCGAATGTCCGAACCAGCCATCATTCGTAACATTTATCAGAACGCCCGGCCGATCTTTGCCCTGCACGATTTCGCCTGGAAATAGCGCTTCATAGCAAACAAGACCCAGCGCAGGCGGTAGCCCAGGAATTTTCATCAAGGGACGTGGCGACACGCCTGCTGCGAACGCACCGCGTCCGTGCGTGATCTTTTGGATGCCAATGACCGAAAGCGCCGACTCCATAGGCACATACTCGCCGAACGGCACGAGCTTGATCTTATCATAGATTGCCTCGACCCCGGCACGCTCGTTAAGAGCCAGGATGCTGTTCAGTGTTTTTGTCGTCGGCAGTAGTCGCCGGTCTGGCCCGACCGGCGGATCGTGACGGATTGCCCCCGTGATCAACGTCGTACCGGGCGGCAGCATCGCCGAAAGCATGTCCAGCGCTTCCGGCGTCTCCAATGGGAAAAACGGCATCGCCGCTTCCGGCCAGACAAGATGAGTGATGCCCGCGAGGGAATCCTTTTCCCCTTTCGGATTGGCTAGCGATAGCGCGATGTGATCATTGAAGATACGCCGCTGATAGGCGGCCATCCATTTCTCGCGTTGCGGCACACTCGGCTGCACGATGCGAAGTTTGACGTCCGGCACAAAAGTCTCAGGCGCCGTCATCCGCCAGGCGCCGTAAGCATAGAGCACCGCGATCGGAACGACCGCAACCGCGCACGCTCGCGCAATCGCCGCAGCCGATAACATCTGCTTGCGGTCGGCCACGATCACCAGCGGCGCGGGAAAGACCAAGGCCGCAATTGCCGTCAGACCGTAAGCGCCGAAAATCGCCGCGCTTTGCATCAGCGGCAGCGGATAGGTCAGCGCGTACCCGAGAAGATCCCACGGAAACCCTGTCAGGACATGTCCGCGCAGCCACTCGGCAACAGCGAGCGCAATAGCAAAAACAAAAACGCGCGCGATGCCCTCGCACCAAAAAAACCGCGCCCCTGCTGCCGCCGCGGCCCAGAACAGCGCCAGTCCGGCAGGCAACAGCGTCACCGCGAACGGCAACAGCCAAGCGAACTTATCAGCCTCGACGAGAAACGCCTCCCCGATCCAGAACAGATTGAAAAAGAAATATCCGAAGCCGAACAGCCAGCCGGCACTGGCGGCGCGCCTCCATCCAGGGCTTGCGTCGATCAGCCAAACGAAAACCGGCAACGTCAGGAAAAGAACCGGAAAAGCGAAGATCGGAGCGAAGGCCAGGGCAGAAAGCCCGCCCGCCACAATCGCAACAGCCGCCCGCCGCCAGCCGGAAAGCCGCATCACGCGCGAGCGAACGGCGGCCAAATATGGCAATGTCTGGATTTGAGCGTCCATCACGCCTTCGGCGTTTCGGCGGACGCTTTCGCGCTTTGCGGAAGCGTCCGAGCGGGATGAATTTTGACTTTCTTCACCCGCCGCGGATCGGCATCGAGAATTTCGAACTCGATGCCCGATGGATGATGAATCAGTTCGCCACGCGCCGGAACACGGCCAAGCATCGAGAAGATCAGACCGCCAAGCGTATCGACGTCACTTTCTTCGTCATCGGGAACAAGTTTTAGATCGAGATGCTTCTCAAGTTCCTCGATCGGCGTCCGGCCCGCCGCAACCACACCGAGCTTCGGGTCCGAGACGATGTTGATTTCCTCATCCTCGTCGTGCTCGTCCTCGATGTTGCCAACAACCTGTTCGACGAGATCTTCGATGGTCACCAGTCCATCCGTACCGCCGTACTCGTCGACGACAAGCGCCATGTGAATGCGCGTCGATTGCATTCGGATGAGAAGATCGACCGCCGGCATCGACGGGGGAACATAGAGGATCTGGCGGCGGATCTTCATTGTCGTGATCGGTCGGCTGAGATCGATATTCTGTAGCTCGATCCTGCCGCTAACCACCTCGACGTTCTCGCCGTTGTCGGCCTTGGCAACTTTAAGCGGACGCCCCGAAGCTTCGGCCATGAACCACCGGAAGAGATCCTTGATGTGAATCATCCCGCGCGGATCGTCCAAAGTCTCGCGGAACAACGGAATGCGCGATACGCCCGCTTCTTCGAACGTCTGTACAAGCTCCGAGATCGGCTCGTTTTCGTCCAACGCCGTTATCTCTGCCCGCGGCACCATCAGCTCGGCGACACGGCTCGATCCGAAACGCAGCAAACGTTCCAGCATCTTGCGTTCGGCATCTGTGAAGCTCGTCGATGCGTCGGCGCGAAGCGCGCCTTCGAGCGCGTCGCGAACGCTTTGCGGAACAGCAAATCCGAGCTTGGCGCGAAGGATTTGAAACCAGCTCTGAGCGCCGAGCGATCGGCTGCCTTGGGAGAGCAAGTCGGATGCGGACTTATCGTTGGTGTGATCGGTCATAGCCATGAGGTCGGGGCCGGTCAGCCCTTTGTACCGGTTTCCAGCTCGCCCGTGTAGGGATTTGCTATGTCCAATTTCGAAAGAATTGAAATTTCAAGTGCTTCCATGCGTTCGGCATCGGCGGCTGAGATGTGATCGTAACCAAGAAGGTGCAATATGCCATGCACAACCAGATGTTGCACATGATGCGGAAGGGGCACCCTCTGCTCTTCGGCTTCCCGCCGCACAGTCTCCGACGCCAATACGACGTCACCGAGGAAGCCTTCGGGCGCGCCTTCGCCTGCCGGGAACGACAGCACATTCGTTGGCTTGCGCTTACCCCGAAATTGCCCATTCAAGGCTTCGACATTTGCGTCCGACGAAAGCGCTACAGCAACCACGGCCAACTGAACCGCATCGCCTAATTCTTCCGCAACCGCCTCGGCGGCGCGTGCGATAAGACTTGGTGCATCGGGGACGTTCGACCAATCGCCGTCGTCCTCGATCACCTCGACCCCGATCGAAGGGCTATTCCGTTGTAGTGAAGCGGCCATCAGCCTTGCTTTGGCTTTTCGTAAGCGTCGACGATCTTCGCGACAAGATCGCGCCGAACGATATCCTCGGCAGCGAAGCGCACGATCGAAATATCATCAACGCCCGCGAGCAAATCGACCGCTTCCACTAGGCCGGATTTTGTTCCGAACGGCAGGTCGATCTGCGACGGATCACCGGTCACGACCATCTTCGAGCCCTCCCCGATACGGGTCAGGAACATCTTCATTTGCATGCTTGTCGTATTCTGAGCTTCATCGAGAATCACGAAAGCGTTGGACAACGTGCGCCCGCGCATGAACGCTAACGGCGCGATTTCGACCACGCCCGTCTCGATATCCCGCTCGACCTTTTCGGGCGGCAGGACGTCATAAAGCGCGTCATAAAGCGGCCTGAGGTAAGGATCGACCTTATCGCGCATATCGCCCGGTAGAAACCCGAGCCGCTCACCGGCTTCGACTGCCGGTCGTGAGAGGATGATGCGTTCCACGAGACCGCGTTCCAGGCACTGCGCCGCAAACGCCACGGCAATATAAGTCTTGCCGGTACCCGCCGGGCCTAGCCCGAAAACAAGATCCTTTTTGTCGATCGCGCGAATGTAAGTGCTTTGCGTCGGCGTCCGCGCCTTCACGACCCGGCGGCGCGTGGCGATTTGCGCCTGCCCGTCGGCTGCGTTTCCCTCGGCACGAGCGTGGCGGATCAAACCGTCGATATCGCCGGCTCCCGCTGCTTCGCCCTTCGCGATGCGCGCATAAAGCTTTTCCAAAACGTCGCGAGCAATGGCGCAGGCGCTGGCAGCGCCAGTGAGAATAACGACATTTCCGTGCGCGTGCGCATCGATGCCGAGACGATCTTCGATAAGTGCAAGATGGCTGTCGTATTCCCCGAGTAGCTGCGTCAGCAGCCGGTTATCTTCAAAGGGTACAACGACACGTGCGGTGTCTTGTTCCGGCTTGTTCGGCCGTCTCGACGCTGGCGCGGACGCCCCGCGGAATGCTGCCAATCCTGAACTCCTTCTCACAAGCGATCTCGAATCGACGAAAGCCGTCGAATGTTAGCACGCCAACGGACCGGCCCGCATCCAGCCCCATGTGGTTAACGCGCCACATTTGGATCTTTGCACTACAATCACATTATGCCTCAGCGATGACACCGGAAAGGCTGACGCGACGTGCGTCGTTCACCACTACGTCCGCCGTCGTCCCGACAAGCTCGCCATCGGCAGCCACACGAATGAGCTGTAGATAGGGAGTGCGCCCGACGAATTCACCAGGCTCCCGTCCCTTGCGCTCGAAAAGCACAGGCAATACCCCGCCAAGGCTCTGGGCATTGAAGGCGAGTTGCTGCGCTTCAAGCACGGCCTGGAGCCGAAGCAGCCGCTCCGATTTAACGGCGTCATCGACCTGGCCGTCATGGCCTGCCGCAGGCGTTCCCGGCCGGGGACTATATTTGAACGAAAACGCCTGAGCGAACCCGACCGCTTCAATCAAATCAATCGTGTCCTCGGCATCCTGATCGGTCTCGCCCGGAAAGCCGACGATGAAATCGCTTGAGAGGGCGATATCGGGCCGCGCCTTTCGAATGCGCGCGACAAGATCGATGTATTCCGCCGCCGTGTGCTTGCGGTTCATCTTCGCCAGAATACGATCCGATCCCGACTGCACGGGGAGATGTAGGAATGGCATCAGCTGCGGAATATCCGCATGCGCCGCAATCAAATCATCGCTCATGTCACGCGGATGACTCGTCATATAACGAATGCGCTCAAGTCCCGCGATCCGCGCCAAACGCGCAATCAAATCGGCAAGGCTGGCACTGCGCCCGCGAAGGTCCTCGCCGTGATAGGCATTGACGTTCTGTCCGAGCAGAACGATTTCCCGCGCACCTGCCTCCACAAGCTCGCGTGCCTCCGCGTCGATCTTGGCAACCGGACGTGAAAATTCCGCTCCGCGCGTATAAGGAACGACGCAGAACGTGCAGAACTTATCGCAACCTTCCTGTACGGTGAGAAATGCAGACGGCGACGACACGCGGCGTGGCGCTTTCATCCGCGCAAACTTCTCTTCTCCTGGAAATTCCGTCTCGACAATGTGCGTCCGCGCCGTCGTCGTCCGGGCAATTAACTCTGGAAGACGATGATAGCTTTGTGGTCCGATGACGAGATCGACGGCCGGCTGACGCGTCGTAATCTCTTCGCCTTCGGCTTGCGCCACACACCCCGCAACGGCAACGACCGTCTCCCGGCCGTCTTTGGCACGCGCGATCTTCACATCGCGAATGCGGCCAAGATCGGAATAAACCTTCTCCGCGGCCTTCTCGCGAATATGGCAAGTGTTGAGAATGACGAGATCGGCGCGATCAAGCTCTGTTGTTTCACGATAGCCCTGGCGTGCCAGCGCTTCCGCCATGCGCTCGCTGTCATAAACGTTCATCTGACAGCCGAAGGTCTTCAGATAGTAGGCTTTAGGCTCGGATTGGGTCACGTCGTCAAATCAGCCAGACAATGAAAATATTCGTTCTCGGGACGCGCATAGCACAAAAGGCCCCGATCATGTCCATTTCTCGCTTTTTCGGACCGGAATGACCATCTTCGCCCGCCGTGCGGCCTCGGAGGGCTCGACCGGAACGAGACTTCCATCCATGCGGCCCCGTAGAATCGAAAGAACGTCACGGCGGACGGCGCGTTCGCTTTTCAGCGCCAGATCTTTACGATCTTTGAAATCGCCGAGCGGCACCGGCGCCCCGACCTTGACCGTCGCGGTAATAGCCCCGGATTTCAGAACACCCCACGCGTGCGAGGTCATCTCCATGTCGCCATACCAGCCAAGCCGAGGCCGGTCGGCGCGCGTCAAGGGCACCCCGCAAAGATGGGTATAGACGACCGCGACCGTCTGAACCACGGCACCGCTGACGAGCCGCTCGTCGGCACCTGCAACCGCACCGAACAATGACGTCTTGAACGGCAGCACGCGATTACCGTCGCTTGATGTCCCCTCCGCGAACAAAACGATCGTATCGCCTTGCTGCAGCCGCCTCGTAATTGCGTTCGCCGCATCGCCGGCCGCAAGGCGACGTGTCCGATCGATGAAAACAGACCGCTGGAGGCGCGCCAAAGCCGACACGAACGGCCAGCTTCCAACTTCGAGCTTGGCAACGAATGAAACCGGCGCCAACGCCGACAGCACAGGGATATCGAGCCAGGACGTATGATTACAGACGAGCAGCACCGGCGCATCCTGCGCGACGGCTCCCTCGACTTGAAGCCTGATACCGAGAATGCGGCACACTTGCCGATGATACCAGTTCGGAAAGCGCCGAGCCGCTTTATCGGAGACCCGCAACAGCAAAGCCTGCACCGGCATCAACGGCAGCGTCAGCCCGAAGAAAGCAGCGAGAACGGTAGACGCGCGAAGCGTTCCTTTTGCCATGGCCGCGGCTCAACCCTTGCGGCCCGAAGTTTTCTTTTTCGCGAGCGGCACGCCATAAAGCTCCAGCCGGTGGCCGACAAGCTCGAAGCCAAGCTCGCGCGCGACGCGCTCCTGCAGGGCTTCAATATCCGCATTCGAGAATTCGATGACGTGGCCCGAGGCAACATCGAGCAGGTGATCGTGATGGCCGCGCATCGTCGCTTCGTACCGGCCCCGGCCGTGCCCGAAATCGTGACGTTCGAGAATGCCCTTTTCCGAAAACAGCTTCAGCGTGCGGTAGACCGTTGAAAGCGAAATGCGCGGATCGATGACGTGTGCTCTGCGGTGGACCTCCTCGACATCCGGATGGTCGGTCGCTTCCGATAGGACCTGCGCGACCACGCGGCGCTGGCCGGTCATCCGTAAGCCATGCTCGGCACACCGCGTTTCAAGCGGGCTCGGATTTTTTGCGCGTCTCGCGGACATTGCTCTACGGCCGGATTCAGAAAGCGATATGGATGTTCGAATCTCAAGACACCGCCGCGTTATAGGCAGCGTACGCCGCGCGCGTCTATATCGAGGGTACCGATCATTGCGCAGTCAAAGCGTTAAGACCAACGTCAACGCATCGACCCTCTGACCATCAGGACGTTGATAGTAACGTTTGCGCCGCCCTGTCTCGACAAAGCCAAGCTTGCGATAGAGTGCCAACGCCGGTTCGTTATCCTCTGCAACGTCCAAAAAAATTTGCTTTGCATCGCCACGCCTGGCCGCACGAGCCAATCCTTCGAGCAACCCCGCAGCGACGCCTGCCCGCTGCCAATTCGGCGCGACGCCAATCGACAGAATCTCAGCTTGATCCGCCGCAAGCTGGCCGATGACAAAGCCGATGATCGCCTTCGGTGAACCTGCTACCGCAATGAGCGAAGTGGCAGCGGGATGTTCTAGCAATTTCCGAATCGCGGCCGCATCCCATGGCGGGTCGAAAAGCTTCGCGTGGAGAGTGGCAATCTCTTCAGCCCGTTCCGGTGCCGCCCACAACATGCTTGCGTGCCTGACGTTTCGGAACGGCGTGACATTCGACGTCATGCCTCGGCTCCGATAAGCGGGCTCGGAGCCGGCGGCTTAGCGTCGGGAGGGCGAAGATAGAGCGGACGCACGGTCGCCGATACCGGAAGCTCGACCGCTGCAAAAAGCATATCGAAAGCATCCGGCAGTAGCTCCGGCAAAAGCGCGGATGCGTCAATGCCGCTCGCGCGTGCCGCATGGGCAAGCGCTTCTGCACCCGAGCCTGCAATCACGATCGGCGCCGAACCCAAAAACTGAACCGCGTTCCCTATTTCGACGCATTGAGCCGCAACGACCGTATTCAAGGAATGACGGTCGAAAACCTCAAGATAGATTTCGCCGCGCCGGGCATCCGTTGCGATCGCGATATGCGCCGTGTTGGCGGCGGGAATAAGCGCGCTCATAGCCATCAATCGGAGACTGGAAATCGCGACCAATTCCGCACCCGCCGCGAGCGCCAGTGCGCGCGCCGCAGAGACGCAAATGCGCGTGCCAGTAAAGGTACCGGGCCCATAGGTCACGGCAATGCGGTCGAGCGCTGCGAATTCCAATTTCGCTTCCGACATGACCGTTCGCACCATCGGCAGCAATCGTTCCGCATGCCCTTTTTGCATGGCCTCGAAGGCGCAAGAAATAGCTGGCGTCAACGAGCGAAGCCCGCGACCCGCCGCCGCCGAGCAGGCGTCAAAGCACGTATCAATCGAGAGTATATTCATCCAGGACGAGATTTATATGATCTTTGCAATTTCGTCGAAATTAAATCGAGGCGATCTTGGGTAAACGCCCTCGGGATCGCCATATCCCAAATTGCATAGGAAATTCGACTTGATTTCGGTCCCCGAAAAAAATTCGGCGTCGACCCCCGCATTATTAAATCCCGACATCGGCCCGCAATCGAGCCCAAGCGCTCGTGCCGCCAGAATGAAATAACCGCCTTGCAGCGAGCCATTACGGAATGCCGTCGTATCGGCATGCGCTTTCTTTCCGGCAAACCAGCTTTTGGCATCGGCGCGCGGATAAAGCTTCGGCAAATAGTCGTAGAAATTGAGGTCATAGGCGACGATGGCCGTCGCAGGCGCAGCCATGGTCTTTTCGACATTGCCGGGATTTAGGTGCGGCTTTAACCGCGCTTTCGCCTCTTGCGATTTAACGAAAACAATTCGCGCCGGCGAGCAATTGGCGCTCGTGGGCGCCCATCGCATATGATCGACAATGCGCTGCAACAGCTCATCCGGCACATCGCGCAGCCGCCATTTATTGCTCGTATGCGCATCATCGAAAAGCTGATCCAGGGCGGCTTTATCCAACGGGTGGCCCATATCGTCCTCGTGTTATTCCAGCCTAATATGAAGAACCCCGCCGGAGCGGGGCTCTAGTGAAGCCTTGTCAGCCTCAAACGGGCTGGACAGCAGTGACTTCGGGACAGAAATGCTTCAGCAGATTTTCGATCCCATGCTGCAACGTGGCGGTCGAACTCGGACAGCCCGAGCAGGCCCCGCGCATATGGAGGTAGACGACACCGTCCCGAAATCCGGAAAATGTAATATCGCCGCCGTCCTGTGCAACAGCCGGACGGACACGTGTCTCCAGAAGTTCTTTGATCGTCGCGACGGTCGCTTCATCTTCCGGATCGTAACTTTCGGCTGCCGCGTCGTTGGAATCTTCTTCATCCGTCACCGGCGCACCGGACATATAGTGTTCCATGATCGCGCCGAGCACCATCGGCTTCAGGTGCTGCCATTCGATCTCGCCCTTGGTGACGGAAATGAAGTCGGAGCCGAGGAACACGCCATCCACACCTTCGATCGCAAAGAGGCGCGTGGCGAGCGGAGATGCGGCCGCATCAGCTTTTGTCCGAAAATCTGCCGTCCCGTCCGCGAGAACGTCCCGCCCGGGAATGAACTTCAAAGTAGCTGGATTCGGCGTGGCTTCGGTCTGAATGAACATGGCATCTCACTTAGGTTGGCTTTGTTTGCGCCCCTGCACGCGAGACAGGCGCATAAACCAGGGTGTTAGAACGCTTCTAATATAGGAAGGCCACGAGCGCCTGTCGAGGATGGCGAGCCCGCCTCATTTATAGGCGTTTTAAGCCAGAGCCTTGATGTCTGCGAGCGAAAGTTGTCCCGGCACCACCGTCACGGGCACCGGAAAGCCACCCGAGGCCCGGCCTGCGGCAAGTGAGGCGACGAGCGGCCCCGGGGCTTGGGGCGCGATCGATGCGCCGAGCACGAGCAACGCAATATCTTCGTCCTCCGCAATGACCTTGACGGTTTCTTCGGCAAGACGCCCTTCTCGGATGACATCTTCCGTCTCGATGTTTTCAAAGCCCGCCAGAGAGAGCTTTCTTCGAAAGAGACGGAATAGCGCCTTCGCCTTCGCCGTCTCTTCTTCGAGCTGTACTTGATGCACATTCGCCCAGTGCTGCAGCTCTCCGGGCTCGATCACGTAAAGCATCACGATCGAGCCCGAGGACCTCTGCACGCGGCATGCTGCGTAATAAAGCGCGCATTCGACCTCCTGGCTCTCGTCGACAACGATCAGGAGCTTGCGGCGATGGCCTTCTTCGAAAGAGCGGCGCGGTTTCATGGAGACGATGCTGCCATCGCTTCGCCGTCGCCGCAACGGCAGCCAGCGAAGTGCTGCACCATTCTGACAATCAGCTTCTGATAAAGCCGACGATATCCTTTACTTTCGCCATGACCGGCTCCGTCACGGCCCTAGCCCGCGCGGTACCGTCCGCCAGAATCCGATCGATCTCGGAAGGATCGCCCACCAGCCGTCTAGCTTCGCCGCCAATACGGCCAAGCTTGTCCGTCGCGACCTCCGCAAGCGCCTTCTTGAACGACGAGAACTGCTGCCCGCCATACTCTTTTAAGACATCCGCGACTGATTGGCCGCTCAGCGCCGCATAGATGCCGACAAGGTTCTCGGCCTCCGGCCTCCCGGCAAAGCCCTTTTCATCGCTCGGCAGCGGTTCCGGATCGGTCTTCGCCTTCTGGATCTTTTTTGCGATGGTGTCGGCGTCGTCCATCATATTGATCCGCGATAGATCGGAAGGATCGGACTTCGACATCTTTTTCGTCCCGTCCCGCAGGCTCATGACACGTGTGGCAGGTCCGGTGATAACCGGCTCGGGAAGCGGAAAGAAAATGCCGTCCTCGAAGCCAGCAGCGACGATCTCTTTTTTGAAATCGTTGTTGAACTTCTGTGCGATATCGCGCGCGAGTTCTAGGTGCTGCTTCTGGTCCTCACCGACCGGCACGTGGGTCGCGCGGTAAGCGAGGATATCGGCCGCCATTAGGTCGGGATAGGCATAAAGTCCGACTGATGCCTGCTCGCGGTCTTTACCCGCCTTCTCCTTGAACTGCGTCATCCGATTGAGCCATCCGAGCCGGGCAACGCAATTGCAAATCCAGGCGAGTTCTGCATGCGCGCTCACCTGCGACTGGTTGAAGAGAATGCTTTTCTTCGGATCAAGCCCCGCCGCGATATAAGTAGCAGTTACCTGCCGAATGGCGTGCCGGAGCTCGGCCGGCTCCTGCCAGACGGTGATCGCGTGCAAATCGACGACGCAATAGATGCAGTCATGGGTCTTCTGCATCTCGATCCAGTTGACCATCGCGCCGAGATAGTTGCCGAGGTGCAGGCTGCCTGTCGGCTGCATTCCGGAAAAAACGAGCGGCGCGGTTTTCATGGGATTGACCGTGTTATGAGAATTCGGGCCGCCTTATCGCTTGCTCGCAGCCCGTAGGCAAGTCCGTCGTCTCAGGCTTTGCCGCCTCTTCCGGTAAAACGGGCGAGTTGGCGAAGCGACAGCACGCCGGTGGCGGCAACAATCAAACCGAAGACGGCCATGCCGACGGCAATCTCAAGCATGAGCCCTGAAAACTTCACGAGAAAAGGTTTGTCGGCGCTCAGGTACGGGGCCAAATGATAACTCGCGACGAGAAGGACCCCGGCCATCGCCAAACTCGCGAGAATAATCAGCGGTATGTTGCGGCGAAGGCGTGCATCGGCGATGAAATCGCCGCGCCGATGAAGCGTTATCCAAAGCAAATAAGCGTTCAACCACCCGCCGAAGGTCGTCGCAATCGCGATGCCGAGTTGTGGCATAATGCCTTGAGACCGGAATATGAAGAACAACGCTATGGCGCCAAGCGTGTTGGCAATCAAACTGATCGCAGCATACTGCATCGGTGTTTTTGTATCTTCGTGTGCGAAATATGCGGGCGAAAAAATCTTGATCATGACAAAGCCGGGAAGCCCTAACGCAAATACGGCGAGCAGTTGAGCGGTCGCTGCCGTATCCGCCGCTTTGAAGGCGCCTCTTTGAAATAGAACTCCGACGATGTCGTAGGGAATAACCGCAAGCGCCAACGTCGACGGGATCGTCAGCAGCATTGCAAATTCGAGCGAGCGGTTCTGGCTATCCATGACGCCAGCCGTATTACCGGCGCGCAGTTGCCGCGAAATATCGGGCAAGAGCACGATGCCGACCGCGATGCCGACGATCGCAAGCGGAAGCTGGTAAATCCGGTCGGCGTAATAAAGCTGAGAGACTGCGCCCGCCTGCAGCGAAGCGATGACGGTCCCTATAGCGACATTGATCTGAGTGACTCCACCCGAGATGATGCCGGGCACGCCGAGTTTCACCAACCGGCGTATATCCGGCGATAATCGCGGACGCCGCAACCCAAGCGTCAGCTTCGCCTGTCGCATACCCCACATCAAAAGAGCTAATTGCAAAAATCCCGCAACGAACACCGCCCAAGCCTGTATGACCCCCGCAGCGGGCTCCGAGCGATAGCCGAGCCAAAGCGAGATGAAAGTCGCAATCATCATCACGCCGTTCAGCACAATCGAAACGGATGCGCTTTCGGCAAACCGTCCGACCGAATTCAGCGCCCCTGACATGAGCGCGACGAGCGACATGCACAATAGGTACGGCATGGTGATTCGCGTCAGCAGCACTGAGAGATCGAATTTCTCGGGTGTTGCGTCGAAGCCCGGCGCCAGGCCGTACATAAAGAAAGGCATCGCGAGTTCGGCAATGATTGTAACGATCAGCAGAATCAGGAGCAGTCCGGCCATCGCCTCCTCGGCAAACGTCCGAGCCGCCTCATGCCCCTCCCCTTCCATCTTTTTTGCGAAGATCGGCACAAACGCCGAGTTGAATGCGCCTTCCCCAAAAAGGCGGCGGAAAAGATTCGGAAAGCGAAACGCGACTACGAATGCGTCCGCGACCCAGCCTGACCCAAGCGTCGCCGCAATAAGGATATCGCGCACGAAACCGAACACGCGGCTCAGCAGCGTCAATCCCCCAACGGTCGCGAACGATTTATAAAGCTTCATCGCGCAAGCGCCGTAACGACATTCGCTTCTGCACGCAAGCTGGTCCCCTCCGTCATGTCCGTAGACAAATGCGCCCCTCGCCGGCCCAAGACTCGGGGCCAAGCTCCCATACACTAAATTCTCGATTACTTCCGTACGGACTTCTTTGGCACACCCGCACCATCCCCAACCATGGTGGAATATAGCCTATCCTGAATTGCCGCCTGCCGCGCCTCGTTAACAACCTGCTTTCCGACGAGATCGGTCACATAGAAGACGTCGACGGCCTTTTCACCGAACGTCGTCACATGGGCCGACGCGATATCAAGCGACAGGTCCGATAATGCCGACGTCAGCTCATAAAGAAGACCTGGCCGGTCACGGCACGAAACCTCGATGACCGTCAGCCGCTCGGACAATGAATTGTTGATGATGACCTCGGGCTCGACGGTGAATGCCTGAACACCCCGGACGCTTGCCCTCCTGCGCTGGAGCAGCACCGGCAGGCGTTCCTTGCCTGCCAGAAGACGTTCGATGGTATCGGATATGCGCTGCGCACGGCGCAACTCGTCGGCGTCGTCTTTGAATTCTCGATTGAGTAAAAATGTATCGAGGGCGTAACCATCCCGGGTTGTCGTGATATGGGCGCCTGCAATGTTGGCACCCGAAGCAGCGCAGGCACCGGCAAAGAGAGACAGAAGCCGCGCATGATTCGGCGCAAAGACCGTCAGCTCCGTTATTGCGGTGAACGCATCTGTCTTGACGATGGACGCAAGCTTCGTATGCGACCGCGTCGCATCTCGTACGACATTTGCGTGCGCCACCTGCGTCGCTGTATCTGTACGCAACCAATAGTTCGGGTAGTTGCGCGCAATGAAGTCATCGACGTCCCGTTTCGGCCAATCGGCGAGCGCCTCTCTCAAGGCCGTCAGCGCCTGATCGATACGCTCTGCTCGCGGAATTTGCGTATGTCCTCCGGCAACGAGCGGCTCCGTCTCGTGATATAACGTCCGAAGCAACTGTCCTTTCCAGCCGTTCCAAACGCCTGGACCAACCGCCATGATATCCGCGCACGTCAGGATGAGGAGGAGCTTCAGCCTCTCTGGGCTCTGCACGATATTCGCGAATGCGCGGATCGTATCGGGATCGGAAACATCGCGCGAGTGTGCGAAGTTGCTCATCGTAAGGTGTTCCTGGATGAGCCAGGCAACAAGTTCCGTTTCGGCGGACGTCAGCCCTAGCCGCGGACAAACCTTGCGCGCGATGCGGGCTCCGACTGCGGAATGGGCTTCCTTACGACCCTTGCCGATATCGTGAAGAAAGGCTGCGACAAGCAAAGCCCGCCGGTTCTGGATCGATGGAAAAATCGCTGTAGCAAGGGGCAATTCCGCCGCAAGTTCTCCGCGCTCGACGGCGATGATGTTGCCGAGCGTTCGGAGCAGATGCTCATCGACAGTATAGTGATGATACATATTGAATTGCATCATCGCGACGATGCGGCCGAATTCGGGAAGAAACCGGCCAAGCACCCCGGCCTCGTTCATATGCCGGAGAGACGTCTCAGGGTTCGTCTTCGCTGTCAGAAGCGAAAGAAAAATCTGATTTGCTTCCCGATCGTTTCTGAGATCGTCGTCAATCAGGCGCAACGACCCGCGCAACAGACGAATGGCGCTCGGGTGAAGATAAATTCCCATACTTGCAGCTTGCGAGAAGAAACGGATCAGATTGACGGGATCACGCCGGAAGACGTTCGGATCCGCCACATTCAAGCGATCGTTGTCGACGCGAAAATCCGTCCTTTGGCGAATCTCGCGCCGCGTCTTCCAGTTGAGCGGACTCAACAGCCGCTTATATGTCGGCGCGGATTTCAGCTGTTGCATTTCGAGCGCGCCGCAGAGAATCGTCGTCAGATCGCCGACATCCTTAGCAACCAGGAAGTAATGTTTCATGAAGCGCTCGACGGCGCGCATGCCGCCGCGGTTCGTGTAACCGAGACTCTGCGCCATCGCCGGTTGCACTTCGAAGGAAAGCACTTCCTCGGCGCGCCCGGTCAGAAAATGCAGAAAACAACGCACGCGCCATAGGAAGTCTTCGCAGCGCCGAAACGTCTGCACCTCCTCTTCGGTGAAAATTCCGGCCTCGACCGCTGCCGATCCGACCTCTTGTCCGAAGATGTATTTTGACAGCCATTGCAGCGTGTGGAGATCGCGCAGGCCGCCCTTGCCATCTTTGATGTTCGGCTCAACCTTGTAGCGGCTTTCCCAAGCACGGCGCACACGCTCGTCGCGCTCCGCCATCTTAGCATCGATGAACTGCCGCGCCGTGCCCTTGACGACCTCTGCCCGGAACCGGTCTTCGAACTCGGCAAAGAGTTGCGAGTCGCCGAGAATGAGCCGAGCATCGAGAAGCGCCGTACGAATGGTGATGTCGGCATAGCCAAGCTTCAAACATTGATCGACGGTGCGCGTCGCATGGCCGACTTTGAATCCCAAATCCCACAGCAGATAGAGCATGTATTCAGCGACGCTTTCGCCCCAAGGCGTCTGCTTGTAGGGAAGCAAAAAAAGAAGATCGATGTCGGAACCCGGAGCGAGGAGTCCACGGCCATATCCTCCCGTCGCAACAACAGCCATGCGCTCGGCATCCGACGGGTTCGTCGCCCGATAGACATGGGCGACCGCATAGTCGTAGATGAGCCGGATCAACTCGTCCTGAAACAGACTGAGCCCCGCCGCACACCGGCGTCCGTTGCCGTCGACTTCGAGGGCGTTCTGCGCCGACTCGCGTCCACTCTTCACCAGCTGCTTCAAATAATCGAGGACATGGGGTCGCGCGTCCGCAACCGAGGAACTGCTATTGAAGATCGTCGTCAGATCACGACGCGCCACCTTTCCATCGAAATAGGGCGGTGGTACCAGCCGTGTCAGCGTATCTTGGGTCAAGCCTTCGTCTTCTTCACGGTTTCAGCGAGCGCCTTGAGTTCATAAAGCTTCTGCAGCGCGGCTTTCGGCGACAAGTCGTCAGGATGGAGCGCAAGCAGCATCTTTTCAACCGCCGACAGCTGCCGTTCGTCGAGCCCGCTTTTTGGTCTCACCGCCGAGAAAAGCGGCAGATCATCAAGCCCGTCATCTCCGGCACGCGGCCGCCGGTCCGCCTTTTCGAGACGGTCAAGTACTTCGCGCGCTCTTGCCACCACAACATGCGGAAGCCCGGCGAGCTTTGCAACTTGGATGCCATAGGAGCGGTCTGCCGCGCCCGCCTTAACCTTGTGCAAGAAGACGATGGTGTCGTGCCATTCCGTGACCTCCATCGTGACGTTCGCAATCCCTTCGAGGCGCCGCGCCAGCGCGGTCAGTTCGTGATAATGGGTTGCAAAAAGCGCCCGCGCCCGCGTCACGCTATGCAGATATTCGACCGTCGCCCAGGCAATGGACAAGCCATCGAACGTCGCGGTACCACGGCCGATCTCGTCGAGAATGACGAGCGACCGTTCGCTCGCCTGGTTCAAGATCGCTGCCGTCTCGACCATTTCGACCATGAACGTCGAACGTCCGCGCGCGAGGTCGTCGGAAGCACCCACGCGCGAGAACAATCGATCGACAACGCCAATGTGCGCCGAACGTGCGGGAACGTAAGACCCCATTTGCGCCATGACCGTGATCAGCGCGTTCTGCCGCAGAAACGTCGACTTGCCCGCCATGTTCGGGCCTGTAACGAGCCAGATTCGCGCATCCGGCACCTTTTCGAATCCGGCCGGAGCCTCGCTGCCGTCCTTTCCGAGAATGCAATCGTTCTCGATGAACGCCGGAGCGCCGCTTCGCGCCAAGGCCTGCTGCACCACTGGATGACGCCCGCCCCGGATATCGAACGTCATACTGCTATCGACGACCGGCCGCGCATAACCTTGTTCAAGCGCAAGCTGGGCAAGCGCCGCATAAACATCGAGTTCCGCGAGAGCGGAAGCCGTCGCGCTGAGATCGTTCGCCGCCGCGCCGATGCGGTCGGCGAGATCGACAAAGATGTCCTGCTCAAGATTGAGCGCACGCTCGCTTGCCGACGCAATCATCCCCTCCGTTTCGAGAAGCTCGGCCGTTGCAAAGCGCACCGCGTTCGCCATCGTTTGGCGATGCCGGAACCTGTCACTCAATGGCGGCGACATCAGCGGCTTGGCATTAAGCTGCGTCACCTCGATGAAGAATCCGAGAATATTGTTGTGCCGAACGCGCAGCGTCTTGATGCCGGTCTCTTCGATATAACGAGCCTCGTGCTCCGCCATCACCTTGCGGCTGTCGTCGCGCAACGCGCGGGCCTTATCGAGATCGCTATTGAACCCCTCCCTGACAAACCCGCCGTCACGTCGCAGCAGCGGCGGATCATCGACGAGTGCAGCATCTAGGGATTCAACGAGATCGGCGGGGCCTTGCACCAGCCGCTCGCAGATGGACCTCAGCTCTTGCGGGAGACCAAGCGGTTGTGCCGATTCGCCGATGAGCGCCACCGCACGGCGCGCGACTCCGAGCGCGTCACGCACGGCCGCAAGATCTCTCGGGCCTCCGCGCCCGAACCCGAGACGCGGCAACGCGCGAGCAAGATCAGGCGCGGACCGAAGCGTTCGACGCAAATCATCCAAAAGACGGCGATTGGCCAAAAGATAGCTGACGGCATCAAGACGGGCTTCGATTGCAACCGGATCGGTCAACGGGCTCGACAGCCGCGCCTGCAACTCGCGCGTTCCGGCACCTGTCACCGTGCGATCCATCGCGGCAAGCAACGTCGAGGATTTCTCCCCCGACGCAGCTTTGATCAGCTCAAGGCTCGCGCGGCTGGCCGCATCGATAAAAAGCCGGGATCCTCCAGCTTTCCGCGGCGCTTTGATTAGCGGCTTGCGGCCCATCTGAGTGAGATCGACGTATTTGAGTATCGCACCGACCGCCGCCAATTCCGAAGACGAAAAACCCCCGAAACCCGAAAGATCGGCGACGCCGAGACACGCTTTGAGATCGCGTACGCCAGTTGCGGCGTTGAAATAAGCAGACGGCACCGCCGTGATCTTCGCGCCCGCGTATTCGACCGCTTTGACGAACGCTTGATCGCCGAGCAATTCGTCCGGAGCGACCACTTCGCTCGGACCTAAGCGGATAAGTTCCCCCGCGACGTCGTATCCGGACACGTCGCCAACCTCGAATTCGCCGGTCGATATATCGAGCGAAGCAAGCGCCAGGCGCGCGTCTTGCGTTGTCGCCCCGATCTCGACAGGCGTTTCGCAATAGACCGCCGTCAGATAGTTGCGAGCCTTCGCGTCGAGAAGGGCTTCTTCGGTGACCGTACCCGGCGTAACAAGTCGAACGACATCCCGTTTGACGACCGCCTTCGCTCCGCGCTTGCGCGCTTCAGCCGGATCTTCGAGCTGTTCGCAGACAGCGACCCGGAAACCCTGCTTGATCAACCGCTGCAAATATTCGTCTGCACGATGCACCGGTACGCCACACATGGGAATGTCCTGCCCCTGATGCTTACCGCGCTTGGTCAGGACGATCGAGAGCGCTTCCGAAGCAACGACGGCGTCTTCAAAGAACAGCTCGTAAAAATCGCCCATACGATACCAAAGCAGACTGTTCGGATTCGCCGCTTTGATTTCGAGATATTGCGCCATCGACGGTGTCGTGGCGGAATTCGCTGGCCGATCGTCGTACGTGCCGAGCTTCTCGTCGTCGCCCGGAACATCCCGCTCAACGTGCTTATGTCTGCGCTGCACGTCGTGTTTAGACATTGAGAAGGTCGCCCCGCTTTACCCCTTGCCCGGACGCAAATATCGAACCCCGGATACCGGCGCTATGCATAGGTTGCCCTCAGAGGCGCAGCAACCGGCAGCAACCCTGCTTATCCCCGGGCTTTAACGACAATGCGAGTCCAACGGCTGAAATGCGCCCAAATGCGCCGGGTTTCAGGTGTTGCCGATTTGCGCACCTTCCGCGAATAACGCGTTGCGCATCACGCTACGGCAGCGATTCGGCTCTTCGTCTCGTCCGGCGTGCCGTAATGCTCGAAATAACGCGGATCGATATTCGATACCGGCATGATGATCAACACGTCGGTCGTTCCGAACTGATGATCGATAACCGCACCGTCTCCGACATAGGCGCCGAGCCTTAGGTAGGCTTTGACAAGCGTTGGCATCGCCTTCATCACGGCTTTGACGTCGATCGCGTCAAGCGGCATCCGGTTCATCGGAACGTAGAGATCGCGACGCGCCCGGCATCGCCATTCTTCCGGTGCAAGAGCCCGATGATGAAGATAGCTCAATGCCAAATTATGATCGTCCGGATTGGTGCCCTCGAAGCTCGCGCAACCGATCATGACGTCAATGCCGTTCTCACGAACGTAAGTCCAGAGACCGTGCCAAAGAAGCTCGACGGAGCGCTTGCTGCGATAAGGTGCCAGCACGCACGAGCGCCCCAGCTCCATGAATCGATGCGTTCCCGCTTTGGCATGAAGTAGCGACGAAATGTCGAACTCACTCGCCGAATAGAATCCCGGGCCACGCTCGGCGACATCTTGCTGAAGAATTCGGTACGTCCCGACGACCTTCGGTGATTCCGGCAGGCCGCTTCGCGCCGGTTTCGTCTGATCGAGATCGACAACCAGAAGATGATCGCAGAGGGCATCGTACGCATCTTCGTCGCGGCGGCGGAATTGAGCCAGCCGCGTTGGGGTGGCTGACATTTCTTCATAGAAAACCTGATAGCGAAGGCGCTGCGCGAGCTTGATCTCCGCCCACGTCCGCGCCAAGCGGACCTCGAGATTCCCTACCCGGCCATAGACCTTCGGCTCAATCCTGCGCGAGAAGGCTTTGAGGCGCCGGGACGGACCCGTGAGTGCTTCGAGAGCCGAAAGCGTACCGGAAAATTTGACTGGCAATCGAGCGCGCCGTCTGCTGCGCTCCGCAATCGCCTGCCACATGGCCGCTCCATCCTGACGAAATATCCCATTGGCGAACTAGCACGATTCCGTGACAGTTTTGAGATCTTAATGCACCGTTTATGCCGCAGGCGGGGCATTTTCCGAACGGCGAAGGACCCAGCGCATCAGCAGCTCTTGCAGCTGATGGATCTCGAAAGGCTTTGCAAGATAGTCGTCCATGCCGGCTTCAAAACAGCGCTCCCGATCCTCCTGAAACGCACTGGCCGTAAGCGCGATGATCGGTGGACAAGCAAGACCTGCATGCGTGCGGTCGCGGAACAGTTCTTTGATGGCCTTCGCAGCCATCAGCCCATCGACGCCGGGCATCAGGATATCCATCAGGATGAGATCGAACGGCCTTTTACGACGCTGTAACGTTTCCCAGACAGCTGCAATGGCAAGCCGCCCATCCTCGACCGCCGTGACGGTGCCGCCGACGCGAATGACCGCCTTTCGCACCAATAGGGCATTGACCGGATTATCCTCCGCAACAAGAACATTGAATTGTCCTGCGATACGAAGAGGATTTCCCAATCCTGAAGACATAGCGGCATGGCGGTCCGGATGCGGCAAAACCTGATCGGGCTGGTGCTTCTCAACATCAGATCGGGCAGCGATCTCGAAACAGAGACATGCCGTAAACGATGTGCTCTCGTCCGGATTGAGTTCCGCAACGATATCGCCCCCCATCGCCTGAGCGAGCCGCTTCGAAATTGCAAGTCCCAGTCCCGTTCCGCCAGGATGCCCAGACGTCTCGCACTGTTCGAACTCACCGAACAGTCGCAACATGAACTCCGGCGGAAATCCGACGCCAGTATCCGTTACCTTGATCGCGATCTTGCATCGACCGGAGTCCGTCGCCTCCGCTACCGACATGCAGATTCCGATCCCTCCCTTCTCTGTAAACTTCACGGCGTTCGAAAGAAGGTTGAGAACGATCTGACGGACACGCATCTCGTCGCCGCGCACCCATTCGGGCACGTCGTTCATGACAGTCGATGTAAAGGACAGTCGCTTTGCCGCGGCGCCAGGCGCCAACAACTGCATGGCCTGGGCAACGCACGTTTTCAGAGAAAAAACCTTATTTTCCAGGTCGAGCCTACCCGCCTCGATCCTGGAAAAATCGAGAATATCGTCGATCAATGAAAGAAGCGCGCGCGCTGAATCTTCGACAATTCGCACGCATGTTCTTTGCTCGCCATCGAGCGCGCCGTCGCGCATAAGCCCGATCATTCCAAGGATGCCGTTCATCGGCGTCCGGATTTCGTGGCTCATCGCGGCGAGAAAGCGCGATTTCGCGCGGCTTGCTGCCTCGGCCTGATCGCGCGCTTCGTTGAGTTCGTTCGCGATCGCACGATCAACCGTGATATCGCGACCGACACTTTGGATGTCGATGCGGCCGTCGTCGCTTTTTATCTCGCACTCCGTCCAAGCGATCCATCGCTTACCATTCCGCATCTGAAGAAGTTGAACGACACACCGGCCGCCGGTTGGGAGCTCCGGCCCCGCCTCCTCCCGGATGATTGGCGGCTCAAACTTCTTTCCTATCAGTGCGTCGGATCGAACATCGAAAGCCTCGCAGAACGCACGATTGGCAAAAACAACATCACCTGCCGCCGAACGGCGAACGATGAAGTCCTGTTGCGCATCGAGCAACTCGCGATAGCGCAACGCATTGTCCGAAAGTCGCCAGTGCGCATCCTCGATCTTTTCAAGCGTTGATTCAGCGCTTCTGTCGTTTTTGCCGTCTCGCGCCAAGAGGCGCCGCAATGATGCGGCCGCCGAACCGATCGAAAACGAATGAAAGTTTTTTCTAAACAAAGCCGGATGCCCCTGAAATGCAGCGAACACTCGACTGTGATGTTTGATGGACTCTAAAGAGACTTGGTTAAGCACCAGATTTGATCAAACGTCGCGATCAATGCGCGAAATTCCAAAATGATTCTAAGGACATCGCGTAAGGCCGATAAAAACAAGCTCAGCGCCGCGCAAAATCTTCATCAGTAAGAGGACGAGCCGCGTCTTCAATCATCAACGGAACACCGTTCTTTATCGGAAATGCTAGCCCTGCGGCCGTGCTGATTAATTCCTGTGCGTTTGCATCATAGATCAAACGCGTCTTGGTCAGCGGACAGACAAGCAGCTCCAGCAATTTTGGATCGACCATATTTGACGGCTCGTCAGCGCCATCGAGACTTTCGGAAGCCATTGCATAATCCCGCGCTACTGCAGCGTCGTGCCGCTGCTGCCGTTAGAAGCCAAATCGATTTCCGCAAGCGCCACGAGCACCTCGGCCCGCGAACGCAGGTCCCTTGCCTCCAGCAGCGCTTGCTTTTCCTCCGGTCCGTACGGGCACATGACCGAAAGCGCGTTGATCAGAAATTCATTCGACGCCCGCTGGATTGAAGCCCAGTCGGTTTTCAGACGATTGACTTCCAGATACGTTTTGAGCACGCGAAGCAGGTTTTGGCGATCGACCAGCTCTTCGCCGAGACCCTCCGTCAGATCGTTCGCGAAACGATCGTAGCTGGCACTCATGATCCGGTATGGCTTGTCGGTTTCCGTTTCTCCGATCGATTCGAAACGTATGATGCCCGTTAACGTGATGATCAGCCGCCCATCATCGAGTTCCTGATAGGAGGTGACGCGCCCGGCGCACCCGACGGAGCGGAGGCCGGCCGTTTTATCGAGGGGGCTTTCCTGGTCGTCATCGCCTGCGACCAGCGGCTGAAGAATGCCAATAACGCGCCCCCCTGACATAACGTCGTCTATCATTTCCAGAAAACGTGGCTCGAAAATATTGAGAGGTAGCGTAGCGCGCGGCAACAGAATTGCACCCCTCAGAGGAAACACGGGAATCCTCGCCGGCAAATCGGCCGGACGCCTGTAACGATCTGTGAGTGTCAATTCAAAAAATCTCCGCCGCGCGTCCGATGTCAGCTGAATAGGAGCGAGGATAACCTCCGGCGCCCCTCAGCGACCAGCGGCTCTTTGGGGCCCCAGGCATCAAAGAACTGCAGAAGTTGCTTGCGCGCCGCTTCATCGTTCCAACTCGCGTCCATCCTGACGAGATCGAGCAGAAGATCAAGAGCCTCCGCCTTTTGTCCGCTCGCCGCGAGCCCGACCGCTAGATCGAACCGTGCCTGATGATCGTTAGGATTTTCGGAAAGACGTTGCCTAAAAGCAGAAAGATCGCCTGTACTTGTCGTCTTCTCGGCAAGAAGTACAGCAGCCTCCACGCTTCGGACCGATGCAATCTCGCGCTTATCTGGTGGAACCAGCGCCAAGGTCTGTTTTGCCCTCTGCGCGTCGCCGCTCTTGAGATAGCAGGACGCGAGCCCGGCCAATGCTTCTGCGTTGGTCCGATCCTCTTGCAGGACCGTCGCAAAAATTTCGGCGGCACCCTGCAGATCGCCCTGCTCGACGAGGTCTGCTGCGGACTTGAGAAGCTCCGAGGCTTCGACCTCGGCATCGTCAGCAATGAGCCGATCGACAAACGCCTTGATTGCGCTCTCAGGCTGCACACCGACAAACCCATCGATCGGCTGCCCATTCCGAAATGCCAGCACCGTCGGCAGCGACTGCACCCTAAGCTGCGCGGCTACGGCTTGGTTTTCATCGACGTTAATCTTCACAAGCCGGACCTTACCGGAATAGCTGCGCACGACCTTCTCGATGATCGGCGTCAGTTGCTTGCACGGCCCGCACCACGCCGCCCAGAAATCAACGATGACTGGCACGCTCTTGGAAGCCTCGAGCACATCCGCCTTGAACGACGACGTTGTCGCGTCCTTGACGACGTTGCCGCTCCCCCCGAGTCCCGAATCCGAATTGCCTGCGCCGAATTCCATAAAATCTTATCTCCTCGCCGCGCTTTCGGCGGCGCTTAAATCTACAATACGCGGCTCATGGCCAGTTGACCGAATGAACCGTAAAAGATCGTCACGCGCAATGTTGGTTGTGGCTGTATTCTCAAGCGGGTGACAATTAATGCTGTCCTCCGCCATCAGCGCTTGATCGAAGACCACCATAACACGATGTGCACTGTCATTTGCGACAGCGAATGCCGTTACGGACCCCGGTGTGACGCCGAGTGCACTCAGCAACAATTCCGGCTTTCCAAACGACAGACGCCCGGTGCCGAGCCGCTTCGGAAGCGACTTGAGATCGATGACCGTCGTGGTTCTCGCGACAATGAGAACAAGGGCTCCGTTTGCATCTTTGAGAAACAGATTCTTGGTATGCGCCCCAGGCAGCGGAATATCGATGGAGCTGCTTTGCGCGACGGTGAACGCCGGCGGATGATCGACCGTCTGCGTCGCAATACCGAGTTCGCTAAGACGAATCATCAAGTCGTCTCGACTAACTGGCATCTCCGCTCTTGCCCCCCGTTGATAAGTTCAATGTCTGGTAGCGATGGGGCGTCCTGCGACCTGGTGACAGGCCGGAATCGGCCCCTTGCATTGCCTTTGCACATGCGCCATAAGGCGTGTCTCGCGGCGCTGCAAGGCACCGCGCAACACGGAATTGCGGGTGTAGCTCAGGGGTAGAGCACGACCTTGCCAAGGTCGGGGTCGAGGGTTCGAATCCCTTCGCCCGCTCCAAACATCGCCAGGGTTACCCCGCCCTGCGGACAAACGATAACCTTCTCAAATTTAGGCGTTCGCAAGCACCCTTGCCGCGCAGTGCGTCAGCTTGCCCGCAGATGCGTGCATCGACAAACCATCTGAATTTCGCCGGTTCTCCGGCCGCGCGCCGCTATCTCACAAATCAGTAAGCCCGCCGCACCCGGAATTGGCGAAACCTTCAATTCGAGGGCGCGTTGCCTATCCACGAAGATCGGGGACTGGTCCGCTCCGGCGGAACGGTGAACGAACTCATTTTCAAAGAGGTTTATATGAATAGATACATAAGCGCACTCGCTGCGGTAAGCGCAGCACTATCTCTTACGGCCTTCGTCCCCGCGGCCGATGCGGCCCATAAGGGCGGCGGTCACGGAGGCGGCCACATGGGTGGGCACATGGGCGGTCACTTCGGCGGCCATTTCGGAGGCAGCCACTTAGCCCGGAATTTCGGCGGTCATCACGGCGGCTGGCATGGCGGCCATGGCCATCACTGGCGCGGCGGCGGCTGGTACGGATATGGCTGGGGACCCGGGATTTACCTCGGTGATCCTTATTATGACGATTACTACGACGACGACTACGATTGCTATTGGCGTCACGGACGCCGGTTCTGCACGTATTGAGGCACACACTCGGGATCGCATGGCTGGCTCCGGACTTAACCGTCCGGAGCCTTTTATTACGTCCCTCACATGCGGAGCATCTATTCTGGCTCGCGATTGGGCATTCCTCCAAAACGCCACGAGAGGCCGCACATGAAAAAGAGCATCAGCGCCTTCATAGTCACAAGCGCCGCACTTTTAGTGCTCGTGTCACCTGCCTTTGCCAAGACAACAGCGTCCCTACACCATCACTACGTGCACAAAGCTCACGTCGCCAAACATCATATGCATCGAAGGCATTCTGCACATTTGCGCCACGGATATTGGCGCCCCGGCCCCCCGTACGGCTATCGCTTCGGCTTTTCGACGTACGCCGGCGATCCATTCTACAGCGACGATTATTTCGACGGTCGCCATTGCTATTATTTGCACCGCCGCGATTTTTGCCGTGGTCCGAAATCCCTCGATTGGCTGCGCTGGTAATATCCAGCAAAAACAGAGACGCGTAAGCGATCGCAACCCCGAACGCCGATCGGGGTCGCAACAGTAGCCTTATTGCCCCATCTTCTCGAAACCGTACGAGTTTACAAAATCGTATGGAAAGAGCGCGCTCACGCCGACGCTATAGTTGTGCAGGCGTCAAAAGCTGGCGACCGACAACAAGGGAGAGCACGCATGAAGATCACATTGGGAGCAATCATCGTGGGCGCCGCGATGGTGCTGTGTGGGGGCTACGCGAACGCGACCGTGAACGGCAACGTACACACGCTGAACCTGATTTCCAAACAAGCCTCGCCGACGCAGGACGTTTATTGGCGTCGTCGCTGGCACCACCGTCATCGTCATTGCTGGTGGAGACACGGCCACCGTCACTGCCGCTGGTGGTAATCGAATTCGTGGCTGTCACGGAGAGTGTGGCGCACGACGCGCCGCACTCTCTGCTTTGCCCCACGGGCGCCCACGCGACGCCAATGTCACGCCATACTCGATCGGCATTATGCATTCCGTGTTGTCAAACAAGGATGCATTGGATTGAAGCACATCATCCAGCTCATGCAAGCCACGCTCGCATGTGTGATTATGGTGGCCATGGTTTTTAGCGTTCCGGTCTTGGCCACAGCCTTCCCGTTACATGTCGGCGTATCGTTCTCAGGTTGGAAGCAACTGCACCCCCCTCAGCAAATACCAGACAGCAAGCTGCCGACTTGACGACTCGCACTCTAGAAAGGCCGCAATTCAATGCGGCCTTTGCCGTCTCAGCCGATCGCACGAACGTTGCCTAAAACGCGGCCGAAGTGTCGTGAATTCTCATCAAGTTGAGGCGCTTCAACGTTATCCGGAGCGACGTTCCCCACGCCCGCCGCCCTTCGGCTGGAACATCGATAGATTTCATTCACGAAATCTCCGGAACAAGCTCCGCTAAGCAATCAATCGTTGTAGAGACGTTCCGTGTCCCGTCCCTCCCTTGAATGGGACAGGCGAAGCTCATAGGAAAGTGAAGGGCCGCCACGCCCCGCAATTCTCCTGCAAACGCGCCCGCTCCGGGCGCCAGACAGAGGAACCACTCGCGCCATGACCGCAACCACCAGAATGTTCGTCGTCCGGCCGCTCGCATTTCTCGCGGTCATAAGCGCTGCACTTGCGACTGCAGGCTGCGGCATCAACACGATTCCGACATACGAGCAGCAGGCCAAAGCGGCTTGGAGCGAAGTGCTCAATCAATACAAGCGGCGCAATGACCTCGTTCCGAACCTCGTCGAGTCCGTCAAAGGCTTCGCCGATCAGGAGAAGTCGGTTCTGACCGAAGTCACGGAAGCGCGCAAGCAAGCGACTAACATTCAGATCCCGCCGGACATCCTCACCAATCCCGATGCCATGAAGAAGTTCCAGGATGCTCAAGGTGCGCTCGGCGGCGCCCTCGGGCGTCTGATTGCCGTCGTTGAACGCTATCCCGACATCAAGTCGGGTCAGAACTTCCTCGCCCTGCAAAGCGAACTTGCCGGCACCGAGAACCGCATTGCCATCGCGCGGCGCGATTACATCGAAGCCGTCCGCAATTATAATACCGAGATCACGACCTTCCCCGGCCGCCTCTGGAAAATGGCGCTTTATCCATCGGCGAAGGAAATGGCGACGTTCGATATCCCAGCCGAAGAGCAGAAGGTGCCGAAGGTGGATTTCAGTAAGCCATAGCGTGGCGGACCTCAAACCATTGACGGAAGCCGTCCGATGATTGGCGCAGCATCCGCCGCTCGGTCCTTGACGCAACGCGATAAGCGTTGGCCCGTCATGCGAACGATCGCGCTCGCCGTGTTTGCCGCGTCCGTGACGCTAATCGCGACGGCATCTGCGGCGCCGACCTATCCGGAACTGACCGGCCGCGTCACCGACCAGGCCGGTCTTCTTTCTCCCGCCGACAAAGCTGATATCGAGAACACGCTCGCCGATCTCGAACGGACCTCGACCGACCAGATCGCAGTCGTGACCGTGAAGTCGCTCGATGGCTATCCGATCGAAGACTACAGCATCGGGCTCGCCCGGAAGTGGGGCATCGGTCAGAAGGGCAAGGATAACGGCATCCTGCTTCTTATCGCCCCGAACGACCGGCAGGTTCGGATCGAAGTCGGGCGCCGCCTCGAACCGTTCATGACTGATACGATGTCGGCGCTCATCATCCACAATGCCATCCTGCCGAAATTCCGGCGCGGCGATTACGCAGGCGGCATCAAGGACGGCGTGCGGGACATCAAGACCGTCCTGCTTGGCGATCCCGAGGAGGTGAAGCGGCGGGCGGCAGGCGGGCGCACTCCGGAAAACGATCCGACAGCATTGATGCATCTGCTGATATTCTTCCTCATCGTCGCATTCATCATGTGGGTTAACTACCGGAACGCCCAGGCCATGCGCGCGGGAACGCCCGGCAATCCGCGGCGGCGCGGAGGTATCATTTTTATCCCTGGCGGTTCCGGGAATTGGGGCGGAGGCTGGTCCGGCGGAGGCGGTGGCGGCGGAGGCTGGTCCGGAGGCGGTGGCGACTTCGGCGGCGGCGGAGCTTCGGGAAGCTGGTAGCGGCGATGACGAAACAACAAGGCGATGGCGAGCGATGAGCTTCATTAGCGACAAAGACGCAGAGCGCATTTCCGAAGCGATCACAAATGCCGAGCGCACGACCTCGGGGGAAATCGTCGCCGTCATTGCCGAGCAAAGCAGCCGATATGAGCACATACCCTTTTTGTGGGCCGCGCTGCTGGCATTGATCGTTCCTTGGCCTCTCATCCATTTCACATGGATGAACGTCCAATTGATCTTCCTCATACAGCTGATCGTATTTTTTGCCCTTCTCGCACTCGCCTGGCATCCAAAGGTGCGAATGGCGCTCGTCCCAAAAGCGATCGCAAACGCCAATGCCCGTCGCCGTGCCAGCGAACAATTCATTGCGCAGAACCTGCATACGACAACCGGACGGACAGGCGTTCTCGTCTTCGTCTCGGTCGCCGAGCAACGGGTCGAGATTATCGCCGACAGCGGCATCGATGCGAAGGTTCCGAAAGGGACATGGCAAAGCATCGTCGACGACTTCACGCGCGAAATCGCTGCGGGCCATGCGGTCGACGGCTTCGTCCACGCGATCGAACGGATTGGCGTGCTCCTCGCAGAGCACTTTCCACCGGGATCGATCGATCCGAATGAGCTTCCCGACCATCTGATCGTTTTGCGAACCTGACCACCGAATGTGCTAAGTCACCGCGAGGGAGAACGCGCGTAGAGGGGAAGCGCAATGGCGTCAATCGATCTCGGCGGTCCGACCGCCAGCGAAGCTTCAGCAGCAAGCCACGCAGTCGTTCGCGCGCCAAGGCGAGCCCGCGTTTCGTGGATGCTGTTCGATTGGGCGACACAGCCACATTACACGCTGGTCCAAACCTTCCTCTTCGCCCCCTACTTCGCCAATACTGTGGTCCAGAACTCGGTCTGCGGCACACTGATCGCCGGAGGCAGCGAGAAAGCGGCCTGCGGACAAACGCTGTGGGGCTACGCGGCTGCCGTGGCCGGACTGCTGATCGCGATCCTAAGCCCGTTCCTCGGCGCGGCCGCAGATGGCCGAGGCGCACGCAAACCGTGGATGGCGGGCCTCTCCGTCATCTTCATTGCCGGCCTCACCACGCTATGGCTTGGAGCGCCTGCCGCCCCGTTGGCGAGCGTTCTCCTGGTGCTTGTGGGATTCGTGGTCGCGACGTTGGCCGCTGAGCTGATGAGCGTGTTCTCGAACGCGATCATGACCGGCCTTGTGCCGCACGCCGAACTCGGACGCCTCTCCGGAACGGGGTGGGCCGTCGGCTACTTCGGCGGTCTCGTCAGCCTCGCTCTCATCGCCGGCTTGCTCGTACCCGTTCCCGGTGCCACGACGACGCTTCTTGGCTTCCATCCGCTCTTAATGCTCGACGGCACTACGCATCAAAGCGACCGCATTACCGGCCCATTCGCCGCCATCTGGTTCACGATTTTCATCATCCCGTTTTTCCTGTTTGTTCCCGACAGGAGAACAGCGCGCAACCTTGCGCCAACCCAGCGATCCGCGACGGCCGAGCTTTGGGATACACTCAGATCGCTCCCTTCGATGCCGAGCCTGATGATCTTTCTTATAGCGCGCATGCTGTTCACCGACGGGCTGACGGCAATCTTTGCATTCGGCGGGATCTACGGCGCGTCCGTGTTCGGATGGGGACCGCTGGAACTTGGGATGTTCGGCATCATCCTGACGCTAGTCGGAGCCTTCGGAGCGCTCGTCGGCGGTCATCTCGACGATCGTATCGGACCGAAAACCGTCATTATCTTCGCTTTGCTTGCACTCATTGCCGGAGCGATCGGCATTTTATCCGTCGATAAAACGCACGTTCTCTTTACGACCGAGGTTGCCGCGAAAATCGCAGGATCGAAACCGTTCTCGTCAGCCGGAGAGCGAGTCTTTCTCGCATTCGCGATTCTGGTCGGCCTCGTCGCCGCACCGGTCCAAGCTGCAAGCCGCTCGCTTCTCGCGCGCTTGGCGCCTCCCGACAAGATTACGCAATACTTCGGTCTGTTCGCCTTTTCGGGAAAAGTCACGGCGTTCCTGGCGCCATTCGCCGTCGCTTTCCTCACGCAGGAAACCGGCAGTCAACGCATCGGCATGTCCGCGATCCTCGCGTTTCTGCTGATTGGCATCTTCTTGATGCTCTTTGTCAGAACGCGCAGACAGGCTCGCGCGGACTGATGCTCGATTTCCCCCCTCCCCCTTCGCGGAAGGGGCTAGGTGTGGGAGCAGGACAGAGCCGCGCTAATGCCGGAAGTGACGAACGCCGGTGAAAACCATGGCCAGTCCGCGCTCGTCGGCAGCTTTAATGACGTCGTCATCCCGCACCGATCCACCCGGCTGAATGACGGCGGTCACGCCCGCTTCCGCTGCTGTGATCAATCCATCTGCAAACGGGAAAAACGCATCGGACGCGACAACCGCGCCGACGGTGAGTGGTTCGCTCAATCCCTGGGCCTTTGCAGCTTCGGCAGCTTTCCAGGCCGCGATGCGCGCCGAATCAACCCGGCTCATCTGGCCGGCACCGACTCCAACTGTCGCTCCATTTTTTGCATAAACAATGGCGTTCGATTTGACGTGCTTCGCAACCTTGAACGCAAATCTCAGGTCTGCCAGCTCCGCATCCGACGGTCGGCGCTTGGTAACGACCTTTAACTCCACATCGTCAGCATTGCTCGCGTCTCGTGACTGGACCAGAAAGCCACCCGCGACAGATTTGACGAACAACCCCTCACCCCGCGAATTCGCCAAACCGCCCGTCAGTAACAGCCGCAAATTTTTCTTCGCCGCAAAAATTACCTTCGCTTCTTCACTTGCATCAGGAGCAATGACGACCTCGGTGAAGATCTTTGTCATCTCCTCGGCTGCGCTTTTATCGATCTTCTGATTGAGCGCGACGATCCCGCCGAATGCGCTTACCGGGTCGGATGCAAGCGCCTTGACGTACGCATCCTTCAGCGATCCGGCCACCGCCACGCCGCAAGGATTGGCATGCTTGATGATCGCAACGGCCGGAGATTTCGCATCGAATTCCGACACCAGTTCAAAAGCCGCATCCGTGTCGTTGATGTTGTTATAGGACAGTTCCTTGCCTTGAAGCTGCGTTGCCGTCGCAACGCCAGGCCGGCCGCGATCCGAAATGTAGAGTGCCGCCGACTGATGCGAATTTTCGCCATAGCGAAGCGATTGACCGAGCTTTCCGCCAAACGCGCGCCATTCCGGCGTATCGATGCCAAGCTCCCGCGCAAACCAGCTACTGATAGCGGAGTCGTATGCCGCCGAGCGCGCAAACGCCTTTGCCGCCAGCTGCTTGCGAAATTCGAGCGTCGTTGCGCCCTCGTTTTCAGCAATCTCGGATAAAACGCGCGCATAATCCTCCGGCTCAACGACAACCGTAACGCCCGCATGGTTCTTGGCCGCCGCGCGGATCATGGCCGGTCCGCCGACGTCGATATTCTCGACGCAGTCGTCGTAGGATGCACCCTTCGCAACCGTCGCCTCAAACGGGTAGAGATTTACGACGAGCAGATCGATCGGCAGAATGCCATGCTCATTCGCGGCCCTCTCGTGCTCGGCATTGCCGCGAATACCGAGCAATCCCCCATGGACCAGCGGATGAAGCGTCTTGACCCGGCCGTCCATCATTTCGGGAAAGCCGGTCAGCTCCGAAACATCGATAACTGCCAGGCGCGCAGCTTTGAGTGCCGCCGCCGTACCCCCCGTCGAAACGATCTCGATTCCGCGCTCCTGCAAGGCAGTCGCAAATGCCACGAGACCCGTTTTGTCGGAAACCGAGAGCAGCGCCCGGCTAATTTTTGCTTCGGCCATAGTCACCCCGCATGTTTGCGACAGGCGGTTATCATGGTCTTTCCGGCAAGGCCATCCCACTTTCCGAAGAACGCGCGATTGTGCCACGCTGGCGCTCGCGGTCATCAACCAAGAACGTCGGCTGTCTCGGCGCGCATCGACCAGTGAACCTCTGTCTCACCGAAGGTAGTCCCGCGCAGTACAATCTGCAGGGCCGGACGCGGTCCGGCGCTATCGACGTAAAACAGGCTTTCTTCGATAGAAAGCGAAGCATCGTCGGCGCGGAAGACCCAGAAGCGCCCATCCGGTAATTTCACACGGCAAGTTGCGCGGTCTTCGAGTGTACACCGGCAATCGGGATGCAGGTGGAAGTGAATTGCATAGGGCAGATCCTGCTTCAACCGCAGCTGCCCTTTCGGCGGACCGAGAGTATCCATGCCGTCAAGCTTATGACCGTCGGGCGAAAGAGAGAGCTGACGCGTATGAATTAATCCATAACGCTTCAGATACCCGTCATGCGTTGCCCTAAGTACCGCATACCCTGTTTCTTCGCTATATTCCGACGTTACGGAATCGGGTCCACGGATAGGTAGCCCGCCAATCATGTCTTCGAGCTGCGCATGCCGCACGAGACGAGACGATGACGTCCCAGCGAGGCAAAGAGTGTTGTGGCTCGCAGTCGCGCGCGCAGCCGAATCCCAGCTGTGATCGGCTGGACCGGGAAAACCGCCATTCGCGAGCACGAGATACTGACGCGACGTTAATTCGAATGACAGCGCACCAGCCTGTGCCTCGGTTGCCATTTCGAGCGGCGGCGGCGGGCCGACGTCGGCAACAATGATGGTATCTCCCCGTTCAAGCCGCGCGTAACCGGATGCGCGCGCAACAGCCCGCACGTCGAAATCTTCAGCCGAATAGGCAAGGACAGTTGCAAGCGTTGCCGGTGAACCTGTGCTCACACCATTGAAGCGCGCGAGCATCCCATCTCCGAGACGCATAAACCGGAGGAAGCCCAGCGATTTCCGAACCGCTGCATTGATCTCCTCCGGCGGCTGACGTCCGCGCGAATGGAAGCATTGCCCGAGTGGCAACAGATCGAGAATCAAATCGGCCAAGACGCTCGCGCTGCGACTGATATGTCCGCCATCGTCGAGTATTTGCCGATTTAATTCTTCGATAAGCGCATCAAGTGCCTCTTTGAGCTGCCGGTCATGACCTGAAACCGAGAGATCGGATAAGACGAGCGCGATAAGGCAAACGAGCCGCGGAATGCCGTCTGGCGCGCTGCGCCATGTTGTTTTCAGCGCGACGATTTGCTGACCGATGCTCGATAGGATCGCCGAATACGAGCGTGCGTCGAGTCCTTCGAGGAGCATGTTCGCCTGCGCGATCCAGGAGATCAATCGGCGTCCGACGACCTCCGGTTCATAGGCGATCCCATTTGCGACTCGCCGCGTCGCGATCCAGTCGAGTACGAGTTCTCGCGCGGCCGCAGCCGCTTCCTCCTCTTCGGTTGCAGCGAGATGGCGCAACCAGCCAAAACCATGCAGCTCCCGCGCCCAAGCGAGACTTGGAGGGTCGACCCGGAATGGCGATGCACCTTTCAGATCCGCGATCTGGGATGCGAGACCAAAATGCCCATGCGCGACCTCGCTCCAAAAGCTTGGATCGGCGGCGCGCAGCTCCTGCGGCACGATCAGAATTTGATCCGCGCCCGTTCCGGCGTAACGCCACCGAAAGAGCGGAGACGAAAGTGTCCGCGTTACCGCCCGGCGCCGTAGCCGCTCGACCGACAGCGAGCGAATTTTCAACCGCTCCGTAACGTTGAGACTCGACATTGAGATCCCCGGCTGCGCACGCATCCGCCGCGCAAGCCCGACTAAGCCCGCACTGGCGCCAAAACAAGGCGTACCGATGAGGTAGCAGTTAACAATGCGCTTTCACAAGCGCCGCGGCGTAGAAGCCGTCAAGTCCGCGCATTCCCTCGGGCAATTCCGAAAGGTACGATGGCAAAGTCCTAAGATCGCCATCCTCCGTCCGCCAAAGGAGCGGAACGACGGTGTCATCGAGCTGCACAGGTTGCCGCCTGAAATCCGCGTGCCGCGTAAGAAATGCGGAAACCTGATCCTCGCCCTCCTCGGGCTCCAGCGAACACGTGCAGTAGACGAGCGTTCCTCCCGGCTTCACGAGCGATGATGCATGGTCGAGAAGTCTTTTCTGCAAATCCGCGAGCGCCGCCACATCCTCCGCGCGTTTTAAATAAAGAATATCGGGATGCCGCCGGATCGTCCCGGTCGCCGTGCACGGCGCATCGAGCAAAACAAGGTCGAATTCGGAGCCGTTCTGAAAGCTTTGCGCATCGGCAACCGCAACATCCGCCGACAATCGCAGACGTTTAAGATTTTCGCTTAAGCGCGCCAAGCGCCCCGCCGATTTATCGACCGCAACGATGCGCGCGCCGCCATGTGCAAGTTGCGCCGTCTTCCCGCCGGGCGCGGCACAAAGATCGACCGCCGAAAGCCCCGAAACATCGCCAAAGAGCTTGACCGGCAACGCTGCGGCCGCATCCTGAACCCACCACGCGCCGTCGCCATATCCCTCAAGATCCTCAATGCGCCCAACACCTGAACATCTGACCGACCCACTCGGAAGCGCGATCCCGCCAAGGCGCTCTGCCCAACCTTTGACGTCGGATTTGACAGTCAGATCGAGCGGCGGCTCGGCAAGGCAAGCCCGAGCAATCTGCCGTGCTCTCGCAGCGCCATAGACGCGGCTCCATTTATCGAGCAACCAATTCGGGAACGTCAGCGCAACGTTGTCGAGCGAAGCAAACCGCCCGTGGCCGCTTTCACTGACGCGCCGCAAAACCGCGTTCGCCAGATTAGCGAAACGTCGCCCGAGGCGATCGTTGCGACACTGATCGACCGCGAGCGAGATCGCCGCATGCGGCGGCGTCTTCAACAGCAGAAGTTGCGCGGAAGCAGCGAGCAGGATGAGCTCCAGCCGTCCAAGATGCTCTGGCAAAGGCTTTGCTATATAGGTATTGAGCACGGCCTGAAGCGAGCCGCGATTACGAAGCACCGCCGTCGCGACCAACCGCGCAAACGCGCGATCGCGGGATGCCAGATCGCGCGACGCAGCTGCCTTGGCGAACGAGTCGTCAAATGGCCGCTTGTCGATCAGAACGGAAAAGAGCGCCGAAACCGCAAGATCGCGCGCCCCCAAACCGTCTGCACCGGAAGCCTTGCCGTTTGCGGCACGAACGCGCGTTGCGCCACGGACGATGCGTGTCGCCGGGCGGGCGCTCTCGCCGCTTGTTCTACCGTTCGACACATCAGCCCCAGGGATTCTGAGGTTTCGTGTAGTTTTGTCCACCAATCCAAACTTGGCCTCGACCGTCGCCCGCCGGCCCAGCCACGTCCCCATTACCCCACGGACCGGAACTCGATCCCGAAGCGGACGTAACGCCCATCTCGCGCGCCAGAGCTTCGAGTGCAGCGACACGGTTCTCCACATTGGGATGCGTCGAGAAGAGATTATCTATTCCATGACCGTTCAGGGGATTGATGATGAACATATGTGCGGCAGCCGGAACGGCTTCAGCTTCGGGATTGTCGATCCGACGCGCCTGCGAATCGATCCGTCGCAACGCCGACGCAAGCCAAAGCGGATTGCCGCAAATCATACCCCCCATGCGGTCGGCTTGGTATTCGCGTGATCGGCTGATCGCCATTTGTACGAGACCGGCGGCCATCGGCGCTACGATAATAGCGGCCAGTGTACCGATCATTCCGAGACCGCCCCGATCATCGTTGCGCACGCCACCGAAAAGCATGCCGAACTGCAGATACTGAGCGACCATGGAAACGGCACCGCCGATTGTCGCCGCCACTGCCATCGTCAGCGTGTCGCGATTTTTGATATGCGAAAGCTCGTGCGCAAGCACACCCGCTAGCTCGTTCCGATTTAAGGATTCGAGCAGTCCCGTCGAAGCGCAAACCGCCGCGTTCGACGGATTGCGTCCTGTCGCGAAAGCATTGGGCTGCGCATTGTGCATGACATAGACGCGCGGCACCGGCAGCTCGGCGCGCTTCGCAAGCTCACGGACCAGTCCGACAAACTCCGGCGCGGTCGTTTCGTCGACGGCTTGCGCGCCGAACATCCGTAAAACGGCCGTGTCGGACTTCCAAAGGCTCACGGCATTCATGACCATCGCTACGACGAATGCAATGACCAGGCCCGATTTGCCGCCGATCGCCGCGCCAAGCGCTACGAAAATGGCAGTGAGTACCGCCAGTAAAAGCGCCGTCTTGGCATAATTCATGGGCATCGCCGCGATCCCTAAAGCTACCGGCACACATCCTGCGGCCGACCGCAGCATATATATGATCCGGCCGGCAGCGTATAAAGGGCCGTAAAGAGGGCTTCCACCTCCGATCTATTTGAACCGTTTTAATGAACATGGATTCCGATCGACATCCCGAAGCCGAAACGCCGGAAACGGCGACGAAGCGCACGCTGACGCCCGAAGCTCAGAGAGCCCTGGCCGAAGCCGCAACGCGCCGCAAAAATGCTGCCACTCAGTCCACTCAACGCGAAATCGGAGGCCGCGACGGTCCCGAGCCGACGCGTTTCGGCGATTGGGAGAAAGGCGGCATCGCCTCCGACTTCTAGGTCGGCGGCGCGCGCCTATTTTGCCGGTTTGAGATCAGGTCATCGACGACCGCCGGATCGGCAAGCGTCGAGGTATCTCCAAGATTGCCGAAATCGTCTTCCGCGATCTTCCTGAGAATACGCCGCATGATTTTGCCCGAGCGTGTTTTCGGCAGCCCAGGAGAAAACTGGATTAGGTCGGGCGACGCAATGGGGCCGATCTCCTTCCGGACATGCGCGACCAGTTCCTTCTTCAGACTGTCGTCGCCGTTCTCGCCCAAGATCAGAGTGATGTAGCAGTAGATGCCCTGACCCTTTAGATCGTGCGGATATCCGACGACAGCTGCTTCCGCGACCTTCGGGTGTGCGACGAGCGCGCTTTCGACTTCAGCTGTTCCCATGCGATGGCCGGAAACGTTGATGACATCATCGACGCGCCCAGTAATCCAGTAATAGCCGTCCTCGTCGCGGCGACATCCGTCACCGGTGAAATACATGCCGGGATAGGCTGAGAAATACGTCTTCTCAAAACGATCGTGATCGCCGTAGACGGTTCGCGATTGTCCGGGCCAGCTATCAAGGATGACCAGGTTGCCCTGCGCGGCTCCTTCGAGAATAGTTCCCTTATCGTCGACGAGCGCCGGTTGGACACCGAAGAAAGGAAGGGTTCCCGAACCCGGTTTCAATGCCGTTGCGCCGGGAAGCGGCGAAATCATGATCCCGCCCGTTTCGGTCTGCCACCACGTATCGACGATCGGGCACCGGCCTTCTCCGACGACGTGATAGTACCATTCCCACGCCTCGGGATTGATCGGCTCGCCAACCGAACCGAGAAGTCGGAGCGATGCGCGGCTTGTCCGTTTCACGAGATCATCGCCCGCACCCATCAGCGAGCGGATCGCGGTCGGTGCCGTATAGAAGATCGAGACCTTCCACTTATCGATCACGTCCCAGAAACGCGAAGCCGAGGGATAGGTCGGAACCCCTTCGAACATTAGAGTCGTCGCGCCGTTTGCGAGCGGGCCGTAAACGATATAGCTGTGCCCAGTAACCCAGCCGACGTCCGCCGTGCACCAGTAGATATCTTCATCGTGGTAATCGAAGACATATTGGTGCGTCATCGCGACATAGACGAGATAGCCCGCAGTTGTGTGAACCACGCCCTTTGGCTTGCCTGTCGATCCCGACGTGTAGAGAATAAAAAGAGGATCTTCGGCCTTCATTTCTTCCGGCGCACATTCTGCTGGAACCGTTTCGAGTTCCTCGTGCAGCCAGAGATCGCGTCCTTCTGTCCACGGCACAGTATTACCCGTACGGCGGACGACGAGCACTTTTTCGCCGCCCTTGCATCCGGCAAGCGCCGTATCGGTGTTCTTCTTGAGCGGCACCGGCTTGCCGCCGCGCAATCCTTCATCCGCAGTGATGATGAATTTGGAATCTGCGTCTTCAATACGGTTCTGTAGACTTTCCGGAGAAAATCCGCCGAAGACGATCGAGTGCACGGCCCCGATCCGCGTGCACGCCAGCATCGCATACGCCGCCTCGGGAATCATCGGCAGATAGATTGTGACTCGATCGCCCTTCTTGACGCCGTGCTTTTTCAAGACATTGGCAAAACGCTGTACGCGTTCCGACAGCTGCCGATAGGTGATCTTCTCGCTATCCTTCGGATCGTCGCCTTCCCAGATGATCGCCGTCTGGTCACCGCGCGTCGCAAGATGCCGGTCGATGCAATTCTCCGAGACGTTCAGCGTACCGTCTTCGAACCACCGGATATCGACGTCGCCCGGCCCGAATGTCGTGTTCTTCGCCCGTGTGTAAGGCTTGATCCACTGAAGACGTTTTCCGGCTTCCAACCAGAAGCCCTCCGGATCGGAGACGGATTGTGCGTACATTGTCCGATATTCATCGGCATTGACAAAAGCGCGTTCGGCCCATTCCCTGGGCACGGGATAGACTTTGTCCGACATTCGAGCGTTCCTCCGGTCGGCCGTCTGGCGTGCGGCCTTCAAGCCCGCTATTATGCTGCGCCTGCGAGCGCCCTACAACATGCTCGAAGGTCGAACCGGCCCAGTTACCAGCACTTCAGACCTGCCAAACTGCAGTCTTCTTAATCTCTGCGTCCTCAAGCTCGCGCGTAACCGGCACCTGATATTCCGCAAGCTTCTCGAAACGGTTCCGCGGAAAATAGCTCCGCTGCGGATCGCCGATCAAAACCCTGCTTCCGTTCGATTTTGCAGCGTCTAAGAAAGCCAGAACGCGTTCGGCGAGCTCCCGTTCGTAAAAGAGATCGCCAACGATTATGACACCCTCGTCGCGCGGACCGCCGCTGAGAAGATCGTCCATTGTCGTCGAGACAAGAATATCGTTGACCTCAGCGTTCAGATCGACTGCAGCACAGGCAAGCGGATCGACATCGGCCGCGAGAACGCATGTGGCACCCGTCTTTGCTGCCGCGATCGCCGAAATGCCCGACCCTGAACCAAGATCCAGCACCGCCTGACCTTCGCAAACGCTGGCATTGTCGAAGAGGTAGCGCGCCATCGCCTGACCGCCTGCCCATGCGAAGGCCCAATAGGGCGGCGGCACGTTCATCTCTCCAAGTTCTTCTTCCGTCTTCTGCCAGATCGGCAGTGACTCAGCCGCGAGGTGAAGGCTGATCTCAGGCACAAGAGGCGGAGCAAGCAATTTGGTATTGTTCACGATGAAGCTCTTCAAGCCCGCACGGCCGGAATGATCGAGGCCCGCTTGCATCAGATCTTAAGCTTCCGGAAATCGACGCCCCCCATGCGGCACACTTCTTTCCATTCGTCTGCCCGAACAGGCTGAACCGATAGCCGCGAATTATTGACCAGAACCATATCGGCAAGCTTGGGGTTTGCCTTGATGGCATCGAGCGCCACAGGCTTTGGCACCGGGGCCAGTGCAGCAACGTCGACGCACTCCCATTTGCCGCTTGCGTCCTTGGCTTCGGGATGCGCCGTCGCGATGACATGACAGATGCCGACGACGTCCTTGCCTTCGTTCGAATGATAAAAGAACCCCAGATCTCCGACCTTCATCGCACGCATGTTATTGCGTGCCTGATAGTTGCGCACGCCGTCCCACGCCTCGCCTTTGGCACCGCGTGATACGAGATCATCCCATGAAAATGCATCGGGTTCGGACTTGAACAACCAATAGGCCGGCATTGGGAGCGCCTTTTCGTAACGTCAACGCTTTGCCTAGCGTGAAATGCAAGGTTGCTCAAGTCACCGAAATGACAAGGACTCCGTGCTCGGCGAGCACGAAGTCCTTGAACGCAACACCAAAGGGTCTGCTCGGTGATGGATTCTCGGATCGCTCACCGGCATGTGTGCAGAGCTTGAACGAACTCTCTTGAGATTCCGTAAAGGCGCTTTCTCGCACGTACGTAAAGACAGCTCAGCCCGAACTCAATCTTCAGCCTTCAGTGGACGTTGCATCAACGCCGTAATCGCTTCATCGACGTCGAGCCGCCCTTCAATGATACTGTGGACCGCTTCGGCAATCGGCATATCGACATTTTTCTCGCGTGCAATCCGAACGACGGCAGCCGCCGTATAGACGCCCTCAGTCACGGCTGACCGGCCCGCAAGAACCTCGGCAAGCGAACGGCCCTCACCCAGCGCCCTGCCAAGCGACATATTGCGCGACTGAACACTTCCGCACGTCAGGATCAGATCACCAAGCCCGGATAGACCGAGTAACGTTTCCGGCCGCGCGCCCATTGCTTCTCCGAACCGCCGCAACTCTGCAAAACCACGTGTAACAATTGCAGCGTGCGCACTCGATCCAAGCCCTCGGCCTTCAACAATTCCGGCTGCAATCGCCAGCACGTTCTTGACCGCCCCGCCAAGCTCTGCACCAACGACGTCACTGGACCAGTAGAGACGCATCTGCCGGGACGACAGCGCTGCCGCAAGCTGCCGTCCGACCGTCTCGTTCCGGCAAGCGAGCGTAAGGGCAGAAGGCAGACCGCGCGCAACGTCGGCTGCAAAGCTCGGCCCCGATAGAACGGCACGCAGAGCTTGCGGGGCGACTTCTTCGAGCACGTCGCCCATGAATTTTCCGCTCTGCTGCTCAATCCCCTTCGAACAAATGACGACCGGCGTGTTCGTGGACATATGTTGCGCCAGCTTGCCGGCAACGCTGCGTAAATGCTGCGCCGGCACAACGGCCAAGACAACGTTAGCATTCGCAACGGCCGCAATTTCGCCAGTCGCACGGATCGCGTGATTGAGTTCGACGCCCGGCAGAAACACGCGATTGACGTGCCGCGCATTGATATCCTCGACAACGTCCGGCTCGCGCGCCCACAATGTGACCGTCGTGCCGTTATGGGCAAGCGTTTGCGCCAACGCTGTTCCCCACGCGCCGCCGCCGACGATACTGACCGAACGCAATTGCAAAATCGCTTCCCCCGCCTGAACGTTGCCGGAGCCTAACACGTCATGCGCCTCCTTGGCTCGGCTTCACGCCTTGACGCCAGCACCCGCCGCTTTGGCCGCGTTGGGGTCGAGAGGCCACCGCGGCCGGACAGGCGCATCAAGATCGTCAACGAGCCCTCGCGCCAATCGCTCGGCACCAGCCCAGGCGATCATAGCGCCGTTGTCCGTACAAAGATCCAAAGGCGGCGCATGAAAAACGAAGCCAAAATCTTCTGCAACGTTTACGAGCGCAGCGCGCAAAACCCGATTGGCCGCGACACCGCCCGCAACGACAAAAGGTTTGTGATCATTTTCAGGAAGAACTGGAAGTACGGTCGTCATCGCGCGCCGGACCCGATCGGAAACGCTGGCGCAGACCGCCGCTTGAAAGCCCGCGCAGAGATCGGCCACGTCGGAAGGAGAAAGTGGCGCAGAGCGCACCGCAGCGTGACGAACGGCTGTCTTCAATCCAGCGAACGAAAAATGCGGGTCTTCTCTGCCGAGCATCGGTCGCGGCAGATCGAAACGTGCCGGATTGCCATCCAGCGCCGCTTTTTCGACAGCGGGCCCCCCGGGCATGGGCAGCCCGAGCAGCTTCGCCGTCTTGTCGTAAGCTTCCCCCAACGCATCGTCGATCGTCGTGGCGAGCCGCCGGTACTGACCGACATCTTCGACCAAAAGAAGTTGCGTATGCCCGCCTGAAACGAGCAGCATCAGATAGGGCGGCCTTATCCCATCTGTCAGCCCAACCGTCAGCGCATGCGCTTCGAGATGATTGACCGCAACGAATGGCTTGCCGGTCGCAAGCGCTAGAGCCTTCCCGGTCGTCGCGCCGACGATCAAACCGCCGACAAGCCCTGGACCCGCCGCCGCGGCGATCCCGGAGAGATCGTCCAGTCGAACCTTGGCTTCATCGAGCGCCAACCGGATCAACTGATCGAGACTGTCCGTGTGCGCTCGAGCCGCGATCTCAGGGACGACTCCGCCATAAATCGCGTGCTTATCGAATTGCGAAAGGACGACATTAGCGAGAATCCGCCCCGCACCCGACGCCGTCCGCTCGACGACGGCCGCAGCCGTTTCGTCGCAGCTTGTCTCCAGCCCCAAGACGAGCGAAGACCCCGGCGCGGAATGAACATACGGCATCGTCTCGTTAATGTCTTGACGCGTAAGGTTGGAATTCATGTACCTTTAGAGCATTAATGGCGCCGAATTTGGCCGCCGGGCCGAGCGCCCCGCCTAGCATCCGGAGAAACCCTTTTGCAAGTTGCCCGCATTCGCATCGGGACACGCGGCTCGCCGTTGGCGCTGGCCCAGGCTCACGAAGTCCGCGAGAGGCTTGCCAAGGCCCATGGCCAGCCCGCTGATGCCATTACGATCACGGTTATCAAAACGACCGGCGATCGGGTTCTCGACCGCCCGCTTTCGGAGATTGGCGGCAAAGGGCTCTTCACCAAGGAGATCGAGGACGCACTATTCGCGAACGAAATTGACGTTGCCGTGCATTCGATGAAGGACATGCAGACGGCGCTGCCCGATGGCCTGACCATCGGCGCGGTCCTGCCTCGCGAAGACCCGCGCGATGCCTTTATCTCCCTGAAATATCCAAACCTCGGCGCTTTACCAACAGGTGCCATCGTCGGAACGTCGTCGCTCCGCCGGAAATCCCAGATTCTGAGCGTCCGCCCCGACCTGCGCGTCATCGACTTCCGCGGAAATGTCGAGACGCGGCTCCGAAAGCTGAAGGACGGCGTCGCGGACGCCACATTCCTCGCCGTCGCCGGACTAAATCGCCTCGGGCTGAACGACCGCATCACCGCTGTTGTGCCGATTGACGACATGCTTCCGGCCGTCGCACAGGGTGCGATCGGCCTTGAAATTCGCGCCAACGACGAAGCGACGGCTGCATACATCGCGCCATTGAACGACGTCGACACCGCGACTGCCGTAACCGCGGAACGCGCATTCCTTGAACGGCTCGAAGGCTCATGCCGGACGCCGATTGCCGGACACGCGACACGCGACGCCGACGCGCTATCGTTCCGCGGACAAGTACTCTCCCCGGACGGCAAAAAGAAATACGACATCGCTCGAACAGGCATGCCAAAAGCGGCCCGTGCCCTCGGCCTCGCAGCCGCCGACGAAGTTCTTAGCAATGCCGATCCTGCCGTACTTTCCCGTTCGAGCGTCTGATGCACGTTCTCATCACACGGCCAAAGGATGATGCGGAACCGCTAAAATCCCAAATCGAACAGCTTGGCTGGCGCACGAGTTTGGAACCGCTCATCAGCGTCGTCGCAGAACCCATATCGCCCGCCGCGCTTGCGAACGCCGCGACGCTGATTGTCACCAGTCGTAACGCCCTCAGGTCGTTGGCGGCTTCGCCAGCCCTCCAACACGCGGTTACGCTGCCGCTTCTTACCGTTGGTCCCGGCACGGCTTCGCTCGCGCGCGAAATGGGATTTCAGAGAATCTTCGAAGGCCCCGGAACAGGGGCCGGACTGGTTCCTGAGATCACGCGGCGTGCAACGTCGCGCGGGGAACCTTTTCTCTATCTTTCGGGCGACATTCTAGCATTTGATCTTCCCGCCGCGCTGGCGGAAAAAAAAATTAATGTTCAGCGTGTGATTGCCTACCGTTCTGTTGCAGCAGAAACCCTCTCGCCCGCGACAACAAACGCCCTGGAGAAGCGCGAGATTGACATCGTGGCGTTGATGTCGCCGAGAACAGCCAGGACTTGGACCCGGCTCACCGCGAAGCTCGCAGCCCGAGCGGACCTGGCAGGAGTTACTTACGTTTGTCTTTCCGAAAACGTGGCCAGCGCCATAAAAGGCGTTATGCCAGCGCCTGCAATCTTAACCGCCGCCCGCCCCAATCTTGAAGAATTATTTATCGTGCTGAAACGTCTCGCCGCCCGGCCGTAAGCGAGGTAAGAAAGCGGCTGTAGTCGATGACGAGGTGCGCTAGTAAGCCTCTCTGGGCAAATAGACTTTGCCCAGAATTGACCGCTATTGGTGACCTACGCGAGTTTCGTACGGAGTCGTGAGTTTCTAATGACAAATGGCAAATCGAGTTCCGGCAAGGGCAACCCGCCCGGCGGTCCCGGCAAGCGGCCTTACGCAACGCTCGATCTGAAAGCAACCGAGATCAAGATCACACCAGTCGCATCTGGCGCCGACCGGGCATCCACGCGCGGCGCGGCCGGTAGCGAAACAACGCCGGATTCCGAAGTCCCGCTTCCGGCTTCCGCCTCGTCTTACGCAGCGAAATCAGCATCACGTGAGCAACCGAACGTTGGAGCAAGGATGCAATCCGAATCCGAAAGATCGGAAGCGAGCCGGGCTTCCGCAGCGGCCGCAGCTGGAGGCGCATCGGCCAATCGTGCATCGACCGCCGCGGATCCGAAGGTCATCGTCGAACGCAGAGGCGGTTTTTTTACCCACCTCGTGGCGGGTATCGTCGGCGGCGTCCTTTCATTTCTGGCGTTGCAATGGGCCGTGCCGGAGCTTGGCCTCGACGGAACCATAGCGTCACGCTTCACGAATGATACGGCGGCTCTCACGGAACGCATCGGAGCGCTTGAGAAGAAAGTTTCGAAGAACGCGCGCGAGTCTGACCTTGAAAACGCGGAGAGCCGCATCGCGAATCTGGAAAAAACCGCCGAAACGATTCCCGCTTTGACCGACAGCCAGCGGCGGCTCGTCGCCGAGACGAAAGCTGCACTAGCCTCCGCTGCATCTGACTCCGGATCGACGGAACTCATTGACCGTGTGAGCAAAGTCGAGAACAAACTCAAGGCGCTTGCCGATGCTGGAGCGAACGATCCGAATCCGAACCGAATCGAACAGCTCGCAGGGGTGACGGCGAAGGTCGCCGATCTCGAGTCCAGTTTATCGACAAAGCTCGCCGCGCTACGCACCGACCTTACAAAGGACGTCGACAGTCGCGTTCAAACCGCAACCGCCGCAAGTGCGACGGCACAGGCGGCAACGCAACGACTCGATAAGGACGTCGCCGGCCTGAAGACCGACACTGCCCGCATCGACGCCAGCGTCAACGCAAACCGGGAAGCCACCGCCAAGGTCGCCGCCGAACTCAAATCGGCGCAGGACCAGACGGTACAGCTGAAATCGGCCCTTGATGCGCTCAAAACGGAAGTCGCGAAACCCGCCGAGATCGCCGCCGCCGTTGCGCCGATCGCCGACAAAACCGCTTCCCTTGAAAAAAGCGTCGCCCAAGTTGTCCAGACCGAAAGCGAACGCCAGAAAACCGCCGAACAGGTCGTATTGGCCCTTGAGCTGCAGAACCTGAAACGGGCGCTGGACAGCGGCCAGAAATATTCCACACAGCTTGCCGAGGTTAAAAAGCTCGCCGCCGGCACCGTCGATCTCGCATCTCTAACGAAACTTCAGGATACTGGCGTCCCGACGCTGACGGAGCTGAAGAAAGAATTCCGCTCTGCAGCCAATTCCGCCATGGATGCCGAGTCGGCTTCCGAAAAGTCGGGCGTCATCGACCGTCTGTGGTCTGAAGCGAAATCGGTGGTTCGGGTTCGCAGGATCAATCTCAAGCCGGATGACAAGAGCACAGAAGCCGTTCTTGGGCGCATGCAAGTGGCGCTGAACGACGGTCGATTGAGCGACGTTCTCGACGCATCGAAAGACCTGTCGCCAGAAGCAAAGGATGCTGCACGCCCCTTCCTCGATCGGCTCTCGGCGAGAGTCAGCGTCGATAGAAGCCTCGCGCAGCTCGAATCTCAGCTCAAGTCATCGATCGCTCCGGGCGCGTCGCCCGCGGAGAAGTCAGCGCCTTAGTCCAGCGAAGGGTTTGCGTTCATGGTGCGCCTCGTCGTCTATCTTATATCAATCGCGCTTATCGCGTCCGGCTTAGCCTGGCTCGCCGATCGGCCCGGAACACTGCAAATCGTCTGGCAGGGCTACGATATCGAAACATCGGTGTTTCGTGCCGTGGTCCTTCTGGCCGCGGCAATCGCAACCATTGTATTCCTGTGGTCGTTGTTCCGCGCTTTGTGGAACAGCCCCGCTGCAATAGGCGATCGTCTTATTCGACGCCGGCAGAGACGAGGCCTCGACGCCGTATCGAGCGGCCTAATTGCTGTCGGAGCGGGAGACAGCGCCCTGGCCTCGCGCTACGCATTACAGGCACGCAAATCTCTTCCCCACGAGCCTCTGACGCACCTCCTCCGCGCGCAAACCGCCGAACTGACCGGCGACCGCGCCACCGCCCGCCGCATCTACGAAGCAATGCTTACGTCTCCCGAAACGGAGCAATTAGGCTTGCGCGGTTTGTTCCTCGAAGCCCAGCGCGAAAACGCCAGCGAAGCCGCACGCCAGTTTGCGAGCCGCGCGCTCAAGGCCAATCCGAAACTCGGCTGGTCGTCGAACGCACTGTTTGAACAGCAATGCAAGCAAAAGGATTGGACCGCCGCACTGCAGACGTTAGAGCATGCGCGCAAAAACGGCCATGTCGCGAAAGCAGCCGCCGAACGCAAGCGCGCCGTCCTCCTCACCGCCAAAGCATTGGAGGCCGAGGACGACGCACCGGAAAAAGCGCTGAACCTTGCATTGGAAGCCCACAGTCTTGCGCCGGACCTCGTGCCCGCTGCGGCTCTTGCCGGACGCATGCTCGCGTCACGGGGCAATACCGCGAAGGCTGCGAAGATTTTGCAGAAGACGTGGGCGAAATCGCCCCATCCGGATCTCGCGGCGGCCTATGCTTATGCCCGTGTCGGTGACAGCACGCGCGACCGCTTCGACCGTGTCCGCCAACTCGCTGCGCTGAACCCGCATTCAATTGAAAGTCCGATCGCCGTCGCGACGGCAGCCATCGATGCGAGGATGTACGACGAAGCGCGCCGCGCCCTTGAACCGCTGCTGGCCGAGCGTCTAACGCAACGCGTCGCAACATTGATGGCGCGGATCGAAGCTGGTGAGAACGGCGAAAAGGGGCGCGTTCGCGAATGGCTCGCACGCGCTATGAATGCCGCACGCGATCCGGCATGGATGGCCGACGGCGTCATCTCCGACCATTGGGAACCAACCTCGCCAGTAAACGGCAGGCTCGATGCGTTCCAATGGCGCGTGCCGGTGGAAACACGCGATGCAACCCGCAATGAGATCCTGGCGCGCCGCCTCGAAGAACTGATCGCAATCGAAGCGCCTGCGGATTCCGCCGTTGCGGCAAGCGCTCCGCAATCGGTGAACGACAGCGACGTCATTTCCGAAGATGACATCATCGATGCCGAACCTGTCACTACGACGGCAAAACCCGCCGATATTTCCAACGCATCGGAAGCCAGCTCCGCTCCAGAAGCTCCCGCCGAAGCACCTACCGAGTCCAACACCCAACGACCATCAGGCAATCGCGACACTGCCACTGCTGTCCCGGCGCGCGCCAACCTGCAGCCGACCGGAAAAGACGATGTGAAGCTCTTCGTCGCACCACGCGCTCCAGACGATCCAGGCACCGACCCCCTGGCGCCAGAGCCCGAACAGCCAATTGCACGGCGAAGTTTCCGCGCGGTAAATTGAAAAGCGAACCCCAAAGCATTGGCGATGGCAAAACTCGATACGCGCTCGTCGCAGGCGCTTGCAATTCCGAACCGGGGAGGGTATCCCTCGCGCCTCTCCGGCGGACCTATCCGCCGGATGGAATGCCGCTTTAGCTCAGCCGGTAGAGCACGTCATTCGTAATGACGGGGTCGTGTGTTCGAGTCACACAAGCGGCACCATTCCAAAAATTTTCTGCAAGCCAAATTATTGCTCGATATCTTAGGACCGTCGCGGGCCGTGCCGAGCGAAGGGCAGCGGTTCCCGCCGCATAGAGTTAAAATGCGGGACTTGGCGCACATATACCGCATTCGAAGAAAACTTGACCGCCAGGCAATACACGAAATGCACGATCATTCCTCCGCAGCGTCCACGCCAGTCCAACGCGTGGATATAGATGCGTGCTGCCAAATTTTGCCAGGAGAGGTTCCATGCGTACTCTGTTTATTGTTTCGGTCGCCGCCTTTTCTTTCGCCATAGCTGCACACGCACAAACCCCGTTGAGTGATGCCGATTGCACCGCAGCTTGGAAGGAAGCAGGTGGCGCCGACCTAACACCGGAAAAGGCGAAACCTTTCATTGCGAATTTCGATCAGGTCGATGTCGACCATAACGGCGCGATCAATTGGGAAGAGTTCAAGGCCGGCTGCGCAAAGGGCTTGGTGACGAAATAATTCGTCGGCAAGCGCAGCCATATCAGCGACAGCTTCGCGAACAAGCGATCGCTCGCGAAGCTGATTAGCAAGGGTGCCGATTTTAGCAGCGGCGACGCCAGACGCAATTCCCGTATTGTGGTTCGTTCACACCGAAACGGCCGAAGCAGATATGCCGAACCTCGCGACACCTTCGATCGTCCGGATCTTCAGATGCGCCGGGCGACGCACTCGTGATCGGCATGTCGAGATAAACATTGAGCCCGGAATTCCAGTCGCGCCCCGGAGTGCCATGGCCGTGCATTTGACCGGCCAAAACACCGCCCGCAAGCACCGACGAGAAAACGATAGCAGTAGCCAGCCTTTTCACTGATCCGCTCCGTGTGCGACCTCTCAATCGCAACATCAATGAAAGGAAAGTGTTGCTACCCGCTTGCACGCGAGCAGTCCGGAGCGGCTATTTTCGCCGGGCCGGTTTCGGCACTTCAAACTGACGATTCAAAATAGGACGCAGCTCCAGAAATTTTCCGGATACCCGGAGGCTGCGACAAACACGCCGCAAAAAACCGAAACTTTGTCGCGCGCGGGGAGTAATTGGATCGAAGGCCGTGAAAGTCTGAAAGCCCCTGAACGCGGCCATCACGGGCGCCACAGAGTACCGCTTCACAAACACCGCAATCGCGGAACTCCTTAGGTACTCATCCGGAGCCCACCCGGCGTCGGTGCAGAGCAGCTCCTCGTCGGCATCATGGCGAAAATAACGCCATGGAAAGTCTCAGCCTTTATAATCAAAAAAGGCTGGGGCTTTTTTGGCGCGTTCAGGAACCCGCATCGCCTGAACATCGTTTCCTGATGCACCGGCTGCGTTCGATTGAAGGACATCGAAAAATGACGAAAGTGAAAGAGGTCGTGACGGCTGCAATTGCGGCGCTCGCCGTTCTTGCGTTTGCCGGATCGGCTGAAGCCCGCGGCGGACACTTCCATGGTGGCGGATTCCACGGCGGTGGGCATTTCCATGGCGGAGGTTTCGGCCATGGCGGAGGTTTTGGCCATTTCCGCGGCGGACACTTTGGGTACGCCCGCGGCGGACACTGGCATGGACACGGACGTTGGCACGGCCGCGGACATTGGCGCGGCGGTTATTATGGCGGCTATGGATTTTGGCCCTATTACGGATTCTACGACTATCCCTATTACGACGATTACTACGACGACTATCCCGACTGCTATTGGCGATATGGCAGACGCTACTGCAGTTATTACTGATTACCTACGAGGCATCGAAAGGGCTCCCCAAGGAGCCCTTTTTTGTTTGCCCGGAAGACGGCTACAAACCGGCAACCAGACGGGGAACTTCGCCAAAAGCGAAACGTTCGCATGCTGAGTAGCGAGTGTTCATAATGACCGGCGAAGCATCCACCCTGACGAGCGCACCAACATCCGATCTGGAGCGTTTGGAAGAGCTGCGGGCGCGGATCGCCGAGCTCGAAGCAAAGCTTGCGCAAGCCGACCGCATCATTGTCAACGCGCTCGATTGCTCCGTTAGCCTTGAGGACATATGCAAAAAGCTACGATCCGCACACGCGATGTTGAAGGAAGCGCACCGCAATGATCGGACATACGCACGCAACATAATCGAGCATCCCCGAGCCGAAGGACCTCGACCTGATGCGCTTCTCAACCCTTATCGTTGGGACGCGTCCCATTCAGCGAAGACGGCGCCGTCGCGGGATTAGCCTTCTCCTTGACGTTCACCTTGTCTCCATCGACGATATCATCGGGAGCGCTCTCGATGACGCGATCCTCGGGGGCAAGACCGGCCGCAATTTCAATTTTACTGCCGAGATCCTTACCGATTTTAATCTGCTTCATAAGCACACGACTGTCGGAGCTAACCGTTGCGACGCGCAGACCCTCTTTGTCAAAAATAACGGCACTCGATGGAATCACCAAAACGTCGTGCTTATCGCCAACCGTCAGACGAACGCTCGCGTAAGCGCCAGGCATAAGTTCGCCGGCGGCGTTGTCGACGACGAGCTGCATTCGCGTTGTCCCCGAAGCGACATCGACGGCACCCGCCGAAGCTTCCACCTTCGCTTCATATTGCTTCCCGGGCCTTTCTGGAACGGTCAGGACGGCCTTCGTACCTTTCGTAATCAACGGCACGTAATTCTGCGGAACGTTCACATAAAGCCGAAGCTTGTGAACATCCGCGACGACGAACATCTCGGACCCGGTCGTACTTCCCGTATTGATCAGATTGCCGACGTCCGTATTGCGCACTGTGACAACGCCGTCGAAGGGCGCCACCAAGCGCTTATACTTGCTGAGCGCCTGCAATCGATCGACGTTTGCCTGAGCCGACTTCACGAGCGCGTTCTTGGCCTTAAGATCCGCCGCTTTCTCATCGGCAGCTTGATGGGTTACATAGCTGTTCGGCAACAATGCCTGATAACGCTCGTTCGTTACCTTGGCCAGCGCAGCGTTGGCCTTGGCATTGTTGAGATCCGATTGCGCTTGAAAAAGCTGCTGATCGAGATCCGGCGCATCAATCTCCGCAAGAACATCGCCGGCTTTGACGCGTGTGCCGATGTCCGCGTTCCAACTTCTTACATAACCGCTGACCCGCGCAAAGATAGCCGCTTGTGAATAGGCGTCGAGCCGACCCGGCAGCTCCAGAATGCTGATACTTGGCTGCACCCTGGGCGTCGAAACAGCAACGGTAGGAACAGCCCGCTCGGCGGACTTGATCCTGAGTTTCGCGACGCTTTGCTCGCGACTCTCGATGCCGGTGAATGCAATAAAGGCGGCACAGCCGACGAACAGTATCGCAGCCAACGGCATCGTCCAACGCGAGCGTTCCCGCTCCTCTTTGGGCGGCTCAGGCGACATTGTATTCTCCTGGGATTGGACCTTGCGAAGAAATCGCGGCCTTCCGGCGATGCATGAGGCTGAAGACAGCTGGGACGACGAATAGCGTCGCTGCGGTGGCAAAGATAAGCCCGCCGATCACAGCACGACCGAGCGGCGCATTCTGTTCACCGCCTTCGCCGAAGCCGATAGCCATCGGCGCCATGCCTATGATCATCGCGAGCGCTGTCATAAGCACCGGACGAATCCGGACATAGCCCGCTTCGATGGCCGCCAGAACGGGATCGCCATGCTCATCGAGTCGTTCGCGTGCAAAGCTGATGACAAGCACCGCATTCGCGGTCGCGACACCCATGCACATGATTGCGCCGGTCAGCGCGGGAACGGACAACGTCGTACCTGTCACGAAAAGCATCCATACGATTCCCGCAAGCGCAGCAGGCAGCGCCATGATGATAACAAGCGGATCGGTCCACGATTGAAAATTGACGACGATAAGCATGTATATAAGCACGATTGCACCTGCTAAGCCGAACAACATTCCGGAATAGGCGCTATTCATCGTGCGCACCTGTCCGAGCAGCACGGCCGTCGCACCCTTTGGCAAATCTCCCTTCGCACCGTCGACAATTTTCTGAATGTCAGCCGCAACGGCACCGAGATCCCGCCCCTCGGTCGTCGTTAAAATTTGAACCATCGGCCGGATGTCGTATTGCGAAACGACGGCGTCGGATGTTGTGCGCTTCAGGTTGGCAACGCCGCCGAGAATCTGCGGAGACGATGCGGTAGCCGACGTAATGGGCAAATTTTCGAGCGACGCAAGAGAATCGAGCTTGTACTGCGGTGTTTGCAAGACGATCGGATAAGAAACACCGTTCTTGGGGTTTAACCAAAACGTCGGCGTCACCTGTCCCGAGCCGGACAGACTTGTGCCAATGCTGGTCGTGACATCGCTTTCGGTGACACCGACATATTTTGCTCGCGACCGATCGACATTCACGTCGAATGTCGGATTTTCACGCGATTGCTGAATCCGCGCATCCGCGACGCCGGGAACAAGCCGGATCTTTCTCAAAAGTTTATGAGCGTAATCGAAATTCGCAGCCAGATTGTTGCCCCTGATCTGAAGATCAATCGGCGTCGGCGCACCGAAATTCAATATCTGACTGACGATATCGGCAGGCAGGAACGAGAACGTCACGTCTGGAAACCGCTTCGGCAATTCGTCGCGAAGCAGCTTGACGTACTGAGCGGTCGGCCCGTGGTCGGATTTCAGCGCAATTTGTATGTCGCCATCCTGAGACCCGATCATGCCGGTGTTGTTATATGACGTATTTATGCCGCTAATCGGCATACCGATGTTATCGACCATGACTTCAGGTTCTTCCGGCGCGATGATTTCCCGGATGGCATCCTGAATTTGCGCGAATGTGTGCGCGCTCTCTTCGACGCGCGTTCCGATCGGCAGACGCGCGTGCATCAGAATCTGGCCAGCGTCGACCGAGGGGAAAAAGTTCCGGCCGAGATACGGAACCAGATAAAACGACGACAAAATGAACGCGAACGCAAAAACGAGAAACACCGCGCGGTGCGTCAGCGTGCGTTCCAGAAGATTGCGGTAGCTCAACCGCATTGTCTCGAAGGCGTGCTCAAAGCCTCTCTGAAAGAGAACAAAGGGGTTCAGCGAACGCTTCTGATGACCGTCCTGCATATGCGGCTTCAGAAGATACTTTGCCATTGTCGGAACGAGCGTGCGCGAGAGGATGAATGACGCCACCATCGCAAACACCACAGCTTCCGCCATCGGCACGAAAAGAAATTTCGCAACGCCTTCCAAGAAAAACATCGGCACAAACACGATGCAGATACAGAGCATCGAGACAAATGCCGGCGTCGCGATCTGATCGGCGCCATCAAGAATGGCTGTCTCGACGCCCTTACCCTGTTCGAGGTGGTAGTTGATGTTCTCGATCGTCACTGTTGCTTCGTCGACGAGAATGCCGACCGCAAGCGCCAGACCGCCAAGCGTCATGATGTTCAGTGTCTCGCCGAGCGCCGACAGGATCGCAACCGATGCAAGCACGGCGAGCGGAATCGACGTAGCAATGATCAGCGTCGACCTGAAGCTTCCGAGAAACAAAAGAATCATTACGCTGGTCAGCGCCGCCGCGAGCACACCCTCATGAATAACATTCTGAACCGCACCGCGAACGAATACCGATTGGTCGCCGAGAAATGAAATCTTGAGTGCATCCGGCAAACTCGGCTTGATTTCCTCGACCTTCTTCTTGATGCCTTCGATAATATTGGGCGTCGAAATAGGCCCGCTTTTCAGAACCGACAGCAGAACCGAGCGCGAGCCGTTGACGTGAACGATATTTTGCTGCGGCGGGTTGCCATCATGAACGTGAGCTACATCCTTGATGTACACCATGCCGCCGTTGACCGCCTTGATCGGCAGGTTACCGAGTGCCGCAATATCGGAAGGCGCGCTGTTCAGATCCATCGTGTATTCGGTCGCGCCGATCTTCTGGGTCCCGACCGGATTGATCAGATTTTGAGCCGCGAAGGCATCGGCGACATCCTGAGCGGAAAGCCCCTTCGCATGTAGCGCGGCCGTATCGAGATCGATTTGAACCTGTCGCGTCTTACCCCCATAGGGGTACGGGATCGCAGCGCCAGGCACCGTCACAAGGCGAATGCGGACCTGGTTCATGCCGAGGTCTGCGAGGTTCTGCTCCGTCAAACCCTCGCCGCTCAGCGCAAGCTGCAGGATGGGCACGGTCGATGCGCTGTAGTTCAGGATGAGAGGCGGCGTCGTTCCCGGCGGCATCTGCTTCAGCATCGTCTGCGCGATCGCCGTCACCTGCGCGTTCGCAACGCTGATATCTACTTGGGGATGAAAGAAGATCTTGACGACACCGATACCGCTATAGGACGTCGCTTCGATGTGCTCGATGTCGTTGACGGTCGTCGTCAGCGCCCGCTGAAAGGGCGTGATCATCCGGCCCGACATACCGTCGGGAGGAAGTCCTTTGTACTGCCAGACGGTGGCGATGACCGGAATTCGGATTTCCGGAAAAATATCTATCGGCGTGCGAAAGGCCGCCAATCCGCCGACCAGCAGAATAAGCAGAGCCAAAACGATAAACGTGTATGGCAACCGCAACGCGATGCGAACAAGTGCAGCCATGCTTTCGAAGTCTCCACACCGCTGGCACGCGATCTACGTTGCGAGGGGTCAAGCCCATCCCATAACTGCCGGACCCCCGCCGATCCGTCCCCGCGCGCGACACAATCTTACGGCGGAGAAATCACGCGCTCGGCACAGCCGTGAACCCGGTAATCCAATCCGGCACCGATTTGTGCAGGGCGGCAGCTCATTGACCCCCAAGTGATGAAGATCGCGGGTCAATCTGTCCAATAGTATGTTACGATAAGATTATGCTGTATTTCTAATTAATCATGCTGCTAGGAGGCCGCCGTGGACCTGAAGCAGATAGAACACTTTCTTGCCGCCGCCGACGAGCAGCACTTCACCCGAGCCGCCCGTCGCATGAATATCGTGCAATCAGGCTTATCGGCCTCGATTCGCGCTCTGGAACAGGAGCTTGGCGCTCCCCTCTTCATCAGGACGACTCGCAAGGTTGAGCTGACAGTGGCAGGCCGGGTCTTCTACGAAAAAGCGCAGAACCTGATCAATGGAGCCAAGGAAGCCCGCCAGGCCGTTGCGGCCATCAGCGGGCTGCAACGCGGCTCTCTCAGCATCGGCACTTGCTCCAGCCTCAATGCCTTCTTCGATCTCTCATTGCTGCTCGGCGAGTTTCACGCTTTGCATCCCGGCATCGAGATCCAGCTTTGTCACAGCACGGCAACCGGCCTTATGGAGCAGGTAAAGGTCGGGCGCATGGATGTCGCATTCTTGCCGCTCTATGAAAAAAGCGAAGACATCTCCACGAGTCCGATCGCCGCCGACAACCTCGTCATTGCGCACCCGATTGGAGATTCTCTTGAGGGACGCACGGCTGTCTCGCTGCATGACCTCGGCGAAAAAACATTTGTCGATTTCCAACAGGACAAAGGGACAAGGCGCATCGTCGACCAGGCGTTTGCCGGGATGAACATAACGCGCAAAACGGCTCTCGAAGTCGGCGACGTACAGGTGTTGCTGGATCTCGTCGCCCGCGGGTTCGGCATCGCCCTGGTACCACGAACGTTTGCAACGGCCCGTGCCGCCGTCGGATCGATGCCGCAGATCGGGATTGCGACGCTCAGTCCGCCCGAAATCCGTTGGGAACTTGTGGCCGCTGTTAACGGCAAGTGCGATGCCGCCCATGCCAGGAACCCTGCCGTCGCAGCTTTCGTAGACGTTCTGAAGAAAGTTCGGAGTGACCGCCGCCAATTCCTGGTGGCTCACCAAAACCTGCTGCGGTCAGCTAATGCTTGCCTCGTAGACATAGAAGGCGACCGCAGCCGTCGCGAGCGGCACACCGACAATATGTAGGAATCCCAGCGCTCGCCGCAGCCAGCCGATAGGCTCGATGCGCCTGTTCACGCGCGCGATTGTTATGGCAATCATGACGCTCAGCACCAGATAACTGAATAAGAAAATGCGGTCCGAGAGCGTCTCGGTGTTCGCTTCCAGTTTCGGCAACGCCAGATAGAGAGCAACCGCAGACAAAAGGGCCGTCACTTGAATCGTCACGATCGCCTCGAAATGATGAGTCGAAATGAATATCGACAGATAGGCGATGATGATAATGAATCCCAGCGGAACGACGACACGCAGGAAATAGTCTGTGGTCTCGCGCTGCATGAGCCAGACGAAGCTCGCCTTGTAGAAGGGCACAACGCTTGGTTCCAGCGTCTGCGCATCGACCGTACGCACGAAATCCTTGTCGTAACCGACGTACTGATCTTTCGGTTCCCATCCATCGACACTGATGACGCGATCACGCAAATTTTGCGGCGGCGGCTGCACAATGAACGGGGCATTGCCGTGCTTCGGCTGGATATCGATCGAAAACCTCTGCGTATCGAAGGGATAATCGAGCAGCCTCGGTTCGAATAGAAACTTCCCCGTCACGCGATAGACCTTCATGTGATCGGGAAATGCCTCGCTTTTCCCGCCATCGTGAACCACGCGCACAGTGATCTGGCGATCATTGGAACCCGGTTCGAGATAGGCGTTGGAAAATTCGATCTGGTCGATTGACGCGCCGCGGCGGTCATTCATCGATAAATAGAAATCCGCCAGAAAGGTCTTGTCGTTGTCGTCGATACGCTCGGCCCGAATGAGATCGATATCGGCATAGAGTGTATCTATCCGCTGCATGCTGTTGTTACGGAGATGCAGGAACTGCACGGGCGCAAGCTGCGTATGACCAAGCCCCTTCGGTAACATCAGAATCATTGGCGTCCGTGCCGCTGCCCGCGACGACGGTTGAAATGACCAATTATCGAAACGCCCGGTGAATGTTCCCCTCCCCGAAGCGTAATTCGTCCTCAGCCGCTGCAGGATCAGCTTATGAAGCTCAGGTAAGCTGGTTCTGGCGTCCGCACCTCTCATAGCCTCGGCGACAAGCCCAACCATATCGGCATATTGGGTACCCACCGATAGGGCGCGCATATTGTCATCGTCGACGACACTAAGCGGAACATCCTCATCTCGAAGTTTGCACGTCCCCTTCTTCCAGCCAACGGCACCTCTATTCTTCGCGCCCTCGAAAATCCAAGCGTCGGGATTGGGAGAATCCGATACGAGCTTTCGCAGACGATCATTGTAGACGTCCGGAAAACCATCCCACGCGAGTTGATAAACATCGTTGGGATAGGCGTCCTCGCCATTGAGTCCAAGAGCCGTCAACCGACCCGTCATGAAAAGCGGTGGGGTAAAGCCGGCAGATTTAAACTGCTTCAACAGATCTTTTGTTCTTTGCATTCCGACACTGAGGAACAACAGATCTATGTTTTTGCCTTTCAGGTCCGTGATCATCGATGCGACTTCCCCCGCATCGAGAATATCGTCGCCGACCGTATTCAACCGATAATCCGCAGTCACGGCTTCCGGACCAAGAAGTTTTTTCAAACCGTCACCGAGATTGTTGCTGAAAAAACTAGACCGTAAGCCGACGAACCCGACCCGATTGATTTTCATTTGCTTGACGAATTGCCCAAGGACCGGCATCCGCTCTTCGTCTTCCGACGGCCGTGTGGTGTACACATTCGGATAATTGGCGATAAGGCTGCCGACAGAAACGTTGGAGATGAAGGGAATACCGCTCGCTTTCAGCTCTTTTCCGTTAGCATCGAAAGCTATTTTCGCCCGCGCGGAATTCGACATTCCGATCATCGCAACCGTTTGGGGATCGGAAAGCGCCGACGCCAAGTTCGCCGCCGTTTGCTTTTGATCGGCGCGATCATCGAGGAATGTCAGCCGAATGCGGCGCCCGGCAACGCCGCCATCGCGATTGATTCGGCGCTGCTCCTGTCGCGAAAGACGTTTGATCGCCGCCACGAAGCCATTGTCGTAACAGGTATCGTAGCGGGAAGTGATGAAAATCGGCAGGTTGAGCGGCGGCCGCTGAGCGGCTTCAGCTTCGTCCGCGGCATTGACCGATTGCGACGTGCTCGCGGCCATTGCCAACGTGAGAACCGCACCGAGTGCAGAAACCACGCGACGCAAGGAGATACGGCACGCGCCATGCGCGCGGTCCTTCAAAAACGCAAAGCTCACCTGTATCCACCTGCTGATTGTTTGTGCCCGTAGATGAAACGAGAAGTGCCCTTTCTCGTTTCTGTCCATGTCTTTCTAGCAAAGCCCTGCAACCAAAGAATGGAAAAATTAGGGTTCGCCCAAGACTTTCGTCGTCGAACACAATTCAACACAGAAACCCGATTGCGATCGGGTTCTTGCATCGGGAAATTCTCAACGCACTTGTTCGCTCAATTCCCTCTCCTTAACTTTCTATCCGGCTCATCGAAAGCGAGCCGAGAGGTACCATGCCGGACACACCGACCGCTGGACTTTCGCGTTTTTTCCCGTGGCGATCAGGTATCGATCCCGGGGCCGTTCATGCTGCACGCGCAGCGGTCGCTCACCTGAAACCATGCGTTGTCGTGACTGGAGGATCTCGCGGCATCGGCTTCGCGATCGCCAAGCGGTTTCTCGAAGCTAAAAAGGAAACCGTCATTGTCGCTCGCAACGGCCAAAAGCTGAAACAAGCCGCCAACGAGCTGAAGGCAGCGACCGGAATAGAACCGCTTTCGATCCTCTGCGACGTGAGCGAACCAAACGCCTACGAAATCATCGCAACGGATTTGCGAAGCGCTGGCCTGTACCTGGATGTATTGGTCAACAACGCAGGAACCGGGCTCGCAGGTCCGTTCCTCACGCAGAACCCAATTGAGATTTCCCGCCTCATTGCTCTCAACGTCGAGAGCGTGACCCGGCTTACGCGCGCGTCCCTGCCGGCCATGGTTGCGCGGGCGAGAGGCGGAATTTTGAACGTCGCCTCTCTCGGCGCATACGTTCCTGGCCCCAATCAGGCTGCGTACTATGCCAGCAAATCTTATGTCGTATCCTTGACCGAGGCCGTCGCCAGCGAGGTCTCCGGTTGCGGCGTCCGTGTTTCAGCGCTGGTACCAGGCCCGGTTGACACAGCCTTCCACGGCAAAATGGGCGCGGAGCGATCGCTCTATCGTCTTCTTTTACCCTCGATGACCCCCGATCGCGTTGCGCGAAGCGCCTATCGGGGCTTCATATTCGGTCAGCGCGTCATCGTGCCCGGCATCTTCAACACGGTTTCCCTTTTTGCATTAAAGATTCTTCCACACATCATCACTGTGCCGATTATGTATGGGTTCCTCAAACGCAATCTTCCGGAGCGTTAAGCATCGTTTTGTTTCCCGTTTGCTTTGTAGCAACCAATTTCGATTTAAATGGTCAGGGAACCTGGAATGAAGTATCGCGTATCCGGGCCTCCCTCGCGGCCGCGCTCTGCGGGCTCTTAGGGCTCGATATCTTCGAAGCGTGGCCGCGCCATTCTTCCGCCTTCCGCGATTTTTTGCGGCCGCCAACCGCTTTTCAAGCCACCAATTGCGTTTCGAACGCCGTTCCTATGGGGACACCGGCGTACCTCGTGGTATGAAAATGCCAACCACGAAAATCCGCCCGATTATCGGGCGCCGTGCCTTTGGAAACGCCAGCCTTGCCTCAGCCCGTCATCGCCGCAACGGGACTTTATGTTCCGCCGCATGCCATCAGCAATCAAGAGCTGGTGGATACATTTAACGCCTATGTCGAGGGATTTAACGCCGAGAACGCCGCAGCCATTGCCAAAGGCAACATCGCGGCGCTCCTGCCGTCCTCTGCCGAATTCATAGAGAAAGCGTCCGGCATCAAATCCCGGTACGTGATGGACAAGACCGGTATTCTTGATCCTGAAATCATGCGGCCGATTATACCCGAGCGGCCGAACGAACAGTTGTCCGTCCTAGCCGAAATGGCCGTCGCCGCGGCTGAGGAAGCCGTTGCAAACTGGGGCGGACGAACGAGCGATATCGGCGCCGTAATTTGTGCTGCGTCGAATATGCAGCGTCCCTATCCGGCGATGGCCGTCGAAATCCAGAATGCACTTGGCATCAGCGGCTTCGCTTTCGACATGAATGTCGCGTGTTCGTCTGCAACCTTCGGCATCAAAGCCGCCGCCGACTTCATTTCGGCCGGTTCTGCCAAAGCAGTCTTGATAGTGAACCCCGAGATTTGCTCTGGCCATCTGAACTTCAGGGATCGGGACAGCCACTTCATTTTCGGCGATGTCGCGACTGCCATCATCGTGGCCGCACCCGAATTGGTCGAAGCCGGTTGGACCATCCTCGGCGCGCGGCTCAAAACTCAGTTCTCCAACCACATCCGCAACAACTTCGGCTTCCTCAACCGCGCCGCGCCGGAAGGTATCGGTAAACCGGACAAGCTGTTCGTTCAGGAGGGGCGCAAGGTTTATCGCGAAGTCGTTCCGTTGGTCTGCGATTTGATCATCGCACATGCCCGCGACATAGGTTTAGATCCGCATGCTCTAAAGCGGCTTTGGCTACATCAGGCAAACATCAACATGAATGATATGATCGGCCGAAAAATCCTAGGGCGCGATCCGCGGCCGGGAGAAAACGTCATCATCCTCGACAAATTTGCAAATACGAGCTCTGCTGGCTCGATCATCGCGTTTCACACGGCAAACGGCGACTTCGCACCCGGCGAACGAGGGCTGATTTGCAGCTTCGGTGCCGGTTATTCGGCTGGTACGGTGTTTGTGGAGAAGCGCTGATTCCGCTGCGGAGCCAAATTTCAAGAATCGTTGCCGGGCTAAATGCTCTTTCTGAGCGGCACGATCGTCGACGCTTCGCTTAGCATCTGCTGAACGACATCCATTAGCCGCTGCCGATGGAATGGTTTTTTGATCAATGTTGTCTGTCTGAACGCCTCTGGCAAACCTTCACGGCCATATCCACTCACGAACGCAAATGGAATCTTCCGGCGCGTGAGCACCGCCGCAAGTGCATCGACCGGTTCACCGGCAAGATTTGCATCCAATAACCCCGCGTCGATGTCTTCGGTCTCGATAAGGTGAAGCGCTTTTTTCAGAGTCGCGGCCGGGCCTACGACTTTACAGCCTTCGTCCTCAAGGCTCGCAACGATGTCCATAGCAATCAACGGCTCGTCATCGACGACAAGAATGCGCTTACCCGCCACGGCCGGTGTCTTTCCCGCATACATGCGCGCTGCTTTGGCAATCTCCACTCCCGAAGCCAATGGCTTATTGTAGGAGCCGCCGCCGATTGAATCGACGTCTGGAAGCGGCAGATTGATCTCGCACGTCAATCCTTCCGCCTCATAGCGGATTGAGGTGACGCCTCCATGAGCTTCCAAACTTTTTTCGATGAGAGTCGCCCCGAACCCGCGGGATTGGGGCACCGAAACAGTCGGTCCGCCCCGTTCTCGCCATTCGAGCAGCAGATGGCGTCCATTGTCGGTGCGGACGATCCAATGTATCGCAAGCTTACCGCGCGGATCCGACAAAGCCCCGTATTTCAGCGCATTCGTTGCCAACTCATGCAAAACGAGGCCAAGATGCAAGGCGGCCTGCGCGTTCAATTTCACCGTCGGACCGGAATAGGAAATGCGATCGTCCGCAGCTTCGCTAAGAGGCAACTGATCGCGCAGCACGTCGGCAAGATCGGCCGCTTGCCATGTTGACTGCGTAAGCAAGGTATGTGTCCTGGCTAAAGCTTGCAGTCTCCCGCTAAAGCTCGCAGCAAAATCGCTCGGACTCTTGGCGCGGTGGACCGTCTGATTGGCGATCGACTGAACGGTCGCCAGCGTGTTCTTCACCCGGTGGTTAAGTTCACCTATGAGCAGCTGTTGCAAACGCTCGAACTGCTTACGCTCCGTGATATCTCGCCCGACCTTTGAGGCGCCGACGACCCTGCCCGTCCGATCGCGAATCGGAGACACTGTCAGCGAGACGTCAATGCGACGCCCGTCCTTTGCAACGCGCACAGTCTCGAAGTGGTCGACGTGCTCTCCCTGCCGCAACCGGGCAAGAATAGCGTCCTCTTCCGATCTGAGTTCAATTGGAATAATGCGCGTGATGTGCTGCCCGATCATCTCGTCGGCGGTGTAGCCGAAGATACGCTCGGCGCCCGCGTTCCACGTTGTTACAAATCCTTGGAGCGTCTTACTGACGATCGCATCGTCGGAGGAAGCGACGATTGCGGCGAGACGAGCAGCTAGCACGCCGGATGATTGAATGGATGAATCCGAATTCTCGTTCTCTGTTTCAGCCTTCTGCCCCTGGCTAACCTGCGCTGAGATATCCGCGTACTTGCTAAAGTCTTGAATGCAGCCGACCGCCCCTAAAAAATTTTGCGAGTCGTCGAAGATCGGGTCGACTCCGACCTCGACTAAAACTCGGCTTCCGTCCGGCCGTTCGAAGACTAAATCGCATCCGTGGATAGCGCTTTCGGTCCGGAGTACAATCGCCGTTGGTTCGTGGGCCTCAGGCAAGCGCTGCCCGTTGGGAAGGTAAGCCTTTAGCGCATCGGTCAATTTCGCACCTGGGGTAATATCACTCGATGCCCAGAAGGTTGCGCACCTCCGATTGAAGTCCGTCAGCACGCCGGTCCTGTCACAGATGTACACGCCGACCGGCAAAGTCGCGTCCAAACGGCTAAGCTTAAGCCCGCAGGCAGACGCAGATTTTTTCGACAATGTTGGGCTCATCCCGGAATTTAAGCTTGGCGCACGGACGGATCGGATCAACTACCCTGAACCACTTGGCTGGCTAAATTGTTCCGCCTTAAACGATCGAAAGCGCATCCGCGGCAGGCCGAGCGAATACCCTCACGCTAAGCTTGCCGCCAGATTGATCGTCAGCGCAAGCACCATCGTGTTGAAGAAAAAAGCGACTATCGCGTGCAGCGTCGCCAAACGGCGCAGCGATTGGGAATTGATCGTAATATCGGACGTTTGCGACGCCGCCCCAAAAGACGTCGCGAAATAGAAGAAATCCCAATAATCCGGAATCGTGCCCTTTGGAAATGCCAGCGGCTTCGATGAGGTTTTGTCTCCTGGCTGATCGGGGGCATAATATTCGTGGGCATAATGCAGAGTAAACGCCACTTGCGTCACCAGCCAGGAAACGATGATCGTTGCCGCGGCCAGGCCGACAAAAAGCAGTTTACCCTCGTTGGTCGCACCCTTGGCCTCGGCAATAATTCCGAAGATCGCGGCGAAACTCGAAAACATCGCAAATAGCAACAACACCAAAATAACGACCGCGCTATCGTCCTGACGGGCCGCACGCGTTCGGATGGTCTCCGAAGTGCATTGATGCATTGTCCAGAAAGCCAGGATCAAATACGTCGCGCCACCCGCGCACCAGGCCGCCGCTTCCCTCGCGGCGCCATGAAAAGTGTTTGGAAGCAGTAGAAAAACGCCGAACCCGATGATCGCTCCGAGGAAAGCCCTTGGCCGCAGTACTAAAGAACGCCAGATCGAACGTGGGCTGTACCATCGCGTGCGTTTTCCGGCGGCCGAAGCCATACTGCTCATTTCCGATCGTTCCTGGCGAACACGACTGCGACGCGGCTTCGACTCGTAGCAAGCAAGCCGCGCCTCCCACAAGCGGCAATCCCGATCCGCCTGTGCTTCAAACAAAGCGAAAATCTTGCGCGCACCATGGGCAACCGGCTGAAGAAAAAGGCCGAAACACCCTAGTTCGAGTGGCCTATGGCCTCCCGCTGAATAGCAGGATCGACGGAAAAGATTTGAACTAGCGGCTCCAGGGACGTGCCCTGAGGGCAGGAGACCGCGTCATGACAAGCTCATCGCTCGCAGCGTTTGCCGACACCAGATCGGCGATAACGCTGGAGCAATCAACAAGACCCCTGGTCGTGGTCATCGAGGACGATTATCAATCGTCGCTCGCGCTTACGATGCTGATCGACGATTGGGGCTACTCCTGCATTGCTGCCCGGAGCTCTCAGGAAGCGATCCAGACCCTCGGAGATCGCCTTCAGCACTTGGCCGCAATCGTGACGGATGTCGAAATCGCAGGCCAAATGCGCGGCATCAAGGACGCCCTCGCGATCGCCTCCAAGCTGGGCCGTTCGGTGCCGACCATTGTCACGACCGGCCATAGCGACTTCGCTGCGATCGCAGGTCCGTTTCCGGTAATCAGAAAGCCGTTCGATCCCGATATCCTCCACTCCTGGCTCGTACAGAAGCTTGGATATGCTTGATATTCTTGCCGTGGTCCGCGCGGCCCGCAGATGAATTGGGAATCAGCGTTTGGTTGCAAGCTCGGTCCGATTGCGGGCGCCAAAATGTGAAAATAGCGCTGCAAGATGAATTTTCACTGTCCCTTCGGCGATATCGAGTTCCCGCGCGATTTCCTTGTTGGAAAGGCCCCGGCGGACACAATCCAGGACATCGCGCTGTCGCGGCGAAATGGGTTTTGTGATGGCTCCACCGCCGGGGCCCCCTTTACCTTCGGCTGTCTGCGGCGTCGATAATTTTGCTCCCCCCGTCGCTCCGGATGTCATGAAACGCGGAACGTAAATCCGTCCGTCGAGAACATCCTCAAGAGCGCCGACGATCTCGTCATCGGAAAGCGATTTTGGAATGTAACCGCTAAGACCCGTCGCGACGGTTCGCAGAACGGCGTCACGCTCCTCTGACCCCGAAACGATAGCGACGCGGAGCCCGGGATAGGTCTCCTTGACGACGCTGAGACTTTCCGGACCGGAAATACCGGGCATCGTCAGATCGAACAGCCCAAGCTCGACCTGCCCTTCTTCCGAGAGGCGATCAAGCGCGGCATCGAAGCTGGAAGCCTCGATCACTGTTCTGAAACCAAGTTTGTCCTTGAGCAAAAAGCTGAGCCCAGCCCGGTACAGGCTATGATCGTCAGCCACGAGAACGGTGTGACGCTTTGCAATTGCCATAGGCTACTCTGCAATTCAGTCCATGCTAGCTCGTTCTTCGATGGCCGACGTACGAGCGGCAGCCCGACCCGCCCTTATGACCGCATTAAGAGTTGCGACGATGAGTTCAGGGTCGGCTGGCTTCGTCAACCATGGACGTCCGGACTTTGCAAGGGTTGCTAGCGTAGCAGAGTCGGTCCCCCCAGATAGGATGACTGCGGGAATGAAGTAACCGAGCTCCGCTGACATCCGTCCAATAAACTCCAGGCCAGTCTCCTGATCGCGCAAATCGAAGTCTAGGACTGCAGCATCGACGGTGAGCCCTTCGGCCATCGCTGCTGCGGCATCCGCGCCCTGCTGATAACCAAACACCGCGTTTCCCCGGTCCCTGAGGTCGCGACTTAGAGCCGCGACGATGAGCGGGTCGTCGTCGAGGATCAGAATCCTGAACCCGTGAACGTCGAACTCGTTCTTCGTAATATCGGCGCTTCCGGGCAATAACTCTATGACTCGCTCCGGCGGCAAAACGATCGAAAAACGCGATCCTCGCCCGGGCCGCGAACGGACAACAATCCGCATACCAAGTAAATCGGCATAGCGGCGGGCGATCGACAGGCCGAGGCCCAGTCCATCGTTTGCTCCGCGTGCGCGACGGTCAGTTCGCGAGAATTCTTCGAAAATCTTCTCGTGCTGTTCTTCCGAAAGACCGGGCCCGCTGTCATAGACGTCGATCATCCGCTGGCCATGCCGGCGGCGGGTCGCGAGAACAACCCCACCCTCTTTCGTAAACTTCAGCGCATTAGACACCAGATTTCGGATTATCGTTTCAAGTAATGCCGGATCAGTCTCGATCGCCCAATCCTGCGTTTTGCTAAAAAACTTCAGTCCGTTCTGCTCGGCTTCGACCTTCGATCCGACCGAAACACGCTCGATGATTTCCGCGACGGAAACCGGCACTTTTGTCGGCTCGATAAGCTTCGCATCGAGTCTGGAAACATTGAGCAGAGCATCGAACATACCCTTGAGCCCATGCAATCCTTCTTCCATTTGCGCGACGAGCGTCGTCGCCTCAACGCCATTCACACGTCGCGAAAGAGCTCGCGCGAACAGCGTCAATGCGTGTAGCGGCTGCCGCAGGTCATGGCTCGCGGCCGCGAGAAAACGCGATTTGGCTTCCGTCGCCTGCTCGGCCTCGGCTTTCGCACGTTCAAGTCCGATATTTTGTTCAGCAAGTCGCTGCGTACGCTCCCGCACTTGACTTTCGAGTGTCAGGTTGGCTGCGGCAAGTGAAGCTCTTTGGGCCGCCAGTTCGGCGACCATTGACCGAAGCGATTGACTAAGAATGCGCGCCTCGCCATAGCCATCGACGGCCGGAAAATCAACGTTACGTCCTCGACGAAGACCTTCGGCGGCATCCGCAAGCTGCAGCAGCGGCCGCGACAACTTGGAGGCAAGCGCCCAGGCCAAAAGAGCGGCAAGGGCCGAAAATACCGCGCCCCACATAAGGATATTCCGCTGCAGGCTCCTTACGGGTGCAAATGCCAGTTTCTGATCTTCCCGCACGAGAACGATCCAGCGCAAACCCGGATAGGATCGGTAGCCGTCGCTCTTCGAAAAGCCAGTGACGTAAGCCCGCCTATCGGGCCACTGCTCAATTGCAAAATTGGCGACACCCGCGCGCGCTCTTCTGATGCTGGGCAGATCGAGGGTTTTCCCGGCGATTTCGTCGGGTCCAAACAAAACCTGTCGCGCTTCGTTGAGAACGATGACGTCTGCAGGAATAGAGTTCTTCATACTGCCGAGAAGAGTATCCTTCACTTCTTCCGCCCAGTCGGCACTCAGCGTCGCGCCGAGAACACCCAACGTCTCCTCGTCATTGGAAACAGGCACCGAAAGATCGATGAAGTCTTCCATCTTTCTTTTGCCCGACGGCGTCTGGGTCGAATGCACGCGATGAAGCTTCACGTCGCCGACGTAAGGTCCGTCCAGACCCTCCTTGAACCACTCCTCTTGCCCGACGTTCTCACCCTCGAGAACGCCGCCCGTAGAAGCTTTTACCACGCCGTCGCGCGTGGCGTATCCTACCCAGGAGTAATCGGCATACGCCTTTTGAAAACGCTCGAGTGATACACGCAGAGAATCGGACGTTTCCGATTTCTCGGGAATCTTGGCGATCTCTGTCATATCGTCGAGGGATTGGAGACGCTCGTACATAGCGCGGTCGAGCTTGTCCTGCATTTCGTCGGCAAGAAGCGCAAGCGAGCGGCCAATCTGCAGTTCCAGGCGTGCGACAGCGTCATGCGCGATCACATACGAGACGGCAGCCGTCAGCAACAGCGATACGAGCGAAATCGCTGCCGCAATCAAGACCTTCAAAGAAACACGTCGCATGCGCTTTGGTCGTCCATCGTAACTTGTCCGAGCTTGAGGCTCCTTTACGGCCAAGATCAAGCGGCGCGCAAAAGAAAATTTCCGGCGCAGATGAAGAAAACTTCATGCATTTCCATCGGCTTGAATCTGCGGCGCCGCCGATTAGGCCAACTGGACTAATTGGCAAAAGAACGAGCCATAGACCGCTCTGCTGACTGGTGTCTGCACTTCAACGGGCGCAGGTAATCCGCGTCGCACAACCGGACCCGCCCGGGAGCTCAATTTTCCATGAGCCTTAGGAGTAACCGATGCAGACCTTCGAAAATACGGCCCATCCAATCGCCGCACCTGTCAAGGAGCGGGAGAGGCCACGATACGTGCCGCACCTAGGCAAGCTCGCGACCTTCATTGAACATCACGGGCACATCAACGATTCGGGGAGAAATCAGGATCATAATATAATAGAGGTGAGACGGACGGACGCCGAAATTGCTTTCCATCTGGGCATCTCGATGGAGGCTCTCGACCGGTGCTTCAGCGAGCTGGTCCGTCAGAATGTCATACGCCTGCGCAGTGCAAATCAGATCGAAATTTTAAACAACGCTCGACTCGCCGAAATCGCACGGCAAGTATGACGGCCAATCCAAACGCCGAGCACTCACGGCACTAAGAAAATGTATTTCGTCGAAGACGTGCGCCGTTCCTCACCCCATGCGCCGCTTCGATTGAAGGGGCCCGGCTTCCCCCCCGCCGGGCCCCACCACGTTCCTCCGAACCGAAATAGCAAAGTCAGTTCGCGTCGGCGAACGGGCTCGGTCGATCTTTCTCTGCAAGGTCGAGGTGCTGCACAGGAATGTCATGACGGGCCATCAATTCGCGCCAATCGGCGACATGCTTTTCAAGAGTATTGATCACGGATTTGGTGATGTCGTCATCGCCGCCAGGACCATTGAAAAGCCGGGCGATGCCGGACTTCCAAAATGCGAGCTGACCCTCAAGCGTCGAGAGTTCTCGGTTAGCCCATTCGATCATTGATCGTGCCCCCGTAAGTTATTCGAGGAACTTTACAACGAATCCGCGGTTTCCCGAAATCACAGAACATTTTTTTGAAACTCTATCCCCAAGCGCCGATCTTGGCGAAGCTTTGCCGCCAAAGTGAGTATATCGTTCCACCCTCGCCGGTCCTTCATTCCGAAAAACCTAAGAGCCGCTTCCGCCTTCAGTGCACGCGTTGCTCAAGATTGTTCGCGTACGCCGTAGCCGTTTCCAAGCCATTTGCCCCAATTTGGAACGCTGGCGCGCAAGCGTCCAACTAACGGCGCCATGCACGTACGTGCATGAGCGAAACGTAGAGAACGTATAGGGAGTGGCATCATGCAAGGCTCGTCTACATCAGGCGCGCGACGGACGCTGTTGCGTCGCGGCTTTTTCGTCTTCTCCATCTTGGCAACGGGGCTCTCGACGCTACCGGCATTCGCCGCAAGCGACGACAATGGACCAAAAGTCAAAACCGTCGAGGGATCTGTTCGCGGCTTCACGAAAGACGGCGTCAATATATTCCTTGGAATTCCGTATGCGGCACCACCCGTTGGCAAGCTCCGATGGATGCCCCCGCAGCCGGTCAAGAAGTGGAAGGGCGCATTGGATGCCACCAAATACGCGAACACATGTCCACAAGTCACCGAGCTCGGCGCTTTCGCCGGACCATCGAGTATCACCGAGGATTGCCTTTATCTGAATGTCTTTACGTCTGGAAAAGGGAAGAAGAAAAAGCCCGTCATCGTCTGGATCCACGGCGGCGGCAACGTCGATGGCGAATCCAACGACTACGACGGCAGCAAACTCGCAACGGGCGGCCCAAACGGAACGCCGACCGTCGTCGTTACGATCAACTATCGCATGGGACTTTTTGGGTTTCTGTCCGAAAGCCATTTGAACGCAGAGGGCCATCCCTGGGGCAATTACGGCATCATGGATTCCCAAGCCGCGCTTCGTTGGGTTCAGCGTAATATCGCGGCATTCGGCGGCGATCCGACGAACGTCACACTCGGAGGTCAATCCGCCGGCGCCATTGACACCAGTGCGAACTTGATCTCGCCGATTTCAGCGGGCTTGTTCCATCGTGCTATTACACAGAGCAGCCCGATTCCGAACGCGTTCTTCGCCCCGGCCGCGACGGCGCTGACGGCAGGCAACAATTTCGCCGCCGCAGCGGGCTGTTCGAATGCCAAATGTTTGCGCAAGCTATCGGCGGAACGAATTCTGCAATTGCAAGGCACTCCGAACGCGAACGGGCCTTACGTTGCCGGACCAATGGTAGACGGTACGATCGTCCCGATGCCCCCGGAAACGGCTTGGACGACGGGTGCCTACAATCACATGCCGATCCTCGGCGGCACGACAAAAGACGAACTAACGTTCAGCTTGGCCATCGCGGAGTATTTCTCCGGCCCGCCCCAGGTCGCACTCACGCCTGAACAATATCAGGCGAGGAACAGCGCTACAGTGCTGGGTCAATATCCACTATCCAACTACGGCAACAACCCGACGTTGGCCCAAACCAGAGTCAACTCCGACCCCTTCAAGTGCAACGGCTATCGCGTATTGACGCAACAAGCCAAGACGAACAAAGGCTATCCGGTATACGGTTATGATTTCACCTACCAGAAAGCACCGTTCTATTTCCCGCAAATGCCCAATACCTACGATGCGACGGGCCATTTTCAAGCTCTCGCTTTTCACACCGCCGACATTCAGTTCGTGTTCCCGAGCTGGCATGGCGGGAACCTTGGCGTGAATCTCGATCAGACGACGGGCCAACCCCGCGAGCTGCAAGGAGCCGAGGTAACGCTGTCGGATCAGCTCGTTGCAGCTTGGACGAATTTCGCTAAGACGGGCAACCCGAACAAGTCGGGTAACTCACCTTGGCCGAAGTTCAAGGCGGACTCGCCGACACTCTTCAAGCAGGACATTCCGAACGGCCTCGAAACCGGCGCGGAATTCGTAGCCAACTATAAGTGTGATTTCTGGGCAGCCCAGTAGATTCATAAGGTACGGCGGCCAGAAATGGGCCGCCGTACTCTGCTTAAAGACTTTGCCGCAAGGCCTCGCAGACGCGGGCGATATCCGTATCTGTCATTTGAGAGAAAAGCGGCACAAGAATACACTCATCCTGTGCTTGCTCCGAATGAACCAACGAATGCCTCTGCGGCTGCTCTTCATAAGCCGGTTCGCGATGCGCGCACATAATCCCGCGTCGCGTGCTGACGCCACATTTCAGCATCCTCTGCATCACCGTGCGCTGGTCAGCCTGTTTCGGCAGCCGAACGCAATAGCTCTGCCAATTTGAACGCGCCCAATGCGGCTCCTCTGGCACGACGATACCTGGAATGCCGTCTAAAAGCATCCGATAGCGCGCCGCAATTTCCCGACGTCGCTCGACGAGAGCGGCAAGCTTGCGCAATTGAACCCGCCCGATGGCCGCCTGCACATCCGTCATCCGGTAATTGAATCCAACGTCGGTATACCGTTCAAAAATGACATCCTTCGAGCGGTGCCGGACTTGATCGGATACGCTCATGCAGTGCTGGCGGTACAAGCGAAAACGCGCATCGAGATCAGGATCGCGACACGTCAGCATGCCGCCATCTCCCGTCGTTAAAACCTTCCGCGGGTGAAAAGAAAAACAAACGACGTCCCCTTGCGGATTTCCAATCGAATAGGCCTGCCCATCCCGAACGACTGCACTTCCAGCCGCGCATGCCGCATCCTCTACGACTGCCAGCCCATGCTTGCGCGCAAACGCGACGATCTCCTTCAGGTCGCACGGCATACCGATCTGGTGGACGCAAAGAATTGCGCGCGTGCGCGACGTAAGCGCCGCCTCAAGGCAAGCTGGATCCAGATTGAATGTCTTTGGATCGATGTCGACAAAAACAGGAATTGCGCCGCAATAACGAACCGCATTAGCCGTCGCGATGAAGGAATGGCTGACGGTGACAACTTCATCGCCTTCGGAGATACCAAGACCCAATAGCGCCAGATGCAAAGCCGTCGTACAGCTTGAAACGGCGCAGGCAAACGGCGCACCGACGGCTTGGGCGAACTCGGACTCGAATGCCAAAACTTCGGGACCCTGCGTAACCCATCCCGAACGGATCACACGCCCGGCCGCTTCCGCTTCCTCCTCGCCAAGGTCCGGCTTCGAGATCGGAATGACGGGCGGCGCATCAAGCATCGACGGTCTTCCCCGTCCAGTTGTGCTCGAGTTCCTCCGCGAGGAGATCATCCGCGGATCGATTGGATTGCCGGTACCAGGAATAAAGAACGGCCAAGCCCTCGCGCAACTCAACCGTCGGCGCGTAATCGATCAGGGCGCGCGCCTTCGACGTATCGGCGCAAAGCCTTAGCACGTCGCCTGGACGCGGCGCATCGTGCGCGACGCAGGCAACCCCATCGGCCACCAGAGCCGACACGGACCGTGCAAGCTCATTAATCGTAATTTCCTTCCCAGACCCGATGTTGATCGTCTGTCCGACCGCCGCATTCGCAACACCGCACAGAAGGATGCCGCGCGCCGTATCGGAAACAAAACTGAAATCCCGCGTTTGCGTCCCGTCACCAAAAATCTTGAGCGGCTTGCCTGCCATCGCGCGCAGCATAAACTTTGGGATAACTTCGCCCGAATCGCCTTCATGATGACAACGCGGCCCGAACGCGTTGAACGGCCGGACGACAACGGTCGGATAACGGTACGTCTCCCAAAAAGCTCTTGTGTAGCATTCACCTGCAAGCTTTCCGGCGCCATAAACCGTCATAGGCCAGATCGGATGATCCTCCGACATCGGCACGTGCCGAGCGGTGCCATAAATTTCAGAGCTTGAAACATAGACGAAACGCTCGACGCCTGATTTCTTCGCGAGTTCAAGCAAGCGCAACGTTCCCGTCGCGTTGACATCGTGGTTCTCAACCGGCGAATGAACGGAGTGGCGAACACCGAGGCAAGCTAAGTGATAGACGAGATCGCAATTCTCGAAATGCGGCGCGACACCATCAAGGTCGCGAACATCAGCGCGTTCGAACCGCAGCTTTCCGGTGATCCCATCAAGATTGGACTGCTTCCCGTTCACCAGATTGTCTAAAACGACTACATCCGCACCGTGAGCACACAGCTGGCGCACAAGCTCAGAGCCTATAAAGCCGGCTCCTCCGGTGACAAGAACACATTTCCCGTGCAAATCCAAATTCAGTGGTCCTCAATCGATCTTAGGTTCGCTTCGTCCTCAATGAGAAAGAGCGCGTCGCGCCGCGTTCCTTCCTTGGTGCGCCACAGGTACTCTCCGATGACGCCGAGCATCAGCATCTGAAGTCCGCCGAGCACCAGCACGACGACCATCAGCGACGTCCATCCCTGCGCGATCTCCGTGGGTCCATTTGAAAGCGCTCGGATCAAAAGAAACAACGCGTAAGCGAAACCGAGCAGACTGACGAGTCCGCCAACGTAGATCATAAAACGGAGCGGGACGTAGCTGGCGCTAACGACGGAATCGAACAGTAGCCGCAAGCGGCGCGAGATATTCCACTTAGACGTTCCGAATTTTCGTGCAGGCTTCGCAAACGGAACAACCCCAACCGAATAACCGAGCCGCGGAATATCGACGAGCAGGCTCGGAAAAAGACCGGCCTGCTGCACCAAATTGCGATAAGCACGTTTGCTCATCAGCGCAAAACTGCATTGATACGGCAGCTCGCCGACATTCGATATGCGGCGCATCAACGAATGAAATACGGTCGAAGCAAAACCTTCAAAGAGTCCCTGTCCATCGTCCCCGTCACGGACGGCCCAGACGACATCTTTGCCCTGCCGGAATTGAGCGATCATCTCCGGGAGTAACGATGGGGGATCCTGCAGATCGGCGCTGATAAAGGCCGCGCAATCTTCATCGCACTGCGCCAATCCCGCGATGACGGCTGTATGAGAGCCCGAGCGCCGCGAGAGGCGGATGTATGATAGCCAATCATGGCGTTCGCAGGCGCGCTTCAGCAACATCGGCGTTTGATCGTCGGAATGATCGTCAACGACAACGACTCGCACGTTTGTGTAGGGAAGCGACCGGCGAAATTCATCGAGTGCCGCCTGGAGTGCGTCCAGTCCTTCCGCTTCGTTATAAGCCGGAATCACGACGGCCAGCGACTTTGCCTCTCGCCGAGCTGGTATGGCGTCACTCTCGGCGTGAGACCTCAACATGCGAACAAGCCTTCTACCTCGGACAGAGACGCACCGTGAGGAACCTCATCGTCGGCGCCGACCGCCCTTCGCCGTTTTGCAGGTGAACCGGTCGCTATGATCCCGCCGGGAAGGTCGCGCGACACGACGCTTCCCGCGCCGACAAGCGTCCCTCGCCCAATCTGGACTTCCGGTAGGATTGTGCAGTTGGTCCCGATGAAACAATGTGATGCCACACCCGCTCCCCCTGCGATCGCCACGGCCGACCCCAACAAAACATTATCTCCAATCGTCGCGTGATGCTCGACGATGGCGCCTGCATGAGCACCGAACAGATGTCCCACATTCGCGAACGCTCCAACGTAAGCGCCGTCCATGAAGAACCCGCCAGTCCCAAGCTTCGCCGAAGGCGATATCCGGACACTCGGGGCAAAGAGATTGGGAAACTGTACGCCCGCCTTTGAAAGCGCCGCCCAGACTTGGCAACTTCGCCACGACCGATAAGTACCTAGCGCCAAGAAAGCTTCCACTCCGCTGCCTGGCATTTCATCCAGTCCACGCACCACCGGCCCAAGGACCGGAAAATCGAAGTGAGACCGGCTACCTTGTGGTTTTCCATCATCGTAAAAGCCGTCGATGTCATAGGTATCGGCGTAATGCCACCGGAGTAGATCGGCGATGACGGCGCCGCGAACACCCGCGCCAAAAATGCGAATTCGCCGCTTCTCAACCATGATGGCGTCGCCCGGCTCGCATTCAGATGGCTTCGAGCGCGAGTCGTTCAGGCGCGACCGCTTGCGCGAGCGCGCTGCACACCCTGTCACGCTGCGCGGTTGTCAATTCAGGATAGATCGGGAGTGAAAGGGTCTCGTCGGCTATTTGCTCGGCCACCGGAAAATCACCTGGCCGATAGCCCAAATCTTTGAACGCTGGCTGAAGATGGACAGGAATAGGGTAATGCATCCCGACGCCAATGCGGGAATCCACCATAACTTTGCGTACGGCTTCCCGCCTCGCGACACGCGTCGCGTAGACATGATACACGTGCCGATCGCCAACCGCTGGCGTCGGCGGTCTCTTGATCCCGAGGGAATCGAGCGCTTCATCATAGGCAGCGGCGTGCGCCATACGCGCGCGAGTCCAATCCTCAAGATGACGAAGCTTGACTCGAAGGATTGCGCCCTGAATGCCGTCCATCCGATAATTGTAGCCAAGCTCGATACTCCGGTACTTTTCTTCCGCGCCCCAGTCCCGAAGGAGCCGCATGCGTTTGACAAAATCCGGGTTGTCCGACAGGGCCGCCCCGCCCTCGCCACAGGCGCCGAGATTCTTACCGGCATAGAAGCTGAAGCAGGCAATGTCTCCGAAACTTCCGGCGCGCCCGCCGCGATACTCCGCGCCGTGCGCTTGCGCGGCATCCTCAATCACAAGAAGATTCTTGCGACGCGCGATCTCGACAATCGGCGTCATATCCGCCATCCGGCCATGAAGATGCACGGGAACGATCGCCTTCGTCCGAGACGTGATTTTTTGCTCGATGAGAGAGGGATCTATATTTCCGGTTGCATCGTCGACATCCACGAAAATCGGCGTCGCTCCGGCATAGGCGATTGCCGCCGTGGTCGCGATGAATGTCATCGGCGGTGTAATCACTTCATCGCCTGCTCCGATTCCCGCAGCCAGGAACGCGAGATGAAGCGCACTCGTTCCCGAATTGACGGCGATGCATTCTCCGCCGCCGCAATAAGCGGCGAACTCTTCCTCAAAGGCGCGGACATTCCGGCCCAGGATATATTCGCCGCTGCCGAGGACGCCCAGCACCGCCTCGTCGATTTCAGCCTTGATGGCTAAATATTGCGTTTTCAGATCCAATAACGGAATCATGCGCCAGACCCCCCGGCCTCAACGTTTCTATATTTATGAGCTGGCCACCACGGCGCATCGAGATACTCGCGGCTTCCAAAATTTGCACAACCTTTAGACCCATCGCACCAGGCGTTTCCGGCGTCTTTCCGGACGACACGCAGTCGATGAAATGTTGAACCTCCGACCGTAGCGCTTCGGATGCATCGAGATTGGGAGCAAGCATGTCGCCAATGCGGTACCCGACGCGCATCTGTTGAATGGCATCCGGATTATTCGTGACGTGCACGCCTTTGTCGTAAATTTTGATCTTTTCGCTCGGTTCCAGATCGTCATAGACAATCATTTTGCGGCTGCCGCCGATGATCGTGCGGCGAATTTTGACGGGCGCGAGCCAGTTGACGTTGATATGCGCGATCCGGTTGCTCGCGAACGTCAGCGTAAGATAGGCAATATTCGTCGGCGTACCCGGAACATGGCTCATGCCCAACGCCGAAACAGCCACCGGCTCTTCATCGAAGAGATAGGCCATAATCGACAGATCGTGCACGGCGAGATCCCACAACACGTCCACGTCATGTTGAAAGAGGCCCAAGTTGATGCGCGTGGAATCGTAATAGAGGATTTCCCCGAGCGCGCCCGAGGCGATCAGTGATCGGATATATCGTACGGCCCCCGTATAGATGAACGTGTGATCAACCATGAGCGTAAGCCCACGGCTTTCCGCTGTCTCGATGAGCCTCCGTGCTTCGCGCACGTTCGACGTCATCGGCTTTTCAACGAGAACATGCTTGCCGGCTTCGAGCGCGCGAAGGCCGAGGTCATAGTGGGATGCCGCCGGCGTCGCGATCACGACCGCATGAACCGATTCATCGGCGAGCATTTCGTCGACACCAACCCCAACTTGCGCGGACCCGCACAAGCTTCGAATTATTTTATGTCGCGAAGTATCGCGCTCCGCTACATATCGGAGTTCAGCACCCTCGGCTCCGACGAAATTGCGCGCCAGATTCGGGCCCCAATATCCGAACCCAATTAATCCTACCCCGATCATTTCCACCCCTAGCCGCATCAGAATGGCGGCAAGCGGAATAGCGATCAAGCAACAAATGCTGAGCTGCGGTTACTGCATCGCAACAGAAACGCGTGCCCAAGTCATTGCTTTCATGGTTGGAGAACTTTCTGAACGCGGGCAGGATTTCCGAAGGCGACACCGTAATCCGGGATATCGCGCGTCACGACCGAACCCGCACCTATCATCGCCCCTGTGCCGATTTTCAAGCCGGGCAAAATAACCGAACCGCTGCCGATCGACGCGCGGGCGCCGACGCGCGTGGGAAGCACCACCCAGTCGGCCTCCGTTTGCGGTGACCCGTCCTCGTTGACGGCGCGCGGCATGCGATCGTTCGTGAACATAACGGAGTGGCCGATGAAAACGCCATCCTCGATCACCACGCCCTCGCAGAGAAAACTGTGGGACGAGATCTTGCAGGCGGCACCGACCACGACATTTTTCTGAATCTCGACAAACGCGCCGATGCGCGTGTCCTCACCAATAGTACATCCATAGAGATTAACGAGATCCGGATGATGTATTTTGACGTTCGAGCCAAGCTTGACGGAGGAAGCAATCGGCATGCGGGACCGGTCTAGCTGTTGATTTACGGGTTTCGCGGCGGACGCTTAGGCTGCCGTGGCGACCAAAAGCGAATGCGAATAAGGAATGCGAAGCAAATTGCGCTTGGCTTGTGTTTTGACGTTGAAAGCAGCCGCCGCCAACGCTTCGTATCCGTCGAGTGTGCGCACAAATCGACCCCTATCCGCAAGTGCCAAAAGCCGTGCGATCGGATGCTGAGGGCTCTCGATCAAAGGATCGAGCGCAACAAACCGCCCCCCCGGCTTCAGGTGGCGTATGGCATTCCTCACGAGGGTACGTGCCTCAGCGTCGTCAAGGTGATGAAGCAGGCCGATCGCAATTGCGAGATCGAAATCCTGCTTGCCAATCGCGGGAAAGTTTCTGACGTCCGCCGCAATGAACGTGCCTCTTGCGCCCAATCGCCGTTCCGCATCGCAAATATATGCTTCGGAGCAATCAATGCCGACATACTCAACTGGCGGCAAATGCTCCAACAGAGTCCCCGTCCCACAACCAAGGTCCAAAATCCGGTCGCCGGGTTTCGCCTTCAGGATCTCCTTGACGATATGATTTCGCGTTGCATCAGCGCCGAGCAGGCGCTGAAACCCCTCATAAGTCGCTGGCCGATCCAAAGCCCATCGGAAAAAGCTACGCCGCTCCACAACACTACCCTGCAAAAACGCGCTGCGGCCAGTTAGTCTTCTTTTTGCGTTTCGTTCAAGGTGTCTGAGGATTGCGAGGCGGCTTATTTCTCCCGCAGCCGATCGAACGGGTATACAAAATAATACGGAAACAGGTCTGCGATACGCTCTCGCCCCAAATCTCGAAAATATTGCTGGGATCGAAAAGGTTGAAGGTAAATCCGATATCGGCCCTCCTGCGATCCCCACTTCTTCTTGAACTGAAATACGCCCGACTCTCGTGACGGCGAGCTTTCCCAATTCCAATAACGCGCTCCGCGTGCACGCGCGTCCCTGATTGCACGATCGATCAAGAGAGTTCCCGGCTGAAATCCTCGCGCCCTCGCGAGAGTGCAAGGAATGTAGTAGCTCACCGTCATCGGCGATCTCAAAACGAGCAGCCCGCCGATCATTTCGCCGTCGTGAAATGCAAAATAGACGGCGCTGCGCCGCCCGAGCGCCTCTAAATCAAGTAACATTTCCACGCACGCTCTCGGCTTTACGGGAATGCCCTGCTCGATGCAGTTTTGAACGTAAAGGCCGTAAAATGCATCTCGCCGTTGGGCGTCCACATCCGTCGAAACCGTGACGCCCAGCCGCTCGCTTCGCCTGAGATCGTAAGCGATACTCTTGCTGAATGTTACCGTTTCGAGATCCAGATATTGCGTGAATTTATCCGTAACCAGAGCATCCGGCATCACGGAATCATAAGACGCGAAGTCCGACGCAAGGAACGGCGTATATACGGAACACGCGACAGCACCGGCGGCACGCGCATCCTCGATAAGCGAACGAAGAAGCGCAGTCTGCAATTCGCCGGCTTGATCTTCACCGGCCAGAACGCCGGCGTTCGGCCCAAAAAACGGCAACGAGCCGAAAACTGCGCCCTCGGGCGTAATTTTTCGAAATGCTGGAAGAACTGCGCGAAGCTTGCCATCGACGCGTGCGGCCAATGTGCAAGCCTCGCCCGCACCCGCCGCCGCAATCACATCCCGATAGATGGGATAATGATAACCAAGGACCGACGGCGAGCGCTTTCCGAGTCCGTCGAGAAATTCGGTCAGTTCCGAGTCATCCCGATTTTCCAGGCGCTCGATTTGGATCTGCATTCCCCACCAACTGCCGCTTACCGATGATTTGACGAGACCGAAGCACGCTCAACGCCATCGGTTCTGCGCTGATACAAAACAATGGTGTTCACAGCCCAGCGATCATTGAAGCTATTCATCGGATGTTTGTACTTGAGCCGCAGGATCTTACGATAGTCCGGAAGTTCCTTATCAATCTGCTTTTCGACGGGCTTGTAGGTGTTGGTCACGAGCACAAATGGCGCATGTGTTTTCTGCGCCTCGCTTGTGATCCCTGCCGGAAATAGCGGATCGTTCTCATGAAAGAACCGAAAATGGGCATCGGAAAAAGCGGAGACGAAACGAAAGCCGTTGTGATCCGCAACGACATTTGATGTTCCGATGATTGCTCCGATCCGGGTGCCGATTTTCTCAAGCTGATGGCGCGGACGAAACGACGTGATCTGCTGCACGCCGCTCACCGCGACCAGACCAGCGATAACCCCGTAAACGCCGAGCGCCAGCTTGCGGATATCAAAGGTCGCGACAAGGGCCAGCAGCACCGCAGTTCCGGCGAGCGCTGCCCATACGGCGGGCATATTCCAAGTCTTAACAGCCCAGAAGGGCACGACGAGCATCATACCTCGGAACATGGAGGCGGCGATTGCGATACCGAGCAGCGCCGAACATACCAAGGCCAAACGTAATCCGGAGGGAGAAATCGATCGCCTCGGATCAAGTAGCTGTTTGATCGCAGCAAGATGCAGAAAGACCAGAGGAACAGCGACGATCGTCACTTTCTTCCAATAGAGCTGCGGCACGAACGCGGACCAAACGAACAGGATCAGAACACAGACGAGTGAGAACCGTTCCGCAAGACTCAATCGCTGGCATGCCCTCCAGGCAATCGCGATCGTCGGAATGAGGACAAACGAACTTGCTGGAAAATAGACTTCGAAATTTTTGGGCAACACCAGGAGCGGCGCGATGACTCTGTCCATAAATGACGTGCGCATGTGTGGCGCGCGATAATCGAATATCACTTTACTGTAAGCGATCGAGTCGACAGCCTCGCGCCAGCCCATCGTCAGGCAAACGGCCGCGACGAATAAAACGATACTCGCCAAGCCTCCGAGCCCACACGCAACGAAATCGCCAAATCGCGCACGGCCCGAAATCAACTCCAGCATCATCGTAATTGCGATGGCAATCGGCAAGACGATGCCGTCGACCTTCACAAACAGGGCCGATCCCGCAATAAACCCTGCGATTCCATAGAGCCAGGCGCTCCTTTTCCGATCGCTGCGCTTCTCGATCTTCAGAAGGACAAACAGCAATAATACCGCAATGAACGGATAAAGGTTTTCGTTATTCGACGTCGGACGCAGCACTGACAAAAACGGCGACAATGCAAACACCGTCGTCGCACCTGCAGCAAGCAACGGGCTGCCGGGGGCCGAGCGCCAACATACAACTGCAAAAAGCGCTATGCTTGCCAAATTTGCGAATACAAAAGGCGCACGCAGAGCCGCCAGACTGTGGCCCAGGAGACTATAAGACAACGCCGCCAGGAAACTCGCCAGCGGGGCAAATGGCAAACTCTGCCATCCGCCCCCTTCACCAATCCACGATCCGAAAAGATAGCGTGTCCGCCCCGCCTCCCCGGCGTGAAACTCTTCGATGAAGAGCGTCCGAAATGCCGGATCGGCACCGATATGCCTGACAATCCAGATGGCGTAGAGCACCAGCCCAAACGCCAGCAACGCAAGACAAAGCGTTTCGCTCCTGCGGACGGACAGCAATCTTGAAGTCATCAGTGATGAGATCCCCAACGATCCGTCCAGCCGAAGCCGAAAAGCAGACTAGGCGTCTTCTTCGATCGCAATCTGAGCGATCTCCGTCGCGCCGCCATTAAAATAACCCCCGATAGCATGTCCGACGGCCACGGCAAGGATACACAGCACCACCGAAGCGATGACGTTGACGGCAGCTCGCGTAAACGCACCCGCGCGTAAGAGATCAAGCGTCTGCAAGCTGAATGACGAAAAAGTTGTGTAGCCGCCGCAAAGGCCGATCATCACAAAGAGGCGTACGTCCTCCGAAACCGGAAAACGACCGTGCGCCAATGTCAGCGTCCCGAAAAATCCGATGATGAACGACCCCGTGATATTGATGAGGATCGTTCCGATCGGAAGCGCACCGCTGATCGGCAATGCTGCGACTGAAATGAGATATCGAGAGAGTGTTCCGAGCGCCCCGCCAAGCATCACGATAAGGCATGTGGTAAATGACATTCATAGCTCCCTTCGCAAAGGCCCGCCCACCGGCGGATTCTTATGCAATCGATAGGAGTCATCAGCCATCAGCGGCGGTTGTCGGGAGAACTCCATCCCCATCGATGCTTGAATACACGAAGCGCTTCGAGAGCTGAACCGCATTCGCGTGAGCCACGTCAACCGCATACATTCCCGTGGTATTCTGTTTATAATAACGCAACAACATTACAGCATTTCTCTCTTGGGTTGACGGAACCCGCATTGGGGAGATCTCATCTCCCCGTACGCACACTGCACTTGGCTGTCAGTGCGCGGATCTGCTCACTTATTGGCGCGATTTAGACCTCTGCTAGAACTGGTGCGCCGCTCACTATGCTGCGTGGCGTGTTCCGGGCGTTCCGGTCGGACCGCGCGGCGATCTCTGCTAGAACCTTTTCTATTTTCAGGACGGTAAGGGACTTGTTCCGGTCGGACCGCGCGGCGATCTCTGCTAGAACGACCTCGTGCCGTAATTAACTGCTGGTTTGGTTCCGGTCGGACCGCGCGGCGATCTCTGCTAGAACGACGCCCGTAATAGCCTTGACGCAATCGCCGTTCCGGTCGGACCGCGCGGCGATCTCTGCTAGAACGATATTTTTTATCACGCCAAGGCGCAGGGAGTTCCGGTCGGACCGCGCGGCGATCTCTGCTAGAACAAAGGAAGGCTTTAGAGTCTACGCCCAGTGGTTCCGGTCGGACCGCGCGGCGATCTCTGCTAGAACTGACCGCACAAGAATGGCACATCCTGACCGGTTCCGGTCGGACCGCGCGGCGATCTCTGCTAGAACTGTCGCCGTGTTTACCAGCGCGAGAAGCACGTTCCGGTCGGACCGCGCGGCGATCTCTGCTAGAACGACCTCGTGCCGTAATTAACTGCTGGTTTGG
>NZ_DASZTY010000036.1:0-24060 GCF_035548195.1 Hyphomicrobium sp.
AACTACTACAACAATGCCTACGGTGGTCTTGACTCGAACAATACCTACTACATCAAGGGTGGTATTCGTCAGCGTTGGAACCCGCTTGGCCACACGGTGCTGTACGGCGAGTATGAGCGCGCCCAGAACCACAACTCGGCGACGGGAGCCTTCGTGGACGGAGTGTATGTTCCAGGCGACAACGGTGCCGGTCTGGACTTTATCGGCAGCTCAGAAGTCCGCATGTGGGGCCTTGGCGCAGTCCAGGAAATCGACGCGGCGGCCATGTCACTGTGGATCAAATATCGTAACGTAGACGCCAGCACGAGCGGCATCAACGCCTTCGATACCGATCGCTTCAACGAAGTCACCGCTGGCGCTCTGATCAACTTCTAATTCGATCAGAAAGCCTGGAAATACAGGAAGCCGCCCCTCACCGGGCGGCTTCTTCGTTTTGGGAAACCCGATGCCGGCGACACCGCAATTCCCTTACGCCGCGTTGCACTGCTTCCCTGCTGCGCTACATTCGCAGTCATGTTCGAAACGTTTTTCACAGAGCTGCGCGCCGCCAAAATCCCGGTCACGCTCAAAGAGTATCTGACGCTCCTCGAGGCGGTCGGTGCAGGCGCAGCAGGGACGCGCGTCGAAGACTTCTATTACCTCTCCCGCGCCGCGCTCGTGAAAGATGAGCGCAATCTCGATCGCTTCGACCAAGTCTTCGGACATGTCTTCAAGGGCCTCGAACTGACATCGGAAGCCATTACGGCCGAGATCCCCGAAGAATGGCTCCGTCGCCTCTCCACGCTCCATTTGACCGAGGAAGACAAGAAGCGCATCGCCGAGCTTGGCGGTTGGGACAAAATCATGGAGGAGCTGAAGAAGCGCCTCGCCGAGCAGAAAGAACGCCACCAGGGCGGTAACAAGTGGATCGGAACGGGCGGCACATCGCCCTTCGGCGCTTATGGCTATAATCCCGCAGGCATTCGGATCGGCCAACACGAAAGCCGTCATCGCCGCGCGATCAAGGTTTGGGACAAGCGTGAATTCAAAGATCTCGCAGGAACGGCCGAGATCGGTACGCGGACGATCAAGGTTGCGCTGCGCCGGTTACGCCAATTTGCGCGCACAGGCGCTGCTTTGGAACTGGACCTCGAAGGCACCGTCCGAGGAACGGCGGAGAAAGGCTACCTCGACGTCCGTATGCGCCCAGAGCGGCACAACACGGTAAAGCTTTTGATGTTCTTCGATATCGGCGGGTCGATGGACGATCACGTCAAGGAAGTCGAAGAGCTCTTCTCCGCGGCGCGGTCCGAGTTCAAGCATCTTGAATATTACTACTTCCACAACTGCCTCTATGAGAGCGTGTGGAAGGACAATGCTCGCCGCTACACCGACAAGACCGACACGTGGCAGGTGCTCAATACCTATCCCGCCGACTACAAGGTTATTTTCGTCGGCGACGCCTCGATGAGCCCCTATGAAATTACCGTCCCCGGCGGCTCCGTCGAACACATGAACGACGAACCCGGGGCGCTTTGGCTGAGCCGCGTGACGGACATCTACAAGCACGCCATATGGCTCAATCCGGTGGACCAGCGCCATTGGGATTGGACCCCGTCGATCGGCATGGTCGCGAGCCTTATGGGCGGCCGTATGTACCCCCTAACGCTAGACGGGCTGGATGCTGGCATGCGCGCCCTGATGCGTTAAGCCAGCGGCTTCGAGTGCTCGTGCTGAGCCCTCCTTGTGCAAACTCCCGGAGAAGTTCCCGCGAATAGTTGACCTGACGCCCGGCGTGCGCCATTTGAATAGGCACGCGGGGAAGACGGGGATAATCGCAGATGCAGATTGCACGAATTCTGTTCGTGGGCTTGGCGGCTGCGTGCCTTGGCGGCTGCGGCGCCAGCCTGCCGAGCATGTCGACAGGTTCGCTCTTCGGAGGCGGTGCTAAAGCTGCCAATTCCGTCGATCGCAACAACGATCCGGTCGAACGCACGATGGACGTCGCAGCGACTTCGGCGCGTGCTCTGAAGTGCGGCTATAACTTCGATCCGGTCAAACTTAAGAACGACTTCCTGACGTCCCAGACAGCGGCGAATCCGGCAGACGCTGCAAAGCTGACGCAGATCTATGACGCATCTTTCAACAGCGTTTCGAAAGCCGTTGCTGCCAACGCCTCGTATTGCTCGGCGGAGCGAACCGCGAAAATAAAGTTCGCGCTGAACCGCCATCTTGCTGGCGACTACACGCCCTCCCCTCCGGAACCTAAGGAGGACGACAGTTTGTTCGGCAGCTGGGGAGGCTCATCGCCCGATGGGCATGGTGCCGATATGAAGGCAGTGTTCGAATAGAAACGGACGCTTTGAACGTCCGGCGAATGTCTCTGCATTCCTGCTCAAAGCGCCTCGGATTTCAATCGCGTGCAGCAGATTCTCTGGGCTGAAATCGTCGTCAAGGCCGTTGTCGGCGTTTTATTGATCGTCGCACCATTGGCGTCGGCGTCTATTCTCGGCCTGCAAAGGCCCGACGCCGGGTTTTGGCCTCGCATCCTAGGTGGCCTGTCCGCCGGTATCGCAGCGGGGGTCTGGATCGGTTTGGCATTTCCCAATGTCCACGGCTCCATCGGGCCTGCAGGATTGATCCCTGTCAATTTCGGGGCCGCGGCGACGTTGATTGCGCCGCTCATCCTCGGGCATGCCGCGCCTTCGCGACGAGGCAAGCTCGTCGTCGCGGTCTGCGCTGTCGTCCTTCTCGCTTTCGGCTTTCTCGAAATTGCACACCTCTAAGGCAAGCGTTCACGGATCCTCCGTAACCGTCGCCTAACGATTGCGAGCTAAAACCCCACCATCTCCAGCGCGTCAACCATCGCGCGATCATCTCATGCAAAGGCTGCCATGGACGCCGCTGTCCGCTCCCTGACCTCGCTCGATATCCCGCGGGCCGATAAGCCTGACACGCCGCATTTAACTTCCGCAGCCGGTGCGGCCGATGTCGAACTGGCACTGATCAGCGATCGGAAAGCCTTCGATGCTCTCGAAGACGAGTGGAACGCGCTGTTCGAACGTGCTGGAAAATCCATTCATGTCTTCCAAACGTTCAATTTCTGCTGGCACTGGGCTAGCCATTATCTCGCGGACACGAGCGCAAATGCCGGTACGAAACTCTCGATTGTCACGGGCCGTCGCAATGGCCGTCTGATAATGATCTGGCCGCTCGTCTCGGAGCGAACGCACGGCGTGACGCAAACCTTCTGGCTCGGGGAGCCCGTCGCGCAATACGGCGATGCGCTTGTCGATCCGGAACCCGACGCCGAGGCTATACTGCGCGCCGGTCTCGCATTCGCCAGGCGGCACGTTGCGTCGGATGTCCTGCGCCTCCGCCGTGTGCGCGCCGATGCCAATGTCGCCGGGTTGTTCGCGGACGCAGGCGCCTCGATCGCAGACCGCCAGATTGCGCCCTACATGGATCTGTCGAGTGCGAAGGACTTCGCTGCGTTCGAAGAACGATTTTCAAGCCGAGCTCGCAGGAACCGCCGCCGGTTGGCGCGTCGCCTCGAAGAAAAAGGCCCGATCGAATTCGTCCGGCTACATGGCGGCGTGAACGCCGGTGACCTTGCTGCCGATGCAATCGCCGTCAAAGCCGAGTGGCTCAAGGACCGCGGACTCGTTTCAAATGCGCTCAGCGATCAGCGCACCACTTCGCTTTTTGCAGATCTAGCAGCCGGACGCGAAAAGCCGGTTCCCTGCGTGGTCTCGGCGCTTAAAAGCAATGGGGAGATCGCCGCATACGAAGTCTCGTTCACGTGCAAGGGGCGTCTCGTTATTCACGTGATGGCGTTCAAGCTCGACTTCGAGAAAGCCGGCGTTGGCGTTCTATTGCTTGAGCAGAACCTAAAGCAGGGATTTGTCGAGAACCTTGCCACCTATGACATGATGGCGCCGGGGGATCCCTACAAGCTCGATTGGTGCGATAAATCAGAGGCGGTTGTCGACTGGGTGATGCCGACGAGCCTGAGAGGATTTCTTTATGCGCGTGTCTATCTCGGATTTTTGCGCCCGCGCCTAAAGTCGGCGCTTAAAGCCATTCCGCAGCCGCTTCGCCGCATTCTCCGCAACGTCGCGGCCGCTTAAGAGGCCACGCGCCTACTTTACGCCGAGCTTCTTCTGCAGACTCGAAGACGACGTCGTGTACTGAAACATCAGCTTTTTGTCCGGGTAGACGATACGGTGCGCGGCCTGGGCCATAAGCGCCGCCTCGTGGAATCCTGACAGGATGAGTTTCAGCTTTCCCGGATACCAATTGATGTCGCCAATCGCGAAAATGCCCTTTTCGCTTGTCTCGAACCGCTCGGTATCGACCTTTATAAGGTTCTCATGAAGATTGAGCCCCCAGTCCGCCACCGGACCGAGTTTCATCGTCAGGCCGAAGAACGGTAACATCGCGTTGCACGGCACGCGCTCGGAACCATTCGCAGTTTTGATCAGTACTGCTGACAATTCTCCGTTCGCACCCTCAAGTTCGGTCACCTGCCCGATCATCAGCCGGACGGATGCTTCCTCAACGAGCGCGCGCATCTTTTCGACCGAATGCGGAGCGGCGCGAAATTCGTCACGGCGATGGACCAGTGTCAAACTTTTTGCGACGTGTGCCAAATTGAGCGTCCAATCGAGGGCGCTGTCGCCGCCTCCGACGATCACGACGTCCTTGCCGCGCATCGATTCAATCTTGCGAACGGAATAAAAGACGGATTTGCCCTCGTACGTTTCGATACCCGCGAGCGGCGGCCGCTTCGGTGTGAACGATCCGCCGCCCGCCGCGATGACGACGACCTTCGCTAGGAACTCGCTTCCACCATCGGTCGTCAGGCGAAACCGTCCATCGGCTTGGCGGCTGAGCGTGTCTATTCTTTCGTTGAAATGAAATTGCGGGCCAAACGGCTTGATCTGCTCCATGAGCCGGTCCGTCAGCTCTTGGCCGGTAACGGTCGGGAGAGCCGGAACGTCATAGATGGGCTTTTCGGGATAAAGCTCGGTGCACTGTCCGCCGGGACGATCAAGAATATCGACGACGTGCGCTTTCATATCGAGCAAGCCCAGCTCGAAGACGGCAAACAATCCGCACGGCCCTGCGCCGATCACGATGGCATCGGTCTCGATCATTTCTGAGCTTTTTGGCGCATCCGGCGCCGCCGTCGTCACGTTCATTCTGTGCCCGCTACTTACCCGCTATTAGAACTGCTTCGCCGGTACCCGGACGACCAGGCCATCGAGCGCGTCGCTGATCTTGATCTGGCACGACAGCCGACTTTCTTCCCGCACATCGAACGCGAAATCGAGCATGTCCTCCTCCATTTCGGAAGGCTTACCCGTCTTCTCGCGCCAGCTTTCATCGACATATACGTGACACGTCGCGCAGGCGCACGCTCCGCCGCATTCCGCTTCGATGCCCGGGACGTCGTTGAGCTTCGCGGCCTCCATGACAGTTAAGCCGTTTTCCGCCTCCACCGTCTGGCTTTCGCCGTCGGGCTGGATGAACGTGATCTTCGTCATGGTTAAGTGCGCGTCCTATCGCTATTTCGCAAATCCGAAGGCGAGCGTAGATTCTCGGCGGATTGGGAGATTTATACGGGTAGCGCGCACACTTAGAGCCACCCTGGCGGCATTTCAAGCCGAACGGCGGCTCCGGGCCTGAGACATGACGCTCAAGCCTCAATAACCGTGGAAATTACGGGCGCTCGTTTAGCCCGTAGGTCGCCTGGATGAAGCTTCGCGCCTCGGACGCAGCCTCCTGCAAACGGCAAATCGCATCTGCGCGAACCTCAGCATCCGCTCCGTAGGTCAGCTGCTCGGCTTCCTGCGCAATATCGCCGAGCCGGAAGGCGCCGACAGCCCGGCTGGAGCCCTTCAACGTGTGCGCGGCAACCTTCCAATCGCGTTGGTTTGCGGCTGCACGTAGTGCTGCAATCGTTTCAGGCAGCTGCGCGAGAAATAGCGAAAGTATCTCCTTTTCAAGCGCCTGATCGCCGAATGTATATCGGCGGAGGTGCTGGATATCGAGGGGACCGCTTGCGGCCGGAACTGCATCATCCGAAGCCGGAGCTTCCGTTGGCCGTCTTGCGATTGCTTGCATCGTTCGTCCCAGATCCGCCGCCCCAACGATATCCGCTGAGAATTCAAACCATAGCAAACCTTGAATAACCCTGGGTAAAACCCGGCTTTCTATTTCGAACGACCACGGAAAAAGATATTTAACATAGCCTTTTACCTCGGCCGCGTTCCATATGAAGATGGCCCCCGCCAGCAGCTTTGCCCCAATCTGGCCTTAAAGCACGCGACCCGGCGGCTAACCGCCTAAATTGTATGGACATTTCTTATGATTACCATTGTCTTTCCATTTTGCGGAGAGTTGAAAGTCCGATAGGGTGTGGTGGGAGTTCCGGCTGACCTGCGCGCACGGGTCATTTCCGCCGGTTCGAGTGGGGGGCGTTGCGCAATGTCGCAAGATCAAATTGCGAAACTGATGGCCATTGCGGGTCGGACTCCGGCAGCAACTCCGGTAGAGCCGAGCTTTGGCCCGCCGTCGGACAACGATCCACCTACGCTTGGCGCGCCTGCACTGCCGCCGCCGTTACTTGGCGGCGAGCCCGCGGATTCGCCCAAAGTCGAGAAGCCAGTGGCTCCTCCCGTTGTCGCGCAATCCGACGATCCTCCGGCACGCCGCGTTGCGCGGCGCCGACCTGCAGGACCGGTGCGGGGCAAGATTGCCGCCAATGACGACGTCCCGAGTATCGGCGGTCTGATCTATGCGCTGGAACAGAAACCATCCAGTAAAGTCTTCCGCCTCGCAACCATAGGCAGCATCGTTTGGGCCGTCGGCGGTTTGACGCTCGGCGCCCTGGCACTGGCACCAAAATGGCACGAAGGCGCGTCTCTCATGACGCTGCTTATGCAGCCAGCAACGCTCTACACGGCAACCGCAGTCGTGGCGCCGATCGGCATCATCTGGCTTCTTGCGCTTCTCAGCTGGCACGTCGCGTCGCTGGCGCTCAAATCATCGACGATGAGCGAGGTCGCGATCCGCCTTGCGGAGCCGGACCGGACGGCGGAGCAATCGATCGCCAGCCTCGGCCAAGCCGTTCGCCGGCAAGTATCGTTCATGAATGACGCTGTGTCCCGTGCGTTGGGCCGCGCCGGTGAACTTGAAGCCCTGGTCCACAATCAAATTGCCGAGCTTGAGCGCTCCTATGAGCAAAACGAGCAGCGCATCCGCGATCTCATCAAGGAACTCGGCGGCGAGCGTCACGCGCTCGTCGACACCTCGACCAGCGTTACCGAAACGCTTCGGACGCTCGGCACCGAAATTCCGACGCTGATCGAAAAGCTTTCTACACAGCAGCTTACACTTTCAAAAATCATCAACGACGCCGGATCGAACCTCGCAAACCTCGAAGGCTCGCTAGCGACCGCGACCGGTCGCTTCGAAGGCACGGTCGGCGCGCGAACGCAGCAATTGCAGACGGTTCTCGAAGACTACACGTCGGCATTTGCAACCGCATTGGGCGCCAGAACCGAGCAGATGCGCCTGACATTCGACGGTTACATGCAAACCCTCGACACTACGCTCGGCAACCGCACGGAAAATTTGCAGACTGTATTCGAGGAGTATGCACTTGCGCTCGATACGACGCTCTCGAACCGCGCCCAGGCTCTAGATATCCAGCTCGTCGAACGCACCAAATCTCTGGATGAAGCGTTCCAGAAGCGGCTTGAGCTCTTCGATGATCAGATCATGCGTTCGACGTCGGCCATCGATACGGCGGTCAGCGAAAAGGCGTCGCTGCTCGGCAATGCGCTGGAGCTGCATGCGCGCTCATTCCAAGAGACGATGGCGCGGCAGGCCGCAGAACTCGACGATTCTGTCATGAACGGCATCAGTGCCGTTCATCGGACGAGCGAAAACATCACGCGCCAGACGATGAAGGCGATCGACGGTCTGGCAAAGCAGTCCAGCGCGCTGCAGGACGTCGCCGAGAATTTGTTTGCGCAAATCCACGGCGTCACCGACCGGTTCGAGAACCACGGCGAGAAGATCTTGAAAGCGGCCAACGTGCTCGACACAGCGAATCTTCGGATCGAGTCGACACTTCAGTCGCGCCATGCGGAGCTTAGCAACACACTCGACCGCCTATCGGGCAAGGCCGACGAATTCGGACGCACGATCGCAGGCTATTCGCACAACCTCGAAGACTCCTTCTCCAGCATCGAACATAAAGCGCGTGCAATTGCAGAAGAGCTTCGTGACGGTGCCGAAAGCCGGACGCGTGTCCTGATGGCCGAACTCGATCGCGTCAAGAACGAGACCGAAGCCGAAAGCAACCGCGCGCTTTCCGATTTGCGCGCCCGCTTCCATAGCGTCTCGGGTGACCTGTCGCGCGAATTCGAAGAGTTATCGTCGCGTCTCGCATCGCAATCCGATGAGACGCGTCAACGCGCGGCCGAGGCAGCGGCGACGCTCGCCCAAGAGCAAGCCCGTATCCGAGAGGAAGCCGCGCGCCTCCCGCATTCGACACGGGAAACCGCCGAATCCATGCGCCGGGCGCTCCAAGACCAACTTCGCGCCATCGAGCAACTCAACCAGATTTCGAAGCGCGCCAACGCCCCACGCGATGTCGTTCGCCCCATTGCAGGTCCGAGCCAGAGGACTGGTGTTTCGCTATCATCCGCACTCGTGCAGCAGGAAACGGCTCCAAGCCGTGGCAAGAGTTCTTCAGCTCAAGAGGGGCGTGAGGGCTGGTCGCTCGGCGACCTCCTGGCGCGCGCCTCCGAAGACGACGCACATGCTACTGCCGCGCCGCCGCCAGCCGCTGCGCCGGTACGTCTCGACATCGCAACGATTGCGCGGGCGCTTGACCCTGCGACAGCCTCGGCGATCTGGGGCCGCATCCGCGCGGGACAGCGTAACGTCCTCGTCCGCAGTATCTACGCACCGGAAGCACGGACGCTTTTCGATCAAATCTCAAGCCGCATCCGAATGGACAGCGATCTCGAACAGTCGATATTCCGTTATCTGTCGGACTTCGAGCGGATCATCAAGGATGCCGAAGCCCGCGACCCGAGCGGTCGGACCGCTCAGAACCATCTGGTCTCGGATACCGGACGGGTTTATCTCTTCCTCGCCCACGCTGCGGGACGCATCCGCTGAGAACCATTCACGGACGCAACGCTTTGGTCGTGAGCGGCGAAACCAATCCCGGCCTCTTCATGTCCACTTTCCGCATTGCAGCCTGCAGCGAAACCTGGCCGCTGAAAGACGCTTTCACCATTTCGCGCGGGTCGAAAACAGCCGCGCACGTCGTCGTCGTTACCGTGAGCGACGGGGTACACGCAGGACGCGGCGAAGCTGTGCCTTATGCGCGTTACGGCGAAACGGTCGACGATGTTTTGACCGAAATCACACAGCTAGCGTCCACCATTTGCGAACACAGCGATCTGGGCCGGGCGTTGAAGCCCGGCGCGGCCTTGAACGCTCTTGATTGCGCATTCTGGGATTTCGAGGCGAAACGCACCGGAAAAAGCGTTGCCGCACTCGCAGGTTTAGCCGAGCCGGTCGCAAAGCTCACCGCCTACACCATCAGCCTCGATGCACCAGACGCCATGGCGGCGAAGGCCGCCGGAGCCCGCGATCTTCCCCTTTTAAAACTCAAGCTTGGCGGAGAAGGCGACGCCGATCGCATGCGTGCCGTCCGCAGAGCGCGCCCCGATGCGCGCTTGCTCGTCGATGCCAATGAATCCTGGACGCCGGACGCCCTCTTAGCGCTGATCGCCGTTGCCGCAGAGTGCGATGTCGAGGTGATCGAGCAACCCCTTCCCGCAAGCGCCGATGGGGCGCTCCGATCCGTCGTGCATACCGTACCCATTTGCGCCGACGAGAGTATTCACACCGCCGATGATCTTGACCGCCTCGACGGTCTTTATGATGCGGTGAACGTCAAACTCGATAAGGCCGGAGGGCTGACCGGCGCGATTGCTCTTTCCAGGGAAGCGCGGCGGCGCGGTCTCAAGATGATGATCGGTTCGATGGTCGCCACATCTCTCGCAGTCGCGCCAGCGATGCTTCTTGCAGCCGATGCCGATTGGATCGATCTCGACGGCCCGCTTCTGCTGGCGCAAGATCGAACGCCACATCTGACAATTCGGAATGGTATCGTATTTCCGCCCGATCCAGCGCTATGGGGCTAATTTCTCGGCATGCGGTGCCAGCATACCGCCGTTCCAAATTTGCAAAAGCCGCAGGCCCGCACCAAGGGCAATCACCGATAACGCGGCCATCACCAAATACGAAGCCGGACCGGCAATAGCATAAACGTAGCCGGCCGCGAGCGTGGCAATTCCCATCGCAACTCCGGCGGAAACGGTGGCATAGAGAGCCTGAGCACTTGCCGACTTATCACGCGGTACGAAGTCGTGGATAAAATGCATCGCACCTATATGGGTTGCGCCGTATGTCACGCCGTGCAGAAGTTGCAGGGGCACCAACATAAAAAGTGAGGGCTCCGCCGCGAGCGCCAGCCAACGCACGATCGACGCGGCTGCGCCAACAACAATCAATTGCGCGGCCCCAAATTTTCCGGCGACGTAGCTGGAGAACGTAAAGAGCAGCACTTCCGCAAAAACGCCTATTGCCCAGAGCGTGCCGCACCACGCAGCCGACAGTCCCTGTTTCTGCCAAAGCAAGGTGCCGAACGTGAAGAATGCCGCGTGGGCCGCCTGGGCAAGTCCGCTCGCCATAAGAAAGAGCTGAAACTCCCGGCAGGCGAGAAGCGCACGAACTTCCGTCGCCTTCCAAAGTGGCGGAGCGACGGCGCCCGGTTCGCGTTCGCGGCATTGTTGTGACGGGACATTATAAGAGGCGATAAGCGTGAGGACGCAGCCTGCCGCAATGAGCCAGATACCCGCGCCGCGCCCAAATGCCGTGATTGCGATGCCACCGGCAAAACTGGCCGCTACGAAGCTGAGCGAGCCCCAGAGCCTGAGCCGCCCATAGTCGAGGCCCCGCGCACGCGCGCCCTGCACGGCGATGGTGTCGATCAACGGCATGCTGGTCGAATTGGAAACGGTAAGGAGCACGGTGAGAATAAGAATGGCCCAGAACGAGGCCGACTGTGTCAGTCCCAGGACAAATACGATTGCGCACCACGCGAGAAGGATAAGGTATCGGCGATGGTCCCCGCCGCGATCGGAGGCGGCGGCAACGACCGGGGTCACGAATGCCCGTAGAAAGAGGGGCGCGGCAATGATCGTGCTGATCTCGCTTGCCGTCAGACCTTTGTAGTCGAGCCACAAAGGCATGAACGGCACGTACATGCCGTAGACGACGAACAGCGCGCCGTAGAACACGGCCACAGGCAGCACGAACCTTTGTCCGCGATCGTTTGGAAGCATGCGCGCAGCCCGAAAAATGCTCAGAGTTTGTTCATTCTCATAGGTGGCCGATGCGAAATAGATACGGCTTTCGGCTCTGCACGGCTTATCCTCCACAACCGAGCCCCTCCCCCTGAACGATCAGCGAGAATCGCATATTCGTTGAGCGTTTTTGCGGAGCACAATACGGTCATGCAGCCTTTTTCTTCACCTGTAGCGGACGATACTGAAACCGAGTACAGGGCGATTGAGACAACGCTTCTCGAAACGGCACGCGGACGATGGTTTCTCGCCGAGCACGGCAGGCGGGCCCGCCGGCTCGACAGCAACCTGCTGGAAGACGCGATCCGGCGCCTGCAAAGTTCCCTGCGCGAACCGCCAGCGCTCCTCGGCCAACTCAAAGCTGAAATCGAGACCGTCAAAGCGTCCCTCGCCGAAACGCGCGCAAATCTCATGGCCAAGCCGACGGTCGACGAAAGCATCCTGCCGACGCATGCCATCCTCAAGGCGGCAGAAGATATTCACGATATCGCCTGGTCGTTGCAGGCGAACCCGTTCGATCCGAAGGGCTGCGAAGAAATCGCCCGCAATGCCGGTAAGCTCTACGCCATGAGCCAATCGCAGGCGGGCCAATCGAGACGCGCAGTCGCGGCGGCGACCACGCTCGATGCCGCGGCAAGCAAGCTCGAAGGGATCCTTGAAAGTGTTTTGCACGAGTTGAAGGTCGACGACGCGGCCTGACGTACGCTTGTCCTTCCAAAAAATCAAACCGGGCGTTGGCCCGGTTTTTTATGTTGCAACTTGTTCCGCTGGATCACCACTTCGTTCGCAAACCGACCGAGAACAGGTCGACAGCCGCCTCGACATCGCCCTGGAAGGGACCGATGCCGGTCGGCGTGTAGAGATCAACGCCGCCGTCTTCGATGAACATGTGCGAATAAGCGATGTCGATCGTCATCGCCTCGCTCCATTTGTAGCTCGCACCGAAGCTCAGCCAAACTCGATTGTTGTCAGGAATTTGCACCAGACGCTTGGTTGCGCTGTCGATGGGCGACAGCTCGTAGGCAACGCCGGAGCGAAGTGTCAGAGAGGGCGAGTAATCGTATTCGCCGCCAACAGAGAAAAACCAGCCATCGTCCCAGTTGGCTTCGGTTTTCAGGCTGCCGCCCGGCGTCGTAAGCGTCAGATCCTTGAACCGGCTCCAATTCGACCATTGAACCGTGCCAAGCAAGCGCGTTGTCGGCGTCATCTCTTGCCGCAAGCTCGCCGTGACGATGTCTGGGAGATCGATGGTGCCGACGGCCGGAACAACCGTACCCGCCGTCAACACATCAGAATGAAAAGTGCCGTCAAGGTCGTGCGTCATCTGCGATCGGTAGCCAACACCGATCGTCGTGGTGCTGGTCGGCTGTAGCGTGATACCTGCCGTGCCGCCGAATGCCCAATCGGTGCCTCCGAACTGTGCCACCGTCCCCGGAGAATCCCGGAACTGCAATTTGCCCTGCGCCCACTCGATCTGAACGCCGGCACCGATGGTGATGCCCGGAGCCACACGGTAAGCGATCGTCGGGTTGGCATTGATCGTGAGAAGCTTGCTCGTTACGCCGAGATAGGAGCCGGGATAATTGATATTCTCAGGCTTTGTCGCCAATCCGAACGGCGACGTGATCGCCATGCCGAGCCACAAGTCGGGTGCGAACTGATAAGCGCCGTAGCTGTCGCTGGTTGTCGCGTCGATACCAATGTTGCCGCTGCGGCCCGTTCCAAGTGGCGAGTTTTTGATGTCGATATCGCCATATGGCAGGACGAGCGTGTAAGACGACTCCGTGTTGAATCCCGGAAATTGTCCTGTTGCCGCGGGGTTCCAAAACATCGACCCAAGGCTGCCGCCTGCGGCAGAGCCGGCCGACGCCGATCCCATAAAGACGGTCGACTGCTCATGAATATCGAAGCCACCGGCGAAGGCGCTTGGGCTGGCCAAAGCCATTGCGGCAGAGACGACGCCGGTAACACGCAACGCATGCGATAGATAACGTGGAAACGGCATCGTTCTTGCCCCCTCGGAAGCGTCGGCGAATTGCCGGATCGCTCAGTGCAGCGCCCTTCCGCTATTTTGACACAATAGCTGCATCGCGCCTCAACCCCACGCGACTTTCGAACAGGATATCAGCGAACTGGCGAGAAAATCGGCACCTGTGCCAGCTGCGCAACAAAAAACCGGCCCGCCGTAAGCGGACCGGTTTTTGCCAAGCCCCATTCTACCCTATGGAACGAGCTTGGCTCTCCCCCCGGAGATCTTGACCGGCATCACGTGCCGGAGCCGCGCGCAAATTGCCAAAGTGAAGACGCGGCCGCAAGTCTTGTTGCCATTGGAAAGAATATCAGTCGGCTGCGTAGATGCTCGTTCGCCACAGATGAAGTTGCGTTGCAACAAACTCAATCTGCAGAGCTCATAGTTCAAGCGTCCGTGGCCGAGGCTCAAAAAGATGGTCCACCGGGCCGCAACCGTGTCCGATCCTCCGCAGCGCGCCAGACTTCAACGCATTCCAGACGAAGGCTTTACCGGCCGATACTGCCTCCCGAAGCTGCAGCCCCAGCGCCAGGTTCGCGGCAATAGCGGCCGAAAGCGTGCAGCCGGTCCCGTGCGTGTTGCGCGTGTCGATCCACGGCATTTGCAGGACGTGGTGATCTTTTCCATCGAACAGAACGTCCACTGCAGCGGTCCCCGCGACGTGTCCGCCTTTCAAGAGAACGGCGCCGCATCCTAGCTCCATCAATGCCACAGCTTGTGCTCGCATATCTGCTTCCGAATTCGCTTCATGAGCGTTCAACAGCTTTGCCGCCTCGGGAATGTTCGGTGTAATGAGGAACGCACGCGGAATGAGATCGGCCCGTACGCACTGAATAGCATCCGGATCAAGGAGAACATCGCCGCTCGTCGCGACCATCACCGGATCGACGACCACTCGCGTGCAGGGCACGCCGGCAAGCATCCGAACGACTGTTTCGACAATCGATGCATCGCCGAGCATTCCTGTCTTGATCGTTGAAACCGCGAGATCGGACGTGACCGATTGGAACTGCGCCGCGATAAATTCCGGCGGAACGCCGAAGACGCCGGAAACTCCTGTCGTATTCTGCGCGGTCAGCGCCGTGATGACAGAAGCTCCATAGACTCCGAGGGCCGAAAACGTCTTTAGATCGGCCTGAACCCCTGCGCCTCCCGATGGGTCGGAACCGGCGATCGTCAAAGCGATCGGAGGCTGTTCGGCTGCCATTGGCTCCATCCGAATGCGATGCGAGGATTTACGGCGTTCCTTGCTTCAGTATTTCGCTTCCGAGGTTGGCCGGCGTAATCATCGACTCAACGCGCGCCAAGCTCGGAAAATGCTCGATCATCCACTGGCTGAACCAATTCTGCGCCCCGAAGATGAAAAGCAAGCCCGTAACGATCAACAATAGGCCCATGATCTTTTCAAGCGTGGTGAAATGCTTCTTGAAACGTTTCATGAATCCGAGGAAAGGCCGGATCGCAACCGCTGCGAGAACGAATGGAATGCCGAGTCCAAGCGAATAGACGAACAGAAGCTTCACGCCCGCCCATAGACTCGTTTCGCTCGCGGCCAACGTCAATACGGTCGCGAGCACCGGACCGATGCATGGCGTCCATCCGAATGCAAACGCAAGACCCATGATATAGGCGCTGACGAAATTCGCTTCTTCCGACGACGTGGAATATCGCGCTTCGCTGTAGAGCAATGGAATTCGGAAGACGCCGAGAAAATGCAGGCCAAAGATCACAATCACGACGCCAGCAATCGTTCCGAGTGCGCCACGATAGGACAGCAGTACCTGGCCTATTGTGCTCGCTCCGGCGCCAAGCGCCACAAAAACGGTCGTGAAACCCAGCACGAAAAATAGTGACGCGATCACCACCCGCACCCAGACGCGCCGGTCAACGGCGTCCTCGCCCGTCAACTGATCGAGCGTCGTTCCGCCAATGTATCCAAGATAGGGGGGGACCAGCGGCAGCACACAGGGCGAGAGAAAGCTGGCGAACCCCGCGAGAGCAACTCCGATATAGATATGAGCGTCTGCAAACATGAATGTGGTCTCTTTACTGCGTCAATGCCGCGACGCCCGGCAACTCGCGGCCTTCGAGCCATTCGAGGAAAGCGCCGCCAGCCGTCGAAACGTACGTAAAGTCCGCAGTTGCTCCGGCGGCGTTCAATGCCGCGACCGTATCACCGCCGCCCGCAACGGAGACAAGCTTTCCCGCCTTAGTCAGGGCCGCAGCAGTGCGCGCCAGCGAAAACGTGCCTTCGCCGAAGGGCGAGATCTCGAAAGCCCCCATCGGGCCATTCCAGAGCAACGTTTTCGTGCTCGCCAACACCTCGGAGAGATGCGCGATGGATTGCGGCCCGATGTCGAGGATCATGGCGTCAAACGGCACGTTGCCGACATCGACGATCTCGTTCGCCGCGCCTTCTTTGAATTCCCGCGCGACGACGGCATCGACAGGCAGAATGATCTCGCATCCTTTTTGCTTGGCTTCCGACAAGATGTCCCGCGCAGTCGCGTCGAACTCCGGCTCCGAGAGCGACTTGCCGATCATCGTGCCCATCGCCTGCAAAAACGTGTTGGCCATACCGCCGCCGATGATCAGCTTATCGACTTTGCCGACCAGATTGGTCAGCACCGGAATTTTGGTCGAAACCTTAGCGCCGCCGACGACAGCAGCCGTTGGCCGCTGCGGTTTCTCAAGCGCCGTCCGTAGCGCCGCGATTTCTTCCATAAGCAGCGGACCGGCGTAAGACGGCAAATGATGCGTCAGTCCTTCAGTCGACGCATGCGCCCGGTGCGCGGAAGAAAAAGCATCTTCGATGAAGAGATCGCCGAGCTTGGCCAATTCTTCCGCAAATTCGGGATCGTTCTTTTCCTCACCCTTGTGGAAGCGAAGATTTTCAAGCACTGCGATGTCGCCATCCTTCAAGGATTGAATGGCGACGGCAGCTTTCTCTCCAATGCAATCTTCAGCGAATGTAACGGAAGATCCCATTAAACCTTGCAGCGCGGCCGCAACGGGTCTGAGCGAAAGCGAGGGATCGATGCCTTTAGGACGTCCGAAATGAGAAATGACGACGACCTTCGCGCCACGCGATGCCAACGCCTTCAACCCCGGGACGAGACGTTCGAGGCGCGTTGCGTCGGTGACGTTGCCGTCCTTGATCGGCACATTGAGGTCGGCGCGGACGATCACACGTTTCCCCGCGACGTTTATGTCGTCCGTGGTTTTCAGCTTGTCCAGGTTCATGCGATTTACCAGTACGTTTTTAGTCTCGCGGCGTTACGCCTGACATTTACGCTGACTTCGAACCGATGGCCTTACGCGCAACTTCGGAGACGTGCTCGGGAGTAATGCCGAAGTGCGCATAAAGCTTCGTTGCGGGCGCCGATGCCCCGAAGCCCGACATGCCGACGAACGCGTCACCCTTTCGCAGCCATTCGTACCAGGACTGTGCAATCCCTGCTTCGATCGCGATGCGCGGTGCTTCGCCAAGCACCTGATCGCGATAGTTCTCCGGTTGCGCCCGAAAGAGTTCGAATGACGGCATAGACACGACGGCGGCTGCTATGCCGTCCTTCGCCAAGACGTCGGCTGCATCGACAGCAATTCCAACTTCCGAGCCGGTCGCGAGCAGGGTGACGTCGCGCTTTCCGTCGGGCGCTTTCAGAAGGTAACCACCCTTTGCGCTCAGGTTCTCGGCATCCGCGTTTCGCAGGTTCGGAACTGCTTGCCGCGACAGCGCCAACACCGACGGACTCCTCTTGGCTGCTATAGCCAGTTCCCAACATTCCGCCGTCTCGATGCCGTCAGCCGGGCGGAAGACATTCAAATTCGGAATCGCGCGCAGCGCGCTCAAATGCTCAACGGGCTGGTGCGTCGGCCCATCTTCGCCGAGCCCGATGGAATCGTGCGTCATGACGTAGATGACGCGCTGCTGCATGAGCGCGGAGAGCCGGATCGACGGACGACAATAATCGGTAAATACGAGGAACGTGCCGCCGTAAGGAATGAACGAGCCGGACAGCGCAATGCCGTTCATGGCCGCTGCCATGCCGTGTTCACGCACGCCGTAATGGATGTAATTGCCGCTGAAGTTATCAGGTGTGATGGATGTGTGGTGCTTCGTCCGCGTTCCGTTCGATCCTGTCAGATCAGCCGAGCCGCCAATCAATTCCGGCAACGCTGGGACCAAATGTTCGATCGCCAATTGCGACCAGACGCGCGTCGCACGTTTCGCGGTGTCCGATGCGAATGCCGACTTCGCCTGCGAAATCGCCGTGGCGACTGCGCTATCAATGTTCCGACCATTGATCAACGCTTTTGCATCGCTGCTCGCGGCGCTAAGACGCTTCGTCCAATCCGCGCGGACCTTGGCTCCGCGCGCCCCCAGCGCGCGCCACGCCGAGAGAATATGATCGGGAATGTCGAACGGCTGATACGGCCAATCAAGACGTTCGCGCGTGGCTTTGATTTCGTCGACCCCCAGCGCCTCTCCATGCGCAGAAGACTTGCCTGCTTTATTCGGTGAGCCGTAGCCAATCATCGTCTTGCAGGCGATCAGCCAAGGTTTTGAGGAATCCGCCTTCGCGGTCTTGAGCGCGGACGCAACCGCCTCCGGATCGTGCCCATCGACACGCGCGGTATTCCACCCGGACGCTTTGAAGCGCTCGATCTCGTTATCGGATACGGCAAGGCTCGTAGCACCATCGATCGAAATCGAATTGTCGTCCCAAAGAACGATCAGCTTTCCAAGCTTCAAATGTCCTGCGAGTGAGATCGCTTCCTGGCTGATGCCTTCCATCAGACAGCCGTCACCGGCAATGACGTAGGTGTTGTAGTTGATGAGATCTTCACCGACGCGCGCGGCGAGCAACCGCTGAGACATCGCTATGCCGACTGCGTTGGCGATCCCCTGCCCTAACGGCCCGGTCGTCGTTTCGATGCCGGGCGCGTGCCCATATTCCGGATGCCCGGCGGTTTTCGAATTAAGCTGACGAAAATTCTTGAGTTCTTCGATCGTCATTCCGGGATAGCCGGTCAGATGCAGAAGCGCATAAAGCAGCATCGATCCATGGCCTGCCGACAAAACAAAGCGATCGCGATTAGGCCACGCCGGGTCTGACGGATCAAACCTCATTGCCTCGTTGAAAAGGACGGTCGCGACATCCGCCATCCCCATAGGCATGCCGGGATGACCGGAGTTCGCAGCTTGTACCGCGTCCATCGCGAGCGCGCGGATAGCATTGGCCATATCGCGTACGCTCGGGGCCGGCGACGTCACCGCCTTCGTCTGGGCTTTGGTCATGATTCCGTCAGTCCCGTCTTTGGCCTCTCAAGGCACTGTCTTAAAGTTTTGACGGACATTTACCGGGCGAATGTTGAGCCGTCTACCGCGGTCGTCGGCCCATGGACAGGGAAAATCCCAGCATTCCAGGGATTGGCATCCAAAGACCAAGTGTCACGCAGCACCAACGCGGGATTTGGCCTTGGACTCTTTCTGGTTTTTCTCTTCCTGCGCCATCTTAGCCTCCTCGATTTCGTCCTCCTGGAAGAGCTTTTCGAGCATGGCCTGATAAGTCTGGGCACGCTCGACGAGCTTTTCGGCGTCCGAGGCGAGTTTGTAATCTTCATTCAGGCGACGCTCGTCATGGTCGCGGAAGGTATTGACAGTCCGATCGGCGACCCGGTTGGAATAGCCAAGGCCCAGAAGCAAAAGTCGGGTTAAGTCGAGAGACGCCAAGAACGTCTCGCGCCGCAATTCCGTGACGCCGAGATCGAGCAATCGCATAGCGTGCATGCGATCCCGCGCCCGCGCGTAAATCGGCACGTGGGGATAATGTGTCTTGACGATCTCGGCGGCCCGCATCGATGCCTCGACATTGTCGATAGCGAGCACGAACGCGCGAGCCCGGCCGGTCTGCGCCGCTTCAAGAACCTCCGGCCGGCTGGCATCGCCGAAGAACGCCTTATTGCCAAAGCGTTTCACGAACTCGATTTGTTCGGCGCTGATATCGAGCGCCGTAAACGGGATGCCCTTGGCGCGCAGGACGCGAGCAGTAATCTGCCCGAACCGGCCGAATCCTGCGATCACCACATGACCGTCGTTCTCAGGCAGGGAATCGTACGCGCGCTGTGGAGCTTTGCTTTTTTTCGAGAGCAAGCGGTCAAGCATGAGGAGAATGGGCGTCAGCGCCATCGATAATGTGACGACGACCGCGAGAATTTCGGACGGTTGAGAACCGAGCACGCCCGCTGCCCGTCCAACCGATAACAATACGAATGCAAATTCTCCGCCTTGTGAAAGCGCAAACGCCAATCGTCGTGCTGGGGCGGCTTCCAAGCCCTGCCATCGGCCGAGAAGGAAAAGAATAATCGCTTTCGCCGCGATGAGGGATGCGGTGAGCGTCGCGATGAGTACAGGCTCTGAAATCAGCAATCGAAGATTGAGCGACATCCCGATTGCGGTAAAGAAGATACCGAGAAGCAAGCCTTCGAACGGCGCAATGTCCGCCTCGAGCTCGTGGCGATAACTGCTTTCGGCAAGCAGGGCACCTGCGATGAAGGCTCCAAGCGATGCGGAAAGTCCCACGGACTCCATAATCAACGTGACGCCGACCACGGTCAGCAGAGCCGCTGCGGTCATAGCCTCCTTAACCTTCGAGAGCGCGACGAGACGCAACAGTACATCGAGGACGTAACGTCCGACGAAAACGACCGCGGCGATCGTCGCAAGACCTTTTGCGAAAGCGAGGTAGTCGATTTGGGGAACAGCATGCTTGGCGGTAACCGCGAAATACGGCGCCAGCGCAATCAGCGGGATTGCTGCGAGGTCTTGGAAGAGAAGTACCGAGAATCCGAGGCGCCCATGTCGCGTATTAAGGTCACCGTTTTCTTCCATCACCTGAAGGGCGAACGCCGTCGATGACAGCGCCAATGCCGCTCCGGCGAATAGCGCCGGCTGCCATTGCGTATTGAAAAATACGGCACCGATCACGGCGAGGACGAGGCCAGTCACCACGACCTGCGCGCTTCCCAGCCCAAAAACCGCCTGTCGCATAGCCCAAAGCCGTTTCGGCCTGAGCTCTAGGCCGATCAGAAACAACAGCAGCACGACGCCGAACTCGGCGAAGTGCAGGACCTGTTCGGCATCTTGCTCGGAGAACAGCGCGCCCGCTCCGAACGGCCCGAGAAGAACGCCGGCCACCAGATAACCGAGAACCGCAGCTATCCCGAGCCAGCGTGCAAGCGGCGCGGCGAGGGCCAACGCGGCCAACAAAATCGCGAGTTCGTTGAGTGTCACGGGGCTTCCTTGTCCGATCTGCTGACGACAGGGGTGTTATCGCCGTAACCTACCCTGCGCCACGAGATCCGCCACCCCTCGCTCAACACGGGCGGGACAATCGACCCAAATCAGCGAGTGGGGTACAAAAATAGGCGCCGGGCTGCGCCAAACCTAGGGTAGCGGGTGGACTTCGTCGAGGAAACCGCCGCTTTCCTGCCAGCCGTCGCTGCCGTCTCTGTACCAATCAATGTTGGTATAACCGTAGCTCAGAGCCCGCTTTGCGGCATTCCAGCTCATCCAACAATTCTTCAGACAAAAAAAGACGAGTTCCTTGGATTTGTCGCCGTGGGTTAGCGTTTTGAGGTTGCGACGAAAATAAGCATCAATTTTGGGCGAGAGGACACCGTAGCCTACGTTCGGCAGCCAGACGGCATTTTCGATGGATCGATGTGTCGTCTCGCGCCAGAGCGTTCCCGCAGGAAGTCCAGCGGGCTTCGGCGGGTGCGGATAGACGTCGATAAAGACGGCAGATTTTTCCGACCAGAGTTTTTGTGCCTGCTCGTCCGAGAGAACGGTCGCGCCGTGGAGCGTCAACGGTACGGGGCTGCGGTAATGGTCTGTCCGATAGGCTTCGGGCTCCGGCGGAAGCTGAACCGCAGCCTGAGAGTCCGCCGAAGAAATTGCGATACCAGCGGCCCGCGCGGCGCCCGGCAACACATAGGCGAGCATGAAGCACGAGAACGCAAGCATCGGACAACGAACAAACCAGTCGATGTGTCGGCCTCTATATTTCAAGCAGCGTCTCAAGACCTGTCTCTGTGTCGCCTGCAAATGAGTCTTGCGTGCGGGCCTCTTGAGCTTCGCAAATAAACGCCGCCCGCGCAAAAGGTAGCGCGTTATCATATGCGCTACCTCGTTGCGAGCTTTACGGGGTCTTGGCGGGTGTCGCCGCTGCGCCTTTCGCGCCAGCGGGGATGGTGAACGATTCCGATGGACGCGGCTTTGTCACCATCTCCATCGATGTGTCATCGTCGACAAGAAGCGGAACGCCATAGTCGAGAAGCACTTTATCGATATCGCTGCGGCGCTTGCGGATGATGTCATTCAGTTGGCGCTTCCATGCGTCGTCGCCGTTACGGACACCCATCGTGATGCGGAACGCAATCTTGCCGGCGCCATGCTCTTTCAGCAGCGGAACGACGACGAGCTTCTCACCGCCGCGCGATGCCCAATAAGCTGCTATCGGGCCCCAGAGAACGCCGGCATCGACGGTGCCCTTACGAATGTCGTCAATCATGTCTTTGGCTGGATTGGAGTAGCGGCGATCGACGTTCATCGGATAACCATGGACATTGCCCATCAGTCCGTAGTGAGCAACGTAGTTGCCTCCAGGGGATCCCTGCTGGACTCCGATAACCTTGCCCTTGAGACGCGGATCGGCGAGCGTGTCCACGCCATCCAGCCCGGTGCCCTTTTTGTAGATCAGCGCCGACGTCGATCTATAGATGGCGTTCGTGTTGAGCACGATGTCATCGCCCTGCCCCCAACCGATAACCAGATCGCACCGCTTAGCCGCGAGCGTCATGCGAATGAAGCCCATCGACTTTGGAAACCATGTGTACTTGACGGGAACCTTCAGTTCGTCGGCGATGATATTGGCTATCTTGTTTTCAAAGCCCTCGCCTTTCTGGTTGGAGAACGGTAGGTCCGCCGGATCGGCGCAGACGCGAAGCTCCTGACGGTTTACGAGATTGGCACGCGGAACTTCGGCCGCTTCGGTTCTGCTCGCGGCTAAACCCGCAAGAATTCCGAGACTCGCCAGGGCCACGACCGGCGCAGTCGAGAAGACGCTTTTGAGCACTTGTTTCCTCACGTCGATACCTTCTTTGTTGTTTCAATGCGTATGTGCGTGCCGATCCCGATAAGCAAAAGGGGCATGCCGCAATACGACCTGCCCCCTCAGAGTACCTTCGCCGGTAGATATATTGGACGTCATCCCTCGCGCCGAGAGCAAAAGACGCATCAATATTTAGTGAGGTTACGAACCTGCAACGTCAGCCGGTGCATTCGTCCGCTGCCTTGCGCGCTCCATCGGAGATGTCTTCGCGGTTAGCCGGGCGTCCCGGGGGCATCGCATCGGTAGAACGGGCTTTGATGTAAGTGTAGATGTCGTCGATGTAGCACATGATGTTCTTGTCTTCGCCGAACGACGGCATGACGAACATCGTGCCACCCTTGTTTTCTTTCTTGCCACCAGCGACGGTCGCAAGGAAGGTGTTGTAATCCATGGTCTTCAATGAATCTTTCAGCGCGGGCGCAAACGAGCTGCCGAGAGCATTCGGGCCGTGGCAGACATGGCATGCATCGTGGTAGCGGCGGAAACCGTTCCAGGTTCCCCAGTCGACCATGTACTGCTTGGTGACGACGTACTGCGGATCTCCATCTTTGTTGCGATAGCGGATCCCGTCGAACGTATAACCCTGCTGCTTGGCAAGTTCTGACACCGGATCAGGCGGCGCCGTGCGATCTTTGATGTCTTTCGGCTGATCATCAGCGATCGACGGTGCGGAGAGAGCCATTGCCGCAGCCGTGCAGGACACCACCGCGACTGCGAGTCTTTTGCTGAACTTGTTCACGAGCTTCCTCTCATGTTGTCTCTTAGAAATATGCGCGGCTGTCGTTCCGGACCGCCTTCGCTGCTCTCGTATTCCAACTTGCGCCCTTCGCTCAAGAGATAACTTATGCCCAAACCATGACATGGCGGCGCACTTGAGCGCGTGAATTTCCTAGCTAATTCGCGGTCGGCCGTTGCGAGCTGAGTTCGCTCGAAAGGATTTTATTCGTTGTTAGTTCATGATCCGAAACGGCAAAAGGAGCCGGCGCAGGTCACCCTGCGCCGGCTCCGATTTCTAGCGCTCCACTATGGGAGAGCGAAGACTGTCAGCGATCCACCAAGGTTGGTGTACTGCTTGAGGCCAGCGTAGCCACCGACAGCACCCAGACCATCGGTCGGGTTCGTCAAGCCGGCTGCCAGACCGATACCGGCCCAACCGCCAACGCCCGAGAACACGGCGACGTACTGCTTGCCATCATGCAGATAGGTCATAGCGTTGCCGATGATGCCCGACGGCGTCTTGAACTTGAACAGTTCCTTGCCGGTCTTCTGGTCTACGGCTTTGAAGTAGCCTTCGAGCGTGCCGTAGAAGGCAACGCCGCCAGCTGTCGTCAGAGCACCCGACCAGACCGAGAACTGCTCAGGCTTCGACCAGACGATCTTACCCTTCGCACCATCCCAGGCGATGAAGTTACCC
>NZ_DASZTY010000037.1:0-205683 GCF_035548195.1 Hyphomicrobium sp.
GATTTCTCGACGACATCACCCAACAGGAACTCGACGACGCCGCCAAGAAGCTTCGGCCCAATGCCACGGGTAAGACCCGAAATCGAGAGGTCTACACGCCGTTCATCTCGGTTTACACGGCGGCGTCCAAGGCCGGGAAAGCTCCAGAGCGGAGCTGGCGGCGGCCGGAAGGCGCGCACCGAGCGATAGAGACAAACGCACCGTCGGATGGAGACATCAAGAAACTGATCGCGGTCGCATCGGATCTTAACGGCCGGAATCGCAAGAAGGCGGCGCGCAACAAGGCCGCTCTTTATATGCTGACGTTGACCGGCGAACGCACCACAGCGGCGACTGTGGAGCTGAGGTGGCGGAATATCGATTTCGGTGCGGGGACCGTGCTCTTCGCAAACACGAAGAACAAAAAGCCTCGCCTCGTAATGCTACCGCGGTTGCTGATAAGCGCGCTGAAGGAGTGGGCCGAATTTTGCAAAGCTAAGGACTCGGATCGGCCTGATCCGGAAGCTCTCGTCTTTGGATGGAAGACACGGACGGGGATGTCCCAAATGGTTGCACATGCACGCGAGCGCGCCAAACTTGGTAAGATTCGGCCGCACGATATTGGCCGGCACAGCTTTGGTCGGCGCATGCGGCAGAAGGCGAAGCTCGATCGACCGAAACTTAAAAAGGCTGGCAACTGGCTTAGCGACAGCGCGGTCGAGCGCTATGATCATTTTGAGTTGGATGAAGTCTCAGAAGCCGTGCGCGACGTTGATACCTCTGAATTGGAATAACGAAGCTCCGGTAACGAAACCTGTAACACTTCTATAAAGGTGCTGCAAACATGCGGAAAACAAAAGGAATTAGAAACTCAACAACTCCCTTGCTAAGGGAGAGGTCGAGAGTTCAATCCCCTCCGGCAGCACCACGCCTCAAAACAATTTTTCCATTCGACCGACGACATCTGGTCTCGTGCGGCATCGTTTCCTACATCTTCGATAAGTACCACGGGCTTCGATAAGTCGGGTCGCTATCTGCCAATGGCTTCGTCTTGGCACATTTCGCGCCTAATTTCAGTGCCGTACCGCTGTACGGGGGCACCGTCTGGCGGCACTTCAAGAAAAGCTAGGAGAACACCGGACACGGCAAGGGACGTCCTTTGTCGTGCTGTCGGCGCCGTGAGCGTCTTCCGAAAAAGAGGTTGTCCATGAATGTTTCAAGCATCTTGAAGACAAAAGGGTCGGACATCATGACGGTCCGGCCGACCGAAACCGTACAGAATGCTGCGATGAGGCTTCGGCTCAAGGGTGTCGGGGCCTTGATCGTCAGCAACGACGGCGTGACGCTCAACGGCATCATCACGGAGCGCGCGATCTCCGACGGTGTTGCCGTCCATGGGGGCGCGGTCGGCGGCATGCATGTCTCGGACTTGATGATCACCGGCGTTTTCACCTGCGCGCCCTCCGACAGCATTGCAGATGCAGCGCGATTAATGACCAACAAGCGTCTCAGACACCTGCCGGTCATGGACGGCGGCCGGCTCGTCGGTATCGTGAGTGTCGGAGATATTTTGAAATATCGCCTGGACGAGGTTCTGCTCGAAGCACACGTTTTGCAGGACGTCGCCATTGCCCATCGATAACAAATTCGATCGAATTGGTTTTTTAGACATTTGACGCGGCACTTCCCGGCATCCATCCTGGATGGATGCCGCAATCGACTGTCGCCAGCTTTCTCACCCAACGCCTGAAGCAAATCGGTCTCAGGCATGCATTTGGCGTGCCTGGAGACTACGTCCTGACGTTCATGGACCGTTTGATTGCCTCCGGCATCGAATTCGTCGGCACTTGCAACGAGCTCAACGCCGGATATGCCGCCGATGCCTATGCGCGGATCAACGGAGTCGGCTGCGTTTGCGTGACCTGGGGCGTCGGCGGGTTCAGCGCGATGAATGCCGTCGCAGGCGCTTATGCCGAACAGGTACCAGTCGTGGTTCTCGTTGGCAGCCCGCGGACGATGCAGCGTCGATCGTCCATGCTTTTGCATCACGGCGTCGGCGACTTTACGACCATGCAGCAGGCTTATTCCCACATCACGGTTGCATCTGTGCTGCTCGACGACGCCGCCGAGGCTCCGCAACGCATCGACCAGGCGCTGGCGCGATGCATGGCTGAAAAACGTCCAATCATGATCGAAATCCCCGTCGATATGGTGGATCGTTCATGCCAAACGCCCGGCCCCTTTGCGCCGCCCAGCCGGCCGCCGTCCGATCCCGAGGCGCTTCACGAGGCCCTCGACGAGGTGATGGGATTGCTGTCCAGTGCCAGTCGAGCTGTCATACTCGGCGGCGCGGAGCTGCATCGCTACGGACTGATGCAGGACTTCTATCGGCTGGTCGAAGCCAGCGCTCTGCCGGTGGCAACGACCCTGCTCGGCAAAACGGTAATTTCGGAAAATCATCCGCAAGCCATCGGTGTTTACGAAGGCGGTACGTCGCGAAAAGAGATTCGCGATATTGTCGAAAACAGCGATGTGCTTTTGTGCCTTGGCGCGTGGGTCAGCGATATCAATTTCGGCTTGCAGACGAGCGGGCTCGAAGGCCGTCACATGATCCTGGCGAACTCCGGGCGTTTGAAGATCAGCCAGCACGTCTATGAGCAGGTGTGGATCGGCGATGTCGTGAAGGGGCTTGCCGATCTTATGCCGAAGGGCGGTTTGCGGCATCCACCGTTCACGAGTGTTTCGAAGCTTCTGGATACCGGCTTTACCGTCGAGCCGGGCCGCGCATTGACTGTTGGCCACCTTGCCAAACGGATAAACGCATTTGTGGGCGACGACACGACCGTCATTGCCGAGACGGGCGATTCCCTTTTTCTCGCCGCAGATCTTGTGATGCATCACGACGTCGGCTTTATCGGGCAGGCGTTCTATCTCTCGATCGGCTATGCCCTTCCGGCGACGCTCGGTGCAGCGCTTGCCGATCCCGCGAGGCGGCCCGTCACCTTCATCGGCGACGGGGCATTTCAGATGACGGTGCAGGAGCTGTCGACGCTTTGCAGGCACAAGAGCAATGCGATCATCCTGCTCTTGAACAACGACGGATATACGACCGAACGCATCATTCATGAGGGGCCGTATAACGACATTCAACCCTGGGCTTACCACAGGCTTCCGGAGGTTTTCGGAGGCGGCTGGGGACGCCGCGTCAGAACCGAAGACGAACTAGAAGACGCGTTGACGTATGCGCAGGCTTCGAACGAAGGCCCGGCCGTTATTGAGATCATGCTCGATCGGTTTGACACATCAAATGCCTTGAAGCGCCTTGGAGCGGCTTTGTCGCCGGACCGGCATCAGGATTCGAAGGGCCTACGAAAAGCCACATAAACCGACGTTCAAGTGGTGATCGTTTGGGATGCGTCCATGAACGCCCGAAGTTCTTCGGCCCGGGCGAGCGTATCGCGATAGCCAAGTTCGATCAGGGCTTGGCAGTAGGCAGGCTCGAACATCAAATAGCTCGGCAGGCGCCAGTCCTGACCCCACAGTCCCATACGGCGCAGAAGCATGCGTACCGTCCAGGGCATATCGTTCGCATATCGGCGCGCGATATCTCTGATATCTTCAGACGGTTCGAGCGCGATGATGTCAACGTCGTGCAACGGCGTCTCGTTCAAGCGCGGTTCGGATACCAATGAGAGCGTGTGGTCGATTCGAAGCGCGCGCTCGATATCCGCATCGACGTTGTCCATGAAGATGATGTCGAGCATGCTGCCGCTGATCGCGCCGAGCGTCGGATACTTGACCTCCTGCGCCGTCGGCGGCGGGTCAGGATTGCGGTCGCGCGTGGTGACGACAAGGATCTTGTCAGCGCCGGCATGGATCGCTGGGCTCAGCGGCGACGTTTGACGAAGCGAACCATCGCCGTAGTGTTCGCGTCCAAGCCTCTGCGCCGGAAAAACGAACGGCAACGCCGAAGATGCGAGCAAGTGTTCGACCGTTAGTGGCGTCGCGATACCGTCGCGGCGCGAGCGGCTCCACTCCTTTATCTCGGGCGAGCCGTGGAAAAATGTCACCGCCCGGCCGCGGTCATACGATGATGCTGTTATGCAGAGTGCTTTTAGTGCGCCCGTCTCCACGGCCTTTGCGATGCGATCGAAGTCGGTGTGTTCAGTGAGGAATTGACGCAATGGCGCATTATCGAAGAGTGCGCGCGGGCTTGGCAGTCCGAGCGATGCGATCGGCGTCAGCGATAAGACCCAATGAAGTCCGGTAAGGGAAATCGAACCGAAATCAGTGCGGTAAACGTTTTCACAATGGAGGTTTTGCCAAAGCGTAACCAGCTCTCTAACGCCGCTATCGAATTGCGCGGCCTTCGATGCCAGGAACGCCGCCGTGATCGCACCGACCGATGCGCCGGCAATAACGGGAAAGGGGCTGCGCGTTGAAGGCCTTAATTCGGCGAGCGCTTTGATGGCGCCGACCTGATAAGCGCCGCGCGCGCCGCCGCCAGGGAGTACGAGGCCAAGCGTTCCGGCTCCGATTTGCTTCGTCATCTGCCTCGTTCCCTACCCGAAGCATCATTTCGTCGGCGCGTCAGCCGCAGTGCCGCTCTCAATCGACACCGTCGCCGTCCTGCCTACCACCAAAGGCATGTCGCCCGGCGGCGAATCCAATTTGATGCGGACGGGGATGCGCTGCGCGAGACGAACCCATGAAAAAGTCGGATTGACGTTTGCCAGAAGATTCGAGCCCTCGGTTCTTTCCCGGTCCTCGATGCCGCCTGCGATACTTTCGACGTGACCTTGCAAGCGGCGACCGTCGCCCATCAGCCGTATCGTGGCCACGTCTCCAACGTGAATGTGGTGGAGCTTCGTTTCCTCGAAATACCCCTCGACGCGTAGGGTATCGCTGTCGATCAATGCGAATACGCCTTTGCCGACGGTGACGTAAGCGCCGGGGCGTAGATTGACGTTCGTGACGCGGCCATTGACTTGCGCTTTGACGCTCGACCGCTCGAGATTGAGTTTTGCGAGGTCGCGGTCAGCGATAGCGCGCAGGACCTCGGCTTGAGCCTGGAGATCGGCGGCGCGGGCTTCTTCGACCTTCTGCTGCGAGACCGCTGTTGAGGTGAGATGCGAGTAGCGCTGATAATCGGCCGCTTTCTGCGCCGCGACTGCTTTCATTCCTTCGACAGTGGCCTCTGCCTGCCTGAGAGCGATTTCGTATCGTTCCGGATCGACTCGGAACAGAACGTCGCCGCGCTTCACATCCTGATTATCCCTGACCAAAACTTCGGTCACGAGCCCGGAAACATCCGGTGCGATGGCCACGACATCGGCGCGGACGCGACCGTCTCGCGTCCACGGTGCTTCCAGGTAATAATCCCAAAGGGCGACGCCGACGACGATCGCCGCCAGTACCATGGCGAGCGTTACAACGAGGCGGAGCAGTATCGGGGGAAAGCGGATCATGCGAGCAGCCGGTTTGCGATCATGACGACGGCTCCGATGAGCACGACGACAAGGGAAATGTCGAACAAGGGCCTGTGCCAAACGTATTTGTAAACACCGAACCTTTCCAACGCGCGACGCAGAAAGATGCTGAGGGCGAATCCGATGATCGCCCAGGCAAGCAGCGACGGGATGAAGACTCCATATACGTCTATTTCCCCCCTCATGCAGCTACTCCGTGCGGAGGCGGCAAAAGCAAGGGCGAGCGGAACTCCGGCGCATCCGGAAAGAGCGCTCGACGCAGGCCGACGAGAGCGAGAGCAGCTGTCCGTTGCGCGGGATTTTCCGGTCCGGCCAGCAATAGTTCCAATGCATGGTCGATGTTATGCAAAAGCAATGAGCGGACGCTGTCTTGATGCGGCGAGTGCCGGTAATATCGCGCCGCATTGGCGAGAATGTGCTCCACCGCTCGTGCGGTATTGTGCGGAAGCTGCGTTCGCACCCTTCGGAGCTCAACAACGTTTATGCCGACGCGTACGTCGGCGAGGACATCGGCGATCCATTCGGCATCGTCACGCGGGAGCGCCGACAGCCGCGGCGCGATTAGGCCGACGCGATCGAGCATCAGAGCCGCAAGTTCAAGACCATGGTTCGAGCCTCCATGCCTCGCAGCGTCGATCAGGCTTTCGCGATTGATTCGTTCCAGGCGATGTGCGCTCCATGCCGCGCCGACCGAGCGCACCAGGCGGATGATCACGACCGAGGACCAAATTCCGAAAAGGACCGCGACGGTCGAGTTTGCAAATGGTGAAAACTCGCCAATGCCTCCGTTCTGGATTGCTATCAGGGTCGCAAAGTTCACGGCCATCAACCTTGCGATAAGGGCCGTGGCGGGCTTGGTCATAAAGACGCCGCATACGATCAGCCCGGGAGCGAGTGCAAGCGTCAGCATCTCGAAATTGGTCGCGAGCGGCAAAATTCCGAAAAGATAAATTGCAGCCCCAATGGCGCCGAACAATGCCGAATATCCAAAACCAACAATGTAGGGCGCCGGATCGTCGAAGGTGGCGAAGAACGAGCATACGATGGCCGCCATCATCGGAGCCGATGCGCCGTCGGGCCATCCCGTCGCGATCCAAAACGCGCAGTTCACGCCGACTGCGAGAAAAGCGCCGACTGCAGAAAGCAGCGCCATGCCGTGGTCGCGGTGGCGTATGGCGCGCGCCTTAGCTGTATAACGAAAAGCAAATGGGTCCGGCGGACGTACACCGACGTGAAGATGCTGCTGGAGAAGCCTTACATCCTGGCGAAGGTCGATGAAGTCCCTGAGGCGGGCCAGCAGATTCGCCAGAACGAGATCGTTCCAAGTCGACTTTTTGTTCAAGGGCGGATCGAGCTTTTCCGATTCTTGACGCAATCTGTGAGCACGGTCGGGATCGATCCGGTCGGATCGCAACCAACTTGCAACGTCGTCGAACAATTTGCGGACAGAAGCATCTAGGCCCTTCGATCTCTCTAGAAATTTAATGCGGTCGGCCATCGCCGAGGCGATCGGCAGGAACATCAGCATATGTTGGCGCAGCGTTGCCAACGCCTCCGGAGAGCGGCGAAAGGTGCTTAACTCGTAGCGCAAGGATGAAATCATTGCGTCGAAAGCGACTGCATCGGCGGCCAACCCCAAGCGTTTTTTCTGAGAATCAGAGCCGGCATGGATGTGGCAGACCGACTGGATAACCCATTCCCTGGCGCTCCTAATCCAAGCATCCAAACGCGCGGACATGGCGGGTTCGGCCGATTGCGGGAAAATGACGATCGAGACGATGCTGGCGCAGAAAATGCCGAGCGTAATTTCTTCCACGCGTGAGACTGCAATGTCGAATATCGTGCCCGGTGCATCCACGGCGGGAAAACTGATAATGCCGGCAGTGTAACCCGCGAGCATAAGCACGTAACTTTTCGGTGTCCGGTCCAGCAGCGAAAAGTACAGACAAAACCCAACCCACACCGCGATGGCGAGCGAAAGGAGCAGCGGCGTATTGACCAGATTTGGAACGAGCACAATGCTCATGCTGGCGCCGAGAAGCGTTCCCAATGCCCGATAAAGGGCTTTCGAGCGCGTATCGCCTGCGAGAACCTGGCTGGTGATGTAAACAGTGCTGACGGCCCAGTAGGGCCGGGGCAAATCGATCCAAAGCGCCAGATAGAGAGCCAGGATGGCGGCCCCAAAGGTCTTTAAGGCGAACGCCCAATCACGCCAGCCCGGCACGTCCATTGGCTACATCCGTCTTCGTTCGTCCGAACACAGTTTTCATTTCTTGGCGGGTGGCGAGTCTATGCAATAAAAGCACGATTGCGTTAAAGCAATTTTCATCTGCGACGACACTTCTGAATTTCTGCGCGGGGGCTTGGCCGCGCGACGCACAGAAACAATTTCGATCCTGCCTTGACTATTGAAGCCGATCGGCCCATGTCACCGGCGCGGCTGCCGGTACTCCCGGCGAAGCGTTTTGAAGGAACCCAACCCTTGTCTAGCGACAGTAGTAGAACTCGGCCGTCGAGGTTCGTGGTCTGACCGTTGGGTCGGTTCACCACGATCCGTTGCGACGGCGGATCGAGAGGTGAGCCATGGAAGATATCCACTATGCGTCGGGCGAAGACGTCGACCCGATTCTGCTGGTCGAACTGCTCGATGAGCACGATGCGGACATCGTCGAGCAGCTCAATCAGCAGGATATCGAGACCGCTGCGGCGATCCTTTCGCAATTTCCGTTAGAGCGCGCTGTCGAGATCTTCGACCGGCCGGAGCTGGCGCGCGCCGGCGATCTCATTCTCGATCTTCCGGACGATTTCGCCGGACATATCCTCAAAGGTATGTCGGCGGACCGCGCTGCGAACGTGCTGCGGCAGCTGGACGGGCCGGATCGCACCAGCCTTCTTGCCCGCGTCGATTTCGAAACTGCCCAATCGCTCAAATTGCTGCTCGCCTATCCGGAAGGGACCGCCGGCAGCATCATGACGACCGAATTCGTCAGCGTGCCCGCCACGTACACGGTCGCGGAGACGCTCAAGCACATCAGGGACGTCGAACATACGCGCGAAACCGTTTATGCGATCTACGTGCTCGATCCGATCACACGCGAACTATTGCAAGTCGTATCCCTACGCCAGCTCGTGATGAGCGATCCGAACAGCGGTATCATGGATGTCGCTTCCGATCGCGATCCAGTCTGGGTCGACCCCGATGCCGACCGGGAAGAGGTTGCTCGGCTGATCTCTATCCATGACCTTCTTGCCGTGCCTGTTCTTAATGCGCGGCATCGTGTGCTGGGCATTGTCACGGTCGATGACGTGATCGACGCCATTCTCGCCGAAAGTACGGAAGACGTGCAGAGGTTCGGCGGCGTCGAGGGCATGGCGGAGCCCTACATGGAGATCAGCTTTTCGGAAATGATTCAGAAGCGCGCCGGCTGGCTCTGTGCGCTGTTCATAGGTGAAATGCTGACCGCAAGCGCGATGCAGCATTACTCCGACGAACTGGAGAGGGCGGTCGTGCTGACCCTTTTCATCCCATTGATCATGAGTTCGGGCGGCAACTCGGGATCGCAAGCGACGTCTCTATTGATCCGTGCCTTGGCGCTCGGGCAATTGCGCCTGCGCGACTGGTGGCGGGTCGCCGTGAGAGAAATTCCGACTGGCATCACGCTCGGCGCCATTCTCGGCGTGATTGGCATGGGGCGTATTGCGCTGTGGCAGACGCTCGGCATTTTCAATTATGGCGAGCATTGGAAGCTCGTTGCATTGACAGTCGGCACCGGGCTCGTGGGTATCGTGACCTTCGGGTCGCTCGCGGGCTCGATGTTGCCGTTTCTCTTGAAGCGGCTCGGATTCGACCCGGCCAGCGCATCGGCGCCGTTCGTGGCGACGTTGGTCGACGTAACGGGACTGATGATTTATTTTTCGGTGGCAACGCTCATCCTCCGGGGCACGCTCCTTTAGGCGGACCGAAGAAAACCGGACCTCGATTGCGGCAATTCTGCTTAAGGATGTGATCTTGCTCACCTTTCATCGTGATAAAAAGTAAGCCAAGATCGGCCTTTGAAACCGCCGTAACCCTCCAATCTCGAAATTAGTGATCAAATGAGCTCAGAAAAGAAGCCGACGCGCGCCGAGGTCGAGGCCGCAATCAAGACCATCATCCGCTGGACCGGCGACGATCCTTCGCGCGATGGTCTTCTGGAAACGCCGGCCCGCGTCGTGCGCGCCTACGAAGAATATTTCCGCGGCTACAATGAAGATCCGAGAACGATCCTGCAAAAGACGTTCAAGGAGATCGAGGGTTACGACGAAATGATCGTGCTTCGTGGCATTCGCTTCGAAAGCCACTGCGAGCACCATATGGCGCCTATCATTGGGCGTGCCTGGGTCGGTTACATTCCGCGCGGGCGAGTCGTCGGTATTTCGAAGCTGGCGCGCGCTGTCGATGCGTTTGCAAAGCGGCTACAGATCCAGGAAAAGATGACGGCGCAAATCGCGAATACGCTTCAGGAGGTTCTGGATCCGGAAGGCGTTGCCGTCGTGCTCAAGGCGGAGCACCATTGCATGACGACGCGCGGAGCGCACAAGCCGGGCACCGACATGGTGACGAGCCGCATGCTCGGTGTGTTCCGCGACAATCCCATCACGCGTCAGGAGTTTCTGTCTCTTGTCACGGAAGACTCACAGACCGGTTAAGCGGCGCTTTCGGATTTAGGATAATCGACGGCCACCAGATATAGCCCGCTCGCAGGAGCGACGGGACCACAGGCTTTCCGATCAGCAGCGGAGAGCGCATCGGTAAGATCTTTGCGCGTCCATTTACCTTCGCCGACGAGCTTAAGGCTTCCCACCATCGAACGGACCTGATGGTGCAGGAATGACCGCGCAGATACGCGGCATACGATCTCCCCGTCGTGCCGCGAAACGTCGAACACGTCGAGTGTCTTGACGGGCGACTGCGCTTGGCACTGCGCAGCGCGGAAGGTTGTGAAGTCGTGATTTCCGGTCAGTACCTGCGCCGCTTCGTGCATCGCACCGGCATCGAGGTCGCGCATCGTCCACCAGACGCGATGGCGCTGCAGGATCGGAGGGGCGCGGCGGGTGAGGATGCGATAGACGTAATGGCGCTTAATGGCGCTGAAGCGGGCATCGAACGTTTCGTCGACCTTGTGCGCGGACAAGACTGCGATCGGATTCGGCCGGAGGTGAAAATTCATTGCATCGCGTATGCGGCCCGGCTCCCATGCCTTTGCGAGATCAAAATGCGCAACTTGTCCTAGTGCGTGCACTCCCGCGTCGGTGCGGCCGGCACCGCGGATGCCAACCGTTTCTCCCGAGAATTTGCTGATTGCCGTTTCAAGTGCTCCTTGAATCGATATGCCCTCGGCTTGGCGCTGCCAGCCAATGAAGGGCGTGCCGTCATATTCGATCGTAATGCGGTAGCGGGGCATTCTGGGCTCGCGACGGGGATGGAGCGCCATCCCTAGCCGTTGGGGCCTCCGGGCTCAATGCCTCTATCTGGCACCGATGCCGCCGGTGTGCGGTACAGCGGAAAAGCCGTTAACGCGCGGACCCTTGCCGCCGTGTCCTGGATGTTTGAACCCACGACGTCCGGAGCCATTATGTCCAAACCAGTATCGCCGTCCGTAAGCGGGATAGGTGTAGATTGGTCCGTCTTCGTTGTAGGCGCCGAGGTCCTGGCGACGAACAATCGTATTGCCGTAGCCGCTTCCGCCTTGCTCGTAGACGTGCGTCTCGTTGTATTCCAACGAGAGCGGCGTCCGGTTCGGATTGATGATGACGTGGCGCGTCGGCGGCAGCGGACGGATAACACGCACGCCGTGCTCGATCGTCGTGACGGCGCCATAGTAGGGATGCGTTTCGATGCGCGTCGTGAAGCTTCCGTCGGCGTTCGCGGCGTCTGCGAGCGCGAACATCGCTGACGCGGTGGCGATGAGACAAAGCGAAAACGAGCGAAGCATGGCGGGACCTCGGAGCTGAACAGGCGGCCACGAGATTAGCCTCACGATGCTGCGCGCGCATACGGTTCGCGGAGCATGCTTAATTCGGGTTCAAGCCAGGCGCATACCGGGTTCGGGACGGGCCCCGCGCAGGAACTCGTCGGCGGTCATCGGCTGTTTTCCGGCGCGTTGAAGCTCGGTTATGCGGATCGCGCCATCGCCGCAGGCGATCATCAGTGCGCCGTCCAACAGAACTCCGGGTTCTCCTTTCCCGGACGCGGGCGACGCGCGGAGGATCTTGATGCGTTCGACCTTATTTCCGAGATTTGCCTCGAACCAAGCACCCGGATAGGGCGACAGTCCGCGAATATGATTAGCAACAGTATGCGCGGGCAGCGCAAAGTCGATACGTGTTTCGCGTTTGTCGATTTTTGCCGCGTAGGTGATGCCTTCAACCGGCTGCGGATTGGCCTGGAGCGTGCCGGCTTCGAGCTTTGCCAGAGCCTCGACCATCAGTTCGGCACCGAGGCTCGAAAGCACATCGTGCAACTTTCCAGCCGTCATCTCCGGTGTGATCGACACATCGCGTCCGAGACAAACCGGCCCCGTATCGAGCCCCTCATCCATCTGCATGATATTGACGGCGGTTGTCGTATCGCCCGCCATGATCGCGCGCTGAATCGGAGCGGCCCCCCGCCAGCGCGGAAGCTTCGAAGCATGCACGTTGAAGCAGCCGAAGCGCGGCGCTGCAAGCACGGCGCGGGGAAGCAACAATCCGTAAGCGACGACGACGGCCGCATCCGCGTTCAGCGCCGCGAATTCGGCGGGATCGGATTCGGATTTGAAGTTCTTTGGGGTCTTGACCGGCAAGCCAAGCGTCTCGGCGCGGCGTTGGACCGGCGATTTGGCTTCCGTCAGTCCGCGCCCTGCCGGACGCGGCGGCTGGCTATAAACGGCAACGACGCGATGCCCTGCGGCGATGAGCGCGTCGAGAACCGGAACCGAGAAATCCGGCGTGCCCATAAAGACGAGGTCGAGCGACATCCGCAATCCTTCGTTTTCACGTGCAACTGAATCTTCCGACCGGCCGGCCGCTCGCGAACTAGCCTTTTGCCTCGCGGGCCTGCTTCTTGAATTTTCGTATGATCATGTCGCGCTTCAGCCGCGACAGGAAATCAATGATCAGTTGGCCATCGAGATGATCAAGCTCGTGCTGGATAGCAGTTGCGAGCAGACCCTCGGCTTCGAGTTGCTGCTCCTTTCCATGCCGGTCGATGTAGCGCACCGTCGCCGTTGCAGGCCGTTCAATCTCGACGCGCACGTCGGGAATTGACAAACAACCTTCCTCGTGAAGCCGCGTCGTCGATCCGAGCCCGACAAGCTCCGGATTTGCCATCGCGATCGGACTTGGCGGCTCGCCCTCTTCGGCTGCATCGATGACGACGACGCGTTTCGGGATGCCGACCTGCACCGCGGCGAGCCCAATGCCGGGCGCGTCGTACATCGTCTCCAGCATGTCATCCATGAGCTTGACGACAGCTTCGTCGACGCGCTCGACCGGATCGGAGATCTTGCGCAGCACGGGATCCGGGATGGTTATGATCGGTAGAATGGCCATGGTGCTGACATATGGAACCGCGGTTCGCCGGTCAATGGCGTGCGGCTTTTGCGAGAGCCTCCGCCGTCTCTTCCAAGGGAGTCCAACCGGTTTGCCTTAACCGTGATGCATCTGCGACGAGGTCGCCGGTCAGCCGTTCTGCAAGCTCGGACTTGCCTGCCAGCCGCAAAGCCGATGCGATCGCCTGTTGGGGAACCGGGAACAGTAGCGGCTGACGGCCACGACCTTTGCGGAGAGCCCGGATCGCGTCCGCAATCGTGACGGGCGCATGGTCGGCGACGATAAATGATCCGTCTTCGGCGGCTTGCGACTGGAGTACATGCTCGATGGCTCCTAATAAGTTGCCGATGCTCACCAGCGAACGCCGGCTTTTCAAGGCACTGAACGGAAGCGGGTATGGCTGGGCCGCGAGGCGCATGAGTGCGGCCATGTTGCCTTTGACGCCGGGGCCGTAAACGAGAACGGGGCGAAGCACCGTCCAGCGCGTGTTTGAGCCTGCCAACAGTTCCGCTGTGATGGCTTCTGCAGCAACCTTCGAGCGGCCATAGGCATCGGTAGGTGCGGGCGGCGTAGCCTCTGTCACGACCCCGTCGTATCGCGCGCCGACGAGCGCGCGGACGGACGACATGAGAACGAAGCGATTCACGCGCGCAGCTTTGGCCGCCCGCGCGAGTTGGCGCGTCGCATCGACGTTGATCGCCGTGAAGGCGGAGTCCGGGATGCCGGGTTGGGCATGCGCCATTCCTGCGGCGTGGATGACCGCATCAACGCCGCGCACGACATACTCGGCTGCGAACGAACGCGACATGTCGCCAAGAGCGATTCCTTCGATGTTCGGATCATCGAAGACGATGGGCTGGCGTGCGGCAGCCCGGACGCGATAACCGCTTTCAGCGAGCCTGCGGACCAGATGCTGGCCGATGAAGCCCGACGCTCCCGTCACGAGTATTCGCGGCATGGCGGTCACGATCCGCGCCCTCAACTCTCAAATCGCCGTGCGGCCACTACGTCATCTCGGATTTTATCACCTTGGCTTGCGGCTTAAAGGTGTCGCCGAGAGTCGCGATCAAGCGGTATGCGGAAAAAATCGCGATGATGCCGAATGCGACGCCCCCGATCATGTTGCCCGCGAGCACGCCTTCGGCTTGGAAATACTTGCCGCCGATCAGTACGAACGGAACGGTGCCGAGCGTCGCGCGACCCCAGTTCAGGAGCGTGGAATAGTGGGCGCGGCCGAGAGTGTTGAAAGCCGCGTTGGCGACAAACAACGCTCCCATGAACACAAACCAAGGCGATAGCCAGCGACAGAAAAAGACGATCAGATCGCGAAGCTCTCCCTCGGCATGGAACAAGGTCGCAATGCCCTGCGCGAGAACGGCAAGAAAGAACCAGGCGATTGCGGTAAAGGCCGCCATCGTCAGCAACGCGAGGGTGAAGGCGTCGCGCATGCGCTCTTGCGAACGGGCGCCGTAGTTTTGTCCGAGTATCGGGCCTACGGCTCCGGAAAGCGCGTAGATCGTTCCGAATGCGACCGGCGTCAGGCGGGCCAGGATGGCCCAAGCGGCTACGGCTGCATCGCTGTAAGCGGCAATCGCGTGTGTGACGTAGCCGTTGCCGATCGCCGGCGCGATATTGGTCAGCACGGCGGGCGCGGCGATGCGTAGGAATGCGGGCGCATCCTGCGCGAGCGTTGCGATCTTCGGCCGGCCCAACAAATCGTGTACTTTGACGACGCCATAAAAACCGATGGCTAACATTGTCAGACGCGCAATGAAGGACGAGACGGCGGCGCCTTCGATTCCAAATCCGAAATGGACGATCAGGATGAGGTCGAGGATCGTGTTCACCACCGCGCCGAACAGCGTCACGAACATGGCGCGGCGGGCATCTCCCGCAGAACGCAAGACTGCGGAGGATGTGATCGCGAGCGCCAGGACGGGCAGCGTCGGCACCAGAATTTCGAGATAGATCGCGGCGAGATCGAGCGTGCGGCCGCTGGCACCAAGCAATTCGAGCAATGGCACGATCGCCAGCCACAAGACCACAGCGATCAATGTGGAAGCGACAAATGCAAGCGCATGGGCGTTAGCTGCCAGCCGCCGCGCTCGAATGCGGCGGCCCGCACCCAGAGCGGGCGAGACAAGGGCGGTCGCTGCAATCGAAAGACCTATGCCAACCGAAGTCGCGAAGAAGAGAATCGAGCTCGCGTAGCCGACGGCCGCGACGACGGCTTCGTCATTCAATCGCGACAGAAAATAGATGTTTGCAAGATCGCCAACGAAGATCGCCATCAACCCGAGAGCGCCTGCGGCCGTCATCGTCAAAATGTGGCGGAGCAGCGAGCCGGTTACGAATTTCGGCCTTTCGGCATTGCGTCGCGCCGTCTCGACATTCGCCATCGGCAATCTTTCAAGCTTCGTTGTCCGCGCTTAGATATTTAGAGTTTGCGCCGCGCTTTGAAGGCGGCGGCAAGGGTGCCGTCGTCGAGATAATCCAGTTCGCCGCCAATCGGTACACCCTGCGCCAGGCGCGAGACGGTCACGTCCGTTGCTGTCAGCTGGTCGGATATGTAGTGCGCGGTCGATTGACCTTCGACCGTAGCGTTGAGAGCGAGCAGGATTTCTTTCACTTCGGGAGATCGCGCGCGGGTCAATAGCGTCGCGATGTTCAATTGCTCCGGCCCGATACCGTCAAGCGGCGACAGATGTCCGCCAAGAACGTGATAGCGTGCCGATACGACGTTTGCTCTTTCGAGGGCCCAGAGATCGCCGACTTCTTCGACGACGACGATGAGGCTTTGGTCGCGACGCGGATCGGCACAGACGCTGCATGGAACGACAGTGTCGAGATTGCCGCAAATAGGGCATTCGGCGATCTTGTCAACGGCCCGTTGCAAAGCGTCCGACAACGGCAATAGCAAATCGTTGCGCCGCTTCAAAAGCGACAGCACCGCCTTGCGCGCGGAACGCGGACCCAGCCCCGGCAAACGCGCCAGCAGCTGAACCAATCGCTCGATTTCAGGTCCTGCAATTTTACGGGACATGCTCTGCTTATGCTCAAAAGGCGGCCCACCCCGGACCGCCTTCGTAGAGGTGTTGCGCGGCTCGAATGTCGCCGCGAGCTAGAACAATTTCATTCCTGGCGGCAAGGGAATCCCGCCGGTGATCTCTGCCATCTTTTCCTGCATGGCGCTGTCAGCCTTGGCACGGGCGTCGGATGCTGCGGCGACAATCAGATCTTCGAGGATTTCGACTTCGTCGGGCTTCATCAGGCTAGGGTCGATGCGGACGCGCTTGACCTCGCCCTTGCCATCGACGGTCAAATGCACAAGCCCGCCGCCCGATTGACCTTCGATCTCGGTGCGCGCCAACTCTTCCTGCATTTCCTTGAAGCGAGCCTGCATCTGGCCCATTTGCTTCATCATGCCCATCAAGTCTTTCATGTGATCCTCTGCGTGGCGGCCGATGCCCGGTTGTGCGGCTCAGCCTGCTTCGCTCTCTTTATCGTCATCGGTGGCCATATCGCCTCCGGCGATTCGGCGCACTTCCGCGATCTTCGCATCGGGAAACGCCTGAAGTACGGCGCGAACCGCGGGATGCGCCTTCAATTGCTCAAGCTCGGCGGCTTCGCGCGCGCGGCGAACATCCCCGAGCGCGGGCTGTCCGGCTTCTTTAGAGAGTACGACGACCCAGCGCCGCCCGGTCCATGCGTTGAGTTTTTCGCGAAGATCGTTGGCGAGTTCCGGCGGCGCGCCCGGCAGCAGGAAAATATCTATCGAACCGGCGACGGCATCGAACTTCACGAGGCTGACGTGATCTTCGAGGTGAATTTTCAGCTTGGCGTCGCGCTTCTCGCCTACGAGCGCTACGACTTCGGCGAAGGTGCGCGGGTCCGATGTCGCCACGCGAAACTGCGCTGCCGGCATCGAATTGTCATCTTCGATTGCATCGCCGGTACCATCGTCAAGGTTGCCTTCGTCACTATCGAAGTCGAAGGACTCGTCTATCTCGCTATCTGACTGCTGAGCACTCGGCGCCGCCGTCGTTGTATTGACAGTAGGCCGGGTTTCCGACGTGCGCGTTTCTGCTGGAGCCAACGCCGGGCGTCGTGCCGGAAGCGCCGCGCCGCCGAGGCTTTTGATCAACTCGTCGGGCGTCGGTAAGTCGGCTGTGTAGGCGAGACGGATCAAAACCATCTCGGCGGCGACTCCAGGATTCGGCGCGCGTCCGACTTCTTCAAGGCCCTTGAGCAGCATCTGCCAAGCGCGTGAGAGGTAGGGCATCGACAGCCGGCTCGCGAGGTCGCTGCAGCGCTTCTTTTCCTCCGCCGTCAGATCTTCCCCGGCAGGCTCCTCTCCCACGGCTTTGACGCGCGCGATGACATGAACGGCTTCGGCGAGGTCAGCCACCACTTCGGCGGCTTCGGCGCCGTCGCGATGCAGGCTCGAAAAACCGCTGAGCGCCGTCGGCAAGTCGCCTCGGAAGATCGCTTCCGCAAGATCGAAGATGCGGCCCCGGTCGGCGAGGCCAAGCATGTCGCGCACGCTTGTCGCCGTGACGTGGCCTTCGCCCATCGCGATTGCCTGATCGAGAATGGACAAGCCATCGCGCACCGAGCCTTCGGCGGCACGCGCGATCAATTGCAATGCGTCGGCATCCGACTTGGCGCCTTCGGCTTCGGAAATCTTCTTGAAATGCTCGGCGAGCACCGGCTGGTCGACACGACGCAGATCGAAACGCTGACAGCGCGATAGCACCGTGACGGGGACCTTGCGGATTTCGGTCGTCGCGAAAATGAAGCGGACGTGCGCGGGCGGTTCTTCCAGCGTCTTCAGGAGCGCGTTGAACGCGCCCTTCGACAGCATATGGACCTCGTCGATGATGAAGACTTTCGTTCGCGCAACGAGCGGCGTGTACTGCGCGCTTTCGATAATTTCGCGAATGTTGTCGACGCCGGTATTCGAGGCGGCATCCATTTCGAGGACGTCCGGATGACGCCCTTCCATGATCTCCTTGCAGTGGACGCCGAGGCCAGGCATGTCGATCGTCGGCTTATCGTAGCCAGGAGCTTCATAGTTCAAGGCGCGGGCGAGAATGCGGGCAGTCGTCGTCTTGCCGACCCCGCGCACGCCGGTGAGCATATAGCCTTGCGCGATGCGTCCCGATGCGAAAGCATTCCGGAGCGTCGTTACCATCGCCGACTGGCCGATCAGATCGTCGAACGTCGCGGGGCGGTATTTGCGTGCGAGAACGACGTACGGCTTCGCGGGCTCGACTCCAACCGAACCTGCAACGCCACCAGACGTATCCGATTTCTTCTTGGCCATTGATCCGGAGTAGCTGACTTTCGCCGTGAGAGCGAGGGAACAAGGCGACCCGCGCCAAACCTTGTCCAAAATGACCGCAGTCCGCGGAGGGCCATTGACCCTTAAACTCAATATGAGAGGCTGGCGAACGACCCGACTTCTGATCGTTAGGGCTGCTTCCTTCCGGACCTGACCCGGTTGGCGACGAATTCGTCCGCCGCCAACCTCCCGCGCGTATAATGGGGCCAACGGCAGCGAAGTACAACCCCGCGATACTGCAACCCACAAGTGTCGCAGCGCGACCCAACTTATTGATGCGAGGATATAAACCTGGATCGATCCGCCTGTAGATATCGACGCGTACGAGAGATCGACGGAATCGCCGCCGTCAGATGCAGCGACCGCCGTCGACTTCGATGGCGACGCCGGTGATGAAGGCGCTCGCGGGATCGGCAAGGAAGAGTGCGGCGTTGGCAATGTCGAACGGCTTCGACATACGGCCGAGCGGTATACCCGCGATGAACTTGGCGCGGTTTTCCGGCGTGTCTGGCAGGCCCATGAACTGCTCAAGCATGCCGGTCTCGCCAATGACCGGATTGATGGCGTTGACGCGGATATTCTTCGGCGCGAGTTCCGCCGCCATCGATTTCGTCAGCGTGATCGCTGCGCCCTTCGAGCCGTTATACCACGTGAGCCCCGGACGCGGCCGGATGCCTGCGGTCGATGCTGTCGTGATGATCGAACCACCGCCGCGCTTTTCCATGACCGGCACAACGGCGAGCGTCGTCAGGTAGATGGATTTGACGTTGACCGCATAGATGCGATCGAACTCGTCTTCGGTGACGGTCATCAGCGATTGGTTCTTGTGCGTGACGCCTGCGTTGTTGATGAGAATGTCGACGCCGCCGAACGTTTCGACGGCCGCGTCGATCATCGCATCGACGTCGGAGCGTTTCGTCACGTCCGCGATTTTAGCGATCGCGCGATCGTTACCGATCTTTTGCGCGAGCGCGTCGGCCGCGGCGCCGCTGGTGTCGGCGATCACAATGTTCGCGCCTTCGGCTGCGAAAAGCTCCGCAATACCGCGGCCAAATCCCGACGCGGCACCCGTGATCACCGCCACTTTATCCTTGAGACGCATCGCGGTCAGCTCGACCGGCTCAAAGGCACTTGGCCGTTGGCCGCCAGTTCCGCAGCTTCCTTTCGGTACGGGCTTGCGGGGTAGGTTCCGAGAATCGTGATCTGTGTCGAGAAAAATGACAGTTCTTCGAGCGCAAGTTGCACGGGCCGATCGACAGGATGCCCCTCAATGTCGGCGAAGAACATCGTGGCGTTAAAAGTGCCCTCTTCCTGATAGCTTTCGAGCTTCGTCATGTTGACGCCGTTGGTCGCGAATCCGCCGAGCGCCTTATAGAGCGCGGCGGGCACGTTGCGAACGCGAAAGACGAAGGTGGTCATCACCGGGCCGTTGCCAGGCTCTGCATCGTCTGGATCTTTCGCGAGCACCACAAACCGGGTGGTGTTGTGCGTCTGGTCCTCGACATCGCTTTGCAAGATTTTGAGACCGTAGATTTCGGCCGCAAGGCGCGAGGCAATCGCGGCGGTGGCCAAGTCGTTGCCTTCGGCGACTAGGCGTGCAGACCCTGCCGTGTCGGCTTCCGGAACCGGCTTCAATCCAAGCCGGCGAAGCGTCGAGCGGCATTGCCCGAGCGCCTGGGTGTGGCTCATCACGCGCTTTATGGTGTCGATGGTCGCGCCCTCTTTAGCCATCAACTGATGGCGCACGCGCAGGAAGTATTCGCCAACGATGTAAAGCCCGGCATTCGGCAGCAGGTGATGGATATCCGCGACGCGGCCGGCGACCGAGTTTTCAATCGGGATCATCGCGTACCGCGTCTCGCCGGATTTAACAGCCGCGATTGCATCCTCGAACGTCGGGTACGCGACCGCTTCGAGGTCGGGATAGACTTCGCGCGCAGCGAGGTGCGAATTGGCGCCGGGTTCGCCCTGGTAGGAAATGCGCGGAGGGGTGCTGTCAGAATGCGGCATGACTTCGGGCGCCTGAACTCTCAGATTTGTGTGGATGGCGACATAGCCGTGTCATGGCGCGAGAAGGCGACGGGCGCGCTCAAGATCGGCCGGAGTATCGACACCGAGAGGAACAGTGTCAACGACGGTCACGTCAATACGCATTCCGGCTTCGAGTGCCCGCAACTGTTCGAGTTTTTCGCGCTTTTCGAGCGGAGACTGAGGCAACGCAACGAACCGTTCGAGGCTCGGCCGGCGGTAAGCGTAAATGCCGATGTGATGATAGAGCGGCCCCTCGCCCGAGGGTGCTGTGGCGCGCGTGAAGTAAAGCGCCCGAAGGTGGTCTTCGGCGAGCGGCGTGCCGACGACTTTGACGACGTTGGGATTGGTTCGCTCTTCGTCGTTCCCGATCACGGCTGCAAGAGTTGCGATATCAACATCGGACGTTTCGAGCGGTGCAATGCAACGCGTCACCAGAGTGGGATCGAGGGTCGGGAGATCGCCTTGCAAGTTGACGATGGTACTCGCCTTCCGGGCAGGATCGGATTTCGTGACGGCTTCAAACACCCGATCGGAACCCGACTCATGATCGGCTCGCGTCAGGACAGCGCTGCCGCCTGCACTCTCGACGGCGGATGCAATTTCCTGGCTATCGGTTGCGACGATAACCTGTCCGAGCTCGGCTGCCATTGCGCGGCGCCAGACGTGGACGATCATAGGCACTCCGCCTATGTCAGCGAGTGGCTTGCCGGGCAAGCGGGTCGCCTGCATACGGGCAGGTATGACGATCAAGATATTCTGGGGCACGTCGGTCGGAATCATCGTTCGTGACAAACTGTCTCGCTTTCCTGGCGTGGCGAAACCGTTTGTGCGCTTGCATGGGAAAGGCGAGCTTATATACCTGACTTAAGTCTTGATACAGTTGAATTGAACGGTCTCATTACACTAGGTTGCGCGTCACCGTCTGGCCGATACCCGGGGGACACCAGAATGAGAATTGACGAATTCGAGTTCACCAAGATCGCTGGCGCCGTCCTCTCGGCGCTCCTATTGATCTTCGGGACGAGAACAATCATCGACATGAACGTCGGACACGCGCCGGAAAAGCCTGGCTACACGTTACCGGCACCAACAGCGACCAGTGGCAAGGGCAGTGGAGCGTCAGCAGAGGCTGCCCCGGCGGCGGCCGAGACGCCCGATGAAGCGGCGAAGAAGGTTATGGCCTTGCTTCCCAAAGCCAACGCGGAAAACGGCAAGACGATTTTCAACAAGTGCCACGCCTGCCATGTCGCGGAAAAAGGCAAGAAGCCAACCGTCGGTCCGAACCTCTGGGACGTCGTCAACCGCAAGCGGGCATCCTATCCGGGATTTGCTTATTCCGACGCGATGAAGGCCAAGGGCGGCGACTGGTCTTTCGAGGAACTCGCGAAATTCATCCACAATCCCAAGGCCTATATTCCCGGCACAAAAATGATGTTTGCCGGGTTGCCGACTGCCAACGACGAGGCCGACGTCATCGCCTATCTGGCGACACTTGCCGATACGCCCGTACCCTTGCCAAAATGAAGGCAAGTTAACTCGCTATGCTGCATAAAGTTTGCGACCCTGCCGAGCCGTTGGCGGGGTCGCTTCATATCCAGGCGCGGCGTTATCCCCGCCTCGCCCGGCCGTGTTAAACTTGGGGCAGAGAAAGGACGATATCGAATATGCGGATGCGCCTGACGTTAACCCTTGCCGCCCTGGCGCTCATCAGTCTTTTGCCGGCTTCGCAGGCAGCACGGGCCGACGAATCGCAGTGCCGGCCGTCTCTCTCCCTTGTCGGCAAAGCGAAATACGGCCCCGATTTCAAGAATTTCGACTGGGTCAATCCGGATGCACCGAAGGGCGGCACACTTCGTCAGTGGGCGGACGGCACCTTCGATACGTTAAACCCTTTTTCCGATAAAGGCGTTAAGGCGGCGGGGCTCGGGCTGTTGTTCGATAGCCTGTTCGCGAGCAGTCCTGACGAGCCGGAAACGCAGTACGGCCTAATTGCAGAATGTGCATCCTATCCGGACGATTTTTCGTCGGTGACGTTCAAGCTGCGCCCGGAAGCGCGGTTCAACGACGGAACGCCGATAACGCCCGACGACGTCGTTTTCTCGTTCGACGAATTCAAAAAGGTCAATCCGTTCTACGCGTTCTATTACAAGAATGTCGTGAAGGCCGAAAAGACCGGCGATCACGAAGTGAAGTTCACATTCGATGTCAAAGGCAACAGAGAGTTGCCGATGATCATGAGCCAGCTCAACATCGTTTCGAAAGCTTATTGGGAAGGCAAGGACGCTAACGGCAAACAACGCAATCTCGGCGAAACGACCGTAGAGCCACCGCTCGGTAACGGCGTCTACAAGATCAAGTCTGTGGATACCGGCCGCAGCATCGTCTTCGAACGCGTCAAGGACTATTGGGCGAAAGATCTGCCCGTGATGCGCGGGCAATACAATTTCGACACCGTCGAAATCACGTATTATCGCGACCGTGCTCCGGCGTTTGAGGATTTCAAAACCGGAAAGATCGATTTCTGGCTTGAAAACCGCGCGTCGGCGTGGGCTTCGCAATATAATTTCGATGCGCTGAAGAAGGGCCTAGTCAAGAAGGAGGCAATTCCGACCAAGCGCGTCGCGGCCATGCAAGCATTTGCGTTCAATATCCGGCGGCCGCAATTCGCCGATCCGCGGGTACGGCACGCATTCAACCTGTTGTTCAATTTCGAAGAGACGAACAAGAAGCTGTTCTATGGCTCTTACGTGCGTCTCGACAGCTTTTTCGCGAACTCCGACTTGCAGTCGAAGGGACTGCCGAAGGGTCGCGAGCTTGAAATCCTGAACGAGGTGAAATCGGAGGTGCCTCCGGAAATCTTCACGACGGAGTGGAAAAACCCGGTTAACTCCAAGGAAGGCGATTATCGCAAGCATCAGCAGGAAGCGTTGAAACTATTCGAAGCGGCCGGCTGGAAAATTTCGAGCGAGCCGGTGAACGACGGTTCGTGCGGCTACTTCTGCAAATTCATGCGTGCGGTCGGGTTATCGTCGGGAAGTAGTGCGCGCGTATTGCGCAACGCCAAGGGCGAACAAATGACCGCCGAGTTCCTCATCAACGGCGATACATTCCAGAGCATCATTCTGCCTTACGTGCAAAATCTGCAGGCACTCGGCATCAATGCATCCGTCCGGGTCGTCGACGATGCGCAGTACAAGCAGCGCGAAGACAGCCGCGACTTCGACATCATCGTGGATAATTTCGCGCAATCGAATTCGCCCGGAAACGAGCAGCGCGACTTCTGGGGTTCGGCGGCGGCGGACAAGCCCGGCAGCCGCAACACGATCGGCATCAAAAATCCGGCTATCGATAAGCTGATCGATAAGGTCGTATTCGCGAAAGATCGAGATGATCTCGTTGCGGCGGTTCACGCGCTCGACCGCGTTCTGCTATGGAACTTCTATGTCGTGCCGCAATGGTACTATCCGTATGAGCGGATTGCTTACTGGGATATTTTCGGCCGTCCGAAGACGTTGCCGTCGCAGACCGCCGCGATGATGCAGACGTGGTGGATCGATCCGGAGAAACAGAAGGCTGTTGAAGCTGCAAGGGCGAAATAATTCCGTGGCGGTTTTTCTTCAAAAGCGAACGGAAATGGTCGTGAAGCTCGCGGCACTGGCTCTGGCGGCCGCGAGTCTCGGCGCAACGGATGCGCTTGCTGAGCCGCGGCACGGGCTTTCCGTCTTCGGCGAATTGAAATACCCGGCCGACTTCCAGCACTTCGACTATGTCAATCCGGATGCGCCGAAGGGCGGCCGCATGGTCACCCTCGGAACAGGCGGCGCAAACACGTTCGACAATCTCAATCCGTACATTTTGAAGGGTGACGCCGCCCAGGGACTCGACTTCCTCTTCGATAGCCTGATGGTGCGCGCCCAGGACGAGCCCGACGCCGTTTATGGGCTCGTCGCGAAGTCCGCGGATGTCGCCGCCGATGGCATGTCGGTGACGTTCAAGCTGCGGCCCGAAGCGAAGTTTTCCGACGGTACGCCGATCACGGCCGACGACGTTGTTTTTTCGTTCGATACGATCAAAGCAAAGGGCCATCCGGCGCTCGCGCAGCCGCTGCACGATGTCGTGTCGGCGGAAGCTTTGGATCCCGAAACCGTGCGCTACACGTTCAAAGGCACGCTAACGCGCGACCTGCCGATTACGGTTGCGCAGTTGCCGGTCCTGTCGAAGGCTTACTACTCAAAGCAGCCATTCGAAGAAACGACCTTGAAGCCGCCGCTCGGTTCGGGGCCGTACCGGATCAAGGAATTCAATCCGGGAACGTACATCACCTATGAGCGGCGAAAAGACTATTGGGCCAAGGATCTGCCGGTCAATCGCGGCCGCTTCAACCTCGACGAAATCCGCTACGATTATTTCCGCGACCGCAACATCGAACTCGAAGCGCTGAAATCGGGGCAACTCGATTTTCGCGAGGAGTTCTCAAGCGTCGCATGGGCCACGGGCTACAATATACCTGCTGTGCATGACGGCCGTCTGATCAAGACTTCGCTACCGGACAACAGGCCATCCGGGGCGCAGGGATATTTTATCAATACGCGCCGCGACAAATTCAAAGATCCGAGCGTGAGGCTTGCGCTCGATCTCGTCTTCGACTTCGAATGGTCGAACAAGAAGCTGTTCTACGGACTCTATAAGCGCACGACGAGCTACTTCGAAAATTCCGACATGAAGGCCACGGGGTTGCCTGGTCCGGAGGAGCTGGCGCTGCTCAACCCCTATAAGGACAAGCTTCCAGCCGAAGTTTTCGGCGAGCCCTATATTCCGCCTGTGACGGACGGCAGCGGCAACAACCGCGCCAATCTCAAGAAGGCGCATGATCTTTTGCTTGCGGCCGGCTGGAAGCCCGGCCCAGACCACATGCTGCACAATGCCAAGGGCGAACGGCTGACGATCGAATTCCTCGACTTCGAAGCCGCCTTCGAGCGCATCACCGTGCCTTATACGGAGAATCTCAAGAGTATCGGCATCGATGCGTCCTGGCGTCTCGTCGATCCAAGCCAGTTCGAGCGGCGCGTCAAATCCTTCGATTTTGACGTGACCACGCAACGCTATGCCCTGCGTCTTACGCCTGGCATCGAGATGCGCAGCTATTGGGGATCGCAGGCAGCAAAGATGGATGGGTCATTCAATCTTGCTGGCATCGCTGATCCCGTCGTCGATGCGCTGATCGACAAGGTAACAGCGGCAAAATCGAGAAAAGAACTTGTCACCGCCACGCACGCTATCGACCGCGTGCTGCGCGCCGGGCATTATTGGGTGCCGCACTGGTATAAAGCGTCATATGGCATAGCCTATTGGAATAAATACTCGCGCCCTGCCGTGCAGCCCAAGTACGATGAGGGCGTGCTCGATACGTGGTGGTTCGATCCGAAGAAGGCCGAAGCGCTCGCTTCCGGCAAACCGCAACCGCAGTCCCACGAACAACAGGCGAAGCCCTGATGGCCTTTTATCTTCTCAAACGGGTGCTGCTCGTCATTCCGACGTTGTTCGGCATCATGCTGTTTTCTTTCATCATCATTCAGTTCGCGCCGGGCGGTCCGGTGGAACAAATGATTGCCCAGCTAACAGGCAATACTTCATCCATCGTCAGCCGCATGGGCGGCGGAGGGGGAGATGCGCTCGGCGGAGGTAATTCCGCTACGGCGCAGCTTGGCCAAGGCGGCGACGCCATAACGTCGAAATATCGCGGCGCGCAAGGACTGGACCCAGCCTTCATCAAAAGTCTCGAAAAGCAGTTCGGCTTCGACAAGCCGGCGCCCGAGCGCTTCTACCTGATGATGAAGAACTTTCTCACGTTCAATTTCGGCAAGAGCTATTTCCGCGATGTCTCCGTCCTCGAACTGATCAAGGAAAAGTTGCCGGTATCGATCTCCCTCGGCGTGTGGATGACACTGCTGACATATCTGGTCTCGATTCCACTCGGCATCAGGAAAGCCGTCAGGGACGGCTCGCCATTCGATACGTGGACGAGCGCCGTGCTGGTTCTCGGATACGCTATTCCCGGATTTCTGTTTGCGGTTCTGCTGCTGATCCTGTTTGCGGGATCTTCATTCTTCCAGTGGTTCCCGTCGCGCGGATTGTTCTCCGACAATTGGGATCAGCTTTCGTTGTTCGGAAAAATTACTGACTATCTCTGGCATCTCGTGTTGCCGATGATCGCGATGGCGGTCGGATCGTTTACGGCGATGACGTTCCTGACGAAGAACTCTTTCCTCGACGAAATCCGCAAGCAGTATGTCGTCGCGGCGCGCGCGAAGGGCCTGACCGAGCATCAGGTGCTTTACGGGCACGTGTTCCGTAACGCGATGCTACTGATCATTTCCGGCTTTCCATCTGCGTTCATCAGCGCCTTCTTCTCCGGTGCGCTACTAATTGAGACGATCTTCTCGCTTGACGGTCTGGGGCTGTTGTCGTTCGAAAGCATCGAGAAGCGCGACTATCCCGTCGTCTTCGCGTCGCTTTATATTTTCTCTCTTGTCGGTTTGTTCGTCGGTATCATTTCGGATTTCGTCTACACGATCGTCGATCCGCGTATCGACTTCGAGACGCGCGAGGTCTGACGATGGATCAGAAAACGATCGATGCGAGCGCGACGGCGCCCACCAAGACATTGTCGCGATTTCAGCTATTTAAACGACGCTTCCATCTGTCGCCGGTCAACCGGCGGCGGCTCGAACGATTCAAATCGCACAAGCTCGGCTATCGTTCGTTCGTAATCTTTTCGACGTTATTTCTCGTTTCGCTGTTTGCCGAGTTCATCGCCAACGACCGGCCGTTGATTGTCAGCTACAAGGGCGAAATTCTATTTCCCGTGCTCGTTGATTATCCGGAAGACAAATTCGGCGGCTTTCTTGCCATAACAGATTATCGGACGCCGGAGATCGCCAACGAGATCAAGGCCCATGGCTGGATGATCTGGCCGCCGATCCGGTATTCGTACGACACAATCAACAAGGACTATCCCGGACGCATCGGCGATAATGGTATCTGCCTCGGCTATCCGGCACCGCCGCCCTGGGCTTCGTCGCTCAAGCTTTGTGACGCGCCCGCGGATCAATTGGCCCGCTATAACAAATGGGGAAATACCAACTGGCTCGGGCTCGACAGCCAGGGGCGCGATGTCGTGGCGCGTGTCATTTACGGTTTCCGTATTTCTGTGCTGTTCGGCTTGCTGCTGACGATCGTGTCGTCGGCGCTCGGAATTATTGCCGGTGCCGTGCAAGGATACTTCGGCGGCAAGGTCGACCTGATCTTTCAACGCCTGCTGGAGATTTGGAACTCGATCCCCGAGTTGTTCGTGCTGCTGATCCTGTCATCTCTGTTCGTGCCCGGCTTCTGGACGCTCCTCGGCATCCTGATGATTTTCAGCTGGACATCTCTTGTCGGGCTCGTTCGCGCCGAGTTCTTGCGCGGGCGCAATCTTGAATACGTCCGCGCCGCGCGTGCGCTCGGCCTTTCCGACTGGCAGATCATTTTCAAGCACCTGTTACCGAATGCGACTGTCGCGACGCTGACGTTCCTACCGTTCAAGCTTTCCGGCGCTATCGCGGCATTAACGGCGCTCGACTTCCTTGGTCTCGGCATGCCGCCAGGATCGCCGTCGCTCGGTGAGCTTCTGCTCGAAGGCAAAAAGCATCTCGAAGCACCGTGGCTCGGCATCTCGGGCTTCATTTCAGTATCGATCATCCTGTCGCTCGCGATCTTCATGGGTGAAGCGGTGCGCGATGCGCTGGACCCGCGCAAGACATTCAGAACGCAAGGGTAGCACCGATGACAGGCAACACGCTCGTTGACGTTCGCGATCTCTCCGTTGCTTTCGGCGAGGGAAAAGACGTGAGCCGTGTCGTAAAGAACGTTTCGTTCGATATCGGCAAGGGCGAGATCGTTGCACTCGTTGGAGAGTCGGGCTCGGGAAAAACCGTCTCGGCGATGTCGATCCTGCGGCTTCTGCCAAATTCGGCTTCGTATCCGTCGGGCGAAATCCTGTTCGAAGGCAAAGACATTCTGAAGCTCAAGGAATCGCAACTGCGCGATATTCGCGGGCGCCGGATTTCCATCATTTTTCAGGAGCCGATGACAACGCTCAATCCGCTGCACACGATCGAAGTGCAGGTGGGTGAAATCATCAAGCTGCATCAGAAGCTATCGACAAGCGAGACGCGCGCCCGCGTCATTGAGCTTTTGAATAAGGTCGGCATTCGCGATCCTGAAAAGCGACTATCGGCCTACCCGCATCAGCTTTCGGGCGGTCAGCGGCAACGCGTGATGATCGCCATCGCGCTCGCCAACCAGCCCGATCTCCTTATCGCCGATGAGCCGACGACGGCACTCGACGTGACCATTCAGGCGCAGATTCTGGAATTGCTGAAAGCCCTGCAGAAAGAAATGGGCATGGCGATGCTGCTCATCACCCACGATCTCGGCATCGTCCGGCGCATGGCGGAGCGGGTCTACGTTATGCGTCACGGTGAAATCGTTGAGACCGGGGATACCGAAGATGTATTCACCGCACCGAAGCATTCCTATACGCGACATCTGATTGAGGCCGAGCCTAAGGGTGAGCCGCCGCCTGTCGATACCTCCCGCCCGGTCGTTGTCGAGACTGACGATCTCAAGGTCTGGTTCCCGATCAAGCGCGGCTGGCTGCAACGGACTGTTGATTACGTGAAGGCGGTCGACGGGCTTTCGATGAAGGTGCGGGCGGGAGAAACGCTCGGTGTTGTCGGCGAGTCGGGATCGGGAAAAACGACGCTCGGACTTGCGATTTTGCGGCTTCTCTCGTCTGAAGGCCCGATAGCTTACGTCGGCAAGCGGATCGACGGCCTCAATAACAAGCAGATGCGGCCGCTGCGCAAGGAAATGCAGATCGTTTTCCAAGACCCCTACGGTTCGCTCTCGCCGCGCCTGACGGTCGAGCAAATCATCGAAGAAGGTCTGCTTATTCAGAATCCGGAACTCGACGAAGACAGCCGCCACGAGCGTGTGACGGTGGCGTTAAAGGAAGTCGGGCTCGATCCAGCGACGCGTGACCGCTATCCGCACGAATTTTCCGGCGGACAACGCCAGCGTATTTCCATCGCGCGGGCAATGGTGCTGAAACCGAAATTCGTCATGCTCGATGAGCCGACGAGCGCGCTCGATATGAGCGTACAGGCGCAGATCGTCGATCTGTTGCGCGACCTGCAAAATAAGCACGATCTCGCGTATCTGTTTATCAGTCACGACCTGAAAGTCGTTCGCGCGCTGTGCAACTACGTCATTGTGATGAAAAACGGCAAGGTCGTCGAAGAAGGTCCGGCGCGTGAGATCTTCGATCACCCGAGGGACGACTATACGAAGGCCCTGCTGGCGGCTGCCTTCGATATCAAGGTGACGCACCGCGCGGCGCTGACGACTTAACGGAAGCAATCAAAGAAAACGTTCTAATGAGCGCATCGCAGCTTGTGCATTATCACGCGCCGAACTCGCGCTCCGCGACGATCCGCTGGCTGTTCGAGGAGCTTGGCTCACCCCCGCATGAGCAAAAAATTCTCAATCTCAAGAAGGGCGAGCACAAATCGCCCGAATTTCTGGCCGTCAACCCGATGGGCAAGGTTCCGACAATCGTCCATGGCAAGACGCCGGTGACGGAAGTCGGTGCGATCGCGATCTATCTGGCCGATCTCTTTCCCGAAGCCGGGCTTGCGCCCGCGATCGGCGATCCCGCGCGAGGCACATACCTGCGCTGGATCGTGTTCAATCATGGGCTGTCGAGCCCGCCATCTGCGATTTCGCGCTAAAGCGCGAGCCGGGGCTGCCTTCGATGATGCCTTACGGCACCTATGACGAGACGATGGAGGCTCTTGCAGGGGCGGTCTCCAAAGGCTCGTATATTCTCGGCGATCGGTTTTCTGCCGCCGATGTCGTGGTCGGATCCGGCATCCGCTGGATGCTCATGTTCAAGCTTATTCCAGAGCGAGAAGAATTCACCAGCTATGCACAGCGCTTGATGAGCCGCCCCGCCTTTATCCGCGCTGCCGAAAAGGACGCCCAGCTAGCAAAGGCGATGGAGGCTTAAGTAGTGAACGTTATTGGCGAGCCATGCCGTAGCGTCATCTAAGTATTCGGTGCCGCGGTGCAGACATGCGTTCAACGCGGCGGCGCCCTTTGCTCGTTTTCAATGACCACCAAAAAAAATTGGCGCCGTTGCCGATAGCGGGTCAACTCGGAGGAACCTCTGTTTCTGGGCTGAGTTTGCACTGAGCAGGCACAAACCCACGAGGTTCAGACATGTGCGATTACTCACTTGAAATGTATCGCAGCAGGCCGGCGCAAGAAGGCGAAGAATACATCAGCAACAAGTTCCCGACCGGGAGCGTCGGTTTCGTGGCGCCGGGTGATCAGTCCGTCGCCATTTGCATGGACTGCGATACCGAATTAAAGCTTGCTAACATTCCGGCGCATCTGCGGGAGCAGGCCGGGCTTGGCGAAACCGAATTCGCAACGTTCACCCAAATGGACGGGCCTTATCACCGCGATTCCATTCGGTTCCGGAATGGCAAGGTTCTAACCTTGCAGCAGCTTGGCCCGGGCGTGACTGCGTCCTTGGTCGAGACCGTAAAGCCTGTTCCTTTCAAACCTGTCGATGTACGTGAGTTCGTCTAAACGCTCTTTACCGATTATCCTGGCGCGGTCTTATTCGCCCGCGCCAGTCAAAGTTCCTTATAGCCAAAATAGGGGAAATTTCGCGAAACAACGCGCCGTATTCTTACTTTTATTGATCTGCTTTCCCGATGTGCGCCGTAGAAATGCCGCATCGGCCCTCTTTTGCTAGCCTCAGTAATGCGCCGCGGGTTCGATTCGTGGCGGCACATGCGTGGGCGTCAGCATTCGAGAGGAATTCGATGAATTTATCCCGACGGGCCGTTTTTGCAGCGGCTTCGCTTCTATCGGCCATCGTCGCGATGCCGCCGACCGTATTTGCCGACGATAAGCCGCCTCCTTCGAAAGACGCGGCGGGCAAGAAAAATAAGCACAAGAACGAGCATCCGAAGGCGACTGGCGAGAAAAAGGCTCCGCCACACGGACAGCCACATGCTGGCGGCAAACCGAGCACGGCGAAACCGCAAGGCGCGAAACCATCTGTCCCTCAACGCCCCTCATCGTCGTTCGGCAAACAGGGCCCGCCGCCGAAGAGCGGCTTTCATAATCTTCCGCCCCCCAACAAACGCGCCGCAACACCGAGCAACAACAAGCCGGCAGCGGCGGCGCAACCTCACAAACCTCCGGCCTCAAAGCCGGCCGTCATCAACGCCGCGCCGAACAAGCCTGCGCCGCAACACCCTGTTACCGAGAAGGCCGCTCCGAAGGCGCCCGCCGCCGGTGCGAAGGATCACGGCCGCGCCGAGCACAAGGCCGGCGATCGCGGCAAGCCGGAGCAACGACACTTCGGCGAAAAGGGACGGGCTCCGACGCCTGGCGCCAAGCCGCCGGTCGTCAATCCTACCAACAATCCTGCTGTAAGGAATCGACCTGTCTCACCGACGATCGGGGCAAAAGCCCCCATCGGGAAAACGGCGCTCCCGAAACCTCTGCCACCCGCCCAAGCACGCCAGCGCTTTGAAAACCTTCGTAAAGCTCGAACGCAAAAGGTCGAGGGCAATAAAACCTTCATCAAGGAAGGCGACCGTACGATCATCAAACAGAATAACCGCATTGTTATTCAGCATGACGAAAGGGAGCGGCTACGACGTGTCGATCCGCATGCGCGGTTCGAACGGGGCCGGAACGGCACGAACATCGCTGTGATCGATCGCCCGGGCGGCGTCCGGATTTATTCTGAAACGGACTCGAGCGGGCACTTGCTCCGGCGCTACCGGCGCGGGCCGGACGGACGCGACGTGATCATCATCGACAATCGCCGCAGGCATCATGGCGGGGTCGGTCGCGACATCGCCGCCGGCGTCGGGATCGGCATCGGCGTTGTAGCCGGTGCCGCGATCCTGAACTCGGTGCTCGACGTGCCACCGCCGCGCGTTCGAATTCCGCGCAACGAGTATATCGTCGATTACGATGGCGCGAGCGAGGAATCCGTCTACGACGCACTTAGCGCGCCGCCCGTCGAGGATTTCAGGGACCGGTATACGCTGGATGAAATCCGCGCGACGGCGGCGCTTCGCGATCGCATGCGGCGCGTGGATCTCGACGATATCAATTTCGAGTTCGGCTCGTGGGAGGTGGATCCAAGCGAGTACGGCAAACTCGATCGCGTGGCGCGCGCCATGAAGCGCGTTATTCGTCATAATCCGAATGAGGTCTTCATGATCGAAGGCTATACGGATGCGGTCGGCTCGCCGGAAGATAACCTGTCGCTTTCGGACCGGCGTGCGGAATCGGTAGCCGAGGTGCTGTCGGAAGAGTTCCAAGTGCCGTTCGAGAACCTGGTGACGCAAGGATATGGCGAAGATTATCTCAAGGTTCCGACCAACGGTCCGGAACGGCTCAATCGCCGCGTCGCCGTTCGCCGGATTACACCGCTGCTGGCGCGCGGAGATTCACCGCCACCACCGCCGCCGCCGCGTGCGAACGACCGGCCGCCGCCGCCCGATGATCGCTACGCACCACCGGATAATGGTCCGCCTGAAGAACATTACGAACAGGTTCCGGGTGGAAACGATCCCGACTGAGTAGAAAGAAAGGCGCATCTTACCGATGCGCCTTTCTTGCGTGGCGCTAAGCGCGATGACTGAGGCCGCGCCCAGTTCGTCTTAATTCGCAGCTGCCGGTCGCCACCCGGCTGCGAGGGCATCGGCTTCCGAGCAAAACCAGCGTTCGCCGCGCGCTTCGTCGATCTTCACGCGGTCATACCAGGGACTCCACGGCATGTGGTAGATGTGACCGTGCGAGGAAATATTGCCTTTGATCACGCAGCCTGGCGTCGCTGTCGTGCGGGCAAGCTGCCATTTGTTATGCCGGAAATCCCAAGGCGCTTCTGCCGGCCCTTGCCAGACGCCGACCTTTCGGGCGCGCGCGTCGGCTTCCACCGTCACGTATTCGCGCGAATATCTCACGAACGCCCATGCCATACCTGCACGCACCATCGCTTCGTTGACGCTGGTGCCATCCTCGAAGCAGTTGGCGAGAACGCGGCGGTATCTGTCGGTTCCGGTACGGTCGCAGGCGATATCCCGCTGCTGCACCAGGCTTCTGAGGAATGCCGCCGATACCTTGCCGCATGCCCACGTTTTGCCTGTGGCCGTCTCGCAGGTTTGCGCCATCTCCGGCGCGTCGATGCCTTCCAGCCGAATTCGAGTTGCTCCAACATCGAGCGTATCGCCATCTACGACCCGGCCAGACCCTTCGATGATTGCGGGTTGGTCTCTTTCCGGCCCGGTCACAGCGAAGGCGATGGCGGGCAGTTGCGAGAATATGGCCAAGGCAAAAAACGCACCGGCCTTGCGGCCGATGCGGCTGAGTTTGGCGGACAGGACGAACGCCACAGGTTTCATGAGTCACGACGCTCGGTGACTCGTGTGTCACAACCTGGGCAGAGTCGTGGTCTTGTCGTGCAACTTATTATTGCGACTGCAACCGCCAATTATCCGTCAATCGTGCGGAACGCCCCAAGCGATCACGGCGTCGTCGAGAGACCGATCGCCGAGTCCAAATCGCGTGCCGTTTGCAGATTGGCGCTCGAAAGCGCCGCACCTGTCATATCCACGCCGTCGAGAATCGCACCCGAGAAATTTGCGCCTCCAAGCCGGGCTCCGCGCAAATTGGCATGAGTCAGATCGGCGTCGGTAAAGTTGGCGTTCTCCAAACTGTTGCGGCTGAGGTTTGCGCCGACGAGCTTAGCCCCGCCGAAATTCGCGGCGGCGAGGCTCATCATCGGCGTGATGAGCACCTCCTCGCGCGGGTCGCGCGGACCGAAGACGGCCGACGAAAGATCAGCGCGACTGAAGTTCACGCCGTCGAACCTGCCGTTCAAATTGGCTCCGACCAGCCGGGCTCCGGCGAACGAAAGGCCAGAACGCGTGGTCGGCTTCATATCCTCGAAGACATTCGGCCGGAGCAAGCTCGCGCCCGAGAGATCGGCTCCCGACAAATTCGTTCCAATTAACGTCGCCCGATCGAGCCGCGCTGCTTTCAGGCTCGCGCCGGAAAGATTTGCACCCGTCAAGTCGGTGCCATAGAAATTCACCCCGTTGAGTTTGGCCTTTTTGAAGTCCAGCCCGCTGAGATCGAGGCCCGACAGGTCTTTGTTCGAGAGGTTGGGCGTGCTACCTGCGGGAGATGTGAAAAGCAATCGAGTCACCTGACGGGCGGTCATATCCGCCGCGTGCGCCTGCGAGAGCGTCGCCGTCCCACAGCCGACCATGACCAAAAGTGCCGTTTTCCACATGCCCGATACCCGTTTTCCGCGGCGACAAAGCATCGCTGACCTCGCCGATGGATCATATAATGGCCTGATGTTCGACATACCAGCGAGCGATCACGCCTTCTGAGGAATTGGATGGGACCTCAAAACCCTGCGCCACCGCCGCCCTTCCCGACACCTCGGGCAAACTACGTGCGCGCTCCGCTGGGGTCGGGGCCGCGCCGGAAACCGCCGCCTCCACCGCGGCGCAATGCTCTGCTGCTCGCCGTCGTCTATTTTTTTCTTGGCGTGCTGCTGCTCGGCGGAGCTGCCGCCGGATATCTCATCGTCAATCCGCCAAGCGATTTTATACGGCAGAAGCTTGCCGATGAAGTCCGCGCCAAGACCGGTCGCGAGCTTCTCATGGCCGGGCCTGCATCCTTCACGTTCTATCCCGAGATCGGCGTTTCGTTGCACGACGTTTCGCTCTCGGGACCACCCGGCATGGACGGAAAGCTCGTCCAGATGCAGGCGTTGGATGTCAGCATAAAGCCGTCCAGTCTTTGGTCCCGGCGCGTTCAGATACATTCGCTGATTCTCCGGAACCCGACGTTCGACTTTCGCATCGACAAGGCGGGCCGCAACAACTGGCAATTTGCGTCTCGCACGGCTCCGCTCCGTTATGCCGAATTGCAAACGCCCGGGATACGCAGCGACGCCATCGAAGTCGCGGCGGCGGAAGCAGCGCCTTCCGCGTCCAAGGTTCGTTCGATCGGTGACATCAAGTTTGATGACGTGAGGCTCGAGAACGGAACTTTCCGCTTCATGGACGAGCGCACGGGCAAGGGCCAGGAAATAAAAAACGTCAATGCCAAGCTTGGCCTCTCATCGCTCGATGACCCCCTCGTTGCGACCGGAAATTTCGCGTGGCACGGCAAACGCGTCGATTTCGACGGCCATGTCACCGACGTTGCCAACATCAACGCACGAAGGCCGATGCGCCTTGCGTTCAATGCGAAGTCCGATGTTCTCGCTGCATCCTACGATGGCGGCTTGATGATTGACGACGGCGTCTATCTAGCGGGCAAGGTTTCGGCACGATCGGCTTCGACACGAGCGTTGGCCGAATGGTTCGGGACCCACCTTCCCCCGGTTTCGGGATTTGGACCCCTGACGATACGGGGCACGCTTAAGACAGCTGACAACGTTACGGACTTCGACAACGCCGAGTTCGGCCTCGACGGGGCTACCGCGAAAGGGACGATCAAGGTCACGACGGGAGGCGTTCGCCCCTTCGTCGAGGCCAATCTCGCGATCTCCGAACTCGATCTCAACAAGTACCTGACAAGTGCGGTCACGGGCGTGATCGCGACCGAGGGTGGCGCGCAGGCCCAGCCGACACAGCAAGCGCCGATTGGCGGGGACGCCAAACCATCATCCCAACCGGACGAGATTCAAAAGCTGCTCAACGGGCCGAAGACGAAGGTCTACGGTATTGAGCAGCGCGCCGGCTGGTCGAGCGAGAAATTGAATCTAACGCTGCTTGGCATCGCTGACGGCAACGCGACCATCGACGTCGGCAAGATCCATTTCAAGACGATTACAATTGGGCACTCGACCGTTACCGTCGCGGTCAAAAATCACGTCATGCAAGCGAACTTCAATGATGTTGCGCTTTATGATGGACGCGGCAAGGGCGTCGTCACCGTCGATGGTTCTTCCGGCACGGCGAATATCGGCGCGAACATCGGGCTTCAAAACGTCTCCGCGCTGCCGTTCCTAAAAGACGCGGCGAATTTCTCATGGGTTTCGGGCAAGGCGAACGTCACCTTGCAACTGACGGCCAACGGGCAAAGCCAGCTTCAACTTGTCGAGGCGCTGAACGGCAAGGCGAACTTCTTCTTTGCAGACGGTGCGGTCGTCGGCTTCAATCTGCCAGGCGCTATCCGCGGGCTCTCCCGGGGAGATTTGTCGGGTCTTAGAACGTCGCCTACGGAGAAAACGGATTTCAGCGCGCTCGGCGCGACGTTTACGGTGACAAACGGTGTCGCGGAGAACCAGGATTTGCAGCTCGTCAGTCCGATGCTGCGCGTGACCGGCGCGGGCACGATCCACATGCCCGAGCGGACGGTCGACTATACGGTGAAGCCCAAACTTGTCGCTTCTCTGCAAGGCCAGCAAGGCGCAGCCAGCGCTTCGGGAATAGAGGTGCCGGTGCGAATCACGGGCAGCTGGGACCGTCCAAGCTATCATCCCGACCTCAAGGGCGTGCTTTCCGATCCTGGAAAAACTGTCGAAGCGATCAAGGAGATCGGGAAGAAGTTTAAAGGCAAGAACGGCGACGAAATCGTCGATAAGATTTTCGGCGGCAAGGACGACGGGGATGCTTCGGACTCGACGGCCCGCACCAAGCGCAAAGCGAAGGCGCTCCTGAACAAATTCTTCGGCAAGGACGACAACTGAGGCACGCGGTGCGACAGACTTGCGGTCACGCTGCGCTGGACGGCGCGCCGATGCGCGTGGATGACGCGCGAAAAACACTTCCGTTAAGCCAACGTGAAACCGCCGCCAAAAAAAATTCCGCGAGGGGCAAAAAAAATCTTGCGTAGGGGGGGCATAGGCCTCATATGCACCCTCTCTCGTCTGTCCACCTGCCAACATGGTCGAGGTATTCCAGAACCAATGAGGTAAGGAGCGGGCGAGTCAAACCTATCTGCTGGTTGGGGAGGGTCACATGGCCTTTAATGACACCCTCTTCCAATTGGGGATGGACTTGACTCGTTCAAGCACCGCCCAAGAGGAAGATCACTCGCGCGCTGCGTTCAATACGGAAGTCAAGGACTCGCGGACGAGTCCGAATTCTGAACCTAGCGTACCTAGTGCAGGGACTACGATCTTTATCGATCTTCACGGCGCCAAGCGCCTCGACGACGTCAAGTCGGCCGAGCACGCGACAAAGCGCGCCGTCGAGAGCCTGGGCCTTAAGCTCAAGAGCCTCCATCTCGACCGCGTCGCCGGCGGCGGCGTGTCGGGTGTCGCGCTCTTGAACTCCGGGCACTTATCCTTGCAGGCATGCTCGCGGACCGGGTTCGCCGCCGTCGACGCGCGCGGATGCGCCGGTGTGAAGCCTGAACTGGCTTTGCTCGCTCTCGCCGATGCCTTTGGGGCACGCGAAGCGGTCATCCGCCGCCGCAGGCCGATCTCGGACGTCGTGGTGCCGGCATTGCGCGTGATCGCGAAAGCGCCACGCAAGGCCCAGCGCCAGCGAGCCCAGGCGAAGGCGGCTTAAGAAGAGAGTCTTAATCTTTTGTATCGGGCGACTTCCCTTTGGGGAAGCGGCGCCCGATGCGCCGATCTTTTCTTCCAGCAATAGGTTGCCGCGATCGGGATACCGGTCGCGGCTTTTGGGCTGGTCGGACGCCTAGCGCGGGCAGCCGATGTCAGGTTTCACGCGACAGAACCTGCTCGAGATTGCCGAAGAACTTCTGCCACCCGAACTTGGCGCCCTGGTAAGCCTGCTGCTGATCGGGCCGGAAGCCGATCTGCTCCATCCGCAGACGTGTGCCTTCGCTTGTCGGCGTGAGGCTCCAGGTCACGACGCTTTCGAGGCCCATCGCTGCCCATGTGTAGGACAGCGTTTTGTTCGGCTCGACAGCCACGACCTGACAATCGACGGCGCCCCAATCGCCGCGAAAATTGAAACGGTGGTCCACGGTCGGCTTGAAGTCGTTTTTCATCAGCCATTCTTCGATCAGATGCGGATGGGTGAGCGCACGCCAGACCTTTTCGGGCGGATACGCGAGGTCGCGCTCGACGACGACGGAAAGCGTTTCATTTGCAGGCGTGCTCATTGATCCATCCTTTTCAGCAGGTCTTCAAGTTGATCGAACCGGCTTTCCCAGAATCGGGTCATCTGGTTGGTCCAGTCGATGAGCGGAGAAAGGGCGCCGATGTGCACCGCGTAGTGCGTCTGGCGGCCTTCATGACGATCGCGCACCAGACCGGCCTCTCTCAAAATTCCGAGATGTTTGGAGACGGCCGGCTGAGAGATTTTCGCGCGCGCGGTCAGCGCACCGACGGTCTGCTCCCCTTCGCGGCAAAGCCGCTCGAAAAGCGCGCGTCTCGTCGGATCGGAAAGCGCTTTGAACAGAATATCGTTTGTGCTCGGCATCTTGATTTATAACTCTCTGGTTATGGATTAAAGCAATAACCAAATAGTTATGCATTAGTCAACCCGAGATCCGAGATTAAAGTGGTTCCTCGCTCAGCCGCGCAGCGTCCTTGGCAGGCTCGGCCGCCTTCATGGCGTCGGTCGGCAGAAGCGACGCTCCGGCCGAACTAGAAAGTTGCATAAACCAGAGCATGGACGACGCAGAGATCACCGCAATCAGAATAAACACAGGCGGAAAGTGCCCGGCATCGATGGCGTTGCCGCCCCAAGCTTTCTGCACGAGTTCGAGTCCGATGGCGGCGACGGTCACTCCGACCGACCCCGAAAGGTTCTGGCAGACGGCGGCGAAGCTCGTCGCGCGGCTCAAAAGCTCGGGCGGCACATCAGCATAGGCGAGCGTGTTGAGGCTCGTGAACTGCAGCGAACGCGACAGACCTCCGGCAAGGAACAGCAAGATGATGAGAAGTGCCGGCGTGTCGATCGTGAAGACGGCGGGCAACAGAGCAAACAAGCTCGATACAATGGCGTTCGCGAGCAGAACACGCCGGAACCCGTAACGGCGCAGGATTGTTGCGACCTGCGTTTTCATCACCATGGCGCCGATGCCCGTGGCGAATGTCAGCATTCCCGATTGAAACGCCGTCATGCCAAAGCCCGCCTGAAACAGCAGCGGCAGCAGGAAAGGTCCGGCGCCGAGGCCGATGCGGAACAGAAAGCCGCCGAGCACGCCGACGCGGTAGGTCTGGATCGAGAGCAGCTTCAGATCGATGAGCGGTTCGGGAACGCGCATCGCGTGCCAAATGTAGGCGACCAGCAGCACGGCTCCGATCAACGTGACAATCGCAACTGTCTCGGGAGTCGCAAGCCCTATTCCCATTAGGGTCACGCCGGTGAGGAACAGCGACAGTCCCGGTCCGATCAAAAGGAAGCCGCGAAGGTCGAAACCCGCGGGCGTTTCTTCGCGCACATCCGGGATAAAGCGGGTAATCAGCGCAAGGCCGAGCAGCGCGACGGGAATATTAATCCAGAAGATCCAGCGCCACGTGAAGTATGTCGTGATGAAGCCGCCAAGCGGAGGTCCGACGACGGGGCCGACGAGCGCGGGAATGGACAGCCAGGCAATCGCGCCGATGATCTCAGCTCTCGGTACGGTGCGAAGCACAATCAGGCGGCCAACGGGCGTCATCATCGCGCCGCCCATGCCTTGAAGCACGCGCGCCGCCACAAGGGTTACCAGGCTTGTCGAGAGGGCGCAGGCAATCGAGCCTGCAGCAAACACAACCATCGCCGCGCGGAAAACGTTCTTGGCGCCAAACCGGTCCGCCATCCAGCCGGACGCCGGAATGAAAACCGCAAGCGCGAGCAAATACGTCGTGAGCGCCAGCTTGAGGTTAATGGGATTGACGTGGAGGTCGCGCGCAATCGCAGGCAACGACGTTGCGAGCACCGTCGCGTCCATATTTTCCATGAACAGCGCCGTGGCGACGATGAGCGGGATCAGGTTGCGGCGCAGCAGTTCGGTCATCGGCGGCTGTCTATCATGGGTTGAGAACGCGCCCCGACCGGCATTCCGACGCGCGCGCTTGAGCACAAGAGGTGCGGCAAATGCCCCTGGGACGACCACGGATAGTCCGAGGTTACCCTCTTGAGTGGGGCAACCACACTAGAGCTACGCTATTGCGCTAAGGTCGACTGACCGGCAACGTGTCCACGATCGAACAAAGCAACAACCCCCCGATTTCACTGGACGGTGACTGTTCCGCTGAAGTCGAGCGCGGGACCATTCGGGGAAGCGCAACCAATGCTCACGAACAAAGTCGTTACGGCTGATGAAGCCATTGCCCGTATCCGCGAGGGCGACGTCATCGCGACCACCGGCTTTGTCCAGAGTTGTATTCCGGAGGCGCTGCACGCGGCACTCGAAAAGCGCTTCGTCGAAACGAATGCGCCTCGCGACCTGACGCTGATCATGTGCGCAGGCGCCGGCGACAGCAAGGGTCTCGGCACTGGGCGTCTCCATCACGACGGTCTCCTAAAGCGTGTCATTGCCGCAAATTTCGGGCGCATGCCGAAGGTCGCAGCGGCGGCACAGGACAATAAAATCCAAGGCTATAACCTGCCGCAGGGCGTGATTTCGAAGCTCTACCGCAGCTGTGCATCCGGCAGTCCCGGCCTCTTTACGAAGGTCGGTCTGCACACCTATGTCGATCCGCGTCTCGGCGGCGGCAAGGTCAATTCGATGACGAAGGAAGATCTCGTCAAACTGGTCGAGGTCGAGGGCAAGGAATGGCTTTTCTATAAAGCGACGCCGATCGACGTGGCGCTAATCCGGGCGACGAGCGCCGATCCTCTCGGCAATCTCAGCATGGAAAAGGAAGCGCTGACGCTCGATGTGCTGGCGCAGGCGATGGCGGCGCATAACAATGGCGGCCTCGTGATCGCTCAAGTCGAACGTCTCGTTGCCGACGGATCGATCAAGCCGAAAGACGTCAAAGTGCCGGGCATTCTCGTCGATTGCGTCGTCGTCGCCGATCCTCCCGAGATGCACCGCATGAACTACGGCGTCATGTACGATCCGGCGCTAGCAGGCGAGGTTCGCGTGACCGTCGATAGCTTGCCGAAGATGAAACTCGACGAACGCAAGATCATCGCGCGGCGCGCGGCTTTCGAATTGCCGCCAAACGGCGTTATCAATCTCGGCGTCGGCGCGCCGGACGGTGTTGCTAACGTCGCGAACGAAGAGAAAGTTACGCCGTATCTCGTCATGACGACGGAAGCGGGCGCAGTCGGCGGCGTGCTTGCGGGAGGATCGAGCTTTGGCTCGTCGGCCAACGCGCATTCGATCCTCGACCAAAACCAGATGTTCGATTTTTATCATGGCGGCGGGCTCGACTTAACGTGCCTCGGCATGGCGGAATGCGACAGCCTCGGCAACGTCAACACGAGCAAGTTCGGTGGCAAGCTCAATGGCTGCGGCGGCTTCATCGACATTTCGCAAAATGCGCGCGCCGTGGTTTTCGCGGGCACCTTCACCGCGGGCGGACTCAAGATTGCGATCGAAGACGGCAAGCTTCGCATCGTGCAGGAAGGCCGCGCCAGGAAGTTCGTGAAGCAGGTCGAACAGGTCACGTTTTCGGGTCAGTACGCGGCGCAAAAATCACAGCCCGTGCTTTATGTGACGGAGCGTTGCGTGTTTCAGCTCACGGAGCATGGACTCGAATTGATCGAGGTGGCGCCGGGCATCGACATCGATCGCGATATTCTTGCACACATGGCGTTCAAGCCGCACATTCATAAGCCCATCCCGATGAATCCGGCATTGTTCCGCGACGAACCGATGGACTTGTTGTCGGATCTTTTGAATCTGAAGCTTGGCGAGCGAGCAAGCTATGATCCGGCCACCAATATGCTCTCTATCGACCTCAGCGGTTGGAGCGTGCGCAAAAAGAGCGACATCACGGATCTGCAGAAGGTGATCGCCGGAAAGTGTGAGGCTGCCGGACGCCGGGTGAATGTCGTCGTCAATCAGGACGGATGCCGGATCGCGGAAGACCTTTATGAGGATTACGCGAACATGGTCGCCTATCTGATGAAGAACCATTACGCGAGCATGGCGCGTTACGCGACGAGCGACATCACGCGTCAGAAGTTACAGGATGCCCTCCGGCGGCGCGGGTTGAAGACGCAGATCTACGAGCGCGCCGAGGATGCTAAAGCCTCGCTGGAGCAACAGGCGGCAGAGTAAACAAGCGAGCGATCGGCGAATGGCCGGAAAATCCGGCCATTGCGTAATGTGAGAGCGCGCTTGGAGCCGAAGACGCGTCAGGCAGCGCTTGACGATCCGAATTCGTTGCACGGCTTAATCTCTTCAAGTGCCGTGCCGGTTTCCGGCATGCCTTGAGGCACGACGGTGTCCTGGGACAGTCCCCCCAAACGGCGTCGATAAAAACTTCGCCGAGCTCGTGCACGACACCATGCTGCCGCCTCTCCACAAAGATGTTGATACGAGCAAATCGATGCGGGTCCCGGAAAATTAGAAACTCTTTGAGAAACATTCGGCAATGGGAGAAATTTTTCCGCTAATATTGCAATGACTCAGCCGGTGCCCCTCATGGTCAAATCCAGGATCGCGATTGCCTGCTTCACAACCTTTGCCGCGACGGTTGCCGTTGCGGGATTGCCGGCTTGTCAAGCGGGCGACGCACCCGCGGCGCAAAGCGCATCCCCTTCAATGGATGGACCAGGGGTTGTTCCAGACATCGACAAATTGCCGGACAATACGTGGGGACGAACGGTCAGGTACGGCCGCGACCTGATTACCAAAACCTCGTCGCTTATTGGCCCGGAGGTCCCCGATCCGTCGCACCGGTTTGCCGGAAACAATCTCAATTGTCAGAGCTGCCACATCAAAGCCGGTACAAAAAAATTCGGCCTTCCGCTGATCGGAATTTACGCGAATTTTCCGGCCTACGCAGCGCGTCTGGGCCGCGTCGAGACGATTGGAGAGCGTATCCAGGGCTGCATGGAGCGGAGCATGAACGGCAGGCCGCTTCCGCCGGATGGTCCGGAAATGACCGCCATGATGTCATACCTGAAATTTCTATCGACCGGCCATCAGGTCGGCGCTCCAGTCGCGGGGCGGGGCAGCGGCAGCATGCGAGAACTCAACCGCGCTGCCGATCCGGTCAAGGGTGCCACGGTCTATGCGAACACCTGCGCGGGATGTCACGGGACAGACGGGCAAGGTCAGCGCGTCGGCAAGGTTGGAGATGGCAAGGGATACGTCTTTCCGCCGCTCTGGGGACCGGACAGCTTCAACGACGGCGCCGGAATGAACAAGATTATCGACGCAACAAACTTCATTCATAGCAATATGCCCGATGGAACAACCTGGCAAAATCCAACTCTGTCGCCAGAGGACGCGTGGGATGTTGCGGCCTACATCGATTCACAACCGCGTCCCGCTATGGCGAATCTCGGCCGTGACTTCCCGAACAAGCTCGAAAAACCTGTCGATACGCCATATGGTCCTTACGCTGATGGATTCACGGCCGAACAGCATAAGTTCGGCCCGTTCGGACCTATCAATGCCGCTGTCCGAAATCTGAAAGCCGCGAGCGCGGCGCGCAAATAGAGCGGAGGCTACTCTCGCGTGAGCCCTTTGGCAGCGAGTTCTTCGAGATATTTGGTCCAGCGCGCGTCCTTCTCGCGGCCGAGCAGATGCAAGTAGCCCCACGTGTAAAGGCCGGTGTTGTGACCGTCATCGAAGGCAAGACGGGTGGCGTAATTGCCGACTGGGGTCATGCCGGTGATCTTAACGTTCTTTTTTCCCGGAACCGTAATCCGTTGCGAGGGCGAATGACCTTGCACTTCCGCGGAGGGGCTTACGACGCGCAGGAATTCGGCTGAAAGATCGAACGTGCGCCCATCCGGAAAAGCAGCTCTCAGGTTTTTGCCGCTGTCAGTAAGCTCAAGGTGCGGCGGCGGTGTCAGTGTTCCTTTGGCGCGCTCGACCTCGCCCCAGACATTCGCTGCAAGACCACGGAAGATTTGCGCATAGGCGCTTTCCGGTGCCGCAACGGTCACGGGCTTGCCGCTGTCGGATGTTTCGCGAATTTCCATGTGCAACGGCACTTCGCCGAGGAACGGCACACCCAGCTTTTGCGCTTCGTCGCGTGCGCCGCCGTGGCCGAATACGTCGGAACGTTCGCCGCACTTGGGACACAGGAAATAGCTCATGTTCTCGACGATGCCGAGGATCGGTACCTCGACGCGCTTGAACATCGCGATGCCCTTACGCGCATCGATTAGCGCCAAGTCCTGGGGCGTCGAAACGATGACGGCACCTGAAAGCGGCACGCTCTGGGATATCGTCAGCTGAATGTCGCCGGTCCCCGGCGGCATGTCGATGACGAGTGCGTCGAGATTGCCGGTGTCGCCTGCCCAATCGGTTTCGCGCAGCATCTGACTCAGCGCCGAGACGACCATAGGTCCGCGCCAGACGACGGGCGTTCCTTCATCGACGAGAAAGCCCATCGACATGACTTTCAGGCCCCAGCCTTCCAGCGGAGTAATGACTTTGCCGTGCGCGACGCGCGGTTTTCCTGAGACGCCAAGCAGGCGTGGCTGCGAGGGGCCGTAAATGTCGGCGTCGATGATCCCGACCTTCAGACCGAGAGCTTGGAGACCGAGAGCAATGTTGACCGCGACCGTCGATTTTCCGACGCCGCCCTTGCCGGAGGCAACGGCGATGATGTGCTTTACCCCGGGGACGGCCTGGGCCCTAACCGAATGTCCGGTTCCGGACGCGGCTTGGCGGGGACCTGCTCCGTCGCCGGTGGCTCCCTTGGCTCGGGCGGCCTGGACACGTGGATGCTCTGCGCGGCCGATGGGCAGCACCGTTCGCGTTGGCGATGGGGGCGTAGGTTTCGCGCGCGCAACGGATCCGGCGGCTGCATCGGCCGTCAGGACTGCCGTAACGCCGCTCACGCCTTCGATACCGGAAACGACTTTTTCTGCGGCGAGACGCAACTGCTCCAATTCCTCGGCGCGATCGGGCGGCACGGTGATTGAGAAATATGCGTGATCGTTCTTGATCAGTATTTCAGACACGAGGCCGAGATCGACGATGTTGCCCGTGAGGTCGGGGCCTTTAACTCGGCGAAGTGCTGTGAGCACGTCGCCTTTTTCCAGCGGCATATTGGGAAATCTCCTGAGCGCAGTCTCCACCGCGCAAACGTAAACGGTTCTTCGCCCGATATATGTCGGGTAGACGGATGATGGAAGCCGGATACGCCAATAAAGACCACGACTTTAGCTTGTTTGGACTTTGATCGGTTCTTGCGGCGCGCAAGCGAGACATTTAAGCGTGCCACATGGCAGCAAAGCCCCAGATTCTCGGCGTTATCCTGGCAGGTGGTAAATCGCGGCGCTTCGGCGGAAGCGACAAGGGGCTCGCCGAGCTTGCGGCGCAACCTGTCCTCTCCCACGTCATCGCGCGCTTTCGCCCACAGGTCGGCCGATTGGTCCTGAATGTTAATGGCGACGCCAGCCGTTTCGCACAATTCGGCCTTGAGACGATTTCCGACCGCGTCGAACCGGAGCTTGGCCCGCTCAGCGGCATCCTTGCGGCGCTCGACTGGCAAAGGGAGAATGCCTCCGATTGCACTGCGATCGCGACCGTTTCGACGGACGTCCCCTTTCTGCCGCTCGATCTCGTGGAAAAGCTCGATGTCCAGCGCGGTGACGGCGTTGCCATCGCGATGTCGGCGGAACGGCGGCATCCAACCATAGCTCTCTGGCCTCTCGGCGCGCGCGACGCGGTCGTAGACGCCTTGAAGCGACGGGCTTTGAGCGTGAATGCGCTGACGGAGGGCCTCAAAGCCGTTGCTGTGCCGTTCGCGATGCGCAACATTGACGGTGTTGACGTCGATCCTTTTTTCAACGTCAACACGAGGGACGATCTCGCAATTGCGAAGGCTCTGATCGGCAAGATCTGAAAGGGATTAAGCGATGTCTTTTGATTCCTCTGTGCCGCAGCCTGCCCCACTTTTTGGCATTGCAGGATGGTCCAACTCCGGCAAGACGACGCTCATCGAAAAGCTGGCAGGGCACTTTGCGCAACGCGGCCTCCGTGTCGCGACCATCAAGCATACGCATCATAAATTCGATATCGATGCGCCGGGGAGCGACACGGCGCGACATCGCGCTGCCGGAGCCGCCGAGACGGCCATCGTTTCAGGATCGCGCGTGGCGATCATTGAAGAAATCGAAACGGCAGGAGAGCCGGCACTTGATGCCGTTGCGGCCAGACTTGAGCCTGCGGACATAATCCTTGTGGAAGGCTACAAATCGGCAGCCATACCGAAAATCGAAGTGCGACGCGCAGCTGTTGCCCATGAACGGTTGCTTGCGGCCAGTGATCCGCATGTTTTGGCCATTGCGGCCGATTATGAACTCGACGCGCCCGGCAAGGCGGTTTTTAACCTCGATGACGTTGTCGGCATCGCAGAACTGATCGAAAAAGCCCTCGGGTCATTCAAAAGCCTGAGGCATCGGGCATAAAGCACAAAACGTGCGGTCTTGCGGCCTCTTGCCCTCCTCCGCCCAACCTCCGATATTAAGGCGAATGGCGCAGGTTTCAGCAGACACGTCGCTGGCTCTACAGCGAATTGATAACGCTCAACAACTCGTCGATCCCTTCGGACGGGAGATCGCGTATCTGCGCGTATCGGTTACGGACCGCTGCGACTTCCGCTGCGTGTACTGTATGTCCGAACATATGACCTTTCTGCCGAAACGCGATTTGCTGTCCCTTGAGGAGCTCGATCGTTTGTGCGCGGCGTTCGTCCGCCGGGGCGTCAAGAAACTCCGCATCACAGGCGGCGAGCCGTTGGTTCGCAAGAACATCATGTGGCTGTTCCGCGCTCTTGGCCGTCACCTTGAAAGCGGCGATCTGCAAGAGCTGACGTTAACGACCAATGGCAGCCAGCTCGAAAAATACGCCAGCGAGTTGAAAGCAGCGGGCGTCGAGCGGATCAACGTTTCGCTCGATACGATCGATGCGGTGAAGTTCCGAGCGATTACGCGTTGGGGTGATCTCGCGACGGTTCTGCGCGGTCTCGACGCGGCGGAAAAAGCGGGGATCAAAATCAAGATCAACGCCGTGGCCCTAAAAGGCGTCAACGAAGATGAGATCGAGGATCTGATCAGGTTCGCCCATGGTCGCGGCGCCGACATGACGTTGATCGAAACCATGCCTCTCGGCGATATCGGGGAGGATCGCACGGCGCAATACCTGCCGCTGTCGATGGTCCGAGCGAAGCTTATGGATCGCTTCACGCTACAGGAAAGCGCGTTCCGGACCGGAGGTCCGGCGCGCTACGTCACCGTGAAGGAGACAGGCGGCCGCCTCGGCTTTATTACGCCGCTTACGCACAATTTTTGCGAAAGCTGCAATCGCGTCCGGCTGACCTGTACGGGGACGCTCTTTATGTGTCTGGGTCAGGAGGACGCAGCCGATCTTCGCGCGCCGCTTCGCGCTTCCGATGACGATACGTTGCTCGATACCGCGATCGTCGAAGCGATTTCAAGAAAGCCCAAGGGACACGACTTCGTCATCGACCGACGGACGAAAAAGCCATCCCTGACGCGCCACATGAGCGTGACGGGCGGCTGATTCCGAATGCCGATGTGTTTCAAGTCAGCGCCGAACGCACGACTTGCTTGATCTGCTCCAGCGTAAACGGCTTTTCGAGCGACAACAGCCGGCGTACGCGAAGACGAGCCGCACGGTCGAGTTGATCGGAAAATCCCGACATCAAAACGAGCGCAAGGCCAGGTCTCAAAACGAGGGCTTTTTCGGCGAGGGAGATACCATCCAGCTGGGGCATATCGACGTCGGTGACCAATAGATCGACGGTAGCGGCGTTTCCTGCGAGATAATCGAGCGCCTCAAGACCGTCCTGCGTGACGTGGACAGTATGTCCTTCAGAACTCAAGGCGCGCTTGACGAGATCGCGCACGGCCGCATCGTCATCTGCGAGCAGGATCGTCGCCATGTCACAGCACCTCCCTCGGTTGATCCCGACACGGGCTCAGTCCACGAGCCGTCCGACAAATGGCAGTTCTCTGTAACGATGTCCGACATCCATGCCGTAACCGACGACAAAAACGTCCGGACAAGTGAACGCGCAATAATCCGGCTCGATCGAAACGGCGCGTGTCGTCCTTTTGTCAAGAAGAACGCAGGTCTCGATTTTCTCTGCGCCGCGCGCCGAAATCAGGTCTTTTGCGAAGGCTAAGGTTCGTCCTGAATCGAGGACATCATCGATCAGGATCACGTGCCGATGGTGCACATCGAGGTCCAGGTCGCGCAAAATCGATACCTGACCCGACGATATCCGGCTTTTCCGGTAGCTCGAAAGCGTCAGAAAGTCGACTTCCGGCGTAAGCCCGGCTGCATAGAGGGCTCGCAACAGATCCGCGGCAAAGACGAAGCTTCCCTTCAGGATCGGAACGACAAGCAGGTTTTGCGGCCGCTTTGAGGCAATCTCGGCCGCCAAAGCCTGCAATCGCTCGCTGATCTCATCTGCTGAAAAGATCGTCTCGATAGCGAGCCCCGTTTTCGTATCAGACATGCAATTTACCCAAAAAAATGCCGACAGCCCACTGCGGCCGGTCATAATCATCCAGCTTTCTGTGTACACGACTGCGCCACAATCGTAATCGATTGATCGGTGCTGGATTGGCGTGTCTATACGCGCCTGGATGTAAGCACGAGTCTGATTTCTCCCAGCGAGGCTGATACTCCCGTGATTCGGTTGACGAATGTCGGACTGAAATACGACAACGGACCGGCGGTGCTGACGGATGTCACGTTCCACCTGCGGCCCGGCTCGTTCCACTTTTTACACGGAGAATCCGGGGCGGGAAAAACGTCGCTTTTGCGACTGATGTTCATGTCCCTGCATCCGAGCCGCGGCGCTTTGCAGATGTTCAATGAGGACGTTACGCGGGTCGGGCCGCAGAAACGTGCTCAGATGCGCCGCCGGATTGGTATCGTTTTCCAAGATTTCCGGCTTCTCGATCATCTGACCGTCTGGGAAAACGTCGCTTTGCCTCTGCAGGTCACGGGGAAGAGGCCCGCCGATTACCGCGAGGATGTGACAGACCTGCTGCAGTGGGTTGGTCTTGGGGACCGGATGTATGCTAATCCCTCCGTCCTGTCGGGTGGAGAAAAGCAGCGAGCGGCGATCGCGCGGGCCGTCATTGGCAAGCCGGAAGTGTTGTTGGCCGACGAGCCGACGGGAAACGTCGACCCCCAGATGGCGCGACGGTTGTTGCGCCTTTTCGTGGAGTTGAACCGGCTCGGCACGTCGGTGGTCATCGCGACGCACGATTATCAACTGATGCGGCAGTTCAAGGCGCCGCGCATTGAGGTGCACAGGGGCCATGTCCGGATCATCTAGCCGCTTTCCCGGACGTGCCGAACCCGCCATGCCGGCTGGGGGCTACGATCCATACGACGAACCGCCGACGATGCTGCCCACCGGCGCAGCCTCATACCAATACAATGGATCGGACGCTCATGCGACGATTGAAACGACGGACCCCTATATTCCGCCGCGCGGCAGCGATCGAAGCCGAAAGATGAAAGTGATGGCGCCCGTCGTGCCGCCGGGCTCCGTTACCGGCCGTTCGCTAACGCTCGTCATCGCGATCATGTGCTTCCTTGCCTGTCTTACCGCGGGTGCCGTATGGATGATCAAGGAGTCCTCCGATGCCTGGCTCAAGGATATCGCAAGCGAAGTGACGGTTCAGGTGACGCCGCAGGAGAACGGCGATACCGACAAGGCCGTCACCGATGTGGTTACCTATCTTCAAAAACAGCGCGGCATTGCGAATGTCAGGGCGCTCAGTCTCGACGAATCCGCCGATCTCCTGAAGCCCTGGCTGGGCTCCGGCGACGCGCTCAAGTCACTTCCCGTTCCGCGCCTGATTGCGGTCCAGGTCGATCGTGACAATCCTCCGGCGCTTGCAGACGTCGGCGCAGCGCTCGGACGGGAGTTCAACGGCGTCTCTCTCGACGATCACCGGCGGTGGCAACGGCAAATCCGCGCCGTTACGCGATCAATGGCGTTAGGCGGGCTAGCGATACTGGCGCTTGTCGGAGCAGCGACGATGGCGATCATTGTCTCGGCGACGCGTAGCGCGATGGCATCGAATCGGGAAATCGTGGAAGTCCTTCACTTCGTCGGAGCGACGGACAAATTCATCTCCCGCGAGTTCGAGAAGCATTTTCTGCGGCTCGGTATAAAAGCGGGAATTGTGGGGGCGACGTGCGCGATGGTCGTCTTCATGAGTATGCCGGCCATAACGGAGCTTCTGGGCGGCGGGGCTGTGAGCGCGGTCGAAATGCAGCGACTCATTGGCACCGGGTCGCTCGATGCCCTCGGTTATGTGATCCTCGGCCTCGTCGTGATCATTATCGCGGGCCTGTGCATGGGGACGTCGCGCGTCGGCGTCCATCGCATTCTGAACGGCCGACATTAGCAGAGCCCGCAATGCCTGGGCCATGGCGGTGCAGGCTTGCGACATCACGCAAAATGCGAAAAGACAGGCGCTCATGCTGTAAGCTGCCCGCTCCGTAAGAATCGGCTATGCGTCGGGACCGGCGGCTTGCGGCCGATCCTTTGCACCATTCAACGTCCGTGATCCGATGAAGGGGTTTTCGCAATCAGTCGTTTCAATGCTAGCGCTCGCTCTTGGCGCGCTGGTATTCGGATTCCTGCTGTTCGCGATTTCCGTCACGCGGGAGGACGTCAATGGCGAAGATAAAGCCGACGGAATCGTGGTTTTGACGGGTGGCGATCTCCGGATGGAAGCGGGCGCTAAACTCCTGTCGGAAGGCAGGGCCAAACGACTCCTAATCTCCGGCGTCAATCGCAAGGTTACGCGACGAGAGATGCAACATCTGCTTGGGCTAGACGCGAAGACATTCAACTGCTGTGTCGACCTTGGCTATGAGGCGCTCGACACTGTCGGCAATGCGGACGAAACGCGGACATGGGCGAAGAATAACGGCTTTGTCCGGTTAATTGTCGTGACCTCTCGCTATCATATGCCACGCAGCCTTGCGGAGCTCGCGCTCGCCATGCCGAATGTGACGTTACTGCCTTTCCCGGTGACTCCGCGCCGCTTTCCAGAGACGGCTTGGTGGTTGCACGCGTCGACGACGCGAGTGCTCGTTTCGGAATACCTGAAATATCTTCCTGCTGTCGCCCGCTTGGCAGCCCAGCGCGTCATTGACTGGCGCGACGATCGTTCCGTTGCCGCGACCCTTCCAAAGCGCGCCGATGGCTAATCGTGCGGAACGCCGCCCGAGCGGTCTCGTGATCGTCAGGTCGCTGATTTATTTCTTTACGTTCTATATTGTGACCGCGCTCTATCTCGTGCTCGGGTCCTGGCTGTTGTTGGGTCCGCGATCCTGGGCCATGAAAGGCCTTGAGCTGCACGGACGCACCTGCGTCTGGCTTCTTCGTTTGATTTGCGGAACGAAGCTCGACGTGCGCGGACAAGAAAATCTTCCGAAGAGTGGCTGCCTCGTTGTCGCCAAGCATCAATCAGCTTGGGACAGTTTCGGACTGATTTCTCTTTTCCGAGATCCGGCCATTGTGCTGAAGGACGAGCTGAAATGGATTCCGTTCTACGGCTGGTTTTGCGTCAAGTTCGAGCACATCCTCGTCAAGCGTGAGAAAGCTTCGGCGGCCCTGAAAGCACTGATCCGGGATGCCAAGCAGCGGGTCAGCATCGGGCGCGAGGTCGTTATCTTTCCGGAAGGGACGCGCACGATTCCGGGAGCGCCGCCGGACTATAAGCCCGGTTACATCGCGCTCTATGAGGCGCTGAACGTGGTCACCGTGCCGCTGGCGTTGAACTCAGGGCTCTTCTGGCCGAGGCGGAGCATCTGGCGCTATCCGGGCACGATCGTCGTCGAGTTTCTTCCCTCATTGCCGCCGGGTCTTCCGCGTACGGAGTTTCGCCGTCGCATAGAAACGGAAATCGAAGCGGCCAGCCGGCGGTTGATTGAGGAAGCCGCCCAGGGTGACGAGCCGCCGCCTCTCGCGCGGCAAGCCGAGAGCAAAGGTTCGATTTGACCGGTCATTAGCGGACGCAAACGCGTATCGGCCGCTTGCTTCTTGTCGGACGATTGACACGTCTTCTTTTGGAACATATAGTGAACATGAATTGAAGATGCGGCGCAAATCCCTATATTTCGGGAACCCAAATGAGCGCGATTTTGTCAGGTTTGCCAGCGATTTCCGGCGCCATTTGGCGGCGGAAATACCGCTTTGCCGGATCGTCCACGGCGATCCAGGACCAATCGGTCGAGGACACTTTTCGCCGCGTCGCCACGGCGGCGGCGTCCGTCGAAAAGAACAACAATCTTCAGCAGCAGTGGGCGGGCGCGTTTTACGACGCCATGGCCGATTTCGGCTTCCAGCCGGCTGGCCGAATCCTTGCGGGGGCCGGCACCGACCGCAACGTGACGCTTTTCAATTGCTTCGTGCTGGGCCAAATCCCGGACGACCTGTCGGGTATCTTCGAGAGCGTCAAGGAAGCGGCACTGACGATGCAGGCGGGCGGCGGCATCGGGCACGACTTCTCTACCCTTCGTCCGAGCGGTGCGCCGGTCAAAAGTATCGGAGCGGATGCTTCCGGTCCTGTCAGCTTCATGGACGTCTGGGATGCAATGTGCCGCACGATCATGTCGGCCGGACAGCGTCGGGGCGCGATGATGGCGACGCTGCGGTGCGACCATCCGGACATAGAAGCGTTCGTAGCGGCAAAGGCCGATTCGCAGCGGCTCAGAAATTTCAATCTCTCGATTCTTGTCACCGACGCTTTCATGGACGCCGTGAAACGCGGCGCGCGGTGGGATCTCGTGTTCGAGGGCAAGGTGTATAAAACGGTCGAAGCGCGGACGCTGTGGGATCAGATCATGCGCGCGACATACGATTACGCCGAGCCGGGCGTGATTTTCATCGACCGCGTCAACGCCGCGAACAATCTCTCCTATTGCGAAACGATCTCGGCTACGAACCCCTGTGGGGAGCAGCCGCTACCTCCCTATGGCGCGTGTCTGCTCGGATCGATCAATCTGGCGCGGCTCGTCGAGAAGCCGTTTACGCCGGATGCGCATATTGACGTGGCGAAGCTTGAGGCGCGCGTGGCGACTGCCGTGCGCTTCCTGGATAATGTCATCGATCTTTCACGGTATCCGCTGCCCCAACAGGCGGAGGAAGCGCGCGCCAAGCGGCGGATCGGTCTTGGTGTTACCGGGCTCGCGGATGCGCTGATTTTCCTTGGCCTCTCGTATGGAAGTGCGGCGGCGCGTGAAGCCGCGGCACTATGGATGTCTGTCATTCAGAATGCCGCTTATCGTGCGAGCGCAGCGCTGGCTGCGGAGAAAGGGGCCTTCCCGCTCTACGATGCCGAGGAATTTTTGGCGCGGCCCAACGTTGGGCGGCTCGGCAAGGATGTGCGCGACGCAATTGCGGCACACGGCATCCGCAACGGCTGCCTGACGTCGATCGCGCCGACGGGAACGATTTCGCTCCTTGCGGGCAATGTTTCGAGTGGGGTCGAACCAGTCTTTGATTTTGTATTCCGGCGGCGCGTCCTCGGTGACGACAATGCCGCGACGGAGGAAACGGTCGAGGATTTCGCGCATCGGGTGTTTCGCGCTGCGTTCGGCAGCGACGTGGAACTGCCCGATACGTTCGTGACGGCGGAGACGCTTTCGCCCTCTGAGCACGTCGCGATGCAAGCGGCCTTGCAGCCGTATGTCGACAGCGCCATCTCGAAAACGATCAACTGCCCGGAAGACATCAGTTTCGAAAGCTTCCGCGATATCTATCTTGCGGCTTACGATTCCGGTCTCAAGGGGTGCACGACGTACCGTCCTAACGCGGTGACGGGTGCAGTTCTGTCGCGCGAGACATCTTCCAGCGGGGATGCTCCGCGCAATGAAGCGGCAAAAGCTGCAATTGTTTCGCCGCAGAAAGCATCGGGCAAGTTCGCGAACGAAGATCCGGCGGTGGCTCCTGGCGTTGTCTACATGACAAAGCCGCTCGAACGCGATGCCGCGCTGGAAGGGGTCACATATAAGATCAAATGGCCCGCAAGCGCGCACGCGCTCTACGTCACCATCAATGACATCGTCCGCGATGGGCGCAGGCGGCCCTTTGAAGTGTTCATCAATACGAAGAACCTCGAACATTATGCTTGGACGGTTGCCCTTACCCGCATGATCAGCGCCGTCTTTCGCCGCGGCGGCGACGTCGCATTCGTTGCCGAGGAGTTAAAGGCGGTTTTCGATCCCGAAGGCGGGCGCTGGATGGATGGGCGTTATGTTCCGAGCCTGTTGGCGGCGATCGGCGACGTTATTGAAGAGCATATGCTCCGGACCGGATTTTTAACGCGCGACGATCCGCACCTGACGCCCGATGCCGAAACACGACGCCAAGCTGTCGCTATTACTCAGGGGTTAAAAGATCCTGCTTCCGATGGGTCATTCGCTCACGCGACGGGCGACCAGGATGTCCTGCATTCGGCTCCAATTGCTGGAGCGCGCATTTGTCCGCGTTGCGGGGATCGCGCGTTGCGGCGCATAGAAGGGTGCTGGACCTGCGCGAACTGCACCTATTCGCGCTGCGGCTAATATTTTCTTCCGCGCAACCTTATTCCAACCGTTACCAGATATTGATGCTTGCACCCGCAAGGCCGACTAAAGCTCAGGCTGAGTGTGTGCAATCTACGTGCTTCTCAACAATTCATTGACCAAGGCTTTTCCGAGTCGGCGGGCCCGTCAAATTTTCGATCCAAAGTTCACGATTCCTCACGTCCCTGAGGGCTATCACGGACGCAAAACAAGTGTACGGCGAAAGTTGCCGATCAGGGGTGTGCGTTATGAGTGCCGAAATAATCTGGCTTGCCGACGTTCGGGCGCGCCGGGCCAGCAAGGAAGCCGAACAGATCGTCGAAGCCATCGCTCCGACAACCTCCGAAAATGCGCCGAGATTCCATTTTTGGACAGGTGCTTCCGGCAAGCGCTACGTGCATACTGTTTATAGCATCTTCGACTGTCCGACGCTCGAAGACGCAAATTACATTCTTGTCCGTAAGATAGACAAATCTTCTCGTGCCGTACTTGCCATTGGCCGGCTTTGCAATCAGTCGCCGACGCTCAATCTCGCCGAAATCCGCCAACACGCGTCGGCCCTCGGCGCCGACGAGGTTCATGTCCATCTGCTCGCCGGATCGCCGCAGGAAGCGCTTGCGGTAGAGGAAGACCTCATCACGGCGCAATTCGCCGCCGGACCGCGCTCGGCTTAAGCGTATTCAGCCTCTGTCAGCGAGCCGATGACTTTGCACCGGCTCCGGCCCTCCGTCCAAAGTCGGGCTGCGGCGTATCCTGGCTCGCCTGGATGATGCCGCGACGGATCGTGCGCGCGTCGGTAAACAGTTTTTCGAGTGTGGCGCCGTCGCCAAAGCGAATGGCGCGCTGCAGCGTGACGAGATCCTCCGAGAAGCGCCCGAGCATCTCAAGGACCGCTTCCTTATTGTTGAGGAAGACGTCGCGCCACATCACGGGATCGGAAGCCGCTATACGCGTAAAGTCGCGAAAACCGCCCGCTGAGAATTTGATGACTTCTTTGTCCGTCACGCGTTCGAGGTGCGCGGCGGTATTGACGATGTTATAGGCAATCAAATGCGGCACATGACTCGTGATTGCGAGTACCATATCGTGATGGTCGGGCGACATGATTTCGACGTCGGAGCCAAGCCGTTCCCAGAATGTGCGCAGTTGCGCGAGCGCGGACTCATCGGCGTCAGCTTCCGGCGTCAGAATGCACCAGCGGCCGTCGAACAATTCCGCGAATCCCGCGTCCGGGCCGGATTGCTCGGTGCCAGCCACGGGGTGGCCCGCGATGAAGTGCACGCCCTCTGGAATATGGGGTGCGATATCGCGCACGACGGCGCTCTTGACCGATCCAACGTCGGAAACGATTGCGCCCTGTTCGAGATGGGGCCCAATCGTTTTTGCGATCGCGGCGTAAGCGCCGACCGGGGCGCACAGAATTACAAGATCGGCGCCGCGTACTGCCTCGGAGGGGTCGGCGTACATCTTCGTTGCGAGGCCCAGTTCCTCGGCGCGCTTGCGCGTCTCGGACGATGGCGAGCTGCCGACGATTTCGCCGACCAGCCCGGCGCGCCGCGCGGCGTGGCTGATCGACGACCCGATCAGACCGACGCCGATCAGCGCCAGCCGCTTGAACATCGGCGCTTCTGCACTTGTCGGATTATCGCTCATCACGCAACGCCTTTGAGAAATTCGGTGAGCGCCGCGATTGTACGCTTGTTGTCGTCCTCCGAACCGATCGTCATGCGAAGGGCGTTCGGAAAACCATAGGCACCGACTTTGCGCAGAATTATGCCTTTTGATTTCAGATATTCGTCGGCTGCGGCTGCGTTCTTCGCGCCGTTATCCTTGAAGTGAAACAGAACGAAGTTGGCGACGCTCGGAGTAACGCCGAGCCCCAGTTTTTCAAGCTCGCCTACGACCCAGGGCAGCCATTCGTCGTTGTGACGCTTGGCTCGTTCCATGTGCTCGATATCGTCGATCGCGGCGGCACCGCTTGCGATTGCGGGAGCCGACAAATTGAACGGGCCACGGATGCGGTTCAGGACGTCGGCAACATTTTCGGGGCAATACACCCAGCCGATGCGCAGCGCCGCGAGGCCGTGAATCTTCGAGAACGTGCGCGTCATCACCGTGTTGGACGTGGTCGCGACCAGTTCGAGACCGGCCTCGTAGTCATTGCGGCTGACGTATTCGGCGTAGGCGGCGTCAAGCACGAGCAGGATGTCGTCTCTAAGGCCCGCGCGGAGGCGACGTACCTCCTCGATCGGAATGTAGGTTCCAGTCGGATTGTTCGGGTTGGCGATGAAGACGACGCGCGTTCTCGGCGTGATGCGGGCGAGGATGGCATCGACGTCGGTCTTGAGGTCGCGTTCGGGAGCAACGATAGGTGTCGCGCCGTTGGTCAGGATCGCGATCCGATAAACGAGAAACCCGTGTTCGGTGTAAATCGCCTCATCGCCTGGGCCGAGATACGCCCGCGCCAGTAATCCGAGAAGCTCATCGGAGCCCGAGCCGCAGACGATGCGGGCGGCGTCCAGTCCGTAGCGGCGCGCGATCCCGTTTCGCAGGAGGGTCGCCTGGCCGTCCGGATAGCGTTCGAGTTCCGATGCCGCGGCCTGGAAGGCCGCAATCGCCTTCGGGCTTGGCCCAAGCGGCGTTTCGTTCGACGACAGCTTTGCCGGCCTGATATTGCCCACTGCCTTGCTCTCACCGGGCACGTAGGCTTCGATGTCGAGAATGCCTGGGCGTGCAATTGGCGCCGTCGTTACCATATTTGTCCCGAGCCACTGAGTAGAATTGCCGTTAGCGGGCGCATTGATAGGGGCTTCACCCGTTGAAATCAAAGTTTAAAGTTGACTTTATTGACCACAGGCCTAGCAAGCCGATACGCCCATTAAACGCAATCAACCGGCCGCCACGATGACCGCCGCATCGCCTGACGTAATCGCCTCTGTCGCAAGGCGACAGTCGGAGATTCATGCCCCGTCGAGCCCCGTCGTCCATTTCGATGAAAGTGCGCCGTTGCGCCTGGCTTGCCAGCAGGATCTCGCACCCTTTTCCATTGCCTATGAGACCTATGGCACGCTGAATGCCGCGAAATCCAACGCCATCCTGATCTGTCATGCCTTGACGGCCGACCAGTATGTCGCAAGCCGCCACCCGATCACAGGCAAGCCGGGCTGGTGGGACAATATGGTCGGGCCTGGCAAGCCGATCGACACCAGCCGGTTTTTCGTCGTCTGCTCCAATGTGCTGGGCGGCTGCATGGGGTCGACCGGCCCGGCATCGATCAATCCAAAGACAGGTGCTCCGTACGGGCTTGATTTTCCCGTCATCACGCTCGGTGACATGGTTGAAGCCCAGGCGCGGCTGATGGACCATCTCGGAATCGACCAGCTTTTCGCGGTCATCGGCGGGTCAATGGGCGGCATGCAGGTGCTCGAATGGTCATCGCGATTCAAGGATCGCGTGTTTGCTGCTGTGCCGATCGCGACCGCGGCTTGGCATTCGTCGCAGAACATCGCGTTTCATGAGGTCGGGCGGCAGGCCGTCATGGCCGACCCCGAGTGGGCGGGCGGCAACTACTATGCTGCCGGGAAGGTGCCGCGGAACGGTCTGGCCGTGGCGCGCATGGCCGCACACATCACCTATCTGTCGGAAGAAGCTCTGCATCGGAAGTTCGGCCGAAGCCTGCAGGACCGTTCGGAGAAAACATTTTCCTTCAGCGCCGATTTCCAGGTCGAGAGCTATCTGCGCCATCAAGGATCGACTTTCGTCGACCGCTTCGATGCCAACAGCTATCTCTACATCACGCGGGCGCTCGATTATTTCGACATGCGCGAAGGCCGCGATGGCGTGCTCGCGAACGCATTTCGCGGGACCAAGACTCGTTTCTGCGTCGTGTCGTTCACATCCGACTGGCTCTACCCTACGCGCGAGAGCCGCCGCATCGTCCAAGCTCTTAACGCAGTGGCGGCCAACGTTTCATTCGTCGAAATCGAAAGCGATAAGGGCCACGACGCGTTTCTGCTCGACGAGCCGACGTTCCACGCGACCGTGCGCGGCTTCCTCAATGCCGCCGCGATCAAACGTGGGCTTGGCGGCGAGACGGAGAAGCAGCCATGAACGCTCCCGACTTGTCGGCACCTGTCGCGGAAAAGAAGACGCACCGCGTCGATCATCTGTTGATCGCCGATATGGTGGAGGCAGGCTCGCGGGTGCTCGATGTCGGTTGCGGCGATGGCGAGTTGTTGCAGCTTCTTTCGGAGCGGCGCGGTGTGGACGGCCGAGGTGTTGAGCTTCAACGTGAAAAGGTCAACGCCTGCGTGGCGCGTGGACTTTCCGTGATTCAGGGAGACGCGGACCGCGACCTCGACAATTATCCCGACCAAGCTTTCGATTACGCCATCCTTTCTCTGACAATCCAGGCGACGCGGCAGCCGAAGACGGTGCTTGAGAATCTTCTGCGTATTGGCCGTCATGCCATCGTGTCGTTTCCGAATTTCGGTCATTGGCGCATTCGCGCGGGACTTCTGTTCGGCGGGCGCATGCCAATGACAACCAACCTTCCGGATGTCTGGTTTCTGACTCCCAACGCGCATCTCTGCACGATCCGTGATTTCGCCGATCTTTGCGCCAAGGTCGATGCCACCGTGGAACGCGCGGTCGCGTTTAACGACTACGAACGGCAACTGCCGATCAAATGGTCGCTCTCGATGCAAAACCTTTTCGGCGAGAAGGCTGTGTTCCTGCTTCGAAATTCGAAGCAACCGTGAATTTTCAACGCCGGCTCGCACCGGCGGTGCCGGTCGTGTCGGCCGTTGTTAGTTTCGCTTGCGATGCTGCAACTTTCCGGCCCGCGGGGATAGGCGCCATGACCTCCTTGTGCGCCTCCACGAGAATGACCCCAGAAACGCCTATAGACATGCTCGTCCCAAAGCGTTCGAGCGTCGGCGCCACGCGCAGAAGAAGCCGGTTGTTCAGGGGCGGGAAATAGAGCGCCTCGCCCCATTCGTCCGGCGTGAACAAGGCATCCGTCAGCTGCATTTCAAGCTGGCGGCGGCTGAACGGCAGACCGTAGCCGAACGGCGTCGCATCGATGCGCGACCAAAGTCCACGCCGGTTCGGCACGACGATCAGGATACGGCCGTCGGGCCTCAAAACCCGCCACATCTCGCGGAGTAACGGTCCAGCTCGCTCGGCTTGCTCAAGGCAATGGACGGCGAGCAGACGGTCGATCGAATTGTCGGGCAGCGGCCACTGCGTCTCCCCGACGAGCACCGTATGGCATTGCCCTGTGGACGGCCAAACGAGTGCACCTTGCCGCGCTGGCATCAGACAGGCGAGACGCTTTGCTTCCGTGCGGAAAGGTCCAAGAAATGGTGAAGCGAAGCCAGAGCCTGCAATCGCCAGGCCGCTGACATTCTTCCACCGCTGCCGAATCGCGGCTGAGAGGTGACGACGCGCCAGCCGGCCAAGCGACGTACGGTAGAACTCTCGCAGATTTTTCGCGTCCATCGGCATAAAACTTGATAGCCGGAGCTTATCCCATCTTGCCCAGACACGCCGCGGCGGTCTAGCCCTCGGGCGGTAATGGCAGCATGCGTCGCAAGTCAGCCGTGCAGCCTATCCTACCATTTGACATCGACGCCGACCGCTACCAGAGTCGCCCCATGGGATCCCTTGAAATCGTTCTTTTACCGTGTCTGGCCGACAATTACTGCGTGCTTCTGCACGAGCCGGAGTCGGGTCAGACCGCTATCGTCGACGCGCCGCATGCCGGTACCATCAAAACTGCACTGAACGCGCGAAACTGGCGACTCAACCATATCTTTGTCACGCACCACCATACAGACCATACGGCCGGTATTCCCGAGCTTAAGGGGCATTTCGGTGCGAGCGTGACGGGTCCCGAAGCCGAGGCCGACCGGATTCCGGGGCTGACACGGGGCGTTACGGCATCGACACGGCTCGATTTTGCCGGCCACCCAATCGAAGTGATCGAGACGCCGGGACATACGCTCGGCCACGTAACTTATCATCTGCCCCAAGACAGCGTTGCGTTTACGGGCGACACGCTTTTCTCACTGGGATGCGGCAGGATTTTCGAAGGCGATCCGCAGATGATGTGGGATTCGCTGTCGAAAATTGCGGCTTTGCCTGACGATACCCGCATTTACTGCGGGCACGAGTATACGCTCAGCAATGCTCGTTTTGCGACGAACGTTGAGCCAGAAAACGAGGCGCTGAAAGCACGCGTCGCCGAAATCGAAGCGCTCCGCGCCGCCGGCAAGCCGACACTTCCGACGACGATCGAAGCAGAGAAAGCCGCGAATCCTTTCCTGCGACCGCAGTCACGTAGAATTCGCGCCAGGCTCGGCCTTGACGGCGCTCCGGACTGGGAAGTGTTCGCGCATCTCAGGCAACTGAAAAACAAGGCGTGATCGACTGAGCAATGGGTGCGACGTGACGTCCGATCTTTCTGCCGACGACATCATCGCGCTTCTGGAATTAGCACCGCATCCTGAAGGCGGGCATTTTCGGGAGACGTTCCGCGATAACGCCGCCGACGGCGAGCGCGCGGCTTCCACCGCCATCTACTTTCTGTTGAAAGCCGACGAGCAGTCCCATTGGCATGCGGTCGATGCCGTGGAGGGCTGGCATTATTATGCCGGTGCGCCCTTGAGGCTCGAAATCGCGCCGAGCGGGGGGCCGATCACGGCCATTCGACTCGGGCCGGACTTGCCCGGAGGCGAGCGTCCGCAAGCCGTCGTTCCCAAGGGACATTGGCAACGGGCACGCAGTCTGGGCCCGTGGACGCTTGTCGGGTGTACCGTTGCTCCCGGCTTTTCGTTTGCCGGATTTACGCTTGCGCCTCCCGGTTTCTCGCCCGCCGATTAAGCGGCGAAGCTGCAACAGCTCAAAACCTTTCGGCTGTCATCCACACGCTGTCCCCAGACTCGATTTCGGCAAGCGTGGCGCATCCGCCTTCCATCCACGGCTTATTTGTCTCTTTGCATATCGGCTTAGCTGGCTCTGCTTGCTGGCGGCCTCAGACTCGTCAACATTGACCCCGAATCAAGTTCCGATTCACACGGGGGTTGCAGTCCATGAAACGCGAGTCCTCAGGACCCGTCCTAACCACGGTGTTTGTCGACTACGACAACATCTATCTTTCGCTGAAGCGCAAAAACGAAGACGCCGCGAAGCGCTTCGCAAAAGACAGCAGCATCTGGCTGCAGGGCATCGTCTCGGGTGAACTGATCACGTCGACATCGCCGTTTCTTGCTGCGTCGGAACGGCGGATCGCGATGAACCGCTGCTATGGCAATCCCGTCCCGCGCCGCAATGCGCACGATAATTCGACGGATATGAACTCATTCCCGTTCATCCGGCATCACTTCCTGCGCGCTGGCTTCGAGGTGATCGATTGCCCGCCATTGACGGCTCAGTTGAAGAACTCGGCGGACATCCGCATCGTGATGGACGTTCGCGACATTCTCAATCATGACACCCACTTTGATGAGTTCATCATCCTATCCGGCGATGCCGATTTCACCCCTTTGTTGCATCGGCTTCGGGCCCATGCCCGGCGTACGATCGTTTTTGCGAACGATCACACGGCGCAGCCCTATACCGCAATCAGCGACGGCGAAATTCGCGAGTCCAACCTGATCGCGATGCTGACAAATACACGCGCGATCTCAGGTGAAAGTCCACGCGAGATTTCGGCTCAGACTTCCACGCCGGTCATCGACGTTGAGGCAGCGCGCAAGTCGATCCTTACCGAGGTGGTGGATTTCGTGCGCGGCGCGCCGCAGGCGGTGCCGCTCGAAACGCTTGCGGATCGGGCCGTCCGCGTCATCGGGCGTGACAAGACAATCGGCACCAATTGGGGCGGCTACGGATCGTTCCGCGACCTCCTACTGGCCGATTTGCCTGAAGACATCCATCTCAGCGATACGGCGCCCTATACCGTGTTTGACGGCAACCGGCACATTTCATCTGCCGGATTGATCGCGCCGCAGCTCGCGCCCCCGGCCACGGAGCCGCGAACGCGCGAATTGCCCTCCGAGCTTTCGGCAGACGCGCAGACGCTGAGCCGTTCGCCGCTATCTGAGATGCAAAAGCCGGCGCAGCCCGCCGCACCGCTGCAGCAGCAATCGCCTCCGTCGAGTCCCTACCATTCGGCGACGCCGCAGACGCGTTATGCGCCTTCGAGTGCGGGGTCATTACCACCTGCACCGCCGATCTCCTCGCGGCCTAGCGAGGCAACTTCGGCTGCGGCCCCTCAAGCGCCCCGCCAACCGATGCAGGCTCAGCGTCCGATAGCGCCACCACCGTCGCAACAGACCGCTTATCAACCCAGCCAGCCGCGCGACATGCCGCGCGCGCCAGCCTCGCCGACACCGCCGCCGATGTCCGCGCAGCCGCAATCGCGCAACGGCGATCAAGCGACCCAGATTCAGCAGTCTATCGCGCGCATCCACGAGGCCTGCCAGGCGCCTGCTCTCGCGCCTGCGGAATATCGCGTGCTCTTCGACGTCATGTCTCAAGAGATTACGGCGAATGGGCTCCAGGGCGCGCAGACGCTGGTGAACATCACGCAGCGCGCCCGCGAGTACGGGCTCGATATCAAGCGTGATGACCTTCGGTTTATCTACGATGTCATCAGCGAAAGCGATCCCTGGTTCGAACAGGGCACATCGGCAACGCTGTTTGCGAGCCGCTTCCGCACCTTCGTCGTCGCGCGTTGCCGTAGCCAAGGCCTCAGTCTTTCGGCCGACGAACTCGATTTGATCGAAGCGTGGTTCTCGGCGCCGCAGCCAACGGGGTCTCAGCGCGCGCTGTCGTATGGGCGGGGCGCGCAGGCACCGGCGGCGGCTCCTGCCCCCCAACTCTCCAAAACCGCTCAAGTGCCGCAGACGGGCGATCAATGGTGGAGCCTTGATGAGGGGCGCCAGCCTGCGGGCCAGCGCAACACGGACCCACGCGGCGCGAACCCTTACGCGCAAACACAGGCGGAAGAAGAATTTCCGCGCATCGTGAGATCGCGTTTCAGGGGTTGAAGAAGCGGGATCGCGGGTCTCGCTTCCAACGCTCCAATAATTTCGCGAAACAAAAATGGCCGCCCTTTCGGGGCGGCCATTTGAATTTCCGGCTTCTGCGATTGCGAAAAACTCAGCTCGCCAGATATTGACCGCCGTTGGCCGTCAGCGTCGATCCGGTGATGAAGCTCGCGTCGTCGGATGCGAGGAAGACTACGCAGCGCGCGATCTCGCTGGGCTCGCCAAGGCGGCCGACGGGGATGTGTGGCAGAATACTCTTTTCGATAACTTCCTGCGGCACAGCCTTGACCATTTCCGTCGCAATATAGCCCGGGCAGATGGCGTTGACGGTGATCCCTGCGCGGGCACCTTCCTGCGCCAATGCCTTCGTAAAACCGATGTCACCTGCTTTCGACGCCGAATAGTTGACCTGGCCCATCTGACCTTTCTGACCATTGATCGATGAGATGTTGATGACGCGGCCGAATTTGCGGGCGCGCATGCCTTCCCAAACCTGGCGGGTCACGTTGAACAGGCTGTTGAGGTTTGTGCCAATAACCTCGTCCCACTGCTGCTTCGTCATCTTGTGAAACATGGTATCGCGCGTGATGCCCGCGTTGTTGACGAGCACTTCAATCGGACCGACGTCCTTCGTGATTTGCTGGATTGCTTTTTCCGTCGCTTCGTAATTGCCGACATCGAATTTGTAGACGGGGATGCCAGTCTCAGCCTGAAACTGCTGCGCGGCTGCATCATTGCCGGCGTAGCTCGCAACGACACGATAGCCGCTGTTCTTCAATGCAATCGATATCGCGTGACCAATGCCGCGCGTGCCTCCGGTGACGAGGGCGACCCGTGCCATAACGTTTTCTCCCTGGCTTTTCTATTTTGTGAGAATTCGGTGGAAGGGGTGCAGCCACATTTGCCTCATGAGGCTGCACAAAGTTTTTGTCAGTCGCGGGCGACGCACATGGCGACGCCCATACCACCGCCGATGCAAAGGGTTGCAAGGCCTTTCTTGGCGTCACGGCGCTGCATTTCGAAAAGCAGTGTGTTGAGGATGCGTGCTCCCGACGCGCCGATCGGATGGCCGATAGCAATTGCGCCACCGTTGACGTTGACCTTGTCCGTGTCCCAGCCGAGACCTTTGTTCACTGCGAGCGCCTGAGCGGCGAATGCTTCATTGGCCTCGATGAGGTCAAGGTCTTTCACCGACCAACCCGCTTTCTCGAGCGCTTTCTTGGAAGCGGAGATCGGGCCGGTGCCCATGATCGATGGATCAACGCCGGTCGTCGCCCACGAGACAATGCGTGCGAGAGGCTTGATGCCGCGTTTCTTGGCTTCTTCGGCCGTCATCAACACCACGACGGCGGCGCCGTCGTTAATGCCCGATGCATTGGCCGCCGTGACCGTGCCTTCCTTCGGGTCGAAGGCCGGGCGGAGCTTCGCCACGCTTTCAAGCGTAACGCCTTCCTTGATATACTCGTCCTGATCGACGACCGTCTCGCCCTTCTTTGTCTTGATGGTTACGGGCGTGATCTCGTCCTTGAACTTGCCTGCCTTTCGGGCAGCTTCAGCTTTGTTTTGCGAAGCGACGGCAAATTTATCCTGTTCTTCGCGCGTGATCTGCCATTGACGGGCGACGTTCTCCGCCGTCGTACCCATGTGATAGTTGTTGAAAGCGTCCCAGAGGCCGTCTTTGACCATCGTGTCGATGAGTTTCATGTCGCCCATCTTGGTGCCATCGCGCATATGAGCAGCGTGGTTCGACCGGCTCATGCTCTCCTGGCCACCTGCGACGACAATAGTTGCATCGCCAGTTTTGATTTGCTGCATGCCGAGGGCCACGGCACGAAGCCCAGAGCCGCAAATCTGGTTGACGCTCCAGGCCGGCGAATCCACTGGGATGCCTGCGCCGACGGAGGCTTGACGGGCGGGACCTTGACCCTGCGCGGCTGTCAAAACTTGTCCAAGGATAACTTCGGATACGTCACCCGGTTGAACGTTGGCGCGCTGCAGAGCGGCCTTGATCGCGATTTCGCCCAATTTGGAGGCAGGCAGCGACGCCAGCGAGCCGTTGAACGAGCCGACGGGTGTCCGTGCCGCGCTCGCGATTACTATCGTCGAAGAATCGTCGCTCATTATCGCCCCTCCCTGGGCTTCTTTCTTTGAGATATTGTCGTTTGCCTCGCGCGACGCCGGTTCGTTGCGGTGTCAGAAAGCGTAAATCACTTTGCAGTGTGTGGCTATTTTCGGCAATTGCGACCTCTTGCCTAGACTGCCCGTTTGCGTTGGGCTCGCCCCGCCCAAAAGAGTGACAGAAACGGCTGGCGGGCAGCCTATATGGTGTGGTACGCTGCCGCAGTGCAGCAACAGGCGCCCTTAACCGTCGGGAAGAGAACGCGAACGCGATGTTGAGCAACCCAGAACCTCAGGCACAGGCTCCGAAACGCGAAGCCGTCGTTGTCAAGAAATATGCGAATCGGCGTCTTTATAACACCGAGACCAGCACGTACGTCACGCTTGAAGACCTTGCGAAGATGGTGCGAAGCGATCGTGATTTCGTCGTTTACGATGCCAAGAACGGCGACGACCTCACGCATGCGGTCCTGACGCAGATCATCGTCGAGCAGGAAAGCCGCGAAGGCGGACAGGCTCTTTTGCCTATTCCGTTCCTACGGCAGCTCATTCGCTTCTATGACGATAGCATCGCCCGGATGGTACCAAGCTATCTTCAATTCAGCCTTGAGCATTTGGCGAAGGAGCAGGTTCGGTTCCGCGAGCAGTTCGCGACGGCTTTCTCGAACCCCGCTGCGGCATTCGAATTTTATCAGCAGCAGGCGCGGCAAAACATGGCGATGTTCGAACAAGCGATGTCGATGTGGGCGTCGTTTGGAACTGCAGCAAGTGGGCAGCGCGGCGCAATGCCGGCCGACCAGCAGAACGCTCCGGCGCAGAACGCGACGCCGGAAGGCGGCCGCGATGAGCTCAACGAGCTCAAATCTCAACTCTCGGCCATGCAGCAGAAAATCGAAAAGCTGTCGCAGTCGCGGCCCTGATTATCTCGCCTGCGGCATGCAGCGGGGTCATCGCTAGGCGCCGGCTGGGATCTACCATGGTTCAGCGGTCGGACACGTAGTCTTCCGCATCGATTGGCATGCCATAATAGAAGCCCTGCATATAAGTGATGCCGGCCTCGGTCAGCAGCTTCACCGACTGCTCGTCGCTGACCCATTCGGCGACCGTTTCCATACCAATCTTGCGCGCGAGATCGACCATCGTTTTGATGAAGATCTGGTCGGACGTATCGTTCGCGAGGTTTTTGACGAAGACACCGTCAATCTTGACCATATCGACGTTGAGCACCTTCAAGTTCTTGAAGGAGGTGTAGCCGGCTCCAAAGTCGTCGATTGCAACGCGGCAACCGAGTTCCTTCAGCGTATCCACAAAATTGATCGACTGGTTGAGGTCTTCAATCGCCGCGGTTTCGGTAATTTCGACAATAAGCCGGTTCAGAAGATCTTTGCGGCCATCGGTCAGTCTCCGCAGCGCAGCGATCCATTCGCGATCCGAGCACGTCAGTCCAGACACGTTCAGCGACAAAATAAGATCGGAATGCTTTTTCAGCAGGTCGATCGTCAGTTCAAGTGTCCTGCGATCGATCAGGCGCGAAAGTCCGAGTTGTTCGGCAACAGGCACAAACTCGCCGGCAGATATAAACTGGCCGTCGGGCTTTTCCATCCGAAGCAAGCATTCGTATATCTCGGGTTTCCCTGTTTTCGCCGACACCATCGCTTGCAGGACAAGCCGCATGCGATTGTCGTCGAGCGCCTCGATCACGCTGTCCGCGATCGCTCGGTTGCGTACTCGTAGACTTTCGTGGCCCGGGACCGACTTATAAAGCACGAAACAATCGATCCGCTTCGATCGTGCGGCGTCCAGAGCGCGCAGTGCAAAGTTCACAGCATCCTGAATGCCGTTTGCCTGGTCCGGGATAACCACGCCTCCGATCGATACCGTAATCGACAGCTGTCCCGCCGATGTCTTGATCGTCGTATCGCGGACGACCTTCAGGAAACGCTCGGCCGCTGTGCGAACGGCATCCGCCCCGCAATTCAGCATGATGATGCCGAACTTGTTCGACGAATAGCGGCCGAGAACATCTCCCCCACGCAATTTGGCGCGAATTCGGCGTGCCGCTTCTGCGATGGCCTCATCGCCGACTGCGATGCCGAACGTGTCGTTGATGACCGCCAGATTATTCACGGAAAGCATCAAAAACGCGCACGGTTGCGGATCGCGCTCAATGCGGGTGAATACAGCACCGAGCGCCTCGGTCAATCGAATGCGGTTGAGCTGGCCTGTGAGTTCATCGAAGTCGTTGCGAATGAGCAAGCGTTGCTGTTCGAGGTATTCGTCCTGGACTACCCTTATGACGCCCCGCGCAATCACGGGGTGACCGTCCGGCCCGGGCCACCAACGGCCATGATCTTCAACGCGTATCGTCTTGCGACTTCGCCCGCCCTTCGGGTTCAGCCGATATTGAATACGGAAAGCGACGCCGCGCACACGGTCGGTTGCAACGCCACGGGAAAAAACTTCGAGTCTGTCATTGAGGTGCTCCGGCGCGATCAGAGCGTGATATCCTGCACCCGTTGAGATTTTGTCGAGATCGCAAACGCCCAGCACTGCGCCGGCGTTGCTCTCCCAATCGATGCGTCCAGAGACCAGGTCCCAGGCATACGCTGTCTCTTCGATTGACGAAAGAATGCCGACAAGATCGAATTGGTCGTGTTCGGCCAGCGAACCACGCTCGCGATGCGGGTCAGGCTGGGCTTGCCCTCCCTCGTCTCCCTCCTGCCCTTGTCCGGGGACGTTGGTCGGGGAAGCCAAAGCTCGAACCTCGAATGCGTATGTGCGCTCACCGTGAGCGGAACGTCGTTCAGTGTGGTTATCAGTGCCGAAAATAAAGGCCGCTAGTCTCTATAGACTAACGCTTTTTGAAAAACTGTAATCAAGCGGATCAGTTTCTCCAGACTTAATGCACAACCTTTAAGGTTGTGCCCATTATTGGTCGGCGCCGATGTTAAGATCGCGCCGGGCGACGCGAATGCCGATCGTATAGCCGCCGATTACGTCGATGAGCGTCGCGATCAAAATCAGGAAGAAAACCGACGTTGCCGCCTGCGGGACGGTGAGAAACTCAGCCCCGACGGCCATGAATACAACCATCGAAAGCGCATGATCGATCAGCGTCGATGTCGTCGTGAATGTCGATTTCACAATTTCGATGAAAAGAAGAACGAGCGTCACAAGCAGAATGAAATCGCCCCACGTGAAAATCCAATCGCCGCCGCTCAGGAGCCGAACGTGAAAGATCTCCTTGCCTAGCGCTTCGAGACCCAACGACATGACGACAGCGTTGTAGAGAACAAAGGCGAGGACCAAGAGCGGAATGGCTCTAACTGACATAGGGCTCTCCTGACGTTAGGCCCCGCCTGGGGCATGACCGGCTTTTTGGCACGGTGTCCATGATTTGCCAAGCAACGGACTGCGACCAAAAATCAACAGGCCAGCATCAAGGACGCCAGCCTGTCCGATTTATGGCGGTCATAAGTGCGCGCTTATTCTTCGGCAGCGGGCGGCAGAATTTGACGGCCGCGATACTTGCCCGACTTTAAGTCGATATGATGCGGCCGACGGCGCTCGCCGCTGTCCTTGTCTTCGACATAAGCCGGCGCCTTCAGCGCGTCATGGGAACGCCGCTGACCCCGCTTCATCGGGGATGTTTTCTTGCGCGGAACTGCCATCGTCTTGCTCCAGATTTGACCCCGCGCAAATGCAACGGAGCCGCCGAACTCGCGGCGGAAATGCCGAACGGTATATTGATTGCGGATTGGCCAAGCAACGCCGCGCTGGCGCGACGCTCAGAACCCAGGGCGCGGCTTATACGCAAAATCCCAAAGAAACGCCAGTCCCCCTGTAATTCGGGCCTCCGGGACGACAATTTGGTCGCGGGCCGGTCAGGGTCGGCGGCGCGGCAGAACGCAGCTTGTCCGGCTGTAGGGGGTGATGCGCATACGAAATTGGACCACCCGCGCCAGCCGCTGCAGACCGGGGCCGGGTCTAGCCGGGTTCCGGATTATGGGATTTGGCAGGACAACGGCAAGACGGGACGCCTGGCCCGCGCTTAATGTCCTGGCGCTCTTATGAAAGCGAAATTGCGACGCGGCTTCGATTCCGAAGATGCCCGGGCCCCACTCGGCGATGTTGAGATAGACTTCCATAATCCGCCGTTTGGGCCAGATCAGCTCCATTATGAACGTCAGAGGCAGCTCGATCGCTTTGCGCACATAGCTTTTCGACGTCCACAGAAACAGGTTCTTGACGACCTGCATCGAAATCGTGCTGGCGCCGCGTGCCGATCTGGTTCCTACCTCCTCGACGGCCTCCTGAAGCGCCCCGAAATCGACGCCGTGGTGCTCGCAGAACCGGCCGTCCTCGCTTGCGATGACGGCACGAATGATGTTCGGCGACATTTGCTCGATCGGCACCCACATCTGCGTGACTTTCTGACCGGCAAGCCAACGTTGCAGCATAAGCGTCGAGGCAGGTGGGTCGACGAAGCGATAGACGATCATTAGAGCCAGGACGACGGCAAACCATCCGACTAAGGCCCAGGCGACTATACGTATGAGGCGGCGCGCGAGTAGACCGTAACGGGCTTGCCGATCCAGCCGATATTCAGGCGAAACGGGAAGCACGTCCGGGCGCACGCGGGGCTCCGGAACGAAAGATTTAAAGGTGCTTGCCCCGTGCTGACGTGGCATTTCCAATCGAGGGGCGCCGGGCACGAGACTCCCGAGGTCGGGAGGGGCGGTCGCGAGGGCTGCCCGCTTGGGCAACAAATCGCCGACGGTCGACGGTCCGGCAGTATCGGCTTCGACGGCGGTGAGGGATCTTGTTGAAGCCTCGGCGTCGATTTCGGAAAAAACGGATTCTATCGCGGAAAGCGGTTCGGTTGTTGCAACGCGCGGATGCAGCGAGTCTGCTTGCCGAGTTGCGGAATTTGCAAAGGCGGGACCGGAACGAAGAAAGACGCGGGGGGGCATCGGCGCCGGCGGCGGTACACTGTCGACGACCTCCGGCCGTTCCGGTTCGCGAAAGGCCAGCGGCGGCAACGGCAGCGGCGGACTCAACGGGCCCAGACCCTCACAGTTACCAGCGGTTCCGTTCTCAGGAGAGGCCGCAAATGGCGCTTCCTCTGCCGGTGTGGCGGCGGCAGGCAGCGCGGCAGATGGCTGGGGTGCGTCCCGCTGTCGATCCATGCTTTGCTTATGCCGATTGCAGTGCGATACCGCGTCGGCCGGTAGCACCGAACAATGGCCATGTTGAGTGCCGACTCGCATACCGGCTGGGCCACACGAGGAAGGTAGGGGGTAGTGTCACAATTTCTGACCCAGCTTGGCAATGGCGCAATAGCCGTTGAGGCTTTTCTCTCGAATGTTTTAGAGGAACAGCGTGCCGCTGGCACCCCGGTTCGCCTGGCGGAAGCATTGCGCCACGCGGTACTTGCAGGGGGCAAGCGCTTCCGGCCATTTCTCGTATTTCAAAGCGCCGCACTGTTCGGCGTTCCGCAGGACGTGGCACTACCTGCCGCCGCTGCGCTCGAATGCATCCATTGCTATTCCCTCGTGCATGACGACCTTCCGGCGATGGACAACGACGAGCTTCGCCGCGGGCGGCCGACGGTTTGGAAAGCCTACGATGAGTGGACGGCTATTCTCGTGGGCGATGCGCTGCAATCGCTGGCTTTCGAACTCGCCAGCGATGCGCATCGACAGGGCGATGCGGCCGTACGCGCGGAACTTGTACATGCGCTTGCAGTCGCTTCCGGGCCGATCGGCATGGTCGGCGGGCAGATGCTCGATCTTGAGGCCGGGAATCTTCCGGATCAGCCCACTGCTACCGTCGCAGATGTAACCCGCCTGCAGTCGATGAAGACCGGCAAACTCATCACGGTCGCGTGTGAAATGGGCGCGATATTAGGCCGAGCTTCAGCGAAAGATGCTGCGGCCTTAAAAAGCTATGGCGAGCATCTCGGCGTCGCCTTTCAGATCAGCGACGATTTACTCGATGCTGAGGGAACGGCTGCCGAGGTCGGTAAAGCGACGGGAAAGGATGCTGCCGCGGGCAAGGCGACGCTCGTCGGTTTGCTAGGGATTGAGCAAGCGCGCGCGCATCTCAATGCGTCAATCAATAGTGCGATCGCGGCCCTAAGTTCATTCGATGCAAAAGCAGAGCCCCTGGCCGAGGCTGCGCGATACATGGGACGCCGCGACAGCTAGCCAAGGGCTCAAGCTTTCAAGTGATGCAGATCAGAAGTGGTAGTTCAGGCCAACGCGCACGGTTTGAACATCGTTGTTGACTTTAAACGTATCACCGTCGGCATTGTGGAGATTGTCGTCGCCAAAGCCGAGGTACAAATACTCGGCCTTGAGGCTCCACTTCGGTGCGAAAGCCCATTCGACGCCGCCGCCGACGGCGTAACCCGTCTGCGTGCTATCGTCATGGAATGAAGGCGCTCCGACAAGATTCACGCGATTATCGATATCGGCGAACGCGACGCCGCCCGTTGCGTAGATGAGCCACGGGCCACTCGCAAAGCCAAGGCGGCCCCGCACAGTCGAGAACCAATCCATATTCGACCGGGCGGTGTCACCGTCGAATGTAAAAGCGGTGCCGCTAATGTCGCCGCCCTGAATATCGCCTTCCAAGCCGAAAACGATGCGATCCCTCTGCCAATTGTAGCCGATTTGGCCACCGCCGAAGCCGCCGTCCGGCTCGGTCGGTCCGCCATTAGACCAGCCATAACCACCGTTCGCGCCGATATAAGCGCCATCCCAAATGGCGGGCTGATAGATTGGTGCCGGTTCAGGCGGCGGAGGGTTATAAGGCTGATATGGTCCGAGATCCGCGGCCATGGCGCTTCCGCTTGCAGCCGCCAAAGTCGCAACACTGCCAAGCAGCATCCACTTCGCTTTATGCGCTTTCATTGATTTACCCCGTAAGAACTGAGCGTCATTGGCTCGTTGCCCCCAACAACGCGTCGCCTCGATATAGGGTTCCAATGCGGCAAATCCGATGCGCGATTCGGATGTCAGCTATGTCATAAATCGTTTGCTCGGTTGCGAGCATTTCGCGGGAGCCCGAAAAACGGGTTGTCCATTGTGCTGCACTAAGCCCGAAGAGGGATGCGGCCCTTTTCCGCAGCAAATGCCTCTTTTCGAGCCATTCTTCTGTCGCGCATTTTGAGAAGCGGAAGCACCCAATGCGCGAGACGAATTTCGCGCCGCGACTTTTCCGGATCGACGAGGTGCGTCGTCGGCAAGCGTTGCGTGAAGGACCGCTCCATCAACGTGCCGATCGGAAATTCCAATTCGTCCTGCATGGCGATCATGCGGGCGTAAAGATCCGACAATGGCGTTATGAGACGCCCGAAACCGTTTCGCGCTTGCGCCCAGCCGACGAGATAAAGTCCGCGAATGCCCGCCGGAAATGCACCGCCGTAGACCTGCACGACGTTGTTTTTAACTTGGACCAATCCCTCAGGAAGAAATGGAAAGGATGCGTGAAAGCCCGTTGCGGCGATAATCATGTCATAAACGCCGGTCGTTCCATCGACGAACGTCACGGTCTGTCCATCAACGTGATCTATTCCTGGGCGCGGTTTTACGCGGCCTAGCCGTATGGCGCTTAGAAGATCGGTTCCGAAGGCCGGGTGACGATCGAAGAGCTTATGATTTGGCCACGCCAAACCATAGCGGCGGTAATCGCCGATGCTGAGCTTTACGATTGCCTTGAGAATCGCGCGTTGGATGAAGATGGGCAGACCCCAGAGTGGGATATCCGTCAGTGGACGCCCCAAAAATGTTTTCGGCAAATACCAGTAGCCTGACCTTAGGCTGATATCGCAGCTCCTGCCAAAACGTCCGGCATCGCACGCCATATCGACGCCGGAGTTGCCGCCGCCGATGACAAGCACGCGCTTGCCTTCGACCTGCGAGACATCGCGATAATCTTTCGAATGCAAAATTTCGCCGGTAAACGTCCCGCGCAATTCGGGATAGCGTTTGTCCCAATGATGCCCATTGCAGACGACAACGCCCTTGTAGATTCGCTCTTCGCCGTCCACGAACTTCACCGTCCAACGGCCATTCTCTTCGGGTGACGCGGCGGAAACGCTTTTGTTGAACTCGCAGTGAGGGATCAGTCCGCGATCGTTGGCGAACGCTGTGAGATAGGAGAGCATTTGATCAGCCGAGGGAAAATCCGGAAAATCGGCCGGCATCGGATAGTCGGTGTATTCCGTCGCCTTCTTCGATGAGACGATATGGGCAGAGCGATAAACGCCGTGCAGCCAGTTTCCGCCAACGCCCGAACCTGCGTCCACAACGTCGAACGGAATCCCGCGACGCTTCAGTGCCGCGGCCATTGCCAGACCGACCGGGCCGGCGCCGATTACGAGGTGGCGTTCGGACGTGCTGCTTCTATCGCTCATGCGGAAGGCTATCCTTCGTGGCAAACGGCTGGCGACACCCCGCAAACGTGCTGGCCCTCGCTTGGGTCCCTCGCGGATGGGGTTATAAGCCCGTCACTATTAGCGCACGGCAGATACCGGCGCGAGCGAACGATCGTCGCAAAAACGCCGGCGGGGTCGTATTTATGTCGGTTAACTCTTGAGATCGTAAACAAAAATTGGGAATTCGCGCCTCGCTTACTCAGCGGCGTCGCTGCTGGCCGTCAAGGGTGCCGCGAAACGTCGTTCGATGTAATCCTCGACGATCGCTTTGAACTCTGCGGCGATGTTGGGGCCCCGCAGGGTCATCGCCTTTTTGCCGTCGATGAAGACGGGCGCGGCGGGCTGTTCGCCGGTGCCTGGGAGCGAGATGCCGACGTCGGCATGCTTGCTTTCGCCCGGCCCGTTCACAATGCAGCCCATAACGGCGAAGTTCAGCGTTTCGACGCCGGGGTACCGTGTCTTCCAATCGGGCATGCGGTCACGGATCATGTCTTGTATATCGCGCGCAAGTTCCTGGAAGACGGTTGATGTCGTTCGTCCGCAACCGGGGCACGCGGCGACGACCGGAACGAACGATCTGAGCCCCATCGTCTGCAGCAATTCCTGCGCCGTACGGACCTCCTGAGCACGATCGCCGCCGGGCTCGGGCGTCAATGAGAAGCGGATCGTGTCTCCGATACCGTTCTGCAGCAAAATGCCGATTGCGGCGGACGACGCGACGATGCCCTTCGATCCCATGCCCGCTTCGGTGAGTCCGAGGTGCAGCGCGTAACGGCTGCGTTGGGCCAGCATCTGGTAGACGGCAATCAGGTCCTGGACCGACGACACCTTGCCGGAAACGATAATCTTATCGGCGCCGAGGCCCATTTCCTCCGCGCGCTCGGCTGAGAGTATCGCCGACTGCACCATTGCTTCGTGCATCACCGCGCGGGCTGGCATCGGTTCGCCAGATTTGGCGTTCTCGTCCATCAAGTGCGTGAGAAGCTCGGCATCGAGAGAGCCCCAGTTGACGCCGATGCGCACCGGTTTGTTGTGACGTAGTGCCGTTTCGATGATAGCGCCAAACTGGCGATCGCGCTTGTCTTTGAAACCGACGTTGCCAGGATTGATGCGATACTTATCGAGCGCTTCGGCGCATGGCGGGTTTTCTCCGAGCAGCTTGTGGCCAATGTAGTGGAAATCCCCAATCAACGGGACGTTGACACCGCGCTTTCTCAGCTCGTCTCGAATGTGTGGGACGGCCTTAGCGGCCTCGTCGCGATCGACCGTGATGCGGACGAGTTCAGAACCGGCGCGCGCCAGATCGGCAACTTGTTTCACCGTCGAAGCAACATCGGCAGTATCGGTATTGGTCATCGATTGAACGACGACGGGCGCCCCGCCGCCGACCGTCACGCCGCCAACATTGACCGCGACCGTTTTATGACGCGGCTTCATGGTGATGCTGTCGCCAAGCGACATCGGAAAACCTCTCAATGCCCCACGGCGACGTTCTAGCCTTGTCTGCGGCTTCCCGCCAGAAGCGATATGGCCGCGACGGTGCACATCGCAATCACGATGCTGGGGCCGCCCGGCAAATCGCTGGAAAGCGACAGCCAAAGTCCGAAAATTGTACTCATCACGGCGATTCCGGCGGCAAGCACAGCCATACGCTCGGGAGTCGACGATAGCGGCCGGGCGGCCACAGCCGGAACGACCAAAAATGCCATGACGAGCAAAATGCCGACGATTTTCATGGCAACGGCGATGACCACCGCCAGCAGAAGATCGAAAGCGGCGCGCGGCAGTTTCGGATTGACGCCTTCTGCGGTCGCCAAATCTTCGTGCAAGGATAAGCGCACGAGCGGCTTCCAGAGATACAGCACGGCGCCGAGAACGGCTGCACCTCCGACATAGACCCAAACGAGGTCGTTCCGCGTCACCGCGAATACGTCGCCAAACAGATAGCTCATCAGATCGATGCCCGGCCCTTTCGCGAGCGCGATCGCGACGATGCCGAGCGCCAGCGTCGCGTGGTGGGTTAAGCCCAGGGCGGAATCGAGCGGAACGAGCTGCTGGCGGCCAAGAACAGTCAGAATACCGGCCGCCACAATGGCCGCGATAACGACGGCAAGCGTCAGGTCAATATTTAAGGCGAGCCCCAACGCCACGCCCAAAAGACCGGCTTGTGCCAAGGTTTCGCCCACGTACGACATGCGCCGCCAGACGACGATACAGCCAAGCGGCGCCGCAATGATTGCGAGGCCGACAGCCGCAAAAAGCGCGCGCCAAATGAAAGGCTCAGGCCAGGAAAACACTTAAGCCCCTCGCCCTTCGGATTCCGCATCATCCGGATGCCCCTCGCCGAGTGACATCGGTTCGCCGGTCAGGTCGTGCGCGTGATCGTGGTGATGGCGATAGACGCCAAGCGCGGCCGCACCCTTCGGACCAAAGATGCGCGCGTATTCTGCATGCTGGGAGACGTGTTCGGGCTTTCCTGAACAGCAGACGTGGCCGTTGAGGCAAATGACGCGGTCGCTCTTGGCCATCACAACATGAAGATCGTGCGAGACGAGTAAGATCCCGAGGTGACGCTGGTCGCGCAATTTTCCGACCAATTCGTAGAATTCCGCTTCTCCCGCGAAATCGACTCCGCGGGCGGGCTCGTCGAGGATCAACAGGTTGGGCTGGCGCAGCAATGCGCGCGCGATCAGAACGCGCTGCGTCTCACCGCCCGACAACCGCGATAACTGCTGGTGCATAGTGCGGAGCGCGCCGACCTCCGCAAGGGCGCTTTCGATCTCATCCTTCGAAGGGGTGCCGCCAAGTGCCAAAAATCCCTCGACGGTCATCGGGATAGCACGATCGACGTCGAACCGCTGCGGGACATAGCCGATGCGCGTGGACGGTGGCCGGACGATGCCCCCCCGATCGGGTTTCTCGATCCCGAGGACGAGCCTGACCAGCGTCGTCTTACCCGCTCCGTTCGGGCCGATGAGCGTCACGATCTCGCCCGGGCGGACATCCAGGTTGACGCCTGCGATCACGTCGCGACCGCCGCGACGGAACCATAGATCGCGCGCCGAGATCAGCGCATCGGCCGCGGGCGGGCGTTCGTGATCGTGCACGTGATCGCATGCCGGCTGCGCGCTTGAGATGGCCGGGACCGGTCGAGCATGCGCAGCGTGACCTGACGACAAAAGTGACATCTCCACTGTGAGCCTGGTCAGTCTTTGCGCCGCGTCGCGCATTCCTGGCACGTGCCGGAGACCTCGGCGAAGCGGACGCGCGGCTCGAAATGTGCGCCGTGGGCAGCCGCATCTATGGCGCGGAAAATCTCGTCGCCGTCAACTTCCTGGACCGAACCGCATTTTTCGCAGCTGAGGAACATCGGGCGTTTTCCAGTCCGAGGCTTATGGAGCTGGCGGCAGGCGAAATAGGCATTCTTGCTCTCTAGGCGGTGGACCACACCGGCTTCGAGGAGCGCATCGAGAGCGCGATAGATCGAAATCGGAGCCAACCGCGTCCCCTTCTTGGCCAAGCGATCGAGCACCTCGTAGGCACCGACGCTTGCCTGCGTTGACGCGATTTCCTCGAACACCTTGCGGCGAAGATCCGTGAAGCGAATGTTTTTCTCTGCGAAAATAACGGTAGCGCGGTCAACGGACGATTTTACCCGTTCCCGGACGCGCTGATCTTCGCTTGCGTTTGCCGTCATGAGCGTCCTCTGGACCGCCGCCTCATCCAATCTGGCCACAATGGCTGTTTCGGGCGCGCGCGGACAATATAACATGTCGTGATCGACGGCTATTCCGTTCAAGTCGCCGGGGCAGATTATTATATGCGCCATATCTTGATCTTATCGCAAACTGGCCCACATGCTGCCTCTGAGCACTCCCCAGCCGGCAAGAATTTTCCAAGTATTTTGATGTGGGGAGCAAATTGATCTTAATCTTGCCGCCAATGCGGCCCGTCCTCTACTTGGGTTTGACGGGCTATGATTCGCGAGATTCGCCATAGCGATAGCTGGGAAACCGCCCCGGATGGACGTCAAGTTTCTGATCGATAAACTCGTCGAAAATGCTCGGCCGATTGGCACCGCAATCTTTCTGATCGGCATTTTTACCCTTCTGCTCCGAACGCGCGTCGCGCGCCGACTTCGCGAAACAATCGAAGAAACGGTCTTCACGAATTGGCGGCTGGCGCTTCTTGGCACGACCGGCATCGTCCTCTCCGCTGCCGCCGGATGGCGCACCTGGGAGGGCATGTATAATTTCACCGGCGAAGCTCTGCTTTCCGGCATGGTGACATTCGGCATCCAGGGCATCATGCTGATCGTCGCATGGCTGATCGGCGAAAGCTTCGCGACCGGCATGAATGTCCGGGCCCGCCCTGGAGAATCGTCCCTTGTCAGCGCCGCGGCACAGCCCTGGCTCGGCAGCTTCATCGGGCTATTGCTGTTCGTCATTGGGTTCGTGCTGTTTCTGCAGTGGACGGGCCAGACCGACGTCAAGCACGCCAATGTCGAGGATCTCGGCTGGGCGAGAGCGGGCGATAAGTTTCTGATGCTGGGCGGCGGCCTCCTGCTGGTCGCGCTATTTGTACTCTATGCCGCCAACGACCTCGTTCGGCCGTACGTGCAGGTCGTGCGTGTGATCATCCGCAATTCAATGCTGTGGCTGATGTTTCTCGCATGCATGGCGACAAGCGTCTTCTTTTCGTTCGACAGTTTCTTCACGGCGATCTTTCCACCGTCCGAGCGCGCCCGAGCCGCAGAGCTTCGGGCTCAAAACCAGGTTTCGGGTGTCGTTTCGGATATCGAGCAGGCACTTGCGGCTCGCCGCGCGAGCCTCGCGGAAGAGATTTTTACGACCAACGCCTGGAAAGATTACGAGCACCAACTCAACGCCATCACTCAGGTGGCGACGCAATCGCAAGGTGCGATCGAACGCTACGTGAATGCGCAGATCGAAGCGCGCAGCCGTGCCGTGAAAGAGCAGCAGGAGCGCATCGCGTCGGCCGAAGCCGGTCAGGCAGGGCTTGCCGGACGTAAGACGTCGCTGATCGACGAAAAGTCGCGGCTTGCTGCTGAGCGGCCTGAGCTGGCCGCCGACTATGCAACGAAGAAAGCCGATTATGACGATAAGATGAAACAGGTCGATGCGAAGCGCGTGGAGGCGCTCGCGGAAGACAAGGGCGTCGAAGGCACGCTGAAAGCAGGCCGCGGTCCGATCTATCGCCAGCGCATGAGTGAACTGGCGCTTCTGCAGGGGGCGGCGCAAGTCGCGGCCGAACGCATGCGGGATGCGCAAAAACGCTTAAACACGGTCGAATCGCGACTGACCGCAATCGACACGGAGCTGGCGACGCTCGATGGCGATCTCGCCAAGTATAAAGGCGAAGCCGAGACTGCCAAACAGCGCATCAATCTCGCGGGCGATGTGAAGGACGAAGACGGTCCCAAGATTGACCCGGGGAAGATCATCCCGGCTTTCGATCGCGCAAAATCGGATTTTCGTGCTGCGCCCACCGCGACGCGTCTCGCGGGCATTCAAAGAATGTGCAACGACATCTATGGCGCGCTTTCGGCGACTCCGGAGACGAAGGGTCTTCTTAAAGGCATCGACTGTGATCCGAAGGCCGTCTCCGATGCTGCGTCCAATCTTTTCGCGCTGCAATCGGGAACGAAGATTTTCCAGGACACATGCGTCGGCGGCGACAAGCTCGTCGAAAACAAATCGACAGACGATTTGTTCGCCTTTGCGCGGCGTTGTCTCTCGGACAGTGCATTGCCGAGCAAGGACACGGCTGTACTTCGCTCGAAGATCAATAGCATGGAACTTTCGCGCGATGACAAAGCGCATCGATTCGTGGTGACGCTAAATGCGTTTCAGGACGGCAACCGCCTCGCGTATCTCGCATTAGCCATTGCGATCGGCCTTGACGGCCTGATCTTCATGTCCGGATTGTTCGGCGCCAACGCGGTGCGGTCGCCGCTTTCCGATATTCCGACATACCGGTCGAGATCCGGCTCGCAACTCGAAGCGACGATCAACGCGGCGCTCGGGGCGCATCCCTATGAGACGGCGTGGCTGACGCTGACGGCTTTCCGGCCGATAACCAATCAGGACGGTTTCTCGGCGCTAGCGGATTTTAGCAACATGGAGCGCTCGCAAGCCGATCGCGTGCGCATGGTTCTGACGGCTGGTGCCGACCTCGGCGCGGTTGAGACGGTCAGCCACAATCCAGAGCGTTACCGCGTTCGCAGCGAGCTACGAGAATACCTTTCAAGCGTCGTCGATAGACAGTTCAAGACAGATGCGTCGGCGAAGGATCGGGCGCGGCTCGATCAGCTCGTTTCGGCGGCATTGGCACCGCATCCGCGCGAGCATTCGGAAATCGTGCTCAATACACTGGAACCGATCCGCGAGACGGAAGGCTTCACCTCAATGGTGACTTTGACCGATATCGCCAGCGAATATGACTCGCGTGTCGTGCGTCGCGTGATGAATGCGGGCTCGGCCGTCAAAGCGGTGACTCCGGATCTGAAGATCACAGACCGCTATTACATTCGGCCGACACTTTACGAGACTCTTTTGACGATCCGCGCGACTGCGCCGGAGTCTTCGTCTTACGGCTATGACCGTGCTCGCGTCGAAGGCGTGCCAGAACGCCCAGCGCTTGACGGCGGAAGACTGCGCACCGCGCAGCCGGAATTGGCTCTCGACCCTCGGCCCCGCGAATTGGAGAAGCCGGCGCCGGCGCTTCCGCAGTACCAGGGCATGACAGAGGACGAACAACGAAAGTGGAAATCGCACTTCAAGGATGAATTGCTGTACGCAATCAGTCTCTCGAACGAACTCGTGCAGCAGAGGCTTTCGTCGGAAGATTCTCGGCATGGCGTGCGCGAAGCTTGGCGCGCTCTCGTTTCACAACGAAAAAACAATGAACTGCTCGACAAGCTGCTTCGTCATTTTCATGAAGAGCAAGACGCCAAGTTAGAGCGTTCACATCGGGTCATTCAGGATCAAATCGGCGGCGACACCGCTAAATTGCAATTGCTCGATCTCGCGATAGACGAGATCCGAAACGATCTTGCACTCTTGATGCTCTTCCCGGAGATGCATCTTATCGATTATCTCATCGACGAGATAGAGAGCGCGGCGCAAGCGGACGATGGGTTGCAAATGGGTGAGCAAGAGCTTCGCGATCAACTCAAGCATGTGCGCCAGGGGCTGGGTGAACTCAACCTCTCCAATCCGCGCTCCTGGGACGAGATCCGGTTGCGGCTGATGGCGCACACCGGACGGGATACGCCTCCTAACCGCCCTCGCGACGGGTTTCCGAATGACGATTAATGGGTGAGGGCGCTGCGCACGGCATGGAGGAGCCGCGCGATATCGCCCTCTCACGGAGTGAATGCGACGACCTTTTGACGCTGCGTCCCAAGACCTTCGATTTTGAGCTCCATCACGTCGCCAGGATTGAGAAACTCCTTCGGCTTGCGCGCCGTGCCAACGCCAGGCGGCGTTCCAGTCGTGATGATGTCGCCCGGTTCTAGAACCATAAATTCGGTTACATAAGCGAGCAGATCGGGAATCTTGAAGATCATCGTTGAGGTCGATCCGGTCTGCTTACGCACGCCGTTGACGTCGAGCGACATCGCCAGATTATCAACGTCCGCGATTTCGTCCGGCGTCACGAGCCAGGGACCTATCGGACCGAACGTCTCCGCCGATTTGCCTTTTACCCATTGTCCGCCGCGCTTGCTTTGAAAGCTGCGTTCGGAAACATCGTTACAGATGCAGTAGCCCGCGATGTATTTCGCCCAATCCTTTGCTTCGACGTAACGCGCACGAGCGCCGATCACGAACGCGATCTCGCATTCCCAATCGGTATGTCGCGAATTTCTCGGGATCATTACGTCGTCATTGGGGCCGCAAATCGAGGTCGTCGCTTTGTTGAAGAGGATGGGTTCGGTCGGAATTTCCTGACCCGTTTCTTTGGCATGATCAGCATAGTTGAGGCCGATGGCGATGAAGTTGTGCGTATCGGCAACGGGCGGGCCTAAACGAACGTTGGCGGGCGCCTTGGGCAACGATGCGGGATCGGTTGCTGCAAGCTTAGCCAATGCCGCAGGCGCCAAATGCTCACCCGACAGGTCCGGGATATGTTCCGAAAGATCGCGAATATTTCCGTCCCGGTCCAGGATGCCGGGCCTCTCGGTGCCGGGCGCACCAAATCGAACGAGCTTCATTTTGCTTATTGTTCCCCTAGTTTACAGATTCCGGAGCTGGAAACGGTCCGGCGCTTCAAAATCAATCTCTTAGACGAAGCTTCCCGACGCAACAATCGTCCCCACGCACCCGACGGCGCGCCCATCGAGGGACTTATGCGCGCATAAATCCCTCAGATTCAAATGTGTCACTCCGCTGTGGCCATAACCGCTCTGCCTGCTGAGCATTTCGCGTGCACGGATTTGCTGAATTTCGGCATTTCAAAATTCTTCCCATGCGAAAGCCACCTTACCGAAAAGTATGGGCGCCGTAAGAAACTCACGATGGTCGCACGGTATTTAGCGGAGCCCCTGGGAATTTCATGCCGGGGATACGTGAAGGAGAAATTCAGATGATTTCGAAGATCGTGCGCGGCGTAATTCTCACCGGCGTCTTGTTCGCCGTCTCGGCTCCGATGGTTGCTTACGCTGCCGACGCTCCCAAGACCAAAGCCGCTTGCAAAAAAGCAAAAGACATGAAGTGGGACAAGAAAACGAAAAGCTGCGTGAAAAAATAGGAACGTGGGAATTTCGATTTGTCCAGGCGGTCGATCGGAAGATCTGCCGCCTTTTTCTATTCGCGATTGGAACTCATTCCGTCACTGACATGTCCTGTTCGCTGCGCTAACGTCTCCCGGCGTTCCAGAACAGCGCTTGCCCGCCGCCGCGTGGAAGGAAGGGAAGCAAAGACATGAGCACCTCTCCCCGGATTGCGCCCGATATCTCCGGGCTGACCAAGACGCCGCCCCTCTCCCGACGCGGGTTCATGAGCGCTTCCGCGGCGGCCGCTGCCGGATATACGCTGGCTGCCGGACCGGTACGCGCGGGGGCAATCAAAACCGACACTTCAGGTCTTGACGCGGGAAGCACGCAGATCAAGGTTTCAGGCGGCGAGATGCCCGCATATTTCGCTCGTCCCACCGACGCCCCCAACCCACCGATCGTATTGGTCGCGATGGAAATTTTCGGGCTGCACGAATACATCAAGGATGTTGCGCGAAGAATTGCCAAGCTCGGCGCGCTCGCTGTCGCTCCAGACTATTATTTTCGTCAAGGCAACTTGGCGGAGATCGGCGAAATCAGCAAACTGATGCCCCTCGTGAACTCCAAGCCCGATGCGGAACTCTTGTCCGATCTCGATGCCACTGTCCGCTGGGCCGAGAGCCAGGGCGGGGACAAAACTCGAATTGGCATTATCGGATTTTGCCGCGGCGGCCGTACGGTTTGGGAATATTGCGCTACGAGCGACGACGTCAAAGCAGGCGTATCATTTTACGGCTCGTTAATCGATCCCGCAGCACAGAAGTCGATCTGGCCGAGAAGTCCGCTAGAGTTGGCTTCCCAGATGAAAGCACCGGTGCTCGGGCTCTATGGCGCCGAAGATCAAGGCATTACGCCGGCTCAGGTGGCTCGAATGAAAGCTGCGCTTGCGGCTGCAGGAAAGACCGCAGAGTTCAAGATTTATCCTGGTGCGGGACACGGCTTTCACGCCGATTACCGCCCTAGCTATAATAAGGATGCCGCCGAGGATGCTTGGCAAGAAGCGACGGCTTGGCTCAAGAAGTGGAACGTACTGAGCTGACGGCTACCCACACGTAACATTCAGGACATCCCATGGCTGACTCTGCCGATCTCATCGAACTCGACAAGCGGATCGCTTTGATCCGCGACAACCTCCGTGAACTCGTCGAACAGGCTGCCGCCTTCTCCGGCGCGGCCGACGATAGCCTGACGTCCGAGCGGATTGCGCAGCAGGAAGCACAACTGGCGGCGCTGCTCAAGGAGCGCGACGCGCTCGCAGGTTGATCCGCGGGCGGAGCCGTCTTCGATGGCGCCACGCGCGTCATCGGCTAGTTACGTTTCAAACTCGAGCGAGAGGCCTGAAGCTCGCCACCGATTGCGACGACTGTTGCCGTGGGCGGGATGACTTCAGTTCGATTTAGAGTGCGTGTCGATGACGATGCCGAGCCATTCCCTGCCTGCCGCGCTACAATGAGACGCGCGCTTATCTTATATCCGACACGGCCGCCTCACATGGGGAGGCAAAGCCAAGCGCCGAAGCAGGTTTTAGGTGTCGTCACTTTGCATGCCATTTGCGTGGAGTGACACGTCGTCGTGCCCGAGCCGTCATTGCACTTCGTATGGACCGGGCCTTTGCCCACGCGTCCCTGCCCGTAGATGACGTTCGCAAGGCCGTGTGTCGAGAAGAGGTAGGCGATATCGTGAGTCACAGCTTGACCAACCGCAGCGACCTTTCTGCAATCAGCCTGAGCCGCCGTAGAAAGTGCGCAGATTACCGCTGCCGCGGCTAAGCTGAGTTTCAAGGACCGCATTTGCCCCTCCAAATATAAATCCAGGTCGGGAAATTAAATGAGGTTTGCCTCCGGCGACAGAACCGGTCCGTCGCAAGGCAGGATAAACAGCGAAAAAATTGGAAAGCGTGCCGCATTTGCCACCATCGGTGCGCATTGCCTCCGGACTGCTCACGCGGGATATAAGCTTATGTCCGCGGCGGCGTTGGCTTAGATCGTAAGGTGCGCGCGAACTCCGAGCTTTCGCACATAACGATCATCCGTAGATTAAATGGGTTTTCTTCTCGGCAAATCGTTTGGTGCGGACGGAGGGACTCGAACCCTCACGACGTTACCGTCTCAGGATTTTAAGTCCTGTGTGTCTACCGGTTCCACCACGTCCGCGCGATGCCCTTATGCCGGGTTGGAGTCGCGAGCGCAACACGGTGTGGCTCGCTGAGGGCGGCCAACTGGCGTGGCATGAGCGACAAGAAAAAATTCAGGTCCGGTTTTCTCCCGGCGGCGGAGGCGACGCGACGCGGTCCATCTTGAAGACATCGTGCGCCTTCTTCATCAGCGCCAGCAGCTCTTTGGGATTATCGACGCTTAACGAATGGGGATACTGCGAATCGGAGCCGACGAGCTTGTCGGATACGTCGCCGTCGGAGTCGATGAAAAGCGTTCGCGGCACATAGGTGCCGTCCGGAGAGAAGGCGCCATTTATTCCTTTCTCGGCGTCTGCATCGACGAGAATCATCACGAAGTCTCTCGATGCTGCGACGATGGCGGGATCATTGAAGACTTTGCGAAACCGTTTGCAAGCCGAGCACCAGGTAGCGTGAAAAACCATTATGACAGGGCGGCCGGTTTGTGATGCCTCATAGATGCCAGAACGAACATCGCGCCAGTTGATCTCGGCGCCGTTCCATTCGGCAGCATGATCCGGCGTCCGCGCCGAAGCCGCGAGCGGCACGGAAAGCAAAAGGCAAACGGCACATATGATCGAGCGAAGCATGTTTGCAGCCTCCGTTATCCAGCTTCGGGTTTTCCTGCTTTTGAAGGTCAAAGACAAGACGGGGGCACGTAGATACGGATTAACGCCCGGTAATGTTCGGTCGTTCGCGCAATTATTGCAGTCCGGATTTTTAAAGGGATCTATTTTGATATGCCTGTAAATGCAAATAAGCGACGTCGAGCATAGGGGAAGGGACACCCAGCTCGCGGCCACGGCTAATCAGATCGCCGACAATGTGATCGGCTTCGATCCTGTTACCCCGCTCGATATCGCGCCGCATCGAAGCGGATATATTCGAGTTGGGGTCGGTCAGCGTCGTGCGTGCGCCTGAGTCCGCGGCTGAGGTGGGCGGATATCCGCTAGCCTTTGCAATCGCGCAACATTCATCAAGCATGTCAGATATCAGTTGCGCGCCACCGGCGCGGACAATTTCACCAATCGAGGCACGCATGAGACACGTTGATCCCGCAAGCGTTGCCAGCAGGACCCATTTCTCCCACATCGCCCCGATAATATTCTCGGAATAGCGCGCGTCAAAACCGCCGCGTGCAAGCTCGCCATGAAGGCGTTTTGCATCTTTCTCTTGCGGTGCAAATCTCGGTCCGGCAGTCAATGAGGCGAAGGGGCTAAGGTGGCGTATTTTTCCGTCAGGTTCAAGAACGACGCTGATATGGCAGGTACCGCCCAGAACGCGTTGCTTTCCAAATGCGTCATCAAGATTGTCGAGATGACGCATGCCGTTGAGCAGCGGAAGGATAAGAGTCTTTTCGCCGACGGCAGGACGGATCGTGTCGATCGCATCGGCCAAATCGTAGGCTTTTGAACTCAAGATAACGGCATCGTAAGGATTCGCGATCTCCTCTCGCGTGATCGCTTTAACAGGTGTTGCTATGCTTAGATCCCGGCTTTCGATCGTAAGGCCGTCTCGGACAAGCTGATCACGCCGCTTGGGTCTGACGAGAAACGTTACGTCCGCGCCTGCATTTGCCAGCAGGCCGCCGAAGTATCCACCCGTCGCACCGGCACCGAGGATCAAAAGTCTCATCGGCAGTTGTCTCACTGAATAACCAAGGACAAAGGTTCGTAATCCGACCGTTTGTCATGCGCCAGTCTCATTTGGCCGCGCGATAGGTCGCGCGACGCCTTTCCATTCCGTCATGCTTTTCACTTATCGCGCACGCCACCTCACACCTCAAACCGATTTTCGCACGCTGAAGTGTTTGGCGCGGGACGCTCTATCTACCTACCTAAAGGGAAGATAGGTGATCCACGTCTGAATAAGATGGAGTTTGAAATGATCCGCACATTCACTTTTGGCGCGCTTGCCAGTATTGCTTTCGCCGTCCCCGCGATGGCAGCTACCACGTCGTTCAGCACTAAAAAGGATGCCGCTCTCGACCGCCTATTGGATAGCGTGGCGATGAGCCAGCAGATCCGAATGCAGCTTATGCATAATGGCTTTACCCACGTCTCGACGTTGGCCCGCGATCCCGAAGGTCGCTGGGTGGGCACAGCCATGAAGGACGGAAAAATAATGTCTGTGGCTGTTCTCTTACCACAAGGCGAGCCTGCGATCGATTGATCGGATTCGTCCAGACAATTTTGGCGGCGGCGCACGCTGCCGGTTACACCGTCGCGAACTTGGCGCCCTTGTTGAGGGGCGCCTTCTTTCATGGCTAGCGACTTGGGTCTTGCGATGCTTGTCGTCGGCGCCGTTTACGCTTTCTTATCGGGTGCGACAACACGGATCGATAGCTCACGTAATTGTTTTGGCGAAACTTCGCTTGGTGCACCCATCAACAAATCGGCAGCCTGCTGATTCATCGGGAACAGCGCAACTTCGCGCACTGTCGTTCCACCCGTCAGCAGCATTACGATGCGCTCGATGCCAGCCGCCATGCCACCGTGCGGCGGTGCGCCGTACTGGAACGCTCGGAATAAGCCGCCGAAGCGTTGCTCGACGACTTCCGGCCCTAAGCCTGCGATGCCGAATGCCTTGATCATCACGTCGGGTTTGTGATTGCGGATACCGCCCGAAGCAATTTCATAGCCGTTGCAGACAATGTCGTACTGGTAGGCCTTGATCTTCAGCCGATCTTCATCCGTCGCGGCTGCATCGAGTGCTTCGCCGCCGCCTTGCGGCATCGAGAACGGATTGTGCGAGAAGTCGATTTTCTTTTCGTCCTCGTTCCATTCATAGAATGGGAAATCGACGATCCAGGCGAGCGCGAATTGATCTTCCTTGATCAGCTTCAGCTCCTGGCCGACGCGGTCTCGCGCTGCGCCCGCAAATTTGTAAAAATTCGCTGGATTACCTGCGGTGAAGAAAACGGCATCCCCGTCTTTCAAACCGAGTTGCGATTTGATGGCGCCCGCACGCTCCGGTCCGATGTTTTTTGCGACTGGACCTGCTCCGCCGTTTTCGCCGTCACGCCAGAAGATATAGCCGAGGCCCGGCTGGCCTTCGCCCTGCGCCCACGAGTTCATGCGATCGCAGAATGCGCGCGAGCCTCCCGTCGGGGCAGGTATCGCCCAGACGCGGACCTTCGGGTCTTTCTCGATCATCCCCGCGAAGACTTTGAAGCCCGAACCCCGGAAATGCTCGGTGACGTCCTGCATTTCGATCGGGTTGCGTAGGTCGGGTTTATCCGAACCATATTTGGCAATCGCGATGTCGTAGGGAATGCGCGGCCAATTCTTCGTCACGGGCTTGCCGTCGGCGAACTCCTCGAAGAGCCCCGTGATGACGGGCTCCATCGTCGAGAACACGTCTTCCTGCTCGACGAAACTCATTTCGACGTCGAGCTGATAGAACTCGCCCGGCAAGCGATCCGCACGCGGATCTTCGTCGCGGAAGCATGGCGCGATCTGGAAATAGCGATCGAAGCCCGAGACCATCAACAATTGCTTGTATTGCTGCGGCGCCTGGGGAAGCGCGTAGAACTTGCCCGCGTGGATGCGGCTCGGCACGAGGAAGTCACGAGCGCCTTCTGGGCTCGATGCGGTCAGGATCGGGGTTGGAAATTCATTGAAGCCTGCCTCATGCATGCGACGGCGGATGGCGCGCGTAATGTCTAACCGCTTCATGATGGTGCCGTGGAGCGTCTCGCGGCGGAGATCGAGGAAGCGATATTGCAGACGCAGATCTTCGGGATATTCCGGCTCGCCAAAAACCGGAACAGGGAGCTCTTTCGCCGCCGAGAGGACTTCGATCTCCGTGGCGTAAAGCTCGACCTCGCCGGTCGGAAGATCGGTGTTAACCGTGCCCGCCGGACGGTCGCGGACCTTGCCATCGATCCTTATAACCCATTCGGAACGGACGGTTTCGGCCGCCTTGAAAGCGGGGCTGTCGGGATCGGCGACGACCTGGGTCACGCCGTAGTGGTCACGTAAATCTATGAATAGCACGCCGCCATGATCGCGAACGCGGTGCACCCAGCCCGAAAGCCTCACATGGGCGCCGACATCGCTTTTGCGAAGCGCGCCACAGGTATGAGACCGGTAACGATGCAGCTTAGCCTCGGCCATGGCCGGAAAACCCTTTGCTCGATATGGGTGGAAATCGCCGCGGAAAAGCGCATGGGGGCGGACGAAAGTCAAGGTTGGGCCGGCTGGCAGGCTCGAACCGGTGGCGGCCAGCGGACAGCGGCCAGAACCACTCTATGCACCGGCTGCCCGTCCGTCAGTCCATCTCGCCTCGGGCCACGAATCACGGGCAGGGTAGCCGCGACCAAGCTGATGGCGACAACAGAAAATCGATACGCTATAGGCGTGCCCTAATGCAGACTATTACCACCACGGCGGAGCTGACCGCACTTTGCGAAACGCTCAGCAAAAGCGACTATGTGGCTGTCGATACCGAATTTCTGCGCGAGCAGACGTTCTGGCCCTTGCTGTGCCTAATCCAGCTCGCCGGTCCTGAGGCCGAAGCGATCGTCGACCCGTTGGCACCTGGTATCGACCTCGCGCCGTTTTACCGGCTGATGGCTGATACCTCGACTGTCAAGGTTTTTCACGCCGCTCGGCAAGACATCGAAATCATCTTTTTGAAAGCCGGGATTGTGCCGACGCCGGTGGTCGATACGCAGGTCGCGGCGATGGTCTGCGGCTTCGGTGATAGCATCAGCTACGTCAATCTCGTCAAGAAGACGACGGGCACGGATCTCGATAAGAGTTCGCGCTTTACTGATTGGAGCCGACGGCCACTCTCGTCAAAGCAGCTCACTTACGCCCTCGCCGACGTGACCTACCTCAGGAATGTCTACGACTACCTGCGGCAGATGCTGGAGAAGACGGGTCGTACGCCGTGGCTCCAGGAAGAGATGGCAGTCCTCACCAACCCTGCAACTTACGACACGTCCCCTGAGAATGCTTGGCAGCGCCTGAAACTCCGTGTCAAAGGGCGGAAGTCTTTGGCTGTCCTTGTCGAACTTGCGGCCTGGCGCGAACGGCTCGCGCAGACGCTCGACGTTCCGCGCGGACGCGTTCTCCGTGATGACGCGCTTTATGATATCGCCAATCAAATCCCAGCGACGACGGAAGCTCTTGGCCAGTTACGGACGCTTTCCGATGGCTTCGCGCGATCTCAGCGAGCCAAAGAAATTCTTGAAGCCGTCAAGACGGGGCTGGCGCGCGACCCCAAGACGCTGCCGAAAATCGAGCGTAACGAAGCATTGTCTGCGGAAGCAAGTGCGACGCTCGAACTTCTCAAGGTCCTTTTGAAAGCTGCGGCGGCCGAGCACGGCGTCGCGCCGCGTATCATCGCTGACAGCGATGATTTAGAGCAGCTCGCGACGTCCGATGATGCAGACATTCTTGCGTTGCAGGGCTGGCGCCGAACTCTTTTCGGAGAAGCGGCGTTAAAGCTCAAGCGAGGCGAGCTTGCCTTGACGCTCGTCGGCGGCGAGGTCAGAGCCGTTCCAGCTGCACGATAAAGGGGCTTTTATAATTGCGATTGGCGAATCGCGTTCCGCGGGCCGGCCACCAATCGCGGCTATTTGCGCCCCGGATCGTAGCCATGCTTCTGACGCCACTCGGAAAAAAAGTAAGACAGGCTTTCGTCGATATCGTTGGGCAAAACGATTTTGACGGTAACGAGCTGATCGCCCGTGCCCGATTTCGTGCGGACGCCCTTGCCCTTGAGGCGGAATGTTTTGCCGGAACTCGTGCCTTTCGGAATCGTAAGCTGCACGCGCCCCGTGGGCGTCGGAACTTCGACGCGTCCGCCGAGCACCGCTTCGTCAATGGTGATGGGCAGTTCGAGGATTATGTCGTCGCCCTCGCGCCTGTACTCGGCGTGGGGGCGCACCTTGATCTCGATAAGGGCGTCGCCTGCGTCTGACCCGAACGTTCCGAGCGTGCCCTTGCCCTTGAGGCGGAGCACTTGCCCGTCCGTCACCCCTTCGGGAACCGTCAGGTCGAGCACGCCGCCGTCGGGCAGGGTGACACGCTTTTTTGCGCCGAGGACGGCTTCGAGGAAGTCGACTTCCAGCGAGTATCGAAGATCCTGTCCTCTCGCAGCGAACCCATAGCCATCGCGTCGTCCGCCGCCGCCGCTACCGCCGAAGACGTCGGAAAAAATATCCGAAAAACTAAAATCCTCGAAGGTTCCGGCTGCACCTCGGGCGGCTTGCGGGCCACGGCGCGCCCCGGCTCCGGCATGGCTCCAGTAGGTCCGGCGGGGGTCGCCTTTGGCGTCGATTTCGCCTGCATCGTATTGACGGCGCTTTTGCGGGTCGCTCAGAATATCGTTGGCCGCGGTGATTTTCTTGAACCGCTCGGCGGCCGCAGTATTGCCGGGATTGACGTCCGGATGATTCGCCTTCGCTAATTTGCGAAATGCGCTGCGGATTTCCTCGTCGGTCGCGCGTCGTGAAACGCCCAATATTTCGTAGAGGTCTTCCGCCATGGAGGCTGTCTTTTCCTGCGAGCTTGCGCCTGCACCTTATCAGAAATTCTTGCGTCGCAAGCGAGGCGTCCCGTCCGTTTTACCCACTAATTCTAATTTTGGGTTTTTTGCCGACAAGCTCCGCAAGGACAGCAAATCGGCGGCGCAGCCTTTCCCCGTCCAGAGCGGCATAGGGCGGAGGTATGGACAAGACAAGCATTCCATCCTCGTGCGTCAATGGTGTCTGGTCGATGATCCCGGCCATTCCGATGGACAGCATGTGCGCGGCGCGTAGCGCGGCTCCTATGATTCGGGCTCGGCGCTGGACCCGCTTACTTACAAGGCTGCGCAGGCGTTCCGAGAGCTGCTCGCCGTTGCCGTCTGATGTCTCGTGACGATGAAATACAGAGAGCGCCAAAAAAATGCGGCCCTGGTGGTCGACGCCCCCAAGACCGGCATGTGCAATAGTATTGACGCTTTGCTCGCCACGATAATCGGGATGAGCGCGCCAGCCCACATCGGACAGAAGACAGGCTGCGTAACGCAAGCGCCGCTCTTCCTGTGTCTCCTCAAGTGCGGGGTCGGCGAAGATCCGATCGGTCCAGCGGCATAGCTCCCAGGCATGCTCGACGGAACGGGCACGCAATGTCGCATAATCCTCGCAGAAGCTCAGAAGCGGGTCACGCATCTGCTCGTGTGGCGGCAATAACCCGTAGATGAGGCCCTCGCGAATGCCGAAGACCGAAAACACGATCTGCCGCGGCTGCATCTGCTTTATGAGCCGCTCAAGGACCAAAGCACCGAATGGAAGCACTTCCCGCCGAGCGCGTGCGACGCTGCCTACGTTCGGGATATCCGACAATTTCTTTGCCTTGCGGAACTGCTCGCACAGGTCAAGAGCTTCGCGTGCCGAGAGTTTGTAGCCTTGCATGACATGCAACGGATAGCGGATCTGATCCATGTGGAGTTTGGCAAGCGCACGCCACGTGCCCCCGACAGCATAGAATGTCCGGCCGGACCCATTGCTCAACCACGGCAGGCTTGCCAGAGCGCCATCTATGATGGCCGGCGCACGTTCGATTTTGTTACCGGTCGTGTCGATGAGACGAAGACCGCCGAGCGGCAATGTCGCCGCTTCCTTCAGCCGGTCGCGGGCGAGGTCGACAAGTTCCAGGCTGCCGCCGCCAAGATCGCCAGCGATGCCATCATCATCGACGAAGCCCATCATGATGCCTTGGGCTGCTAGCCTGGCTTCCTTTTCTCCGGACAGAACCTCTATCGGCTGCCCGAGAATGCGTTCGCCTTCATCGATGAAATCCTGGCCGTCCTTTGCGTCGCGGACGGCTGCCGTTGCGATGACCTGTATGTTTTTGACGCTTAGAATATGCGCGATAACCCGAAAACGTGCGAGCGCCTCCAGGGCGCGCTCGACGGACTCTGGTCCGAGGCTCCCTGTCGTCGCCACGGATCGTCCCAATCCGCAGAGTACCTTCTCGTTGAAAACGGGGGTCAGCGCGCGAACTGCCCCCTCGTAGACGACAAGCCGCACGGAGTTGGAGCCAATATCGATGACGCCGATGGGCTCCATTTCCGTGGTGCGTTCGTTGGCACCCGAGATTTCCTTCCAGCGGGTCAAGATCGGGCCTCAGCTTTAGCCCGGCTTGCGAAAGCGCAGAGGAAAACTCTCCTTGAGAGATTGTCCACGGCCTGAAAGCGAGGGATTGGTCATGAAGTATTTATGAGCGTTGAAGGCTTCCTCTCCGGCGCCCGGCTGAATGCGGGTCGCGCTGCCGTCGGAATTGATCCGCCAGCTCTGCTGATTATCCCTCAAGTTCGCAACCATGATCTGATTGAGTACCTGCTCGTGCACCGTCGGGTTCTTCACCGGCGCCATTGCCTCGACCCGGCGGTCGAGATTGCGTGGCATCATATCGGCGGAACTGATGTAGACGGCAGCGTTGGGTGAAGGCAAGGCCTCCCCGTTTGCGAAACAATAGATGCGCGCATGCTCCAGAAAGCGACCGACGATACTCTTTACACGGATGTTGCTTGAAAGACCGGGGATGCCGGGTCTCAGACAGCAAACGCCCCTGACGATAAGGTCGATCGGAACCCCCGCGGCGCTTGCATCGTAAAGCGCCGAGATGATCTGCGCATCAACGAGCGCATTCATTTTCCACCAAATGCCGGAGGGCTTGCCCGCCTTGGCATTACGTATTTCTTCCGCAATGTGCGTCATAATGCGATTGCGAATACCATGCGGGCTTGCCGCCATGCATTCGAGCTCGATCGGCTCACCGTATCCCGTCACAAAGTTCAGAATGCGCGTGATGTCCCGCGCGATCATCGGATCAGTTGTGAAGAGGGAGAGGTCGGTATAAACGCGCGCCGTCTGCGGGTGGTAGTTGCCAGTCCCTATATGGCAGTAGGTCGTCAGCTCGCTGCCTTCGCGGCGAACGATCAATCCAAGCTTGGCATGCGTTTTGAGTTCTGTGAAACCATAGACGACATGCACGCCCGCGCTTTCGAGATCGCGCGCCCAGCGAATGTTAGCGGCTTCGTCGAAGCGCGCCTTCAATTCGACGACAGCTGTAACGGACTTGCCGGCTTCAACCGCTTCTTTCAACGCCTGGATGATCGGACTGTCGCGTGACGTTCTATAAAGCGTCCATTTGATCGCCATAACATTCGGATCGGCGACCGCCTGACGCAAATATTGTACGACGACGTCGAAACTCTCGTAGGGATGATGGACGACAATGTCCTTCTTGCGCACGGCCGCAAAGCAATCGCCGCTGAACTCGCGAATACGCTCCGGAAACCGAATGGGAAACGGCTTGAACATCAGATCCGGACGATCGGCAATAATGAGCTGCGAGGTATCGGCAAGCGCCAAAATGCCGTCTTTTACGAAAACGCTTTCGTCTCGAACTTCGAGTTCTTCGACGACAAACTTTCTCAGCCGCTCGGGCATGCGCGCCTCGATTTCGAGACGAATGACGTTGCCGCGGCGACGCCGCTTCAACTGGCTTTCGTAGGATCGAACGAGATCTTCGGCTTCTTCCTGAAGTTCGATGTCGCTGTCGCGCAAAACGCGGAACGCGCCCTGGCTCTTGATGTCGAATCCGGAGAACAATTCGCCGATGAAAAGGCCGATGGCGCTTTCGAGACGGACGAATCGAATGTCCTTCGGTTTCGCGGGATCGACTTCGAGCCGTATGAAGCGTTCGAGTTGGCCAGGTATCGGGATGAGGCCGTTCATGGCTTTCCCGTCGCTGGGCCGCACCAGTTCAACGACGATCGTCATCGCCCGGTTCGGAACGAAAGGGAACGGATGCGCCGGATCGGCGGCAATCGGTGTCAGGATCGGAAAGATATGAGTCAGAAAAAGCCGTTCCAGCCAATTGCGCTCGGATTCGTTCAGCTCGTCAGCTTGCAGCACCGATAATCCGGCCCCCGCAAGATCTTTCTTAATCGCCTGCCACAGCGCTTGCTCATCAGCCACGAGTTTCGCGGCAAACTTATTGATGGCCGCAAGCTGCTGCATCGGCGTCAGGCCATCCTGCGACAGCGTCGTGATTCCGGCTCGGACCTGTCCGTAAACGCCCGCGGCGCGAACCATATAGAATTCATCGAGGTTAGCGGCAGCGATCGACAGAAAGCGCAGGCGCTCTAGCAGCGGATGCTGCTCGTTTGATGCTTCCTCAAGCACGCGGCGATTGAATTGCAGCCAGGATAGCTCGCGGTTGTAAAAGCGATCGGGACCTTGCGGCACCTCCTGAACGTCCGCTTTGGCGGCGCTTCTGTTTTTGGCCGTTGCCATGGTCGGGAAAACTCCGGGGATCGACCGATTATTCAATCTGAAGTTTACAACTCAATTACGAAGCGGTCACAAAAACAACGGCTAAGCCATTCAATAACCCAGCGCATCGAGGGCTGCCGCCGCGATGGGCCGCGTCACACGATGTTGAAGCACTAATGCCCGGCGGTCAGCCTCGGTGACGAACCGTTCCGCAGCGGACATCGAACGCTCCATCCTCACCAGTACATAGTCAATGATGTGGGGCTCGACACTCAATTGCCTGTCGGCAAAAAGTTTTACCAGAACCGCGCGCAACAGCGCGTCGTCGGGAGGCGCGATCGAAGCGAGCGGCAGAGCCTTGAGCCTTGAGTGCAAGTCCGGAAGGCTGATCGGAAGATCGCCCGGCGCCTTATCTGTCGTCAAGAGAACTTGCAGCCGCTGCTCGCGCACCAAATTAAGCAAATGGAAAAGCGCAGCCTGGTCACCCACTGTCTGAATGTCCTCGATTATGACAGCACCGGCTGACGCAATGGCGGGCACGTTTTCGCGCGTGAGAGAGGCCGCGTTATGCAGCGTGGCATTGGTCCGCAGTTGCCACACGTTGGCGAGATGCGTTTTGCCGCTGCCGCTAGGCCCTACGAGGATCGCGGCACCGATAGGCCAATCCGGCCAGCAATCAACAAGCGCGACGGCGGCGGCGTTTGAATCCGAGACGAGAAAGTCCTCGACCCCCATCGCAGCGCGATGCGGAAGTTCGAAGACGAGTTGCTCCGGCATATTCGACATGTTGTACTTGATATCAGACTTCGGCGCGTTCGCCCTTGTAGACCGATGACTCAAGATATGTCTTGAGCGCGAAGCGTACGAGCACTCCGATTGCGGCGGAAACGGGCACGGCGACAAGAAGGCCGAGGAATCCAAATAGATAGCTGAACGTCAGCAACGCAAAGATCAGCCACACGGGATGGAGCCCGACCTCTGAACCGATGATACTCGGTGAAAGTACCGCCGATTCCAGCGCTTGGCCCACGAGCATTATTGCGACGACAATGAGAATGCTCCAGTAGTCCGGCCAGAACTGAAGGATTGCGAGGCTGACGGCGGTGAACGCGCCGATGGACCAACCGAAGATCGGAATAAAGGCTGCCAAGCCGGTGAACAATCCAACGAGCAGGCCATACTCGAGGCCGGCGAAACTGAGCGTTGCTGCATAGTAAAGCGCGAGGATGATGCACACGGCACCTTGACCTCGGATGAATGCCGAAACGCGCTCGTCAATTTCGATCGCGAGAGCGCGCAATTGAGTGACACTGTCGCGCGGCAGCCAGGAGTCCACCTTCGCTACGATCTTCGGCCAATCCCGGAGGGTATAGAAAAAAACCACCGGCGTAATCAGCAGGAACGACACAAAGTTGAAAGCTGCGGCCCCTTGGTTCCAAATGCTTTTTGCAACGCCTCCAAGCAATGAGGGCGCAGACGAAGTGAAGGAATCGAGCGCGCTGCGCAACATGCCTTCGGCCTGGGGGTAGCGTGGGCCGAGATAATCACGGGCTCCAGCTTCGATCATCACTTTGAGGCGGTCGATTTGCCGGGGCGCCGCTTCCACGAGCCCTGCAGCCTGCTGGACGAGAATGGGAACAAGGAAAATCAGTCCGAGGACGACGAGGAAAATCAAGAGAGTCAGGAGCAAAATGGACGACGCCCATCGCGGTAAGCCGATACGGCGCAAGGTATTGACCACTGGATCGAAGAAATAAGCCAGAAGCAAGCCGATCACAAAGGGCAGCAAGACCGGAGCGAGCAACTGCACGAGATAGGCAAATAGAAAGGCGGCCACCGTCCAGAAAAACGCGTGCCGCTCTATTTGCATCGATCCCTCATCCCCTTTCGCGAACGGGTTAATAGCATGAGCTTCCGCTTCATGTCTTGGAGCTTGTCGTTTCGGAAAGCGTCATATGCCGGAGCCAGATTCTGAGATAAGCGGCAAGTGAGGCGACCGTGGTCGCGGCCGTCAGCAAGATCAGCAACTGGACCGGCCCTCGCAGATTCAGCGTGAACGCCTCGTCAGCAAGGACTGCGCCAGCAAGGACGATTTGTACGACTGTGTTCATTTTGCTGACTGTAAGAGGTTTCATCGGCGTCGGATGATCAAGCAGCCACGATAAGACCACAGCAATGACGATGAGCACATCGCGCGATACGACAAGGATCACGAGCCAAGACGGCAAGCGGGCGGTGACTCCAAGTGCGATGAATATGCAAACGATCAGCAACTTGTCGGCGATCGGGTCGAGATAGGCGCCAAGCTCGGTCTCCCAGCCAAAACGCTTGGCGAGAAAGCCGTCGACAGCATCCGAGATACCGGCCACCACAAAGGCGAGAAAGGCGGCTTGCAATTCTCCGGTCAGCAGCAGCCAGAAAACGACAGGCACCAGTATCACTCGACCAAGCGTAATGAAATTCGGAATGCTCACGCCAAAAAGTCCTGTCTTCGAGGCCGCCCCGCGTGCGGGTGCGCGGCTCATTCAGGAGCGCGCAAACTTTCCTAGCCTCTTGGAGATCATTTCGTCGAGAACATCCTCCGTCGCGGTGCAAAAACGTAGCGCGCGCGGACCATTCGCCTTCGTTGTCCAGTTCGACAGATGTTAGTAATTGGAGCGAAGGACCCAGCCCTCGGGCGTGCTAATGAGGTTCAGACCTCTCGTCGAAAGAGCCGTCGCTAAACGCCGTGCCCCGCCGGGATAGGTCAACGAGACGTCGGCATCGCGATCGGAAACGGACTGTATATTGAGCCCGTCAACTCCGGGAGTATCGAGCAATTGCGCGCGAATCTGATCCCACTGGCCGGAACTTGCGAATTCCGCAACGAGCGTCACTTGTTCGCCGCTTCCAGTCGTCGCTTCCCAAACCGGGACGTTCGCGGCGGCTTGCTGGCTGCGGCCGGACTTGATCGCCTTCCAACGCCCTTCCAGCACGCCGAGTGACACGACCGCAGCCAGCTGAGAGGCATAGTCCAGGTCGCCGTCGGAAATCCGATAGATCCGCTTCAAAAGAATGGTGCCAACGTTGTCGCGGCCTGCCAGCGTCACAGTCAGTCGCTTGGAAGCCATGTCCGGTTCCGCGACGGCCATGACGATGAGCTTCGTGCCGTAGGCTTCGTTCATGGCGCGCAGCCCGGCATCATCACCCGCGAGCAGAGACTTGACCGTATCGGTATGGATATCCTGCTTTAGGTTAGCGATTTTCACCGGCGTAATTGTGTGGTCGAGATCGAGCCCGGTCCAGGCGCGGCGCCAGATGCCGAGATCATTGACCGCGCTCGGCGGGTTTCCTTGCATCAGCGTCGTTACCACCGTAATCGGCGCGGCCTGCTCATCGACAAACGGAATATTCTGCTGCGAAAGGATGGATCGAACCGCGTCCGGCTGAAACGAGAAATCGAGGCTCGCGATATAGGCTGTTGCGGAGTTGCGCTCCGAGCGCACGGTGACGCCCGATATGATGTTTGCGGCCTTCACATCCGAGACGCGCGTGAGTTGCTTGTACGCGGTGACCGGAACGATCCGCTTCAGCAGCGACCGAAATGCCGCTTGCTGGCCGTCGGCGAGCGCCTGTTGCTTCGCCGCGACCGCATTGGCGGCGGTCGCCTCGACTGGATAGTTCCCGACCGTATACGCCGCATCGGCCCCGACTGCGGTTGCAGGTCCGCCAGCGATTGTTGCGGCTGCCGCCCAAACTGCGACGGCCACCGTCAGGTCGCGACACACGCGCACCCTGTTCCCCATCATCTTGGTTCCGGCCCGAATAGTTTATCTTCCGGAGGCTTCGTTGCCCTCGTTCTTCAGGGCTGCTACGACCCCAATCACGGGTTGGCAATGGGGCAAAAGTGAGTTTAACCGCTGGTTCCCATATAACTGCCCACAAAGATGCCGAGCGTAATGGCTTGAGCTGTCATCCATGAGGATCGATGTCGACACCAGAGAGACCGCAGCCTCCGGTAACCTACGCTGACGCCGGAGTTGACATCGACGCCGGCAATGCGCTCGTCGCCGCGATCAAGCCCCTCGCCAAGGCGACGAGCCGGCCGGGTGCGGACGTCGATCTCGGAGGATTTGGCGGGCTTTTCGACCTGCAGCGGGCGGGGTTTCGCGATCCGATTCTCGTAGCGGCCAACGATGGCGTTGGCACGAAGCTCAAAATCGCGATCGACAGCGGCCAACATGGAACGATCGGCATCGATCTTGTCGCGATGTGCGTCAACGATCTGGTCGTGCAGGGTGCCGAGCCGCTGTTCTTTCTTGATTACTTCGCGGTTGGAAAGCTCGATACCGCGGTCGCGCGTGATGTGGTTGCAGGTATTGCCGAGGGCTGCAGGCAAGCAGGCTGCGCTCTGATCGGCGGGGAAACCGCTGAAATGCCGGGCATGTATAAGGCGGGCGATTACGATCTCGCCGGTTTTGCGGTCGGTGCGGTCGAGCGAGGCGAAATTTTACCACGCTCGGACATTGCGATCGGCGACGTGCTGATCGGTCTCCCGTCGTCGGGGGTCCATTCGAACGGCTACAGTTTAGTGCGTAAATTGGCGGAACGCGCAGAGAGCGGCTGGGATGCGCCCACACCCTTCTCGAATGGGCAAACGTTCGGTGAAACGCTGCTGACACCAACGCGGATCTACGTCAAATCGATACTCACTGCGATCCGCGCGACAGGCGGCTCGGGACCTAACGGCGCGATCAAAGCGCTGTCCCACATTACCGGCGGCGGTTTGTCGGAGAATTTGCCACGCGTCATGCCCAAGGATGCGGCGGCGCGTATCGATCTTTCGAGATTTGAATCTCCCGCAGTATTTGGGTGGCTCGCAAAAACGGGGCATCTCGACGACGCGGAAATGCTGCGCACGTTCAACTGCGGCATCGGCATGGTCGTCATCGCGGAGGCCAAGCGGGCGGACGAGGTGATTGCCGCGCTTCAGGCGGCAGGCGAAGATTCAGTCATTATCGGCGACGTCATTCCGCCAACGGGCGAAAAGTCCGAGGCCAAAGGCAAGGGCGAAGCCTGGGCCGTCAAATACGACGGAAGGCTCCGCTTCGGTTGATGGACTGGGTTCGCGCGAGACGTTTTACGGCAGCGCAAAGGCAGTCAGCGAGCCGCCGGTCGCCGTATAGGATTTGAGGCTGGCGAAGCCGCCCACCGCGCCCGATCCGTCTTCCGGATCGGTCAAACCGGCCGCTAAGCCAATTCCTGCCCAGCCTCCGACACCTGAATAAACTGCGACGTACTGCTTACCTCCATGCATATACGTCATCGCGTTGCCGACGATCCCCGATGGCGTTTTGAACTTGAACAATTCCTCGCCGGTTCTCTGGTCGACCGCTTTAAAATAGCCCTCAAGCGTGCCGTAGAACGCGATGCCGCCGGCGGTCGTCAACGCGCCCGACCATACGGAGAATCGCTCCGGCTTCGACCAGACGATTTTGCCCTTCGCACCATCCCACGCGATGAAGCTGCCGAGGTTGGGCGTATCAGGCGCCGGGTACATCGTCAGGGTGGCGCCGACGTACGGCTGGCCAGCGGTGTACCTCACTTTGAAAGGTTCGTAGTCCATGCAGACGTGGTTCGTCGGGACGTAGAACAGGCCGGTGAGCTTCGAATACGATGCGGGTTGCTCATTTTTTGCGCCGAGCGACGACGGACAAATGCCCTTGGTGGTCTCATCCGTGCCAGTCTTGATAGGCTCGTACTTTTTTACGAGTTTCGGACGTCCGTAAGTCGGGCTCGCTTTGTTCATGTCGATGCCGGACGACCAATTGACCAGGGGATCAAATTTCCGGGCGACAAGAAGCTCGCCCGTCGCACGGTCCCAAGTGTAACCGTAACCGTTGCGATCGAAATGCGTGACGGTCTTTCGCTTCGCGCCGCCGATATCGAGTGTCGCCAGGATCGGCTCGTTGATGCCGTCGTAATCCCACTGATCGAATGGCGTCATTTGATAGGCCCACCTGGCCATGCCGGTGTCGACGTCGCGTGCAAATATCGTCATCGCCCATTTCTGGTCGATGGGTTTACCGTCCGGGCCTACGCGTTGCGCCGGGTTCCACGTCGAAGGATTGCCGGTGCCGTAGTAAATGAGATTGAGATCGGGATCGTAGGCCATATAGCCCCAGGTCGGGCCGCCACCGATTTTCCATTGATCGCCGTTCCAGGTTTTTAGCGATGAATTTTCACCGACCGGCTTGCCGAGCGACATCGTCTTTTCGGGGTCGACGAGAATGTCGGAATCCGGACCCATCGAATAAGCGCGCCAGACCTTCTTACCGGAGTTCAAATCGTAGGCGGTGAGATAACAGCGCACGCCGAACTCCCCGCCCGAAATGCCGACGATCACCTTGTCCTTCACGACGAGAGGCGCGCCAGTTCCGGTTGCACCCTGCTTGGGATCGCCGTCTACGGCCTTCCAGACCTCCTTGCCGGTCTTTGCATCGAGAGCAAGGAGAGATGTATCAGCAGTGTGGAGGAGAATCTTGCCTTCGGCATATTGAACGCCGCGGTTGACGGTATCGCAGCACATCACCGCAACGACGGACGAGTCCTGCTTAGGTTCGTATTTCCAAATGATCTTTTGCTCATGATCGAGATCCAGCGCCATCACGGTGTTTGGAAACGGCGTGTGGACATACATGATGTTACCGATCACCAGCGGGCCGCCTTCGTGTCCGCGCAAGACGCCCGTCGAAAACGTCCATGCGACTTTGAGGTCGCCGACGTTTGCGGTCGTGATTTGATCGAGCTTTGAATATCTCGTGCCCGAATAGTCACCCGACTGGATCGCCCAATTCGCGGGATTGCGGGACAGCTCGACGACGTTCTGATTGGCAAAGGCGGGCGTCGAAATCGCCGCAAACGCGACAAGTGCCGCGCAACTTCTCCAATCAATCATGCTGGTCTCCGGTGTCGTGTCGCGAGGATGTCATGGTTCTTAATGCGCGCATGCGGATCTGTACCAGGATATCTTGGCGCGAAGCATTTTCGCGATGCCTGAAATCTCCGGCGATCCGCATAAATCAACTTAAAATCGCGTAATTGTTCCATATTGCCGCAACAGCGCGTAACGCCTGCATCCACGCGAAGTGAATGCGCGGTGTGCCCCAACTCTGCCACCGAACTGAAAAAATTCTCGGGTAGTGGATGTGGATCGAACAACCTTCCCCCGGAGGTTCCAGATGGCTTCTGATGCATCCAATCTCGTCGTTGGCGAGATTATCGAGATCAAGTACCGCGTGCAGCGCCCATGGGGCGCACATGGTTCGGAGCAAAGCCTCAGCGATCGTTGGATCGCCGCGGAAATCATTCATCAAGACGATGACTCGCTGCCAATGGCTCGTCTTTCGGACGGGCAATTGACGGACATCCGAGCCTATATGACGTGGCGCCGGATCCCGGGCTTAAACGGCGTCTCAAGCCGTTCGTAATTTGTGGGCTAAGCCCAAACAAAACGGCATTGGGCGGGCATTGTCACACAATCGAAAAGTCAGGACGTCAAAAGCGTAGCGTTAGCAGGAGATTCGGAACCGCCCTTGCTCATGCGCCCGCGCATTGCCCGATGCCGTCATTGTTTTCGTCGTCGCGAAACAGCATGCGTGGCCGTTCAGGGAGCTGCGCGATGCACATCCTGATTGCGACGGACGCGTGGAAGCCACAGGTTAACGGCGTCGTCAGGACGTACGAGAACCTTCGACGCGGTCTTGGCGTGATGGGCCACCGTGTGACGGTGCTCGCGCCATCCGACTTCGCGACGCTGCCTTGTCCTGGCTATCGCGAAATTCGCTTGGCGCTTCCGAAGATGGCTTTCATTGCGGAACACGTTCTGCAAAGCGGTATCGACCACGTTCACATTGCAACCGAAGGACCGATCGGTTGGGCGACGCGATCGATTTGTCTGCGCCATGGCGTGCGCTTCACGACGTCCTTTCACACGCGCTTTCCGGAGTACCTTCATGCGTACATCGGCCTTCCTGTCCGGATCGGCTATGCCGTGCAAAGGCGATTTCACGCGAGCGCAGTCGGAACATTCGTCGCGACCCCGTCGCTCAAGACGGAGTTGGCGCGGTGCGGTTTTGAACGGCTCATGCTTTGGACGCGTGGAGTCGATACCGCTCAATTTTGCCCGCGACCCGAAAAGAAACGAAACGGGGAAGCGCCGATCTTTCTCTATGTCGGGCGCATCTCTCGCGAAAAGAATGTCGAAGCTTTCCTCGATCTCGATTTACCAGGACGGAAAGTCGTCGTTGGAGATGGGCCATTGCTGCCTGCGCTGCGCAAATGCTACCGGGACGCTGACTTTAGGGGCGCAAAAATCGGGGAAGCGTTAGCGGCAGAATATGCAGCTGCAGACGTTTTTGTTTTTCCGAGCCGCACAGACACATTCGGTTTGGTCATGCTGGAGGCGATGGCTTCAGGACTACCTATCGCGGCCTATCCCGTGATGGGTCCGGTCGATGTCGTCATGCCGGGCGTCACGGGGATTTTGTCCGACAATCTTCAGGCGGCGGCATTGGCAGCGCTGTCGCTAGACCCAGCGGCCATTCGCGCGCAAGCGATGCGGTATGACTGGTCTCGCGTGGCCAGCATGTTCCTTGAAAACATTTACGAGGCGCGACGCGGCGTAAGATCCTTTAAATCTGTCGCAGCGGACAAGAGCCAGTCTCGGCCAATCAAGCCGAACCCGAAGCCCGTCGCGTAGGGCCCAGGTGACGGCAGGCCACCGCTCTCGCGTTTGGCAGCCGGGTCGTGCTAAGTGCCCCACATGACGCTCAAGAAAGTCCGTACCGCCATTTTAATCTCGGGCCGTGGCTCGAACATGCAGGCGCTGGTCGAAGCGGCGCGTGCTCCGGATTACCCGGCAGAGATCGTGCTCATTGCTTCCAACCGGCCGGAAGCGCCGGGTCTCGCCTGGGCTGAAGCCCAAGGTATAAAAACGCTGGCTCTCGATCACACGAGCTACGCGACACGGGATGCCTTCGAAGCCTCGCTACAGGAAGGGCTCGACGCTGTCGGGACCGAGTTCGTCGCTCTTGCCGGATTCATGCGGCTCATGACGCCGACCTTCGTAAAACGTTGGCATGATCGTATGATCAATATCCATCCGTCCCTCTTGCCGAGCTTCAAGGGGTTGCATACGCATGCGCGGGCAATCGCAGCCGGCGTGCGGATTTCGGGTTGCACCGTCCACTTCGTCCGGCCGGAGATGGATGAAGGCCCGATCATCGCCCAAGCCGCCGTACCGGTGCTTAGCAGTGACACTGAAGCTTCGCTTGCGGCGCGTATTCTGGAGGCGGAGCATACCATCTACCCCACCGCATTAAGACTAGTGACGTCCGATCGCACCCGGCGCGAAGGCGAGAAAGTTATTATATCCCAGGATGTTAATCCATCCCCGACTCTTTATTCGCCGCGCGAATGAATCGGAAACCCACGGTCTAGTTACCTTGCGCTGGCCGTCGCATGGACAGCGCCCCCCCAAAGCGTGGTATTTCTTTGACTTCCGGAGAGGGATATCCGGTGAAGTGAAGTATCGACCCGAGAATCGCCGGCTGTTTGAGCGCGCCTGAAGGCTGCGCTCCCACGCACGGGCCGTTGCTCCGAATGGAGGCACCGTAATGGAAACAACACCCAGCCACACCCTGGGGCTCGGCGATGAGTCGAGCATCTGGTTCAAGCTCACTCCGCTGCTGCGTGGTGACCCCGAAAACCCGATGCGCATCCTGATGCAGATGATGGAGCGCTATGGTCCGGTTTTACCAGTCAACATGGCGAACCAACGTGTCGTGCTCATTTCAGAGCCCGAATACTTCAAGCACGTGCTGGTGACGAAAGCCGACACCTACCACAAATATTTCGATGGTCTAAAACCGATTTTCGGCAAGTCTATGATCACGAATGACGGTGCGCTCTGGCAGAAGATCCGCATGCCGCAGCAACCGGCTTTCCATCCGGACATGTTCGCAGAATACATCCCCTACTTCCTCAAGGCTATCGACGCGAAGATGGAGCGATGGGGCGACCTCGCGAAGACCGGCGAGACGATCGAAATGGTCGAGCAGACCTGGACGCTTGCCGCCGATATGATCTGCAAAGCGCTCTTCGATCGCGACATGCCGTTTAACCCGCACGTCGTGTTCAAATGCGTGAAGACCTATACCGACGTGATGAATCATCGCGATATTCGCCTGCGCAAACAGGCTGGCGAAGTTTTCGAGATGACTGACGAGGATGCGGCGAAGGCCATGGAGGTCTGGGCCAGCGTGCCACCCGCCGTCATTGCGTCCGATCCGCGCGAAGCGCGTGAACGCACGCTGTTGAAAATGATCCAGGCTGCAGTGGCCGATCCGGCCGTTCCCGAATTCGATCCACAGCAGGCGATCGATGAATTGAAGCAGTATTTGTGGGCGGGGACGGAAACGACCGCGCTGACGCTCGCCTGGGCGCTCTATGAGACGTCTCGGCGTCCGGAAGCGGTTGAACGCATCCGGCGCGAAGGCGAAACCGTCTACGGCGATCGTCCGCCGACCGCCGCCGATTATTCGGGTCTCGCCTATACGCGCGCCGTCATCCAGGAAACGATGCGGATCTATCCGCCGATCTGGGGTTTGATTCGAGTTGCGGCGGCTGAAGATGAGATCGGCGGTGTCAAAATAAATCCGGGCGATCGCGTCACGCTGTTCGCCTATGGTGCGCATCACAATCCGAAGTTCTGGCCAAATCCGGAAGAATTCCAGCCGGAGCGGTGGATGGCCGGCAATGCCAAAAAACAGGTGAAGTACAGCTACCTTCCGTTCGGCGCTGGAAAGCGGTCGTGCATCGGGGGGGCGATGAGCCAAGTGGAAAATACGTTGGCTCTCTCGCTGCTCCTACGCCGCTTCCGCCCCGAGTATGTCGGAGCTGATCCCGCGCGGCTCAATGCAACGGTTACGCTTACACCGAAAGGCGGACTGCCGTTCCGCATTCGCGAGCTCAGCTAGAGAGGCGTTTATCAGGAGAGAAGGGGTCGACAGCTGCTCACGCAAACGTGAGCGGCTGGATATTGGCGCTCGCTGCTTTCCGATGAATGTTTTCCACAGCCAATTTCGCGGTGCACCATTCTCATCGGCTGCTGAAATGCTCAGCTAAATGCAATCTAGGTTGTAGAGGGCTCGCACCTGCGAACAGGTCGGGTACCCATGGATAGTTAATCCTGTCATAGTGGCCGTACGTTAGGGATTTAATAGGAAATCTAGAGCGTCATTCGGATTGTAAATACCTGCGTGCGTTCCCACTCCAGGAGACCCCCCGACCATGGAGTCCGTGAAAACCGTAGTCCTCGGAAAGTCCGTCTTTCTTTTAACGGGCACGAAACCGCGCAAAAAGAAGGGCTCGCAAGAGAGACCTCCCGAAGTCGAAGCTCCTGAAAAGCTCATTGAGACTGCTCGCCGTAACCCCGATGCCGTGGCTTTCGGGTTCGTGGCCGGAAGTTGGGTCGCCTCCGCTTAAGCGACGGCTCTTTAATCGCTACGAGCGCAGGCGGCGCACGCACGGCATAACCGGTTGAATTCCAATTCGCTAATCAGCCTGCAAAAAGCGGCGGACCGAATGGGAGATCCGTTATGTCTGGCTTGACCCCGAAACCTGTCAGCAGCGCGTGAACTTGTCCGCGGTGGTGGGTCTGGTGATTGAAGATATGTGTAATCACTAAAGCCTTGGGCGTGCTCATTTCACGTCCCATCGCGCCCGAGAACCACACCAAATCGCCTTGAAGCTTCTCGGGTTCAAGCTTATCGGCCCAGCTTTCTATGTGAGCATCAAAGCGCGTCCGCTCGGCTGTGAGCGCACTCCAATCTTCGAACTGAGCTAAACCTTCGGTGATGGATCGTGCGGCGGGTTGCGGCGCCGCGCCAAATCGCATCAGCCACATCTGATCCGCCCAGAGAAGATGGTTCAGCGTGGCATGGATCGACCTGAAGAAGGCGCCGCGATCTTCCTTACGCTGGGCATCGCTGAGGCGCGCCGACGCATCATAAATGTTGCGGTTCTGCCAGGAATTGTAGCGCGACATTGTCTGAACATAGGAGACAGAAATCATTGTACGCTCTTGGCAATGAAGCTCTGAAGAGAGAGGGCGCGCGAGGCGCCGCTCCTGTCCAGACGAGATGTTCGTCAGCCAACGATCTCGTCTAGCCGGAAGTTCAAGGCGATCTCGCGATCTGCGGCCGCTGGGCTGTCGGAACCATGGGTCGAGTTCGCGCCCTTGGATTCCGCGAATAGCTTGCGAATCGTACCGTCCGCTGCCTCCTTCGGGTCTGTTGCACCCATGACCTCGCGATACTTCGCAATGGCATTCTCGCCCTCCAAAACTTGGAGCACGATCGGGCCGGATGTCATGAAATCCACGAGTTCGCCGTAAAAAGGCCGTGCCTTGTGTTCTTCATAGAACTTCTCGGCTTGAGCGCGGGTCCAGCGCACGCGCTTTTGGGCCACAATGCGCAAGCCTGCATCTTCGATGACGGCGTTGATCTTGCCGGTGAGATTGCGGCGGGTTGCGTCGGGCTTAATGATTGAGAACGTGCGTTCGACGGCCATAAGTCTGCCTCGCTTTGCGTTTCCTGAGAGTTGGCGGGCTTATAGCTGCGAGGGTCTATACCGGCAAGCGCGGCACGATGGTCGAGTTGAAGCAGTCGGTTGCACGTCGCACGAAATTCCACGTGTTCACCGTATAATCGCCCGATTGACGCGTGCAATTGCATATGAACAGTGTGGCCGACGCGAAGGCGCTCGGTGTGGGGAGCGGGTTGCGGGACCCGCGGGGTGCGAAGACAAAGAGCATGACCGGACAAGCCAACGACATTCAGTGGTATATTGCACGGGATGGCAAACAGCACGGTCCGCTGACCGATATCGAACTGCGGACGTTCGTCGCTCACAGCTATCTCCGTCAAACCGATCTCATTTGGCGCCCCGGCATGGCCGAGTGGCAAGCGGCCCCCACAGTGTTTCCGGCAGCTTTCCAGGGCCAGGGTGACGCTCAGCCCGCTGCTTCCGCCGGGCCTGGCGCGCAAACCGGCTTCGCTGCCCGACCTGCGCCCACGCCGTATGCTGCCCAACATTCGAACGCTGTGGCGCAACGGGCCGTCCAAAGTTCGGATTTCGATGCCCCAGAACACCCCGAGCGCAATCTCATCAAGCGGCTTGCGATTGCAAGCCTGGCGCTGACAGTGATCGGCGGCGGAGCATTCGCTCTCGCCACGTACCGTGGTTCGCTGACAGACGTCGCGTCCGATCATGCGCCGGTCGTTACAGCGCCAGCCGATACCAAGGTCGCTGACGCCGACCCTGTTACCCAAACGGACCCTGCTCCGGCACAGCCGGATGCCGCACAAGCTCCCGCAACGGCTTCGGCTTCGAGCACGAGCGATGCTTCTCCCGCGCCGGCTGGGACAGACGTCATCCCGCCATCTCCGCCACCGCAGGCACAGCCCGAAGCTCAGACGCCGACGGCCGAATCGCAGCTAACGACAACTGCTTCGGTTTCTCCGGCTGCCGCGCCTCAGACCGCTCCTGAGGCGTCCAAAGATACGCAAGTCGCAGCCGTCGAGCCGCAACCACCTGCGCCGCCTCAACCGCCGTCAATCGATGGCTCTCCGCTCGATGCCAAACTGCAAAAAATTCCCGTCTGGGAACTCATCAAGAAAGAGTATCCCGACTGGTACACGTCGCAAATCTCGGAGGCCGATAAAATGGTCGCCGAGAAAAAGCCGGACAACGAGGTCGCGATGCTGCTGGCGCAGGGCCTTGTCAATCTCAGACGGCAAAACGCCGATAAAGCTCTCGCCGCAAGTTCAGAAAAACTTCAAGCCATAGCGGAGGCGTTCCTTCAACATCTGAAAGCGCTTCGAGCACAGAGCGTCAGCGCCTGCTTCGGTTTCATTTCGAAGGGCGAGACAAGCCCGGCGGTGGTGCAGATGATGGAGCACCCCGAGACAGCGACAGCGCTTAATGCGCAAGCCGACGCTATTTTCGAAGCGATCTCGGAGGGCGGGAAACATCCGGTCAAGCACGACTCGGCGGTCAAGAGCGATTACGATGTGCTGATCAAGGAACTCGGCAAACTTGGCTGGAAGGAAGAAGACCTACAGGTGTTCTCTAACCCGAAGCTGCTCGCGAAACGCGAGCCCGAACAGGTTTGCAAGATGGTGCAGGAATGGTTCGTCGCCCACCTTGCCGTCCAGGATAAGGCCGTTCGCGACCGGCTGCTCTACGAAACCCTCAAGCCCGTCGTCTCGGGCTGACGCCTGTGCTTCATACCGCCATCAAGGTTTTGCTGACGGCGGTATTAGTGATCGCCATTTCAGAAGTGGCTAAGCGATCGAGCGCCGTTGGAGGCGTCATCGCATCTCTTCCCTTAACGTCACTGCTGGCGTTCGTCTGGCTTTACGGGGAGACGGGTGATGTGAGCAAGGTGGCCGCCCTTTCTTCGAGCATCCTCTGGTTTACGCTACCGTCTCTCGTTCTCTTCGTTGTTTTACCGATTTTGCTTGGGCGCGGCATAGGATTCTGGCCGAGTTTGTTAGGCGCTTCCACCGCAACGTTCGGCGCCTATTGCGTGATGACTGCCATACTTTCCCGCTCTTGAAGCGCGCTCCGATACGTGACAGCCGGGACAGTCCGCGCTATCCGCTGTTTCCATGCTGCATATCAATGATCTGACTTATCGGATCGAGGGCCGCCCGATCCTCGAACAGGCGACGATTGCAATTCCGTCCGGCCACAAAGTCGGCCTTGTCGGGCGCAACGGCGCGGGCAAAACGACGTTGCTGCGCCTGCTGAAAGGCGAGATCGCGCCGGACGACGGATCGATTTCGATTCCACGAAACGCCCGGCTCGGACACGTCGCGCAGGAAGCACCGGGCGGCGACGACAGCCTGATCGATTGGGTTTTATCTGCCGATACCGAACGCGCCCATCTGCTTGCCGAGGCGGAGCATGCGACCGAGCCGCAGCGCATCGCCGAAATTCAGATGCGGTTAACGGATATCGACGCTCATTCAGCCCCCGCACGGGCCGCGCGCATTCTATCGGGACTTGGCTTTGACGACGAAGCCCAACGGCGCGCGTGCCGCGAGTTTTCCGGCGGCTGGCGCATGCGCGTCGCACTCGGCGCGATTTTATTTTTAAAGCCTGACATCCTGCTCCTCGACGAACCGACGAATTATCTCGACCTCGAAGGTACGCTCTGGCTTGAAAATCACCTCAAGACTTATCCGCATACCGTGCTGATCGTGAGCCACGATCGCGACCTGCTCAATCGCGCCGTCGGATCTATCCTGCATCTCGATAGGGGGAAGCTCACGCTTTACGCGGGCGGTTACGACGATTTCGAGGAAACGCGGCGGGAAAAGCAACGCCTCGAAATGAAACTGAAGAAAAAGCAGGACGAGCAGCGCCGACATCTGCAAGCGTTCGTCGACCGCTTCAAAGCCAAGGCAAGCAAGGCAGCGCAGGCGCAAAGCCGGGTCAAGGCGCTCGCGAAGATGCAGCCGATTGCGGCACAGGTCGATGACCGGGTCGTACCTTTCCGTTTTCCTGATCCGCAGAAGGTGATCGCAAGTCCGCTGCTGCGGATCGAAAAGGCAAGCGCCGGATATGATCCGGCACAACCCGTGCTGTCGGGGATCGATCTCAGGATCGACAACGACGACCGCATTGCCTTGCTCGGGCAGAACGGTAACGGGAAATCTACGCTCGCCAAACTGATCGCCGGAAAATTATCGCCTCTTTCGGGCACTGTTTTCGGCGCTCAGAAAATCGAGGTTGGCTATTTCGCGCAACACCAGCTCGATGATCTTAATCCAAATGCGACGCCATACGACTACATGTTGAAGCTGATGCCGGACGCGACGGAGGCTCAGCGGCGGACGAAGCTTGGCACATTCGGCTTCAGCGCCGATAAAGCGGACACTCAGTGCGGCAAGCTGTCAGGCGGCGAGAAGGCGCGGTTGCTACTGGCGTTGACGGCGTTCCACGGGCCGCACGTCCTGATTCTAGATGAGCCGACGAACCATCTCGACGTCGATAGCCGCGAGGCACTCGTGCATGCGCTGATGGAATACAATGGTGCCGTCATTCTCATTAGCCACGACCGGCATTTGATCGAAGCCACGGCCGACAGGCTTTGGCTCGTTCGCGGTGGCACGGTAAAGCCCTACGATGGCGATATGGAGAGCTATCGTCAGTTGCTACTTGAAGAGCGCGGTTCTCGGGGCTCGGATATGCGCAATGGGCGCAACAGCGGCGATGCGAAAACAACGCGAACGGATCAACGCCGCGCGGCAGCGGAGCGCCGTGCGGAACTTGCGCCACTCAAAAAAGCGATGCTCTCGGCAGAGAAGCATATTGAAAAGCTTTCAAAAGAGATTGCGGCTCTCGATGCCCTGCTGGCGGATCCCGAACTCTACGTGAAAGACGCCCGGCGGGCGCAGTCGGCAGCGCAGCAACGCGGCCAACTCGCAAAAGCGCTTGCCGATGCAGAGGAAAACTGGCTGGCGGCGACCGAAACTTATGAAGTTGCGGCGGCAGGAGTTGACGCATAAGCTATTGATTTTGATAGGGAATTTTTAGATCGGACCCGGGCTGTCCGTAGCACGTAAAATCGCCGCAATATCCACATCTGGACGAAATGGTTTCCGGAACCCATTTCAATTGCGTGACGTTATTGAGGCGCAGGATCAGTGCACCCCCGCTTACCTGCGCAACGGGTATCAGCCATGAAACAGGAATTCGTCTATCACGCATTGGCGGGCGGCACTCCCCGCTCCCGCCAGGCACGCGCTGTCGCTGCCGACCCCACGGTCGCCGTGAAGGAATACGTTGCCTACGTTGCGATGTTGTCGCTCGCAGTCGTCGTGGCGCTTATCACGTTTGCCTATACGGCAAACATGACGGTGAAGTGGCTCGACGCCGTGGTCAAGCCGAGCTTCTTAGCTCAGTCGCAGTCGGTCGCGTCGCAGCCTGCGACGCTGGCGATGCTCTCCGCTCCTGTTCATTTCAAAAAGGCCGATTGAGCTAGCCGCTGATTTTCGAGAAGTCTGCGACGGTTTGGGTCGCGGCGCGAATTTCGGAGAGTAAGCGCAGGCGGTTCTCGCGGATTTTTGCATCGTCGGCGTTGACGAGAATCTTTTCAAAGAATTGATCGACCGGCGCGCGCAGCTCTGACAGCGCGCGCATTGCACCTGCGAAATTTTCGACGGCGATTGCCGCGATGGTATCTTGCTTGGTCGCTTCGATCGCGGCTGCGAGCGCGGTTTCTTCTTTTTCTACGATGAGCTTGAGATCGTAAGGACCGGCGTAGGACTTCTTGTCCTTCTTTTCCTCGATGGAAAGAATGTTTGCGGCGCGTTTGACGCCTGCGAGCAGGTTGGCGCCATCGTCGGTTTTGAGGAATGTATCGAGTGCTTCAACGCGCTTGACGATGAGTGCGAGATCGTCCTGTCCGCCGAGCGCGAACACGGCGTCGATCAGATCATGGCGCTTGCCTTGATCACGAAGGAAGACTTTCAGGCGGTCGGCGAAGAAGGAGAGGAGGTCCCCCACTATGTCTTCCGGCGATTTTACTTTCCCGTTTTGGAGAGCAAGAGCTTCTCTTATGTGCTTGCCCAAGGGAACGCGCAGATCGTTCTCCAGAACGATGCGGATCACACCGAGAGCGGCGCGGCGGAGCTGGTAGGGATCGCCGGAACCTGTCGGCTTTTCTCCAATGGCCCAGAAGCCGACTAATGTGTCGAGCTTGTCTGCGAGGGCGACGGCGACAGCGACGGCGTCGCCCTGGTCTTCGCGCGGAACGGTATCGGTCGGACCTTTGGGCTTATAGTGCAGCTCGATGGCACGAGCGATTTCAGGCTTCGTCCCAACGTACTCGGCATAGTAGCGCCCCATCAAGCCTTGAAGCTCCGGGAACTCGCCGACCATCTCGGAAACCAGATCGGCTTTTGCCAATCCGGCGGCGCGGCGTGCGTCCTCCGGCACAGCGTCGCACGCGCCCGCCAATTCGAACGCCAATTGTTCGATGCGTTCGACGCGATCTTTTTGCGAGCCAAGCTTCTCGTGGAAGGTGATGCCAGCGAGCTTACCCGCCATCTCCCCGAGCGGATGTTTCAGATCCTGTTCCCAGAAGAACTTGGCGTCGGATAGCCGTGCGCGAATGACTTTTTCGTTGCCCGCGACGATCTCGGCGCCGCCATCCTTGGCGACGAGGTTCGAAACCATCAGGAATTTGTTGGCGAGTTTTTTCGATCTCGGCTCACGCAACGAGAAGCACTTCTGATGCGTCTTCATCGAGGTGGTTAGAACTTCGGCGGGGACGTTTAGAAATGCCTTGTCGAACGATCCCATCAGAACGACGGGCCATTCGGTAAGGCCCGCGTTCTCGGCCAGCAGCGCGTCGTCCTCGATCAGTTCCAGCTTTGCTTCCTTGGCGAGCGCATGGGCCTGCTCGGAAATGGCGGCTTTGCGCTTTTCGGGATCGAGCATCACATGATGCGCGGCAAGCTTTGCTTCGTAATCGGCGAAATTCTTGACCTTGAAGGGGCCGGGCCCGAGGAACCGATGGCCCCGAGTTTCATTGCCTGCGTCAATTCCGGCGATCTCGAAGGGCACGATCTTGCCGTCGAGCAAACACAAGATCGATTGCAACGGGCGCACCCATTGAAAGGGCGACGAGCCCCAGTGCATCGATTTCGGCCAGGGGAACTTCGCGGTGACCTCGATGATCGTTTCCGCGACAATCTCCAAAGCGGCGCGTCCGGGCCTCTCGATCTTGGCGACGTAGTAGTCGCCCTTCTTTTCGTCTTTGACGATCGTCGCGTCTTTGATCGACGCAAGACCAGCCGATTTGAGAAAGCCTTCGACGGCCTTCTCGGGCGCGCCGACGCGCGGTCCTTTTCGTTCTTCGGAAATCTCCGGGGATTGCGCAGGAACGTTTTCGACAACCAGCGTCAGACGGCGCGGCGTTGAATAAGCGCGCGCTTGCCCGACGTCGAGCCCACGCGTCTTTAATCCTTCGACGACGAGGCATTTTAAGTCTTCCGAAGCACGCAGCTGCATGCGCGCGGGGATTTCTTCCGACAGGAGCTCAAGCAGCAGTTCGGACATTCAGGTCAAATCTCACGGGAAGCGGGCTTTCGCCCCGTGACGAGCATCACGGGGCGAAAACTCATATCGTCAGGGCGACGGCGCGGGTGCGGGCTGCGTCTGATTATTATCAGCCGGTGGCGTCGTCGATGGAGCCGGGGTTGATTCCGGGGCCGGGGTCGTTGGCGGAGTCGCAGGGGTCGTCTCCGCAGGCGCTGCAGGTTCGCTGGAGGGCTGCTCGGACGCCGGCGGTGTCGATTCGGCCGGCGGGGCTGGCGGCGTTGCTGCCGGCTCTTGCGGCGGCGAAGCCGGGGCCATAGCAGGCGCCTCGGCAGGAGGCGAAGCCGGCGCCATTGCGGGAGCTTCCGCGGGCGTCGTTGCCGGTTCCGATGCTGGCTCGACTGCGTGCTCTCTATGTTCGGCGACGATACCGGCCGGGAGGTTCGTCCGGACTTGATGCCCGAAGTCTCTCATCGCGCCGGTCGTCTGGAGATAGCCGAGACCGACCGCAAGGAGCGCCACAAAGAACGCGAAAATCCAGGGCAACCGCCGCAGTATCAGAAAACCGATAATGAGCAGCGGCACGGCCGCCGAGACAAGACCAAGTGTCGTATCGTTGACGTTGATCACGCGCGTCCTCCTTCAGTTTTTAGCCACGCGGCACAACAGGCTTTCGCCAGATCACGCACGCGCAGGATGTAGCTCTGGCGTTCCGTGACCGAAATCACGCCACGCGCGTCGAGCAGGTTGAAGATGTGGCTCGCTTTGATGCACTGGTCGTAAGCGGGCAGCGCGAGCAAGTGCTCCCCGCCATTTGCGCCCTTCTCGAGCAAGGCTTGGCATTCGGCCTCTGCATCTTTGAAGTGGCGAAGCAGCATTTGGGTGTCGGCATATTCAAAGTTGAAACGCGAATATTCGCGTTCGGCTTGAAGGAAAACGTCGCCGTAGTTCAGCCGCCTGTCGTCCGTGCGGCCATTGAAGTTCAGATCGAAGACGCGATCGACGCCCTGGACGTACATCGCAAGCCGCTCAAGGCCATACGTGATCTCGCCCGCGACGGGATCGCAATCAAAACCGCCGACCTGCTGGAAGTAGGTGAATTGCGAAACTTCCATGCCGTTGCACCAAACCTCCCAGCCGAGCCCCCAGGCTCCGAGCGTGGGACTTTCCCAATCGTCCTCGACGAAGCGGATATCGTTCAGCGACGTATCGATGCCGATGGCGTCGAGACTCGCCAGATAGAGATCCTGGATGTTCGCAGGTGATGGCTTCATGATGACCTGGAACTGGTAATAGTGCTGGAGGCGATTAGGATTTTCGCCGTAGCGGCCGTCTTTAGGACGGCGGGAGGGTTGTACGTACGCCGCCGACCACGGTTTCGGGCCCAGTGCACGCAAGGTCGTCGCCGGGTGGAACGTCCCCGCGCCGACCTCCATGTCATAGGGCTGAAGAATGACGCAGCCTTCCTTCCCCCAGAAGGTCTGCAGCGTAAGGATCAAATCCTGAAAGGCTTCCTTGGGGCGCAGCGCGGAAAGGCGTGCGGCCTTGGAGGAGACCGTCGTGGGCATATCTTCGCTCTTTCCGGCTCAAGTCGCGGCGCAATATACGCGTTAACGGCGCCTTGTCACGCCTTCGGCGGACGGTTTTTGCCGGGACTTTGGACAATACGTGCAGAGGAACGTGGCCGCGGCTCGCGTTCGGGAGCGCTGCTCAACTTTCCCGTTTTGTACTCGGGCGATAGACCCCAGCATTCTCGTCCCATTCGAGGTTGCCAAGGTCACGCGTACGAGCCGTGCGGCGCGCTTCGCCAGCGCGCGAGCGCTGCGTGCGGGAACCGCTGCCGAGGACACTCGACAGGATCCTGTAGCCGGCAATCCCGGCCGCTCCAACGAGGGCGAGAAACATGATTGGCGGCATTCTAGGCCCTCCTGGGCACTATAACCCGAACCGCGACCAAAGGGTTCGCGTCTCGATAGCCGACACCAGATCATCGGCAAAAGCAAGGCCCGGAGACGGAATAGCCATGGCTCCGAGAGACCTGCGCAGACGGCTGAGCAAGCCCGATTTTTCGGCCTCGAAAACCTTCAGGCGGACTTTGTCCCCAAACACTTGCCGCATCTTGGACCGGATGTCGGCGATACCGTCCACGAGCCCGAACTCAACGGCCTTCGCTGCCGACCAGAAGGCGCCCGAAAAAAGCTCCCCGTCCGGGGCCTTGAGCTTGCCGAGGCGACGCTCCTTTACGAGGCCGATGAAAACATCGTGCACGTCCTGCTGAATGGCTTTGAGGCGCGCGATGTCGTCGTCGTCTTCGGGGAGGAATGGATCGAGTTGGTTCTTGTTGGCGCCAGATGTGTAGACGCGGCGCTCGACGCCGACCTTTTCCAATAGGTCTACAAATCCGAAGCCACGGGAGACGACGCCGATCGAGCCGATGATCGATGACGGATCGGCATAAATTTCGTCGCCTGCAATTGCGAGAAAATATCCGCCTGAAGCAGCCACATCCTCACAGAAGACATAGACGCGCTTATGCTTTTCGGCGGCGAGTTGGCGGATGCGCTCGAACAGTAGATTCGATTGGACTGGCGAACCGCCGGGCGAATTGACGACGATTGCGACGCCCGGAAGCTTCGACGCCGAGAATGCTTTCTCGATCGCGGTTGCATAGGACGCGAGCGTCAGCCCCGGCCTTAAAGGCGTCGCCATTCCGATGGGACCATGAAAGCGCAAGACGGGAACGACGGGTCGGCGCGAAAATGGCCACATGCAAGAACGCTCCTGGTAGATGGTCCGCCTCCAAAATAAGAGGCGGCGCAATGATTGCAAACGGGCGGCGCGAACCAGCGTCGATCAGCCTCTGTATTCGCGCGGAAGGGAAGCGCCGTGCCGGAAAATGGCCTCGACCTCGGGAACGAAGCTCTGCTCCGGGCCGTGCAGGATGAGACCGGGCTTCATGTAGACCGGCGCGCGGCTGCCTTTTATGCCTTCCACGATGACTCGAATGGCAGGCTCGCCGGCGCGAGGATAAAGCGCAAGGATACCGATCGCTCCGAACCGGCCTTCGAAGGCCGCAAGGATGCGCGGCAGTGCGTCGGCCTTGTGGATCATCGCGACACGGCCACCCGGAGCCGCCATCCGGCACATGAACCGAGCCCAGTCTTCCAGTCCGTCTTCGGACATCTGGTGCGAGCCCGCCTTCAGCGGGCTTTCCGAAGACGTGCTTCGACGCTCGTCATGGTAGGGGGGGTTGGCGAGTACGATTGAAAAAATCTCAGATTTTATTCCTGCATTTTCGAGGGCCGCCGTCGCCCGCGTGATGTCCGTCTCGACTACTGACGCACGATCGGAAAGGCCGTTGTGCGCAATATTTTCTTGAGCAAGTGCCGCCAGCCGCGGATCGCGTTCCACCAGCACGACCTTCGCTTCCGGGCATCTTTCTGCGACGCAAAGGCCGACAACGCCCACCCCAGCGCCTACATCGAGTACCGGCCCGCGACCGGCTACTTCCGGGGTAACTAACGCCGCCAAAAGCACGGCATCCGTACCGGCGCGGTAGCCGTCCTTTGGTTGACGAATTGTCAAAGCGCCGCCCAGAAAGAGATCGTCCGTCGTGTCGCCGTCCGGTTGAGGGCGGTCAAAGGCGTTCATGCTCAATTACCCATTCTCCGAGACCCGCATCGCGAAGGATGCGGCTGGCGCGGAACCAGGAGTCTTCCGGCACAACCACACGGCGCGGAAATGCACCGATTGACCCTTCCATCAGGCTGATATTTCGATCAAATACCACCGCCTCGATGCCCTGATCGGCGAGCAATGCCTCAACGTAGCTGATGAGGACAAGGTCGTTTGTCATAATAAGTTCGCGCATGTCGCCACTCGCCGGAAGGACCATGGGGGTCGGACGCGGAGCCGCGGGACGGCGACGCGGTTTCCACTTATGTTAGCACGGCAAGAAAGAGAAAAGAGGGCCAACTTGGGTCGGGTCATACCATTAGAAGACGTCCGCGAGACGAGCCAGAAGCTGCAGCCGCTTCTCGATCTCGTCGCGGACGACCTCGAAGCGATTAACCGAATCATTCTCGACAAGGCCGTCTCGGAAGTCGAAATGATCCCGGAGCTTGCGCATCATCTCATCGACAGCGGCGGGAAACGGCTACGTCCAATGCTGGCATTAGCTTCGGCAAAATTATGCGGGTACACGAGCAACGGTCATATCCGCACGGCCTCCGCGGTCGAATTTATGCATACCGCAACCTTGCTGCATGACGACGTCGTAGACGAAAGCGCGACACGGCGCGGACGCAAGACGGCACGCATGATCTGGGGTAACCAGGCAAGCGTTCTGGTCGGGGATTTTCTTCTTGGGCAAGCCTTCAAGATGTTCGTCGATGTCGGCTCGCTGTCGGTGCTTCGCATCATGTCGAACGCCGCTGCGACGATTGCGGAAGGCGAAGTGATGCAACTTGCGGCGGCCAAGAACACCTCAACGACGGAAGACGATTATCTCGCGATTATCAACGCCAAGACGGCTGCGCTCTTTTCGGCGGCGGCGGAGTCCGGCGCTGCGCTGGCCAACCGGCCGACGGAAGAGCAAGCGGCCCTTCGATCGTACGGCAAGAATCTCGGTCTTGCATTTCAGCTCGTCGACGACGCATTGGATTACGCGGGAGACAGCACGCGCCTCGGAAAGGCGGTCGGAGACGATTTCCGCGAGGGCAAGATCACGCTGCCGGTCATCCTTTCGTTTCGTCGCGGTTCGTCGGACGAACGTCAATTCTGGAACCGCACCGTCGCTGAAGGTGAAATTGCAGAGGGCGACCTGGAGCAGGCCATTTCATTGATGCGCAAACACAAGGCGATCGAGGCGACGTTTGAGCGTGCGCGTTCTTATGGCGCGATTGCACTCGATGCGTTGGCGATCTTTCCGGACAGCCGGGAGAAGGACGCACTCGAGCAGGTCATCGCATTCTGCATCGGACGCTCGCACTAGCCGAGCCGCGTCGCTCTGATCCACCAATCGGGTTGGCGCTCGGTTAATGCGGCCGCTGCGACTTCGGCAGTTTGTCTGGCATCGAATAGCGCAAAGCATGTCGGTCCTGCGCCGGACAGGCGCGCGAGACGGCAACCATCAAGGCGATTTAATTCATAGAGCATGACGTCGATCACCGGGAACAATCGGCGTGCGGGTGTTTCCAGATCGTTTTTGCGCGTTGTTGCGTAGGCGATGACGTCCTGCGGCTCGGCGAAACAGAGTGCAGGTTCCCTTGGAGGTGTCGACGTGAGCGCTTCGGCACCTAGCCGAGCAAAGACTTGTGCCGTCTTATCCGAAGGTACACTCACACCCGGATTTACCAGTACCGCGTATAGATCTGCAGGAAGACGAACATCATCGAGCTGCTCGCCGATTCCGGTCATAATCACCGGGCGACTTTTGAGGCAGACGGGAACATCGGCGCCGAGTTGGCGCGCGATCGACAGTAAATCAGGATTGGAGATCGAGGCTTCTGAACAATTGGCGCAGAGAAGCCGCAAGGCCGCTGCGGCATCGGCTGAGCCGCCGCCAATGCCGCTTGCGACCGGCAGATATTTCTCCAGTCGCAGCCGGCTCGGCTCAGCGTTCGGAGCTTTGATCGTGAACGCCGCGACTGCTTTATCGACGAGGTTTGCGCCCGAAATGCCGCCCGCAAACGGGCCGGCCATTTCGACGCCAGCGTAGGGGCTCGGCCCCGGCGTGCACGTCAATACGTCGCCGACGTCCCGCGCAAAGGCAACCAGACTGCGAAGCTCATGGTAGCCATCCGGCCGCCGTCCGAGAATTTCGAGAGTCAGATTGATTTTGGCTGGCGCAAATTCTGGTTTTGACATGCGTTCGTTCAAAGGTTCGGATGATACGAAAACGGGCGCCCTAGGCGCCCCTCGTCGATCTTCGCGATGCGTCGATTGCGCATCTATTATTCCACGGCACGGTTGTTCGGTGCAGCTTTATTTTCGCTGCGGCGGCGCGCGGTATCCACGCTTTGTACCTGCCGCGTCTTACCGGCGTTTTTGGCTTCGGCCTTGTTGTCGAGTCCGTGCTCAAGCTTCGCCCTGATCTTATCGACGTCCTCCGGCTCGGGATTGAGCGACAATGCCTGACTCCACTGGAAACGCGCTTCACGTTCGCGGCCGACCTTCCAGAAGGCATCGCCCAAGTGGTCGTTGAGGGTCGGATCTTCCGGCTTGATCTCTACGGCGCGTTCGAGGAAACGCACGGCTTCCTTGTAGTGGCCCTGTTTGTAATGCGCCCAGCCGAGGCTATCGACGATGTAGCCGTCGTCTGGCTTCAGCTGTACGGCTTTTTCGATTAAGCGTGTGCCTTCCTTGAGGTGCTTACCCTGATCGACCCATGAGTACCCAAGGTAGTTCAGCACCAATGGTTGATCGGGAGCGAGCGCAAGCGCCCTCTTAAGATCGGCCTCGGCTTTCGGCCAATTCTTCATGCGTTCGTATGATGTCCCGCGGGCGTAATAGTAGCCCCAATACCGCGGATCATGTTTGCCCAGCGCGGCGATCGCGCGCGTAAAATACTTGACTGCTTCCGGATACTGTTTCCGAGCCCTCAGGATGTTACCGAGCGCTTCAAGCGGGCGAACGTCGTTCGGTTCCTTGTCGATCAATTTGACGAGTATCGCTTTCGCCTCATCGACTCGGTCGAGCGAGTTGAGATTGAATGCCTTGCGGATATCGATTGCGCTCTGCAGCGGCGTGCCCTTCGGAATCTTGTCGTAGGTCGCAATCGCATCCTCGTAACGCTTCGCGGATTCTTGCGCGTTGGCGAGCGCCGCCAGAGCAAACGCGTGATCCGGTTTCACATCGAGGGCGAGTTGGAGATAAATGGTGCCAAGGCTGACGCCGCCTTCACCCGTCAATGCTTCGCCAAGGCCATAGAATAGTTCCGCCAAGCCTTCGGACGACGACGAGACGAGAAACGGCGTTTTCTCGCCCTTATTGATGCGCGTGAGCATGTCTTTGGCGAGTGGGTGCGGGTCGCCTTGGGTTTTGGAAATTTGCTGGCGCATGATCTGCCGCGCCTTTTTGAACTCGCCGTAATGGGCTGCGTGCTGAGCGTATGCCAAAGCGGTGCGCAGCGTACGACTATCCTGGCGGAACATTTTCTCGAAGGCGGCCTTCGCGACAGCCCTGCGACCCGCGATGTCCGCAATAAGCGCGCGATGATAGCGGAGATAGAATTGCGCCCAGTCCGGCTGCTTCGGAAGATCGACGGCTTTGAGCGCGCCATCGGCGTCGCCTGCCGCAAGGCGCGTCCAGCCGAGCGCGATTGCGCTCGTTAGCTCACCAATCGGATTTTCGGACGCGGCTTTGAAATGGTCCTCAGCTTTCGTGTAGTCCGCTGCCTTGAAGGCGGTGACGCCCAGCAAGAACTGCGACATGCGATGGGATTCATGCGTGTTCGCCAACTTCTCTGCCAGGGGGATGGCTTTCGGCCAATCACCCGACATGGTTTCCATCTGGAAGGCCTGTTCCAGCAGCACTTCATTTGTGGGGTCTCGTTCGAGCGCCCGGCCGTAGAATTTAGCGGCCTCGTGCGTATCCTGTGAGGCACGAGCAAATCGGCCGGCGAGATAGTTGCCGAGCACCGACGTCGCGACTTCGTCCTGACCGACATCCTGATCCTGAGAATGTGCCGGAGCCTCGCTGAAAAAGCCGACGATCGTCAACGCAACCGCGCCTAGTCCCACGCTCAGCGCACGTCCGAGGCATCCCCGCATTGAAATTTCCTCTTGTTACCGGATCGGCACCGATTCCGAAGATCGGAGCCTAGCAAAGATGATACGCGTTTGGCGACACGGTTTAGGTGAAAAATAAGAAATGAGCAGGTTATGACTGGTGGTACCCGAAGCCGCCTCATTTCGGAAACAGGCCACCGATTTGCGCATATTACAGCGCCTTAGCGATCCCCGAACCCGCGCGCACCTACACGTCACATTCCGGCATAATTGGGACCGCCTCCACCCTCCGGGCACTCCCAGTCGATGTTTTGGCTCGGATCCTTGATGTCACACGTCTTGCAGTGGACGCAGTTCTGCGCGTTGATCTGGAATTTCGGCTGGCCCAACTCGTCCTGAACGACCTCATAAACGGCCGCCGGGCAGTAGCGTTGAGCCGGCTCAGCATAGAGGGGAAGATTGACGGCGATCGGGATCGTCGGATCTAGGAGCTTAAGATGTACCGGTTGATCTTCCTCGTGGTTGGTTCCTGAAAATGACACATTCGTAAGCCGGTCAAACGTAAGCGTACCGTCGGGCTTTGGGTATTCGATCGGCTTGAACTCTGCCGCCTTGCCCGTGGCGGCCGCGTCCGTCTTTCCGTGCTTCAGCGTGTAGCCGAGACCGACACCCGAAATGATGGTGTTGAGCCAAAGATCGATTCCGCCAAAAGTTACGCCGAGCACGGTTCCGAACTTCGACCAATAAGGTTTCATGTTCCGGACGCGTTTCAGATCGCGCGCGATGTAGCCGGATCTGACTTCGGTTTCGTAGGCCGCGAGCTTGTCGTGCTGCCGGCCCGCTGTAATGGCGTCGAACGCAGCATCGGCCGCCGCCATGCCCGAGAGCATCGCGTTATGGCTTCCTTTGATGCGCGGCAGGTTCACCATTCCGGCGGCGCATCCGAGCAACGCTCCGCCCGGGAACACAAGGTCAGGCATAGATTGCCATCCGCCCTCTGTGATGGCACGCGCGCCATAGCCGATGCGCTTACCACCTTCGAAAACACCACGTATAGCCGGATGCGTTTTGAAGCGTTGAAATTCCGCGTACGGCGAGAGGTAGGGATTTTCGTAATTCAGATGGACGACGAAGCCGACCGACACGAGGTTGTCGCCATAGTGATAGAGGAACGATCCGCCGCCCGTATTATTGTTAAGCGGCCAGCCGAATGTGTGCTGGACATATCCCGGGCGGTGCTTTTCCGGCGCGATGCGCCATAGCTCCTTCAGGCCGATGCCATACTTCTGCGGCTCGTGGCCTTTCGCCAAGTCGAAATGGCGGATCAGTCTTTTCGACAGCGAGCCGCGCGCACCTTCGGCAATAAGCGTGTACTTTGCATGCAATTCCATGCCGCGCACGAATGACTCGTTTGGCTGCCCGTCGCGGCCTATGCCCATATCGCCGGTGGCAATGCCGACGACTGCGCCGCTCTCGTCATAGAGGATTTCAGCAGCGGCGAAGCCAGGATAGATCTCAACTCCCAAATCCACCGCTTGCTCGCCGAGCCATTTGCAGACGGCTCCGAGACTGACAATGTAGTTACCATGGTTCTTCATCAGCGGAGGCATCGGCCAGTTGGGCAGGCGGATGTCTCCTTCCGGTCCGAGGACGAGAAAAACGTCTTCGGTAACGGGCGTCTCGATCGGCGCGCCGCGCTCCTTCCAATCGGGAATGAGCTTGTTGATGCCGACGGGGTCAATGACGGCTCCGGAGAGGATGTGGGCCCCGACTTCCGACCCTTTTTCGACGACGACGACGGAAATTTCCGAGCCCGCTGCAGCGGCTTTCTGTTTAAGGCGAATCGCAGCGGCCAGCCCAGCAGGCCCGGCGCCGACGATCACCACATCGAAGTCCATCGCCTCGCGCGGCGGCAAGCCCGATTCCTCCGCGGCCATTGTCATCCTCTGTCCGTTTGTTGGAAAACCATTAAATTCGATTAGGTCCCCAATCCGGATGCGTCAAGTTGAGCCCGCGATAGCAATCAGCTGCGCGCCGACGCGTGCAAACGCGCGACATTGCCTCTAAGCTCGGTCCCAATGACCAAATCGGCTTCCCAAGACGAAATGCTTGCACTGCTCGATTGGTTTCAAGCCATGGGCGCCGATGTCGCTGTGGATGAAACCAGCCGCGATTGGCTTTCGCGCGGCCCAATACCTCCGGGGGCGAATTATGCCTGGCCGGGGAGAGATGATGTCGCGCACGTGCCCGCTGCTTCCCCTGCCACGCGGCAATCGCCACATCCCTCTCGACAGGAAGGCGTTTTGCGTCCGCGCGCGACGACGCCCCTTGGGGCCAGCGAGGCTGAAACCGGCGCTCGCCGCATCGCCCGAGACGTGTCCTCTCTCGAAGGCCTCGAAGCCGCGCTCCAGGCATTCGACGGCTGCGGACTCAAATCGACGGCGACGAAACTCTGCTTTTACCGTGGGGCACCTCAAGCGGACCTGATGATCATTGGTGAAGCTCCGGGGCGCGACGAAGATCTCGCAGGAAAGCCGTTCGTCGGCCGGGCGGGCCGGCTGCTTGACAAAATGCTGGGCGCCATCGGCCTTGGTGAGGCGAACGTTCACATCACGAACATCGTCTACTGGCGTCCTCCCGGCAATCGGACGCCCACGCCGCAGGAAGCCCTTGCATGCCGGCCATTCCTCGAACGTCAAATCGAGCTTGTTGCACCAAAAATTCTGATCGCTGTCGGAGGCGCTGCCGCAAAGGAGCTTTTCGGCGTGACCGAAGGGATCATGCGGCTGAGGGGAAAATGGCGAGAGGTGACCGTCGGAGATCGGACAATTGCCGCGATGGCGACCTTGCATCCCGCCTACCTATTGCGGACGCCCGCAGCCAAACAACTGGCTTGGCAAGATCTTTTGCAAATCCGGTCCAAGCTCTAAGCAAGGCGCGACGTTCGTCGCTTAATTTGAGGCTTCTTTTACTTTGCCAGCACTTGGCTGGAGCTGACAGGCTCAAACGTCGCGACTTACCTCAAATTTTAGATAAACGTTTAAACGGGCTCCAAGCCGCATGCGTTAGGACGGGTACAGATCGTTCAGCACGTCCTTTAACAGGCACTTTTGAAGCGGGAGCCGGCATTGCCATGAACAATCCCCATTCCGTGCTCGTTTATCTCCGTCCTACGCGGCTCATTTATGTCCGCGAGACTGGCCCCTACACTGACATCATCCCCAAGGCATGGGCAAAGCTGTTTGCCTGGCTTAACGACAACGGCCTTTACGCCTCGCTTGGGCGTGGCTATGGGCTCGCGCGCGACAACCCGTTAGAGGTCGGCCTTGAGAATTGCCGATATGATGCGTGTGTCGAAGTTCGGCCGGAACTCGAAGACAAGGCCCTTCGCGAGCTCGGCGTCGCGACCCTTCCGGGTGGCGCTTATGCGTGCCGCCGACTCACCGGCAGCTACGATCGAATGCGCTCGCTCGTCGCCAACGTCTATTCGGAGTTCGCGCCACCGGCGGGGCTTTGCTTCGACGAAAATCGTCCAGTCGTCTCGATCTATGTCGACAACCCCAATCGCTACCGGGACGTCGATCTGCGCTCCGACATCTGCGTGCCGATCGTCGCGGCAGACGAGGTCGTTTATCCAAAGTTTGCTGAGAGCGCCTGAAGCGGAGGCAAAGCGCGATCTTAGCTAGACGCTCACCGTTTTACGCGCCAAAGTCCAGGCCTCATTCATCACCGACAGGGCTGCACAATGGCCGGCATCGATGCCGCTCGTACATTTATTCCCGTTCGGATTGCGGTCCTGACGATGTCAGACACGCGATCGGAAAAGGATGACAAATCGGGAGACCTGCTGGCGAGCCTGATCGGCGAAGCAGGGCACGTTCTTGCCGATCGAAAACTGGTTCGAGACGACAAGACGGCCATTCGCGAGGTAGTCGAAGGGTGGATCGCCGATCCCCAAATTGATTGCGTCATCACGACGGGTGGAACCGGCTTCACCGGACGCGACGTGACGCCTGAGGCCGTCAAACCGCTTTTTGAGAAAGAGATCGAGGGCTTCGCGATCCTGTTCCACACGCTGTCATATCAGAAGGTCGGGACGTCGACGATCCAATCCCGATCGTGTGCGGGCGTTGCGCGAGGCACTTATATTTTCTGCCTGCCCGGCTCTCCCGGCGCCTGCCGGGATGCCTGGGATGGCATTCTGAAATTTCAGCTCGATGCGCGGCATCGGCCGTGCAATTTCGTCGAGATCATGCCCCGGCTTGAAGAGCACCGGAAGACAACAGGCTAGGCTGCTGGCTCCATGCCATATATCCGAGCGATCATCGTGACGGGCACGCCCAGGCCAAACAGTGCATGACATGCCTGGTTACGCAATGAGCGGCGGAAATATCCGTCGCGGCGGTAAGGCTCGGGAGACGCAATGGCTTGCGCGTCGAGCATTTGCATCCGACGGCGACCCAAGCGTCGTGCCAGATCGACATCTTCCAGAACCGGCAAATCCTTGTAGCCGCCCACCGCGTCGAATAACTGACGTGGAATGAGAAGACCCTGATCGCCGTAGGGCACGCGCGACAGCTTGCAGCGCAAATGCGCCAGGCGTTCGATCAAGCGGGGAGCAATTCCCTTGTCGTCCAGCCGAAATGTAAAGGCACCCGCGGAAGGCGCGCACTCTCCTCGATCGACGCGGCGCATGAACGCCGTTGCGCTTCGTTCCCAGCCTTCTTCGAGCACGGTATCGGCGTTGAGGAACAGCAGCCAGGGAAAGCGTGCCTTCGCTGCGCCTTCGGCGAGTTGGCCTGCGCGTCCAGGCGCAGTCAAAATGACGTCGGCTCCCGCGAGATCCGCTAGGGTGGCGGTCTGGTCAGTCGATCCGCCATCAACGACGATGACCTGCCGGACGATCCCATCGATAGCGGAGGGCACGAGCGCCGAAAGCGTCGCGGCAAGGGTCAACTCGGAATTGCGCGTCGGGATTACAACCGAGATCATCGGTGTTTACTTACATGCCGCGACCCCTTCTACAAGGCGCGCCACGTCGCGGGCGTGCATGGCCACGATATTTTGTTCTTTATTTGTTCTGGTGCATTTGCTAGGTTGCAGTCTTCCTGACGCCGACATCGGAAACGCGTGACATCACCTCGCCAAACACCGGGGCAACAGCCCGGAAAACACGTCGTCGACGTCGAAAGACGGCGTGGCCGCGGCGCGCGTTCGAATGCAACGGGGCGTTTCGAGAAGGACGTTCACGAGGCTTTTGACGACGGCTGGCAAAGTCTAGGAGAGCTCGAATCGTTCAAGACGGAAGTTTTCGAGGACACTGCCAAGTCGATCATCGCGCGCAACGATAGTCCGGATATTTCTTTTGAGGGGTCGATTAACCCCTATCGCGGCTGCGAGCATGGCTGCATTTATTGTTACGCGCGGCCGAGCCATTGCTATCTCGGGCATTCGGCCGGGCTCGATTTCGAGACAAAGCTTTATGCGAAGTCGGACGCGGCCACGCTTTTAGAGCGAGAGTTTGCGAAGCCTGGCTACCGGCCTTCGACGATCGCGCTCGGGGGAAATACCGACCCTTATCAACCCATCGAACGCGAGCGGCGCATCACGCGCTCGATCCTCGAAGTGATGGCGCGGACAAACCATCCCGTCGGCATCATCACTAAGTCGGCACTCGTCGCGCGCGATATCGATATCTTGCAGCCGATGGCCGAAAAGGGTTTGGCGCGCGTTGCAGTTTCGGTGACGACACTTGACCGGCGCGTCGCGCGTGCAATGGAGCCGCGCGCGGCGACACCACCGCGGCGGCTGGAGACGGTGCGGCAACTGTCACAGGCGGGCATTCCGGTCACGGTCATGGTTGCGCCGATCATTCCAGGACTGACAGACCACGAGATCGAGCCCATTCTTGAAGCCGCCCGCGAAGCCGGCGCCCGGGATGCAGGCTACGTGCTTCTCCGGTTGCCGCTTGAGATCAAGGCCCTCTTCCGCGAATGGCTGGCGGAAGAATTTCCAGGCCGCGCCAAACGAGTCATTTCGCTTCTGAAATCGATGCATGGCGGACGCGACTACACGCCCGAGTTCGGTTTGCGCCAACGCGGCAAAGGTCCTTATGCAACCCAAATCGCGTTGCGCTTCCGGCTCGCAAAACAACGGCTCGGTCTCGGTGGCGAGCGCGAAGCATTGCGCACCGATCTTTTCGTAAGACCGGGAGACGGGGGAAAACAGCTGAAGCTGCTTTGACGACGCCCTGCGCGATGATCAATCTCGCGCATGAAGATCGCTGATTCGCGTATCAGGCCGACGTTCGAGTTGGAAGCCGCCGAACACCAGCTCGGCTCTCGGCCGATCGCGGGTGTCGACGAAGCGGGCCGCGGACCTTGGGCTGGTCCGGTTGTTGCTGCAGCTGTTATCCTCGACCCGGATAAGATCCCCGCCAATATCGACGACAGCAAAGCGCTCGACGAAGAGTCACGCGCCTACCTTTACCGGCGCATCATGAAGGTGGCGATCGTCGGTGTGGGGATTGCCGACGTTGATCGGATCGATCGCGAGAACATTCTCGGCGCCACGCTTTGGGCCATGGCGCAGGCGGTAAGTCAGCTTTCGGAAACACCGAAACTCATTCTCGTGGATGGAGATAAGACGCCGCGCGTTCCAATGACTGCGCGCGCGATCGTCAAAGGTGATTCAAAATGTCTCTCCATCGCAGCGGCTTCCATCATCGCAAAGGTTACGCGCGATCGCATGATGATGGAGTTTGCGCGACATTATCCCGGCTATGGCTTCGAACGGCATAAAGGTTACGGCACTCCGGAGCACCAGGCCGCTATCAAGAAACTCGGCGTTACTGCTTTGCACCGGCGCTCGTTCCGGCCGGTTCAATTGGCGTTGGGACTTGTCGATGAGGTGACACCAAGACGGCGCCGACAGCTTGGATTCGGGTTGCAGATCGAATCGAAAATATAAATTTATTTCTGACTCTTTCGCGTATTCCAACCGGCGCGCGATCATGTACAAAGATCGTGACTGGCCGCGCATGTTCTCGCGGCAGCGTTTCAGTGATCGTAGCGTTGGGTTGTGTGTATGGTGTCGCGTCGCGTGAAGGGCCGCTCCGAAAGCGGACGGATTCTCGTTGGTGATTGCATTGACGAGTTGAAAAAGCTTGCTACCGCGAGCGTCGATCTCGTATTCGCTGATCCTCCGTACAATCTGCAACTTGCTGGCGATCTGCTTCGGCCGAATAATACCAAGGTCGATGGCGTCGACGATGCCTGGGACAAATTTCAGGATTTCGCCGAATACGATGCCTTCTGCCGTGCCTGGCTCAAAGAATGCCGCCGCGTGTTGAAGCCCGATGGCGCGATTTGGGTCATCGGCTCATATCACAACATTTTCCGCCTCGGAGTTGCCATCCAGGATCTCGGTTTCTGGATTCAGAACGACGTGATCTGGCGCAAGGTCAATCCGATGCCGAACTTCCGCGGCAAGCGCTTCACGAACGCGCACGAGACGATGATTTGGGCTGGGCGCGATCGCAAATCGCGCGTGACGTTCAACTATGAAAGTCTCAAGGCGTCCAACGAAGACGTACAGATGCGGTCGGATTGGCTGTTCCCGATCTGCTCGGGACCGGAGCGGCTAAAGGACGACGGCGGACGCAAAGCGCATCCGACACAAAAACCGGAAGCGCTTCTGCACCGTATTCTCACGGCTTCGACGAAGCCGGGCGATACTGTTCTCGATCCCTTTTTCGGGACAGGCACGACGGGCGCCGTCGCGAAGAGGCTCGGCCGAAAGTTTGTCGGCATCGAGCGAGATACCGATTACGCCCGTGCCGCTGAAGAGCGCATCGCGAAGGTCCGTCCATTACAGCTTGATACCATCGAGCCTATGCCGTCGAAACGATCCGAACCGCGTATTCCCTTCGGTCAAATTCTGGAGCTCGGCATCCTGGAACCAGGGCAGAAGTTATTCGATCCGCGCCGCAAGTTCCGCGCCGAAGTTCGCGCCGACGGGACGCTCGCCTATGCGGGCCAGCAAGCTTCGATCCATCGGATCGGCGCACTCGTGCAGGGAAAGTCTGCGTGCAACGGCTGGACTTTCTGGCACTTCGAAGCGGAAGGAAAGTTGAAGCCGATCGATGTGCTACGTGGCGAAGCCAAGCGCCAGCTTGGCCTCGATAGGCCTGGCGCCCTCGGATAATTATCGTTTCGATTAGTCTGTGCTCAGGCCGTGCGCGATGATCTTTTTCATCACGCTTGGCAGCGCTTGCGCGTGCAAATCGCGGCGATGAACCCAGCGGCAATGCTCCTGCTTCGCCCAGAGGGTAAAGCTCGCGTCAACCGGCACGATCGCGCGATAGACGACAAGCTCAAGCCGGAAGTGGGTGAAAACGTGCACCACTGTGCCAGCTACAGTTACCCATGACGTGGTGACAGGCGCTGCGCGCAGAGCTTCTTTCTTCTGCGGAGGCGCGTCGCCCCAGTGCGTCGAGGGGACTTCGAGCATGCCGCCAAGCAATCCTGCTTCGGGCCGTTGACGAAGAAGAATAGCGCCGTCTTCGCGCTGAACCAAAAACGCAATGCCGTAGCGCGATGGGCGCGCAAGCTTCTGTGCCTTTAATGGCAGGACTTCCGCGAGACCGCGTGCGCTTGCGGCGCAATCCTGCTGCACGGGGCACATCAGACAGGACGGATTTTTGGGCGTGCAAATCTCCGCGCCCAAATCCATCATCGCCTGTGCAAAGTCACCGGCGCGGCGCGCAGGCGTCAGCGTTGCCGCAAGATTGCGTATTTCAGATTTGGCTGCCGGAAGCGGCTGCTGGACAGCAAACAGCCGGGAGACCACGCGCTCGACATTACCATCAACGGGCGTCGCTTTTTCCCCGAACGCAATCGCCGAAATTGCCGCCGCAGTATAGGGGCCGATGCCCGGCAATCGGAGCAGATCCGTTTCGCTACGGGGAAAGACGCCGCCGAAATCGCGCACGACGGCGTCCGCACACGCTTTGAGGTTGCGAGCACGGGAGTAGTAACCAAGGCCTGCCCAATACTGGAGGACTTCTTCGAGACGCGCCGAAGCCAGCGCCGAAACTGTGGGCCATCGGGCGACGAATTTCTGAAAGTAGGGGATAACGGCTTTGACCGTGGTCTGCTGCAGCATGATTTCGGAAAGCCAGACCCGATACGGATCGGCTTTTTTGCGCGGCCCGTAACGCCAGGGCAGGTCGCGGCGCTCGGCTTCATACCAGCGAAGCAATGCCTCGACCGTCTCCGGACCTGCTGGCCGCAACGGCAGCTGCTTCTGCATTTTTTGAGGCGCGCCCATGCTTCCGCCAATGCCCGGTTGCGCTGGATTCTCGAATCGCATCGACAATGGTAGTTGCCTCATCGGCTATCACAAGCGCAGCTCGGACGCGGAGTGCCATGAAAGATCAGCAACCCACAGCCGGAATGCGGACTCTGCCCGCTGATCATCGCCCGAGCAGAGGTTATTTCGCGCGTGCGGTCGGTGCGTTCGTACCAAAAGTTGTAGCCGCCTCCTTTGAGAAATTCGGCTTTCATACCGCAGAAATTATGACGTCGTGGGAGACGATAGTCGGCGCCGATCTGGCGCACATAACCCGCCCGAAGACGATCAAATGGCCGCGTGGCGTCAAAGGACGCACTGCGGACGACGAAGACGGACGGACGGGCGGCGCGACCCTCGTCGTCGCCTGCGATCCCGCCTTTGCGCTTGAGGTTTCGTATCGGACGGGTGACATCATCGACCGGATCAACCGGTATTTTGGTTATCGGGCTATCGCTCAATTGCGGGTCGCTCAGTCGCCGGATACGAGCGAAACCAGCTCTAAGGAAAAGAATCCCGGCGATCCTTTTCCGAGGCGGGCAAATGTGCTCCCTTCGCGGCCAAAAGGCGATCTGGCGGCTGCATTGGTATGCCTGGAAGAGAGCGTAAGGCTCGCGGCTCAGTTGGACTGACCGGCTCCAACACCGAATTTACCGCATGTTCAGTTGCTATTCAGCGCGCTTTCGGCTTATTCGAGCGCCGGAAACCCCTGCAGGACGTCCGTTCGTCAGAGCGCCACGCCCGCCGTCGATAGATCCAATAGGAGCCAGGACCTTGAACGCATTCAACACCTTCTCTTTGAGCCGGTCCTGGTCACGACGTGTTGTGTGGCTTGGGTTTGCGGCAACAGTTGCTGTCGGTAGCTTCGCCATCCTCGCCTCGGGACCGAGCTTTGCGCAACGTAAGTCAGGCCCGGCGGAAGTATCGGTCGAAGAGCTGATGAAGCCTACCGATCTGCCGGATCTTGCGCTCGGAGACACAGACGCGAAAGTTACGGTGATCGAATACGCCTCGATGACCTGTCCTCACTGCGCGCACTTCGAGAACGAAACCTTCGATGCTTTCAAAAAGAAGTACATCGACACGGGCAAGGTTCGCTTCATCTTCCGCGAATTCCCGCTCGATAATCTCGCTGCGGCCGCGTCCATGCTGGCGCGTTGCGCAGGCACATTCAAAGCGTTCCCACTGATTCAGACGCTTTATGCGAGGCAGCCGGATTGGGCGTTTGTCCAGGGCAATCCGGTGCCGAAGCTGTTCGATATTGCCAAGCAGGCCGGGTTCACTCAGGCCAGCTTCGATAAGTGCCTGACGGATCAAAAGCTGCTCGATCAAATTACGGCGCAGCGCACGCGCGCCAGCGATACGTTCGGCGTCAATGCCACACCGACTTTCTTTATCAACGGCAAGCGTCTGCAGGATGCTCCTACGATCGAAAATTTCGATAAGGTGATCGAGCCTTTGCTGGCGGAGAAGAAATAGTCCGGGAATCGCAATGCCGCTCGTCCGTGCCTTGGCCTTTTTCGCCGCTGCTGTCCTGGCGGCTCAGCTGGGTGCATGCGGCGCGACGCTTCCGCAGACAGCGAGTATAACAAACGATGCGAGCGGGGTTGGCGCGGCCTACCCCTCGACCGGCTCAGAAAAGCCGGATGCGATGCCCAGTCCGCTGAACGATTCTCCTGCTCCGATAGCATCGGGGCGCCAAGTCATCGCCAACCCAACTATCGCGGATATCATGGCGCCGAGCCCTCTGCCCGAGATGAGCTGGGGAAGTCCGACGGCGCCGGTGACGATCGTTCAATATATGTCGCTAACCTGCCCGCACTGCCGGCATTTCCATGAGACGGTCTATCCCGAGCTGAAACGCCGTTTCATCGATACGGGTAAGGTTCGCTACATTCTCCGCGAGTTTCCAATCGGAAAGACTTCAGGCAACGCGACAATTGCGCTGAGATGCGCCCCGCCGGATAAATACCTGGAACTCTACGGAAAATTCATGAAACAGCAGGCCTCGTGGGTCTCGCTGGAAGTGCGGCTCGACGCGATCTATGCCGTCGCACGGCAGGTGGGGATGACGCGGCCGCAGTTTGACGCTTGCTTGCAGAATCAAGGCATGATCACAAACCTCAAGTGGGTGAAGGATCGCGGGCGCAAGCTCGGCATCGTCGGAACGCCAAACTTTTTCATTGGCACCAAGCTCATCAAAAAAGAGCTGACGATCGCCGAGATTGCCGACTACGTCGAGAAAGCCGAACGTCAGGGCGGTACCCCGACAGCAGCAGCGAGCCCTTAGAAGCGTCTGCCTTGCGACGGTCCTGAGCCCACTGAGCAGGCATCGAGGACTACAAATACGTCATGAAAATTACTCGGCTCCGCCTTCTCGGATTCAAGTCCTTCGTCGATCCGACCGAACTCGTCATCGAGCCGGGGCTGACCGGGGTCGTCGGTCCGAACGGGTGCGGCAAGTCCAATCTGCTCGAAGCGCTCCGTTGGGTCATGGGCGAGACATCGCACAAGTCGATGCGTGCCGCAGCGATGGACGACGTGATTTTCGCAGGAACGACAGGTAGGCCCGAACGGCAAAGCGCCGAAGTCACCATGTTTCTCGACAATAGCGCCCGTAAGGCGCCTGCCGAATTCAACGACACCGATACGCTTGAAATTACCCGCCGCATCGAGCGCGAGGCGGGTTCAGCCTATCGGATCAACGGCCGCGAAGTGCGCGCTCGGGACGTCAAGGTTTTGTTTGAGGACGCAGCAACCGGTGCACGATCGCCGGCGTTGGTGCGCCAGGGACAAATCTCGGAACTCGTCAATGCCAAACCAGAGCAACGCCGCCGCATTCTTGAGGATGCTGCGGGCATTGCGGGCCTTCACACCCGCCGCCACGAAGCGGAGCTGCGCCTCAAGGCCGCCGAGGCCAACATCGAACGTCTGAGCGACGTGGTCGGGCAACTTCAATCGCAATCGGATTCATTGAAGCGTCAGGCCCGTCAAGCACGGCGTTACAAGGAGATTTCGAGCGAAATTCATCAGCAGGAAGCGCTGGCCATGCATTTGACGTGGCAGGAAGCGCAACAGAGCGTAGAGCGGGATGAAGCGGAACTCGCGAACGCTATGACCCGGCTTGGGTCCGCTACCGAAGCCGAAACGAAGGCGTTCAATGAGGAACTGCGCCTTGCCGAAGGGTTGCCTCCGCTTCGCGAGGCGGAGGCAGTCAAGGCCGCCGCGCTGGCACGGTTCAAGGTCGAGCAGGAAAATCTCGATCGTGAGGCGCAGCGAGCGGCTGATCGCGCGCGCGAACTGGAGGCCCGTGTCAAGCAGCTCGAAGCCGACCTGGCTCGCGAAACCGGCTTCATCCATGAGGCGAAGGAGACGCTGGTTCATCTCGACGCCGACCTTGCGGCGGTCAAGGAAGCAGATCTCAAGGCGGTTGACGAAGAGGCGGCTGAGCGTGCCAACTTAGAGCGCGCGGAGGCTCACAGGGTCGAGACGGATGCTCGTTTCGCCGACATCACACATCGGGCGGCCGAGGCACGCGCCAAACTCAAGAGCCTTGAGGAGGCGCTCAAAGAGCGCAAAGATCTTGTCGCGACGATCACGCGGCAGGTCGCGGCGTTAGATACTCAAATTGCGGACATCACGGCCAAGGCTCCGGACCGCGAACAAATCACGGATATTTCCGAGCGCGGGCAGTCTCTGGCGCAAGAAATTACCTCGATCGAGGCGCAGACACTCGCTGCCGAGGAACAGGTGAAGGCCGCGCAAGCGGAGGCGAAATCCCGTCGCGACGAGGCCCAGCGCGTACGGCTCGCAGCCAATGCTTTCTCGACCGAACGCGAGACGATCGCGAAGCTTCTAGCCGTTACGGACGAAGGCGCTTATCCACCGGCGGTCGATCAGATCCGAGTTTCTCCGGGCTATGAAACAGCACTTGGCGCGGCGCTTGGAGATGATCTCGAAGCCCCGCTGGAAATAGAAGCAAGCGTTCACTGGCGGCATCTTGACGTTCCGACCGAAGATTATGCCTTACCCGTCGAAGCCGAGCCGCTGGTCATGCACGTGCAGGCTCCGCAAGAGCTGACGCGGCGGTTGCGCCAGATTGGCGTGGTGCATCGGTCGGCGGGACCACTGCTGCAGCCGCACCTGAAGCCAGGTCAACGCCTCGTCTCCCTAGAGGGCGACCTCTGGCGTTGGGACGGCTTCGTTGCGGCGGCTGGCGGCGTCACTCCGGCTGCGCAACGGCTGGCGCACAAGAACCGCCTCTTGGAACTCGACCGTCGTGCTCAGGCAGTCCTCAACGAGGCGAAAGATACAATCGAGGCCGAGCGGGAGGCCGCCGAAGCCGCACAGAACGCGGAGGCGGAAGAGCGGCGGCTGCGCCAGCTTTGGCGTGAGAAGCAGAACGAGCTCGCGGGCGTTCGTCAGCAACTGACCGCGCTCGAAAAGCTCCAACGCGAAAGCGAAACACGGCTGGCCGCCGTCACCGCTCAGCGGGCCAAGGCCGATGAAGACCTGACCACCGCGCAAGCGCGCCACGTCGAGATCGAAGCGCATATTGTTACGATGAGCGAGGGCGAAGATCTCGAACCGCAACTCAAGGCAGCGCAGACGGAAGCTGAAGACGCGCGCCGGGAAGTTTCAGAAGCTCGTGTTCGGCTCGGAAGCATCGAACGGGACCGGCAGATTCGCGCCGAGCGGATACGTCATGCCAATGCAGATATCGCCCGCTGGCAGGGACGGCTCGCGAGCGCGGAGCAGCAAGTTCAGGCGCTGAAGGTCCGGTTGGCCGAAGCGCGTGGAGAAATCGAAGCCAATGCCGACCTGCCTCAGCGAATCGCCGCCCAGCGCGAGACGCTGCTTTCGGCTTTAGCGACCGCAGAACAGGAACGGCGCGAAGCGGCCGACGCGTTGGCAATCGCCGAAAATGCCATCCGTACAGCGACAGAAACGTTGAGATCGATTCAATCCGAAGTATCGGCGGCGCGCGAAGCGAACGCACGCATCGAAACGCGTTTGGAAGGCGCCCGGCAGCGCCGCCAGGAGGCGGCTCGGCATATTCGCGAGACCTTCGAGGTCGCGCCGGAGGATTGCCTCGCGATTGCGGCAGTATCGGAATTCACGACGATCCCGCCGCTTGCTGAGGTTGAAAAGCAGCTGATGCGTCTCAAGGCCGATCGTGAACGACTTGGCGGCGTCAACCTGCAAGCCGATGACGATTTGGTTGAAGTTTCGAAGCAGCTCGAAGGGATGTCGGCAGAGCGCGACGACCTGGAGCAGGGCATCACAAAGCTGCGGAGTGCCATTCAGCAGCTCAATCGCGAGGGTAAGGCCCGGCTCGATGAAGCGTTCACGACCGTAAACGGTCATTTCGAACGTCTCTTTACGCACCTTTTCGGAGGCGGCGAAGCACGTCTGGAAATGATCGAAAGCCCGGAAGATCCCCTGGAGGGGGGGCTCGAAATCATCGCCAAGCCACCTGGCAAAAAACCTGCGACGCTGTCCCTGTTGTCCGGCGGCGAGCAGACTCTGACTGCTCTGTCGCTGATCTTTGCCGTTTTTCTCACAAACCCGTCGCCGATCTGCGTGCTCGATGAGGTCGATGCACCGCTTGACGACGCGAACGTCGATCGCTTCTGCCGGCTGATGGAGCAGATGGCTAGCGAAACGGCGACACGCTTTCTTGTCATTACGCACCATCCTATGACCATGGCGCGCATGAACCGGCTGTTCGGCGTTACAATGGCCGAAAAAGGCGTTTCTCAGCTAGTTTCGGTCGATCTGCAGACGGCGCAGAGCTTCCGAGAGGCCAGTTAAAGCCCCAGTGCCATATCGATCAGCCCTAAATCGCAGGGAACCCCTGTTTGCGGGGATGCGTTCTCCATTCCTAAGGAAATGGAGGCCGTCTGTGACGAGACAACAGTATTCACCCACAAAAGGGGAAGTATTGAGTGCGACCGAAGCGCGGCAGGCTAGCCCGCGGAAAATGAATCTGCGCGTGCTCGTTATCTCGACAGCGCTGATCACCGTCATTTTTGCCGGCTTCGTCCTCGCTTTCTTGTATCAAACGCCACCCAGGATGGACGGTACGGATAAGACCGGCGTCATAAGCCATCCTGTGACGACAGTGCCACAAGAGGGGACCCCCTTGCCGAAGGTAAACGGCGCGGCTAATCCGGGGAGCGACGTCCAAAAACAGGAAACCACGCCACCCTCTCCCTAATGGGGCTTATGGCCATACGCTCCCGGCGTTCAGTGGACGCACGACTGCGCCCTTTCGCCATACCCGGGCAAGGGGCACATAGCCCCCATTTCCTTGACACCCTAAAACCCCCTATCTATGGTCCGCGCCGTCGATCTCCCGCAGCGGCCGGTTTTCCGCATTCCTGGATGGTTTGAACCATGTCAGACGATGGCAAGGGGCAATATCCGGAAAACGGTGAAATGAGCCCGGAAGACCGCGATGCTATCCGCAAGCGGTCTGCGGCACTTGGCCAGAAGCTCGATGCGCTCAAGGCGCAACGAGCTAAGGTCGAGCGGCCCGCGGCTCAGCGAAGCCAGTCCGATTTCGGGCCGGCTTTCAAGTTTGCTTCTGAGTTGATCGTCGGAGTTGTCGTCGGCGGCGGGCTTGGCTGGGCGCTGGATAGGCAATTCGGTACGGCGCCGTGGCTCATGATCGTCCTGGTCATCCTCGGGTTCGCCGCTGGTCTGTTGAATGTCGTCCGCGCTGCCCAAGAAGCGCAGACAAAAAACGAGCCGCTGCAAAAAGCGGCGCCGTCAGTCAAAGATGACGACGAATGAGAGGCAGGGGGTAGGAGCTTGGCTGCTGAAGTTGCTGGAGGAACCGCTCATCACGGACCGATGGAGCAGTTCGAGATCCACAAGATCTTCTCGCTTAATCTGTTCGGCCACGACGTTTCGTTCACGAACTCGGCGCTGATGATGGTCATCGCGTTGGCGCTGATCTCGGGCTTCATGATCTTCGCGATGCGCTCGCGCTCTTTGGTGCCCACGCGGGTGCAGTCGCTCGCCGAGGTCTGCTATGAATACGTCGCCGGAATGGTCAAAGAGAACCTCGGCGAAGAGGGGATGAAGTTTTTCCCCTGGGTCTTCTCGATCTTTATTTTCGTTCTAGTCCTCAATTTCGTCGGCTTGATTCCCGGCGTCTTTACTGTGACGAGCCATATCATTATCACCTTCGCGCTCGCTGCGATGGTGTGGATCACCGCCACCCTCGTCGGCTTTTGGAAGCACGGCTTCAAGTATCTCAAGCTTTTCGTTCCCGATGGCGTTCCGTTTTGGCTACTCATCGTCATCGTGCCGATCGAACTTATCTCCTATTTCATCCGGCCTATCAGCCACTCAGTGCGTCTCTTCGCGAACATGATGGCGGGACACACCATGCTCGAAGTGTTCGCCGGATTTGCCGTGATGCTTCCTTGGTGGGGCAAGATCGCTCCGGCCGGTTTCATGGTGGCATTTACGGGCCTCGAGGTTCTGGTCGCCTTTCTGCAGGCGCTGATCTTCACGGTGCTGACCTGCATCTATCTGAATGATGCTATTCACATGCATCACTGATCAGAGGCGGTTAGGGCCGCTTCGGAAATTCCAACACAAAAGCTACAGCAAAGGGAGACTTTGAAATGGATCTTCAAGCAGCGAAGATGATCGGCGCGGGCCTCGCGTGCAGCGCGTTGATCGGCGCGGGCGTCGGCATCGGCAATATCTTCGGAAACTATCTGTCGGGCGCCATGCGCAACCCGTCTGCCGCTCCTGGCCAGTTCACGAACCTTCTGATCGGCTTCGCTCTTGCCGAAGCAACGGGCCTCTTCGGCCTCCTGATCGCGCTCATCATTCTTTACGGTTGAGATTGAGCGTAGCTCTTTAACCGGAGGCCAGGAGATGTTTGCCGGCACGACATTGTTGCTCGCGGTTGCTGCCGAAGCGGCCGAGGGCGCTGCCAAATCCGAAGGGTTGCCGCAGCTCGATCCGAATTACTTCGCGCCACAGCTTTTCTGGCTCGCGGTCTGTTTCGCGCTCCTCCTGTTCATAATGAGCAGGATTGCGTTACCGCGCGTGGGCGACGTCATTGATGAGCGACGTGATCGGGTCAAGCGCGATCTCGATGCTGCGGGCCGCCTTAAGGCGGAAACCGACAAGGCGCTCGCGGATTACGAAAAAGCCTTGGCCGATGCTCGCGGCAATGCTTCCAATATTGCGAAAGAAACGCGGGGTAAGCTCGCCGCTGAGACCGATGCCGAACGTCAACGCGTCGACGCGCAGCTCGCGGTGAAGCTTCAGAACGCAGAGGCGCGCATTGCGGAAACCAAGAGCAAGGCCGTCTCGGCAATTGGCGAGATCGCAACGGAAACGGCGCGCGCCGTCGTGGCAAAGCTCATCGGGCAGGATGTTTCGCCCGATGAAATCAAAAAAGCGCTTCAGCCGGCCCCAGGTGAGTGAGGATAACCATGTTTGATCCTAACAATCCGCTCTTCTGGGTGCTCGTCGCATTTTTGGCGTTCGTTGCGCTGGTGCTCTATTACAAAGTGCCGGGCGCGATCACAAAAATGCTCGATGATAGGGCTGACGCGATCCGCAAGGAACTCGACGAGGCCCGTAAGCTGCGAGAAGATGCGCAAGCGCTTCTTGCAGACTATCAGCGTAAGGCGCGGGAGGCCGAGACCGAGGCGCGGACCATTATCGACCAGGCTAAGCGGGAAGCGGAAGCCCTCGCTGCTGATGCACGCAAATCCTTGGCGGAAAGCCTTGAGCGGCGTTCAAAAATGGCCGAGGAGAAGATCGCACGGGCGGAGTCGCAAGCACTCAGTGAGGTTCGCGCCACGGCCATTGGATCGGCTATCAGCGCGGCTCAGGAAGTCTTGAAAAAGCGCACGGTTGGGGCCGTTGGCGACGAGCTGATCTCTCAATCGATTAAAGATTTGCGGGGCAAACTGAATTAAAAGTTTCGCATGACGGAGATTAAAAAAGCCAGGCGTTACGGTCTGGCTTTTTTTGTGATCGTCGGAACCCCTTTGATCAGCCGGTTCCGGAAGGGCGGCTGTCAAATCCTATGATGAGCTCAAATTCACCGGGCCTCGAACCTTCAGGGACTGGAAAGCTCACCGTGTGGACAGCGGAGAAGTAACTTATGGGTTTATCCGTGCCCACGTTGACATCGACCTTCACGGAGTCGGTCGCGACCTGCTGCTGCTTCGAATCGTGAACCACGACAATCACTGGGAGCGAAAGAGAACCCGCCTGACCTTTTGGCCCAAGCAGAACGCGTCCGGAGAAGCCGTATTTGACGATGACACGCCCCGGCTCGATTTGGCATTCGCGAGCCGTTTTCGTGATCTCGCCGCGCTGAGTGACTGAGAGCGCGTCTCCGACGTGGCCCTGTTCGTAGTAGGTGATGTAGTTGTCGTGCGGCGCAATTCTCAGGCGCGGACAACCGGCTTCTACCTCGCCGACGTTCGTGCTTCCCGTCGCATTCGAATCGCCCGCCTTGGCAGCATCGAGGAGTTTGTCCTCCGATACCGACGAGATTTCCGAGCCAGACGATCCACTGCCAAACATGCCGCCGCCTAATCCAGAGGTCAGAGACGACATCCCGCAGCCTGTAAGTGCGGCTGTGGAAAAACATATAGAAACGAGCGCGAATGCACGCGTGGGCGCGACCCAATAGCCACGCCCAAGCTTCGCTTCCCCTTGATTTAGGCGCTGACGACCCGAATTGTGCAACGACATCCCCCGTGGTTGCGAAACCCGGCCCCTTGTATTGTCTAAAAAGGACCGTACCATCCACCTCAACCGGCATCCAACTGCATTTTCAGATGCGGTGGATGAGTATAAAGAACTGCGTTCTTCCATGTCCGGCCTTAACCAAGTCGAAGTGACCGTGCCCAAGCCACCGCTCAAGATCCTGCTCGCTGCGCCCCGCGGCTTTTGTGCCGGCGTCGACCGCGCAATCCAGATCGTAGAACAGGCTTTGACCAAATTCGGCGCGCCCGTCTACGTCCGACATGAAATCGTACACAACCGCTACGTTGTGGAGTCCCTGAAAGCCAAAGGCGCCGTTTTTGTGAAGGAACTCGACGAGATTCCGGATACTACTCAACCCGTGATCTTTTCAGCACACGGTGTTGCTAAAGCGATTCCGGAAGCCGCGAAAAACCGAAATATGTTTGTCGTCGATGCGACGTGCCCACTGGTGTCGAAAGTCCATATGGAAGCGGCGCGGCATCATGAGCAAGGTCGAGAAATCATTCTCGTCGGACATGCAGGGCATCCGGAAGTCGTGGGAACGCTGGGGCAGCTTCCACCGGGTGCAATTCATCTCGTCGAATCAGTTGAGGATGCGCGGGCCTTTGCCCCACGCGACTCATCGAAACTTGCTTACGTGACACAAACGACGTTGTCGCTCGATGATACGGCAGAGATCGTCGCTGTCCTCAAAGAGCGATTTCCGGGCATCGGCGGCCCGGTGAAGGAAGATATCTGCTACGCCACGACCAATCGTCAGAACGCCGTTAAAGCGCTTGCTCCTCAAATCGACGGGCTGATCGTCGTTGGGGGCCCGAAGAGTTCCAACTCCTTGCGCTTGGTGGAAGTCGCTTCCCGCGCGGGATGTAAGTTCTCGTTTCTCGTCGAGCGTGCGGAGAATATCCCGTGGTCTCATCTTGAGGGCGCGGAAGCTATCGGAATTACAGCCGGAGCTTCGGCGCCAGAAGTCATCGTCGAAGAAGTTGTCGAAGCTATTCGCGAGCGTTACGACGTGATCATAGAGGTGGTCACGACTTTGGAAGAGCGTGTCACTTTCAACGTGCCGCGTCAGGTCCGGGTAATACACGCCCCGGCCGAGCAGCGTTCGTAGACCACCATTCGGCGTGCGGGACAGTCATGGCGGTCTATACTGAAGTTGGCGACGAAGAGCTTGCGCACTTCATTGAGCGCTACCGACTGGGTGATCTCTTATCGTGCAAGGGAATCGCAGAGGGCGTCGAAAATACCAATTACCTTGTGCATACGACTAAGGGCACCTTCATTCTGACGATCTACGAGAAGCGCGTCGATCCGAACGATCTGCCGTTTTTTCTCGGTCTTATGGAGCATCTTTCCGCGCGCGGTGTGACGTGCCCTCTGCCTGTGCGCGATGTGAGCGGTCGCGTCTTGAATGAGCTTGCCGGTCGACACGCCGCGTTCGTGACTTTCCTCGAAGGCATGTGGCCCAAGCGACCGAAGGTCGAACATTGCCTGGAGCTCGGAAAGGCCCTCGCGCTAATGCACATCGCCGGAGAGAACTTCTCGCTTCGCCGCGATAATGCTCTCGGACTGCGAGGGTGGCGGCCGCTGTTCGATAAATTCTCGGCGCGAACGGATGAAATTTCCGGCGAGCTAGGGCAACTGGTCGAAAGAGAGCTTAGCTTTCTCGAAGCGTCCTGGCCGACCGATCTTCCGCAAGGCGTTATTCACGCCGATCTCTTTCCCGACAACGTCTTTTTCATCGGCAAAAAACTTTCGGGCCTGATCGACTTCTATTTCGCGTGCAACGACGCACTCGCGTACGATATCGCAGTCTGTCTCAACGCATGGTGTTTTGAAGCGAATTTCCAATTCAACGCCACCAAGGGCCGCGCGTTGCTCAGGGGCTACAATAGCGTGCGCCAGCTAAGCAGCAAAGAATTAGAGGCAATGCCGACGCTTGCGCGCGGTGCTGCGACGCGTTTCCTGTTGACGCGCAGCTATGACTGGCTGAACACGCCCGACGATGCGCTCGTCGCGCGCAAGGATCCTATCGACTATGTTCGCCGGTTACGTTTCCACCAGTCGGTCGAGTCGGTCGGCGATTATGGCTACGAACAGGCACGATGAGCAGCGATCTTCCCAGTGTTCTTGCGTATAGTGATGGCGCCTGCTCGGGAAATCCTGGTCCCGGGGGCTGGGGCGCGGTGCTGATCTCGGGCAAGCACCGCAAGGAAATCAGCGGCGGCGAAGTCCTGACGACCAACAATCGCATGGAACTTTTGGCTGCAATCTCGGTCCTGAAAGCCCTGAAGAAGCGCAGCAATGTCGACCTCTATACCGACAGCGCCTATGTCAAGAACGGTATTACTGGTTGGATTCACGGTTGGAAGAAAAACGGCTGGCGAACGGCCGACAAGAAACCAGTGAAGAATGTAGAGCTCTGGCAGGAGCTGGATGCGCTTCGCAGCAAACACAATGTCGAGTGGCACTGGCTCAAGGGCCATGCCGGGCACCCGGAGAACGAGCGGGCCGACGAACTCGCCCGCATTGCCATGGCACCATATAAGCTGGCACCGCTCCCGGGCGATCGTGGTTGAGCGCTAAAGTGAGCAGTCGATCATAGAACAAAGGTTTGCGGCGCTTGATTTCTCTGCAACCGGAGGCGTGTCCTCGACGTTCAGAACCTTAACGACGCCATCGTCGACCAACATCGCATAGCGTTTGGATCGTATCCCTAGACCAAAATTCGACAGGTCGATGTGTAGGCCGATCGCCCGAGCGAAATCTCCTGAACCATCAGCGAGCATCTCGATTTTTCCTGTCGCGCCCGTGTCTTTAGCCCAATTCGTCAGAACGAAAACATCGTTGACGGCCGTGCAGGCGATAGCGTCGATACCCTTCGCTTTGAACTCGTCGACACGTCCGACAAAGCCGGGCATGTGGTTATTTGTGCACGTTGGCGTGTAAGCGCCGGGCACCGCGAACAGTGCAACTTTTTTTCCGGAAAACACCTCGGAAACTGTCTTAGGCTCGGGACCGTTGGCGCCCATCACCGTAAACTTCATCTCCGGCAGTTTGTCTCCGACTTGGATGGACATTGGGGTTCCTCGTTCTAATTTCTATTGGAGCTGTCGCCGCGCTGTAACGGCTATTGGAGTGTGATTGTCGTCTCGGATTGACCTTTGTCGTCGACCATAGTGACTGTCAGAGGCTTGCCTTTCAAATCCTTGATATCGACCCCGTCCGTCAGACTAACTTCGAACACGGCTTTGCCCGCTTCATCAGCCGAGCGCTTCGGCAGGGGAATATACGTTCCGTCCTTTGCGGTGACGAACGCATCGGCGCCTTTTGCCGATCCGGTCGCGACCTTCAAAATCAGCTTCGGTTTTCCCGATGACCGGTCAACGCGCCAAGTTTCAAGCTTCGGATCGATGCCGGCGCGGGGATGAGCCTGCGGCACCTGCGCCAATGTCTGCGTTAGCTCGGCTGATGCGCCTACATCGGGCGGAACCACTACCTTGAATTCGACTTCAGCCGGGATGCAAATATCCTTGCATAGGCCATAGTCGACCTTGGCCTGGAGGACGATGGCTTTGCCCGGATCTTTCGGCGCCAGTTTGACCGGAAAGATCACGTGATCCTTATAGCCTACCGCGTCTCCAGCTTTGTCGTGAAGGCGATGCGGGGCCGGATAAAAAACCTCGGCGTTGGCGAGGTTTTGCGATCCCTGCCAATCGAATTCGGGTGGGACACCGCCGGCGTCGCCCGGAGCCTGCCAATAGGTTTTCCAACCCGCTGGCATTGCAACTTCAACGCCCGCGTAAAGCTCTTTACGGCCATCGATGCTCGCGCGTCCCGCAACCAGCCTCGCCTGTGTGTTATAACCCTTGACCCAATCCGAAGCGACCGGGGCTACTGGATCGCTCCACGCTGTCGTTGTGCTCAACAACAGGAGCGCAATGCTTAATTTCATCACGGCGGGTGCCCTTTAAATTACAAATTCGAAACCTGCCGAAATTCGGCGGTAATGATTTTCTGTACTTACCTATATTAGGCTCAAAAGGGTGTCTTGTTACATTGGCAAGGACTGGCTCCTTTCGACCATCTTCACGGCGCCGTTCTATCGGATTAGTCTTCCTGCCATGAAGCCAATCCGTCAGAGGGGTCGTGCCGAAGGCTCCGATATCAAGCTTGAAGGGCAACTGCTCATTGCAATGCCTGCGATGTCCGATCGCCGGTTTCAGCGTTCGGTCATATATATGTGCGCGCATTCTCCGGAAGGGGCGATGGGCCTCATAATAAACCAGCGTGCCGATCACATCACCGCTCCCGATTTGCTCGAAAGGCTTGGTATCTCGCCGCGTAATCCGGACGATGAAATTAATAGCGAAATACTGTCGCTCTCAATCCAGGTCGGCGGTCCGGTCGAAACGGGCCGCGGGTTCGTGCTGCACAGCTCCGATTATTTTTCGGAGGATTCAACTCTCGCCATCGAACACGACGTTTGTCTGACTGCGACGATCGATATTTTGAAAGCGATCGCACATGGGCGCGGCCCGAGCCGCGCCTTGCTCGCTCTCGGCTATGCCGGATGGTCTCCAGGGCAGCTCGAAACTGAGATGCAGGATAACGGCTGGCTGCATTGTCCGGCCGATCCCGATCTCATCTTTGATGAAGATCTCGAAAACAAGTATTCGAAAGCCCTGGCGAAGATCGGGATCGATCTCTCACATCTCGTCAATGACGCGGGCCACGCTTAAGAGGCGTGGGACAATAATCTATCCCTTCGAGGCGATTTTCGGCTCCGGCCTCGGTGCGGGACCGCCCGACGTCTTCGGCACCGGCTCGCCGCCCGCGAGGCGGGCGAGACTTGCCGCAATCGACGGTGGGAGTGTCGAGAAGTCGGGCTGCTGTGTCGTTTCATTGGGCGGCGGAGACATCGCCCCGTTCGTCCGAGGGGTTGCTGCTGCCTCAACCGGAGACACGGAATTCCCGTTTCTCTGTGGTTGGGCTGTGCTTGCGGGCGCCGGTCGCCCAGTGGTTGGTGTTGCGCTCGCGGCGCGCGCGAGGGCCTCGGAGAGGGGCGCCATGATGTTAGGCGGTGAAGCGGTGACGGGCGGTTTGGATGGCGACCCAATGCCCGGCGCGGATGTCGATCCGGCCGCAGGTGAAACCGGTGCGGCGTGGCCGTTGACCGGGGGCTTGGGATTGTGTCTCGGCGAGGTGCCAGACGTGCGTTCGATATTTTGTAGCAACTCCGGCGGTAATGCGGGCACAGCGGCTGGAGACTTTAGCGGTCCGCCCGCTGTTGCTGGAGTCCGCGCCGGACCAGCTTGTCTCGAAGGCATCAATTGTGGCGCAGGCTTATTCGTAGCTGAACCGTTCGCCGGGGCCTTACCTTCAGCCTTCTGACGGTGCCGGACGACCGAACCTTGCGGCAGAGCAGCAGGTTTGACGGGCACGGGAGCACCCGTTGACGGCGTTATCACCTTCTCACCCGCCAGGGGCTTTGCGGCAGCCAATGCGGCGCGTGCGGCCTTTGCCTTCGCTCGCTTGCCAGCACTCCGGAATTTGGGACGGAAGAAGCCGCGCGGCTGCATCTTTCGTTCCGAGCGACGCACCATCTTGAGAAGCTGCACGACAGCGCGTTCTGGGATCGGTTCGCCAAAATGGTAGCCTTGTGCATATTCGCAGCCTATCGACCGCAGAAATGTCGCTTGATCGGCGCGCTCGACGCCATCCGCGACCACAGCCTTCGAAAGCTCGTGTGCGAGCGCCACCATCGAGCGCATGACTGCTGCGCCCGCTGCCGTTCCACTGCTGCGAACCAGTTCACGGCAAATCTTGATGGTGTCGAAGGGGAAGCGATTGAGATAGGCGAGCGAAGAATAGCCCGTACCAAATTCGTCGAGAGCGAGTTCGGCACCGGAGGCATGGAGGACCTTCAGGACCTCGGCTGCCTGCTCGGGATTATCCATTACGACGTTTTCGGCGATCTCAAGTCTGAGCGTTCCGGCCGGCACCGTATTGCGGCCGAGGATCTGGCGAATTTCCTGAATCGATTCCGGACGCAAAATCTGCGGACAAGAGATGTTCACAGTTACGAAAAGAGGTCTTTCGGGACGATGGAATTCGCTTAGCCAGCGGGCCGCATCCTTGGCAGCGCGTAACAAGACATAGCTATTGACCTTGACCATCGCACCGGCATCGCCTTCAGACCCAATCACGGAAGACGGATTCACGAGACCGAGCTTTGGATGTTCCCAACGGACAAAGGCTTCGAACCCTGCAAGTTCTTTCGTCGGCAGATAAACGATCGGCTGATAGAGAACCTTGAGTTGTCCTTTCTCAATCGCCTTTCCGAGCTCGGCGCCGGTGTTCTGTTCGCGATCGCGACGCATGCCCGGCTCGAAAATTTCGATGCGATCAGCACCGGTTCGCTTGGCCCGGTACATCGCAAGCTCAGCATCTTTCAATAGATCGTCGTCGGGGCCACGGGCTTCATCCCAGACGGCGAGGCCAATCGAGCCTGTGAGGATGACCTCCTGATTGGCCAGCGGAATCGGGGCTCTGAGTGAGCGGCGCACGCGTTCAGCAACAGCGGATAAATTTCGGGCCTCGCGCTCTCCGATAAACAGCATCGCAAATTGATCTCCGCCCACTCTTGCGACGGTGTCATGCGGTCCCAGATGACGCTGCAGGCGACGGGCGACGGTCAGGAGCAGGCTATCGCCCCGGACAAGACCAAACGACGAGTTGATGCTCTTAAACTTGTCGAGGTCGATAAAGATGACGGCCGGCTTAACGTGGTTTTCCGTTTTAGCGCGAGCAATAACGCCCTTCAGGCGATCGAGGAACAGCTCCCGATTGGGAAGTCCGGTCAGACTGCAATGTACGGCGTCATGAAGAAGACGCTCATGGGCGCGTTTCATGTCCGAAACGTCGCGCAGCAATCCCACGCAACGGAGCGTTCGCCCATCCGAGTTCGGAACACTCGCGGCTTCGAGTTCAAACCAGCGCCAGCTATTGTCCGAATGCCGGAGACGGAAATCAGTGCGGATCCTCACGCCGGAGCGCTCCTGTACCGACATCAACATGACGCGGAAGCGCTCTTTGTCCGTCGGGTGTACGTGCCGCAGGAAATCGTCGACTTTGCTGGACAATTCTCCGGGCATCAGAGAGAGCGCTATTTCAACCTCAGGGCTAACTTTGATCTCATCGCGACGGATGTTCCATTCCCACACCGTCGAGCCTGACGCCGCGAGCGCGAGAGATCTACCCTGCAATTCGGTGGGCGCTCCCGCATAAGCTGCGTCGGATGATCTGAAGGCGAACTGCGTGACCGTAAAGCCCATCAGAATCACGACCAGAACAAGACCGGCGATGAGACTCGAGACGACGATATCGCCCGACATCCGGCCGCTGAGCGTCATGCCGGTCGCAAAGATCCAAACGAGTAACAGCAGCCATGTCGGTACGAGCGACAACGCACGATCCTGCCCTTTGAAAGCCAGAAAAAGCGTGAACAAGCCGCCCACGCCGCCGATCAAAAGGAACGACAGCCGGGCGAAAGTCGCGGCTAGACGCGGATCGATGACGGCGACGGCGATGAGCGTCAGCTGCGCCACCATCCAGACACCGATCATCATCCTTACGACGCCGTGCCATAGGCCCAGACGCAGGAACGTCGAAAGGAAAATTACAAAGCTGGATGCCATCGCGGCTTCGCCCGCCGCACGATAGACCGCGTTGTCCTCCGGTCGCAGATTGAACAGCTTATGGAAGAAGCCGAAATCGACGCAGAGATAATTCAAGACCGTCCAGGCGACGAGTGCGGCGGCCGGAAAGATCAGCTTGTGATTTGCGGCAAAAATGGATGTCAGAAAGATCGCCAGCAGGCCCGTCAGACCAAGCATCGCGCCGTTGAACAACTGCCGGTCACGACTCTTGATTTCGTAGTCGATCGGCTTCCAAAGATAGAGACGCGCAAAGTGCTCGCCTGCGAGTTCCGCAACATAGGTAATCGTTTGCCCCGGTTCGAGCGTGATGCGGAATACGTCCGCCTTGTCATTCTTGATACGTTCGGGGACGAAGCCGACGGAAGGCGTTACGCTTTCGATGCGGCGGGCATCGAGGTCGGGCCATACCGTGCCGGAACCAACGAGCGAATAACGATCTGCCGTCAGCAACCGTTCAAGCGATTTGTCGGTCTTGTTGGTTAGCGCGAACACCATCCAATTTGGGCTGGTGCCGGGGACCGAGGCTCGGACGGTCATGCGACCGGAGACGCCGTCCTGACCGGCAGCCGTCTCGACCTGCAGACTATCGCCGCGCCCCTCGTAAGCTTCACCGAGCGTCGTGATCTCGATGTGGTCCTGATCTTCCTGGACGGGGATCGGCGTTAGAGCTTCGGCACGGCTTGCCAAACTCAGCGTCCACATGACCGAGACGACCAAGGCCATCAGCCAGATCGTTAAACGGTTCGTTGTTCTCCGTCCCCCCATGAGCTTCAAGACCCTCCGCTTTCGCGTGGGGCAGCGGAGAGCGATGCAGCGTTAACCCGTGCATAAAGCAAATGATCTTCCCACCGTCCGTTGATCTTGAGGTACGAACGCGCCAGCCCCTCGCGCTCAAAACCGCAAATTTCAAGGACACGGATGGATGCGGCGTTGTTGAGCATCGTCGCCGCCTCGATCCGATGCAATCGGAGTGGACCGTACGCGACGGGCAGAAGGGCCATGACGGCATCCCGCATATAGCCTTGCCCGGCGTAGGGCGCGCCCATCCAATAGCCCAGCGACGCAGTCTGCGCTGATCCTCTGCGCACATTTGACAAAGTCAGGCCGCCCACGAGCGCGCCCGAGGCGCTGTCGAAAATGAAATAGGGATAGGAGACGTCGTCGCGAACGTCTTTCGCGTAGGCGCGAAGCCGGCGCCGATACATCGTCCGCGAAAGATCGTCGTGCGCCCAGGTCGGCTCCCAGGGCGTCAGATGTGCGCGGCTCAACGCTCGCAGCTCTGCCCATTCGGCATAATCGCCGGTCAACGGTTGGCGTAATACGACGTTGCGGCCACGAAAGCCGTCAAAATCTTCTTCCGAGCGGGTTGCACGAAGAAAAGCCACGGCGTTCTTACCTCGATCCCTGCTCAGTCATAGCATCAGAGCCAGCCGGCGTGAACAATGCCGCAACGCGCGTCGCTTGTGCCGTTGACTTTCGGCCCGAGCCGATCACGGCGACAGTCGCGGGTTTGTCTTTGAGGCTGCCGGCGAACTCTCTTATCCGTTCGCGATCAACATTCTCGACCTCATCGATCAGCTCGGAGGTCGCAACAAACCGCCCCTGCGCGAGGAGTTGTCTCGCCATCTGCTCGGCGTTGACGGACGAACTTTCAAGCGCCGTCAGCAGGCCGGCTTTCAGCTGGGCTTTGGCGCGAAGCAACTCGGCATCGGTCGGACCGGAGTCGGCGAGCGCGGTCAGCTCTTGAGCGACCACGGCAGCGAGCCCTTCGACCATTTCAGGCGCAGTTGCGGCATGCACAGCCAGCATTCCCGTATCCTTTACCCCCCACACCGTCGAGTAGATCGAGTAGCAAAGTCCGCGATCTTCTCGGATCTCCTGAAACAGACGGGATGACATGCCGCCGCCGAACAGTCCGGAGAAAACCTGCGCAGTATAAAAAGCTGGGTCCAAGCACGACGGCGACGGCAGTCCTATCAGAACGTGGCTCTGTTCAAACGGCTTCGCCGACGCCGCAAAGCCGCCCCGATATTGCGCCTGCGACTCGGTTTCACGGTGCCTCTGAGTGAGCCCGCCGAATAGGGCCTCAACGTGGCGGACGATGTCCCCATGATGGACAGCTCCGGCAGCGGAAACGACCATAGCTTCGGGAAGATAATGCTCGGCAAGGTAAGAGCTTAGGTCGGCCGCGCGGAATCGTCCGACGCTTGCCTTCGTACCCAGAATAGGCCGGCCGATAGCCTGGCCGGGGAAGGCCGCGCTTTGCATCAGATCAAAGATAATGTCGTCCGGATTGTCGTCGGTGGCCGCGATCTCCTGTTGGATGACGACCCGTTCGCGATCCAGATCTTCCTTCGCGAACTTTGAGTTGAGCAGTATGTCGGCGATGAGTTCCAACGCCACGTTCTCGTCGCCCTTGAGAACCCGCGCGTAGTAAGCGGTCGTATCCAGACCCGTCGACGCGTTGAGATCACCGCCCACGCTTTCGATCTCTTCCGCAATCATCCTAGCCGTACGTCTCTTCGTGCCTTTGAAGGCCATATGCTCTAGGAAATGGGAGAGCCCATGCTGGTCGTCGCGTTCATGACGAGATCCGACCGCAACCCATACGCCAAGCGATACCGTTTCAAGGTTCGGCATTCTTTGCGTCGCAACGCGGATGCCATTGGCGAGCGTCGTCAGCTCGGTGGTTGTCATCAGGCGGTTCCTGTAGCGACGCGACAATGCTTCAGGACAAAATCCTGTACGGCAGACAAGCTATTGGGCAATGTCTCAAACCTTTCCGCATCGGTCATCAGATGCGCCATGTGAGAAGGAAGGTTAGGTCGCGCCCCGGTGATTGCCTCTATGGCATCGGGAAATTTCGCAGGGTGTGCGGTCGAGAGCACGACGGTATTTCCTTCGGCTGCAACACGTTCCGCGGCAACGAAAGCGCACGCGGTGTGCGGATCGAGCACATAGCGATACTTTGACTTCACGCCGTTTATGGCGGTCGACACGTCTCTTTCGGAGGCAGAAACGGCGGCAAAATCAGATTGAAGCTGCGGCCACACACGACCGAGTTCGAAGCGTTCGGTCGCAATGAGCGAGGCCATCGCGCTGCGGACGAAATCGCTATCGCGGTCAGACGCTTCGAATAGGTAGCGCTCGAAGTTGGAGGAGATCTGAATGTCCATCGATGGCGACGTGGTTGCGACGACGCCTTTCATCGCATAGACGCCCGTTTCCACGGCACGCGGAAGGATATCATTCTCGTTCGACGCGATAATCAGCTTTTCGATCGGAAGCCCAAGGCGCTTTGCGACGTAGCCTGCGAAGATGTCACCGAAATTTCCGGTCGGAACGGCGAATGACAGCGGCTTTCCATTTGCGTCGAGCCGCGACGCCGCCCAGAAATAATAGGTGACCTGTGCGACGATGCGGGCCCAATTGATCGAGTTGACGCCAGAAAGTTCGACGCGATCGCGGAAAGCGTGATCGTTGAACATCGCCTTGACGAGTGTTTGGCAATCGTCAAACGTGCCGCGAACCGCAACCGCGTGCACATTCGCTTCTTTCGGCGTTGTCATCATGCGCCGCTGCACATCCGAAACGCGTCCTTCCGGAAACAGGACGACAACGTCCACGCGCTTCGATGAGCGGAATGCTTCGATTGCGGCGCCGCCCGTATCACCTGATGTTGCGCCGACGATCGTTGCCCGCGCGTTTCGCTTCTCAAGCACGTGGTCCATCAGGCGCGCCAGAAGCTGCATCGCAACGTCCTTGAACGCGAGCGTCGGACCGTGAAAAAGCTCCAGGACCATCAGCCCGGGCTTTAGTTCGACAAGCGGCGTCACGTCCGGCGTATCGAAGGTCGCATAGGCTTCGGCCGCCATGCGATGAAGTTCGGCGCGGGAGATTTCGTCGCCGGTGAACGGATGGATGACGTCGACCGCGATCTCGACGAAGGACTTCGTTCTGAACGACGCGATCGTATTGGCTGGCAATGTCGGCCAAACCTCCGGCACGTAAAGTCCGCCGTCGCGCGCAAGCCCCGCGAGAAGAACATCCTCGAACCCGAGCGTATCCGCTCCACCCCGCGTAGAAATATATTTCAAAGTCACGATCTTTCAGCCGACGAATTAACGAGCGATGCCAAACCTAGTGGTGCCAATGGACAGGAACAAGCCATTGGCGCAACGGCGGGAATTTTGGCTTACCTTACTGTTTTCTTTGCTCTTTTTGATTTTTAAGCCGCTCCCGGGCAAATACCGCGAAGACGCCGATGAGGGCTACTGCCAAGCTGTACCATGTGATGACGTACTGCAGGTGGGAATTGGGCAGGTGGATTTCCGTCGTACCCCCCTTCGGCCAGCCGCCTGGATTAGGCGGCGATGCGTCGGCGTCGATGGAGAACGGTGCATAAGCTTGGTGTTTTTCCGAGGAGAACTTGAGAGGCGTCGGCGGCCCCTGAGCCCCCCATTGCATGGCGTCGAGATCGCGCCAGTACCAGCGGTTGCCGGCGTAGTCGTTATCAGGCGTGAACCAGCCTCTGTGTTCGGGCAGGCGTACCAAACCCGTTACCGTTACCGGCCCCGAAACCTGCCCTTCCGCACGTTTCGACGGATCTCTGAGTTCGTCCGGAACCCAGCCCCGATTGACGAACACCGGAGGCAAGCCGCCTTCCGGCTTTAACAATGTGTAGACGTGCCAACCTTGAGCAGCGGTCGTTGGCGCGTACAGATAGAGCTCTCTGCCGTAGTCGAAGGTACCGGTCACACGGACATGGAGGTATTCGACGTCTCCATCTTTAACGTATTTCGCCAAGGCTTCCGGATAGGACACAGGCGCGGCGGTGGTTCGGGCCGAGATCTTCGCTATCAACCCTTCTTTCCAGGCCTTACGATGCCATTGCCAGTTTCCAAGGCCGATTAGGACCGGCAGCAACGCCAATGTCAAAAGCGTGGGTACAATCAGACCTGCGGCGCGCCAACGTGCGAACATCTTTACTCCTTGGCGAGGCGGCCTTCCTCGGCCTTGTTCTTGAACTGTAAAGCGATCAACGTCGCCTTCAGAAAACGCAGGAGAAAAACGGCGAAGATCGGCGTGAGAACGCCCCACAGCAGGACATGCACCCACCACGGAACGCCGAATTTAAACTCGGCAATGAGCGCGCCGCCGACGCACAGGACGCCGAGAATGAAAATTCCGAAGACGGCGGGTCCATCACCGGTATCGACGAACCGATAGTCCAGGCCGCATTGATCGCATCGCTCGCGCATATTGAGCAGACGGGAAAAAAGCTTTCCCTTTCCACAGCGCGGGCAGCAGCACTTCAAACCGACAACCAGGGGCGAGACGGACGAGCTTGAGTTGGGCACCTGGGCCTCGATTCTCATTTTTCCAATATTGCAAAGTAGTCGTCGAGCGGCGGCAGTCGCGAAGGGAAGATTATCCTTTGGGACCTTCCGAAAACAGGAGAGGCGACCAAGGGCCGCCTCCCGCATACTCTGAACCTACTTCATCCACAATTAGCCACAGGGCTACTCGGCACCGGGCGCGAGCGGGCCTGCGCCCCAAACGTAGATGCAGGCAAAGAGAAACAGCCAGACGACGTCGACGAAGTGCCAATACCAAGCCGCTGCTTCAAAGCCGAAGTGCTGCTGCGGCGTGAAGGCGCCTCTGAGAGCACGGATAAGGCAGACGAGCAGGAAGATCGTACCAATGATCACGTGCGCGCCGTGGAAGCCCGTCGCCATGAAGAATGTCGAGCCATAGCTGTGACCGGCATAGCTGAAGCCGGCGTGGCTATACTCGATCGCCTGGCAGGCGGTGAACGTCAGGCCCAACAGAACCGTCAAAATGAGGCCAATCACAAGACCGCGGCGGTCGTTCTTCAAAAGCGAGTGATGAGCCCACGTAACCGTGCAACCAGACGTCAACAGGATGAGCGTGTTAACAAGCGGCAGGCCCCACGGATTGAAGGTGTGTTTGAAAAAGCCCGGGATGACTGCGGCAGTTTCAGCGGGCGCCGGCGGCCAATGACCACCATAGAGTTCGTTGCGCGTGGTCATTCCGACCATCTGACCAGCGTTGTTCATGAGCTGGTGGACATCGCCCGGGAACAAGGCGTTGTCGAAATATGCCCAGAACCAAGCGACGAAGAACATCACCTCAGAGGCGATGAACATGATCATGCCGTAGCGCAAGTGAAGCTGCACGACCGGCGTCTGATAGCCTTGATTAGCTTCACGGATGATGTCTAGCCACCATGACCATGCACAGGCGATCAGAGCAACCATACCGATTGCGAACAGATACGGCCCCTTGATCCCGAGCACACCTTCACCATCGACGTGCGTGCGCATCCAGGCGATTGCGCCGATGGCCGTAGCCAATGCCGCCATAGACGATAGAAGCGGCCAAGGGCTTGGGTTTACCAGGTGATAGTCATGATGCTTCACGTGCGAGTCTGCCATTTCAGTCTCCGTCGTCCCCGTTCGTACTCCCAGATCGAAATCTTAAATCTCGTTCGGGCTCGCGCCCGGACAATTTTCGATCCCGTTTCTTTTGGTCTTGTTTCGTTATGCCGAACTTCTGTTACTCCTACCCTCCCGACTTCGCAGTGCGAGAAGTATTGTCAGCCGTCGCACTCGCAACGGGATAGAAAACATAAGACAACGTCACGTCGGTCAGGATGTTCGTGTCGGGGTCGTCCGCCATCTTTGGATCGACGAAGAACGTCACCGGCATTTCGACCGTCTGGTGCGGCTTGAGGGTCTGCTCATTAAAGCAAAAGCAGGCGATCTTCTTGAAATAAATGCCCAGCGCTTCGGGCGTGACATTGTATGCGGCTTGCCCGGTTACGGTTTTATCGGACAAATTCGTCGCGCGGAAAAACGCCAGCGCCGTCTCACCGACCTTGACATCCATCTTGGTGACTTCGGGTTCGAATTTCCACGGCAGGTTTTGCGCGACGCTGCCGTCGAAACGAACGGTCATGGTACGATTGAGAACTTTGGCGGTGTTGCTGGTCGCACGCTGCGTCGTGCCACCATATCCGGTCACGCTGCAAAACATTCGATAAAGCGTGGGCGAATAGGCCGTGATCGCCCCCATGACGGCGAGCGCTCCCAAGCAAATGGTGACGACCCGTCGATTGTTGCGAGAGGCCTTCGCTGCGTTTTCACTATCGGACTGCACGTCTCTCGCCTTCGTCATCAATACACGCCATTCGCTACGTTGCCGCCAAGCCGAACAATTGTGGCGACGTAGAATGCGAAAACCATAAAACCGAGGGTCAAAGCGATCGCAATAGAGCGGCGGCGCCGTATCCTATCGGCGGCCTCTTCGGATTGCTTCTTGTCCTTCGCGTTGTCGCTCATTGGGTTAGGTCTCAAACCAGGACACGACTGACCAGCGCTTCGACGAAAAGCGTTGCGAACAAGCCGTACAGGTAAAGTATCGAGAACAGGAACAGACGGCGCGCCGCCGTATCGGCCTCACGCCCTTCCGTGGTGAAGTAAACGCGGATCGCAAGCGCCAAAAACACGATGCCGAGAGCGACCGAGAGAGCGAGATAAGCCAATCCGCCGAGACCCACGAAGTAAGGCACTACTGCCAGGGGAACCAGCAGAATGGAATAGATCAGGATCTGGCGCCGCGTTTCTTGCGGACCGGCAACGACAGGGAGCATCGGGACCCCGACGCGCTCGTAGTCGCGGCAACGGTAGAGGGCCAGGGCCCAGAAATGTGGCGGAGTCCACATGAAGATGATGAGAAACAGCAGAATGCTTTGCAGGCTGATGTCGCCCGTCACGGCGGCCCAGCCGATCATTGGCGGGAAAGCACCTGCGGCACCTCCGATCACGATGTTCTGCGGTGTCCGGCGTTTCAACCACATCGTGTAGACGAAAATATAGAAGGCAATCGTCAGTGCGAGCAGGGCACCAGCCGTCCAGTTCACCAGGACGCCAAGCGTCAGGACGGATCCGACGGCCAACACCCCGCCGAAGCTCAATGCCTCGTCCGGCGTGATCCGACCTCTGGGCAGCGGACGCGCGGCAGTGCGCGCCATCCGGGCATCGATGTCGGCGTCGTACCACATATTCAGCGCGCCCGAGGCGCCGGCCCCGATAGCGATCGCGATAATGGCAATGCTGCCAAGAACCGGATGAATGGGCGCGGGCGCCGCCAGCATGGCCGCGAGAGCCGTAAAAACGACAAGAGCCATGACGCGCGGCTTCATCAATTGAATGAAATCGCCGACGCTAGGCTCCAGGACCAAATCAGCCTGGCCGATTTCGCTTTGAATACTCATTGCTGGTGCGTGCCTGCGTCCATCGCGTTCGAGCCGTCACTTTTTTCTAGCGAGAGCGGCGGGCTTGCGTTTGCATACCCGCCGCTGAACCGCTTGCCGTGACCGATCAGTGGTGATCAGTTGCCGCGATCCGCGGCAGCGTTTCATAGGAGTGGAACGCCGGCGGCGACGGCAAAGTCCATTCGAGTGTCGTGGCGCCAACACCCCACGGATTGCTTGCCGCTTTCTCTTTGCGGATGAAGTAGGCGTAGAACATCGCAAAGAGGAACACCAGGAGACCGGCGGTCGTGATGTACGAGCCGATCGACGAAACACGGTTCCAGAAAGCAAACGCCTCAGGATAATCAGCGTAGTGGCGCGGCATGCCAGCCAAACCAAGGAAGTGCTGCGGGAAGAACAGAATGTTTGCGCCGACGAACGTCAGCCAGAAGTGCAGCTTTCCGAGGAATTCATTGTACATGTAGCCCGACATCTTCGGGAACCAGTAGTACCAGCCCGCGAAGATCGAGAAGACTGCACCGAGCGACAGCACGTAGTGGAAGTGCGCGACGACGTAATAGGTATTGTGCAGCGAACGGTCGATACCAGCATTCGCACACATAACGCCTGTCACCCCGCCGACGGTAAACAGGAAGATGAAGCCCAGAGCCCAAAGCATCGGGACGCGGAACTGGATCGAACCACCCCACATCGTCGCAATCCAGGAGAAGATCTTCACGCCCGTGGGGACGGCAATAACCATCGTCGCGAACATGAAGTAGGCTTGCGTGTCGACGCTCAGACCGGCGGTGTACATATGGTGCGCCCACACGACGAAGCCGACAAGACCAATCGCGACCATTGCGTAGGCCATCCCGAGATAACCGAAGATTGGCTTTCTCGAGAAGGTCGAGACGATATGGCTGATCATGCCGAAACCCGGCAGGATGAGAATGTAAACTTCCGGGTGGCCGAAGAACCAGAACAAGTGCGCATAGAGCAACGGATCGCCACCACCAGCCGGGTCATAGAAGGTCGTGCCGAAGTTGCGGTCCGTGAGCAGCATCGTGATCGCACCGGCTAGAACCGGCAGCGACAGAAGCAGCAAGAAGGCGGTGACCAGCACCGACCAGGCGAACAACGGCATCTTGTGCAGTGTCATGCCCGGAGCGCGCATATTGAAAATGGTCGTAATGAAGTTGATCGCGCCAAGGATCGAGGACGCACCCGCCAAGTGCAAAAAGAGGATCGCGAAATCGACGGACGGGCCCGGATGCCCGATCTTGCTCGACAGCGGCGCAACAAGAATCCAGCCCGTACCTACGCCATCGGCATCGGCCGTTCCCGGCACAAACAGCGAAATCAGAAGCAGGATCATCGCGGCCGGCAGCAGCCAGAACGAGATGTTATTCATGCGCGGAAAGGCCATATCCGGCGCGCCGATCATCAACGGGACAAACCAGTTGCCGAAGCCGCCAATCATCGCCGGCATGACCATCAAGAAGACCATGAAGAGGCCATGCCCGGTGACGAATACGTTATAAACGCCGGGATTGGCGAAGTACTGCAAGCCGGGCTCCTCAAGCTCCAGCCGCATCATCAAAGACAGAAACACGCCGATGCAGCCCGCCACGATCGCGAACAGCAAGTACATGGTCCCAATGTCTTTGTGATTTGTCGAACAGAACCAGCGTCTAAAAAAACCCGGTGCGTGATCGTGACTGTCGCCCTCTGCGTATGCCGTGCTTCCCATAATCCTAGAGCCCTTGTCCCGGAAGTTTCTTCGAATGTTTAGCCAAACACCGGCGAAGCAGGTTCCACCTGCTGCCGCCAGAAGTCCTGTTTACTGAGCCGCCGCGACCGACTGATTAGCGTGCGCAGCCGCGTCGTCGTCGAGAATCTTCTGCGCCTTCTTTCTGTCTTTCGCCTTCAGCGCCGCCATCCAGGAATCATAGACGGGTTGATCAACGACGCGAACGACGATCGGCATCGCCGAGTGCAACTTGCCGCAAAGAACCGAGCACTGCCCGCGGTAAGTTCCGATCTTTGTGGCTTTGAACCAGACGGCGGAGGTACGGCCGGGCACGGCCTGCATCTTCACGCCGAAGGAAGGAATCGTCCAAGAGTGAATGACATCATTCGACGTCACGAGCACAGTGACGACTTTGTTGACAGGGACAGCGATCTCCTGATCGACGGTCAACCGGCGCAGCTTATGATCTTCCTTCCAAACCGGAAGCGAGTCGTCATAGAGCGCCTTAGTCAACTGCGTGCCCGTTAGCGCGCCATACTTTTTGTCGAAGGCATCGTCGCCCATTTTGGCGCGCAAGATGTCCTCGTCGTTGACCATATTGGACGTGACCGTCACCTTATCGTCCATGTACTCGTGATCCCAGAACCAGGCGTTACCAGTCACCTTGATGGTCACGTCGGGCTTGGGAAAAGCGTATTGGTTGAAAAGCAAATGAAATGAAGGAATGGCAATACCGACAAGGATGAGGATCGGAACGATCGTCCACGCAACCTCAAGCATGGTGTTGTGCGTGGTGCGCGACGGAACGGGATTGCTCTTCTCGTTGAAGCGAAACATCACCCACAACAACAGCACGAGAACAAACAGCACGATGACGATGAGGATGGTATTGACCACGTTAAAGAGGCTCGTGATCTGGTCCATGATAGGGGAGGCCGAAAGCTGAAGGCCCAACTCACCATCGGTCGGTTGCCCAAGACCGGCGAATGCGGGAGTTAAACCGCCAAATGCCACCGCCAAGCAAACGATCGCCAGAATGGCGACCGCGCCAAACATCTCTTTAGACATTCCTTCGCTCCCGATTCGTCGGGCCGGCACCTCGCCGATCCGACAGTCTCCCATTATCCCGATAGCGCTTCCGCGCACCGTCCCCGTTTATTATTGCCCGGTTTCTTCAACCGGGATTTGCCTTCAGTGAAGCGCCCAACCGCTCGTCACACGTGCTAAGGCAGGATGATTAAGAGCACAAGCGCTTCGCAATACTCAAGTCAAGTTTGTGCGTCATTTATTCGCGAAACGGTGCAGAACTATTTGCGAATCATAGTGCCGTGCGGGAGGAAGTGTTCATCGCGACGAACAGAATTCGGCCGAATTCCTGGACGACGTAGCGCATCCTAATAAGCCCGGCTCCGTATAATCCTGTGCCGGGGTGTGCTGCCCGTGAAAGCAAGGACAGTCTCTTGCCAGCTCATAATTCCCGTTCCGGTGGTCGAGTTCCGGGTTCACGCGGAACGCCAGGGCAGTGCTCCAGAGCCAGCTCTCCGCTTTTCCTCATCGCCCTTGCCGTATCCTTCGCAACTGCACAAACCCTACTTTCGACACTTCTTCCCGAACCCGCGTTCGCGGTTGAGGCTCCTGAGGGAAATGTCAAATCCCAGCACGGCGATTGGCAGGTTGTCTGTAAGGACCCTCCACCTGGCTCGAAAAATCCCGTCTGCGCCCTTGTCCAAAGCGTGACTGCCGAGGACAAGAACAATATCGGTCTGACGGTTTACTTTCAGAAGTTCTCGAATGGCACGCGGGTGCTTCGCGTGTTTGCGCCGTTAGGCGTGCTGCTCCCTCCGGGCCTTGGACTAAAGATCGATGGCAAGGACGTGGGACACGCTCCCTTCCTCCGCTGCCACAGCTTCGCCTGCTATGCGCAAGTGGTTGTCGACGACCATCTCGTCGATCAACTCAAGTCCGGCAAGACGGCAATCTTCATCATCTTCCAGACTGAGGAAGCGGGTATCGGTATCCCCATTTCATTGAAGGGATTTGCCGAGGCGATGGCCGAGTTGAAATAGCAACGTGCAGCCTTGAACCAAACGGCGGCACGTTATCGGCGTTTCGCGATCGAGGAACCGAAGCGCACCCGGTTTCTCCAAAGACGATCTCTCAAGCCATCAAGCGACTTTGCGCTCAAGCGGCTTCTCGTCGGCCGGCCGCACACGCCGTTCGCGATCTAGAAGAATAAGCGCGTCCCTGGGGCGGGAAGCAGGCAACGGCAATGCGATCGGAACCGATTGTGTTGCGCAACTGGCTGCAGCAGCGACACGCGGAGCAGCGTCAACGCAGTTTCCGAGCATCGTTTGCCAAAGGCGCGCATTCGCTCCGGCGACATCGATTGGCGAGCCGAAGCGCATCAACTCGTGGGTCCAATGGACCATGGCCTGGGCCTGCCGCGCCTGCAGGCCCGCGACTTCGAGTTGGCTGCTGCCAATGGCCCTAAGCAACGGTTGCCAGAATAGCGATGCCGTATCGATCGTTTCGAACAGCGTTTGAAAAAATGAATAGTAAGGCGAAATATTTCTCGGAGTTTTCTCCGTGAGATCCGACATAAGTTGCGTCCTCCCAGACCCAATACGCTGTGCAGCCGTTGATTGGCCTGCATCTTTCTCTTGCGAGATTTAGGCGCGTTCGCCGCTAGTCTTCCAGTTACCATGATGGCCCGGCGGGCGCATCTCACAGCTGCGTGCGCGCGAACGCCAAGCACGCTGGCGACATAGCGTTATTTAGGGTGGCTTGCTGACAATGCCATGATCATCCACGCTGACGTTGGCCGCGCCGCAAAAAAATATTTCGACCCGGGAAATCTGCCCGGCTTCGCGCTCTCAAATCATGCCGACATCTTTTATTCAGCTTGACCGTCCGTGTACGTCATCTGACTTATGGTCGTTTTGTTGAATATGGGCGTTTCGTCGTTCCTGAGTTTCTTCGATGTGGCCGCGTTCGGGGACTGGAAAACGGTGGCTTCGTACAGCAGTTGGCGGTATCGCGCCCGCCGCGATGCTACAGTTGTTTCTGGCGAACGGGGCTTTCGCACAAGTCACCGATCCATCTTCAGATGCATCCCCCTATGGATGGCGGGAGACATGGGCGGGGGTCGATACTGCTCGCGATCAATGGCTTCTTTATTCTGGCCTGACCGTCGCGCCGGCAAGCAGCGATATTTATAGCGACGGTTGGCGGTTGCGTGTCGGGGGCGGCTATGGGCAATACAGCTACGACGGCCGACCCCCGCGCGCTCCCTGCGGAGATGCGACGAAGAACGATGCCTGTACCGACAAAGGGCGCGGAAGCCAGCAATATACGCTCGATCACTCCTACGCAGAAATCCTGATCGGATATTACCTGCGGCTTGGCGAACTAACCGCCAAAGCCTTCGCTGGCGCATCGCTGACGCATCAGGAACATTTGACAAAAGATCCCGCTAATCACAGCGATGGCACGGATTACGGGTTCAAAGGTGCTTTAGAACTTTGGCTCAATATCACCGAGCAATCATGGTCTTCGCTCGATCTCAGTTATGCGACAGCACGACATGAGTCTTCCGCACGATGGCGCACCGGCTGGCGGGCCGAGCCGCATCTCTCCATCGGCCCCGAACTTCGCTACGACAAAAATGTCGAGACCAGAAACGGGGACTGGGATGGCCGGGCAGGGCTTTTTGTGCGCTACGATTGGACCGGAGGCGAGGTCTCCGTCGCGGGCGGCGTTTCGACCCGAGTGGACGACTGGGGCGCAACGGACACGTCGCCTTACGGGACGGTCAACGTGCTCTTTCAATTTTAGGGCGCGGACGGCATCGTGGAAGGATCATCACTTTCGGTTCACTGGACGGTGACCGGCCCACAGTTCAGACATTGAGAAAAGGGTCTCGCAATATGGCCAAAGCAATCGCGGGCATGGCACTTGGCGCAGCCGCATTCACTAGCTGTTGTCTTGCATCTTTGCCGGTTCGTGCCGGCACATGCGCCGAGACCCCCATCATGGCGCGCGGCGAAGAAGCGCGCTACGTCTGGCTGGCGAAGATCAAGGCCCGCGCTCTTTGGCGGCGCAAGGTACGCTCCATTTCGCAGCTCGGTCCCGATTACGCGAACTGGGCTCGTGCACAAAATACGGAGGAGCGTTGCCTTAGCGGCGGTGCCGGCACCGTGTGCATCTTCACAGGCACGCCGTGTCGTCCGTAATCGTATGCGCCCTCATTTTTTGACTGCTTGAAACTCATCGCCAAGCAACCAGATAAACCGGGTTGCAAACCAGTCGAGCCTCTCCATTCGACATGACGACTTCTCAGTCGTGATCTCCGGCCCGTATTCCGCGGAAGGCTCGGGGCGCTTGCAATTCTATTTCGGGATTCGTCCGGTTTGCCGGGCGAGGGAGAGAGGAGCGGTGGGCAGCGGGACCTACTGCTCCTCTCTTACCGTTCGCTTCCTGCAACACTCGCGCGGCCCGGATTCTATTTCTATCTCAGTTCTTTAATCTACTTTTCGGACGCGATACCGCCCGCTTTCAACATCTCCGGCGTTTTACAAAACGAACAACTATTCGCCTTGACGCTACCGTATTTGTCGGACAAACAGAACGTTCATTCTTTTTTTAAAACTGTTTGGCCGAAATTTTTCAGCAATGCCCAAACTCAAACCGGACACGCAGCGCGCGCGCCGCGAGAACATCCTAGATGCCGCGCTCACTTGTTTCGCTCGCGGCGGTTTTCACGCGACGACGATGCAGGCCATCTGCCGGGAAGCGGGCATCAGCCCTGGTGCGCTCTACGTCTATTTCGATAGCAAGGAAGCGCTGATCGCCGGACTGTGCGAACGCGACCGAGCCGAATTCGCGGAGAAGTTTGCCAAGCTCGCGAGCGCGCCTGACTTTCTCGAAGCTCTGGCTGCGATCGGCGAGCATTACCTCATTGACGAGTCTCCGGAGAAGCAGCGGTTCGTCATTGAAATGGGCATCGAGGCAACGCGCAATCCCCGCATCGCGGAAATATTCATGAGCGTCGACAAATATTGCTCCGATAGTTTCGAGGCGCTCTTTCAGCGACTGAAGGACGAGGGCCGGATCGCGCCGCGCGTGGACATTCCGACGCTCGCCAAAGTGTTCAACGTTCTCGGCGACGGCATGTTCTGGCGGCGCGCGATCGAACCCGATGCGAATATGCGCTCGGTCCTTCCCGTCGTCATCGAAATGGTGGGGTCCTTGCTTAATCCTACGGACGCTTCTGCGATGGACGACGCCAAGGCATCTCTGGTCGAGGTGCGCCGATGACGTTTGGGAAACTCATAGCTACGCTCGCATTTTTAGGCGCTTCGGCAGCCGTCGGATATATCTACGTTCAGAAGAAACACACCGCGGCCATCCAGACAGAGCGGTTGGAGGCGGCGAAGCCATTGGCGGCTCCGGCCATTACCGTTTCAACCGCCAAGACGAACGATTTCATCGAAACCGCAGTCGTGTCAGGTTCGCTTATCCCACGTGAGGAGATACTCGTCTCTCCGGAGATCGAGGGCCTGCGTGTGCTTGAACTTCTCGCGGACGAGGGCGATCACGTAAAGAAAGGGCAAGTGCTCGCGCGTCTTGTCTCTGAACAGATTGACGCTCAGATTGCACAGAACCGGGCAAACCTCGCACGTTCCGACGCCGCGATCGCACAAGCCGAAAGCCAGATCGCTCAGGCCGAAGCTCAAGCGAAAGAGGCCGCAGCCCAACTTCAACGCGCCGAACCGCTGAAGAAGTCAGGCTATCTTTCCGGCGCGACCTACGACCAACGCGAAAGCGCCGCGCGAACGACGGCCGCGCAACTCGTTGCCGCACGCGACGGGCTCATTGCCGCAAAAGCAGAGAAGGCACAGGTCGAAGCGCAAGGCCGCGAGCTCGAATGGCGGCGAAGCAATACGGACGTGACCGCACCGCAAGATGGCGTCATCAGCCGGCGAACCGCGCGTATGGGTGCGCTTGCCTCCTCTGTCGGCGAGCCGATGTTTCGCATCATTCAAAGAGGCGAAATCGAGCTTGATGCCGAGATCGTCGAGACGGAGTTGAAGAACGTCAAGGTCGGACAAAAAGCGATCGTCACCGTTCCGCAGGTCGGCAATTTCGAAGGTCGCGTGCGCCTCGTTTCACCGGAAGTGGACAAGACCACACGACTTGGCCGGGTCAAGATTTTCCTCGGCTCGAACCCGCAACTCCGGATCGGAACTTATGCGCGTGGTCTGATCGAAACGGCACACAGCCGTGGCCTCGGCATTCCTTCGTCGGCGGTTACGTTCGATCAGGGCGTGGCATCTGTGCAGGTCGTAAAAAACAACACGATCAAAAAACACCTGGTGACTGTCGGATTGATCAGCGGCGATCTCGTCGAAGTGAAGAAGGGACTACACGAAGGCGACATGGTTGTTACGCGTGCCGGGACATTCCTGCGCGACGGGGATGTCGTTCGTCCGATTGCGCCTGCTGCCAAGCTGAGCGAGGCGCGCTGATGCGAATCAACGTCTCGGCGTGGTCGATCCGGCGCCCGGTTCCAGCGATCGTTCTCTTTGCGGTGTTGATGCTGCTTGGAACTTTGAGTTTCAAGCAGCTACCGGTGACGCGCTTTCCGAACATCGACATTCCGTTGATCTCGATTGTCATTACGCAGTCGGGTGCAGCTCCGGCGGAGCTTGAAACGCAAGTCACAAAGGTTGTCGAGGATTCGGTCGCCAATATCACCGGTGTAAAGCACATCACTTCGACCCTGACGGACGGTACATCGACAACGGTCATCGAATTCCGGCTGGAGACCGATACGGACCGGGCTTTGAATGACGTTAAAGATGTCATAGCAAAAGTTCGCGGCGATCTTCCGCGTACCATCGACGAACCCGTGATCGAACGCATCGAGGTCGAAGGTCAGGCCATTCTGACGTTCGCAGCAACGTCGCCCGGAATGACGCTCGAACAATTATCCTGGCACGTCGACGACGTTATCAAGCGCCGCTTGCAAGCGACCAAGGGAGTCGGTCGCGTCGAGCGCTATGGCGGCGTCGATCGGGAAATCCGTGTCAACCTCGATCCCGATAAGCTGCTGGCGTACGGTATCAGCGCGGCAGATGTGAACAAACAGGTTGCAGCGACCAACGTCGATCTCGGCTCGGGACGCGGTGAAGTCGGTGGTCAGGAGCAAGCGATCCGCACCCTTGCGGGAGCCCGGCGTGTCGCTGCGCTCGCGGACGCCAAGATTATTCTCGCCGGAGGCCGAGAGGTACGCCTCAAAGATCTGGGTACTGTCGTCGACGGCGCAAGCGAGCAGCGCTCGTTTGGACGCCTCAACGGACAGCCTGTTGTTTCGTTCTCGATCTTCCGCACGAAAGGCACAAGCGAGCTTTCGGTATCGGATGCGGTCAATAAAACCCTCAAGAAGCTGCAGGCCGACTATCCAGATGTCAAATTGACGAAAATCGACGATGCAGTGTCCTACACGCGAGGCAACTACGTCGCGGCGATGGAAGCTCTGATTGAGGGCGCTGTTCTCGCCGTTCTCGTCGTGCTTCTCTTCTTACGCAATCTACGCGCCACTCTTATTTCGGCTGTTGCGTTACCGCTCGCGGCAATTCCGACGTTCTGGGCTATCAGCGCGATGGGGTTTTCGCTTAACCTCGTGAGCCTGCTCGGCATCACGCTTGCAACCGGGATCCTCGTCGACGACGCCATCGTCGAGATCGAGAACATCGTCCGTCATATGCACATGGGCAAGTCGCCCTATCGCGCGGCACTCGAAGCGGCGGATGAAATTGGGCTTGCTGTCATTGCAATTACGCTGACGATCGTTGCGATCTTTGCGCCTGTGTCCTTTATGGGTGGCATTGCCGGCCAATACTTTCGCCAGTTCGGAATGACAGTCGCGGTTGCCGTGCTGTTCTCGCTGCTCGTGGCGCGACTGATAACGCCCATGATGGCTGCCTATCTGATGCGGCCCATCGAAGAAAAGCCGCACGTCGATGGCGCGCTGATGCGGTTCTACACCCGTTTCCTCGCGACAACGCTACGCTGGCGCTACTTGACGCTTGTCACCGGCGTCGCGCTGTTCTCGGCGTCCGTTTATGCAACGACGCTTCTGCCAACCGGCTTTCTGCCGGACGAAGACACGTCGCGCGTCGTCGTTGCGGTGGAGTTGCCGCCCGGCACGCAGCTTGTTGAGACGCGCGCGAAGACAGACGAAATGGTGAAATTGCTGCGGACCATTCCCGAAGTTTCGCAAGTGTTCGTTCTGGGAGGGACCAGTCCGACCGGCCAACTCGATGTTCGACGCGCTTCGCTCTTTGTGAAGCTCGTGCCGAAGACCGAAAGGAAGCTCACGGAAAAGCAACTAAAGACGATTATCGCGTCGAAGCTTGCAGATGTGCCCGACAGCCGCGCCTGGTACATCAACGAACGCGGCGAACGCGAATTGTCGTTCTCGATGTTGTCACGCAATGGCGACGATCTCAACCGCGCCATCGGCAAGGTTGAGGGCGCCTTGCGAACGGTCCCTGGCTTCCGCAACGTTGCGGCGACCGGATCGACCGACAGGCCGGAGATTCAGATTGTTCCACGTCTCGATGCAGCGGCCCGCCTCGGAGTGGCACCCGAAAAAATTTCAGAAACCATTCGTGTCGCAACCATCGGCGATGCGGACTTCAATCTTGCCAAATATACCGTCGGCGACAGACAGGTCCCGATCCGCGTGCAACTTGACGAAGATACGCGCACCGATCTTAAGCGGATAGAACAACTGCGCGTCACCAACGATCAAGGCAAAGCCATCCCTCTGACCGCGGTCGCCTCTGTAGAATTCGGGCGCGGACCCGCAGCAATCGAGCGCTTCGACCGTTTGCGTCGTGCCGTCGTCGGCGTCGATTTGGATCGTGGCGTGCCGTTGAGTGTCGCTCGTGAGCGGTTTCTAAAGGTCATCAACGATCAAAATCTTCCGGCGTCGGTCACGTTGCAGCCGTCCGGCGACGCGGAAGTTCAGGACGAGGTTGCCAACGGCTTCATTACGGCGATGGGTACCGGCATTCTGATCGTGCTCGGGCTGTTGATTTTGCTGTTCGGCAGCGTGTTCCAGCCGATTACAATTCTCTTATCTCTACCGCTCTCGTTCGGCGGCGTGGCGCTGAGCCTGCTGGTCACGGATAATTCGATCAGCATGCCCGTTTACATCGGGTTGTTGATGTTGATGGGCATCGTGACCAAGAACGCAATCATGCTCGTCGATTTCGCCATTGAGGAGATTGCGCATGGCGTTGAGCGGCGGGAAGCCATCATCGACGCCGGAAGAAAGCGCGCACGGCCCATCATCATGACGACGCTCGCGATGGCGGCGGGTATGCTTCCCAGCGCCTTCGCGCTAGGGGACGGCGGAGAATTCCGCGCTCCGATGGCCATCGCGGTCATCGGCGGTCTATTGGTATCAACTATGCTATCCCTGATCTTCGTGCCGTCTTTCTTTACTGTGATGGACGACTTCGGATGGTTGATGCAGCGCATTTTCGGTCGCTTTGCTGGTCCAAGAGATGAGCCGGAGGCCGCGCATCCCGAAATTCTTCCTCCAGATCGGCGTCCATTGCCGCTGGCGGCGGAATAAATCGGAAAGCATATTCCATCGGGCAATTGTACGAAGCTTCGCCGATGACTACTTTCCCCCGTAGCGATCGCAACGGAAGGACCCCCCGCCATGTTCGACGCCAAATCCATCCTCGAAAATATCGTTCGCGGTGCCGCTCAGCCGTCCCAATCTACCTCCGGCGGCGGCGGCCTTGGCGATCTCATAAACGAGATCGGCAAAAGCCTATCGCAACAACAAAGTACATCCGCAGGGAGTACGCAAAGCGCGAGTCCGAACGGAGCCGGGAAAAGTATTGGAGATATCCTCGGTGACCTGGCCCGTCAGTTCGGACAGCCTTCGGCCACGGGCAGTACGTCATCGTCTGGTGGACCGCTTCCTGGTCCTGACTCGCCGGCCGCAGGCAGCGGTCCGGATCTCGGTGATGTGCTTGCTCAAATTAAAGACAAGCTCAACCAGGCCGGCGGCGCAGTCACCGATGGCGGCAGCATCACCGATGTCCTTGGCAAGATCTTTACGCAAGCGACACAGGGAGTCGGCGAAGGTGCATCGAAAGTCGGCGAAGCGACGGGAGCTTCCGAAGCCATGCGGCGAGCCGCATCCGACCCGAAGACCGCAGAAGTCCTCGAACAGCTCAAAGGTATTTTGCAAAACAATCCGTTCGCCGCGGGTACAGCAGCGGGTGGGCTGGGCGGCCTGGTTCTCGGCACGCGAACCGGCAGATCGCTCGCGTCTACGGCGGTTCGGCTCGGCGCACTCGCGATGATCGGCGGACTCGCCTACAAGGCGCTGCAGAACTATCAAGCTGGCAAGCCTTTGATCACCGGCGCGACGTCAGCCACCGCGCCACCTGCAGGCTCTGGCTTCGAACCGAGTGCAGTCACGAACGAGGCGGCACAACATTACATCGCAGCGATGATCGCCGCCGCCGCGGCCGACGGGCGGATCGATTCCGACGAACACGAGAAACTCGTCTCAAGTCTATCGCAGGCAGGGATCGGCAGCGAAGCCGAGGCGTTTCTTGCGAAAGAGTTGAACAATCCGCGCTCGGTCCAGGAATTGGCCGCGTCCGTCAAGTCACCTCAGGAGGCGGTGCAGCTTTACACGGCGGCACGGATGGCGGTCGCCGACAATTCGCCCGCAGAAAAGCAATTTCTCTCGGAACTTTCTACTGCTCTAGGGCTCGATCCAAAGCTCGCGGCACATGTCGATGCCACGATGCAAGCCGCAGCTTGATACCTGTACGTCACTCTGCACATGAAAATGGGCGCCCACCTCGCGGTAGGCGCCCATTTTTAAAGTAAGAACCTTCACCCTCGCCTAGTTCGTCTTCGTACTAGCGGACGCCGCCGACGCCTGACTGTTGCTATCGAGCTTGAAGAAAGTATCGACGCGCATGCCCGTGAAGAGAGGCGGATGACCATCGAGTGCAACCATCACCTCGACGACTTCGACGTCATTTGGCCGTCGCGGACCGCGCGTCGCGATGCGCGGTGCAGCGAGCGATTGCGAGATGGATGTAACCGTTCCTTCGAAGGTTTTGTCCGGGAAGGCATCGGCCTTCACGACCACCCGCTGGCCGACGTGAACTTTCGCGGCATCCCGTTCCTCAACCTCGGCGCGGAGCCTGAGGCTCGACAGATCGCCGAAATCGATCAGTGCGCTGTCCGGTGACGGCACAGCAGTTTCGCCAACTTTAGCCAATACATTAAGGACGGTCCCATCGGACGGAGCTCTGACGCGTGTTCGCTCAAGAGCCAGTTCAGCGGATGTCAGATCTGCGCGTGCCTGAGCGAGCGAAGACTCGAGCCGCTGCGGCAACGGCATGCCTGGCTTTGCATCGACTTCGACAAGCTTTGCTTTTGCGTCGGCAAGCGCGTCCTTTTTAGACGCCAGATCCTTGCGAGCGGCCTCGACTGCATCCGAGCTACCATTGCCTAGCTTCTCCGCACGATAAGCGTTGTCGAATGCTTCCTGTGCCGCGAAGACGTCGCGATGCGCCTTTGCTACCGCATCCTCGGCATTCCGGCGATCGAGCGCCAGACCCGTCGCCTGCTCTTCGGCGCGCTCGCGTTCGCGGACGCCGGCTTCGGCTGCGGCCGCGGCAATCTTTGTGTAATAGTCGGCATCGTCGAGACGCAGCAGCAAATCGCCTGCTTTCACCTGGTCATTGGTTTTTGCAAGGATCTCGACGATTTTCCCTGCGACTTCGCTGGCAATTCTGACTTCACCATTCTTCGGCTCTACCCGCCCCGTGGCAGAGGCGGCCCATTGCGCCACCGGCGCAGGTGTGTCCGCACGCGCCGTGCCTGTCAGGTCGCTCAATGAGCCGCTATTGCCGATCATCTGGATGCCGAATCCCAGCGAGATCGCAATCGCAGCCGCGATCAGAATCGTCGAGACGGCGGGATCAATTTTTTTAAGCATGCAACTTTCGCCTCTTGGTCAAATCGGTAATTTCGGGAGCGTTGATGCCTTCGGGCCGGCGCTCCTCGCCAACGATCTTGCCATCCTCGATGCGAACGACGCGATCGGCATAACCCAAGGTTCTGGGATCGTGCGTGACGGCGAGCACGCTACGGTTCTGTTCCTTGGCAATTCTCGAAAGCAGCGACATTACCGCGTGACCGTTCTCGCTATCGAGAGCGGCCGTCGGTTCGTCGGCCAGAACGATCGACGGCGAACTGGCAATAGCTCGCGCCACCGCGACGCGCTGCTGTTCACCGCCCGACAGATTGCCGGGATAGCTTGTGAGACGGTGACCGAGGCCAACTTCGCGCAAAACCTCTTCCGAACGGCTTGTCGCCGCAAAGCCTTTCACGCCCCTAACGTCCAGCGCGATCCGGACGTTTTCAAGAGCATTCAGGGTAGGGAAGAGATTGTAGGACTGAAAAATAAAGCCGATGTGGTCGCGCCGGACCTTGGCGAGACTTTCCGCGGACAAACCGTCGATCTTCTCATCGGCGATGAACAGGCTGCCCGAGGTTGGCTTCATGATGCAGCCAAGGATCGACAGCAGTGTTGTCTTGCCGGAGCCGGATGGCCCCATTAGCAGCGTCAACTCTCCCGGTACCAGGTCCAACGATGCGCCTTTGACGGCAACGACCAAACCTGCCCCGGAGCCAAGCTCCTTGACGATGTTGTCGGCGTGCAAAACGGGGGAATTGGTCATCGCGCGAACACCGTGGCCGGATCAATTTTCGTTACTTTTACGATGGCTGAAAGTGCCGAAATCGCGCACATGAAGAGCGTCAACGCGAAGAGCCAGAACGCCAAACCTGGAGTCATGACCAGAGGCAGCGACGAATTCTTGCTGGCATACAGTATGATCATCGCGATTGTCATGCCGAGAATATAACCCATGACTGCACTGAGGCCGGCTTGAGCCAAAATCACTTTGTGGATGTAGGCTTTAGACGATCCCAGCGCACGCAATGTCGCGAATTCGTGAATGTGGTCTTTGGTGCTCGAATAGAGCGTCTGTGCGACAATAACCGTCCCGACGAGGCTGCCTAGAATGGCGCCGCCTATCAGAGCGAGGCCCGCTCCGGTTCGGAACAGCCACTGCGTCAGGCTTCTATTTTCGAATTGCTGTTTGGTCAAAACGTCGGCGGAATCGAGCCGCTTCGCGAGGTCTTTCTGCACCTTTGCGACGTTGGCGCCGGGCGCCAATTTCACGAGAAGGAAAGTGGACTTGTCATCGCCGACGCCGAGCAACTGGCGCGCCCGATTTAGTGTTGTGTACGCATAGGGCGATTGCGTGAACGAACGGATACCTTCGGTGAGCGCTCTGATTTTCACGCGTCCCTCCGCAACTTGGGCCGTATCGCCAATTCCCTTCACCCCAAGCTCATTTAGATAAGTGCGGTCGACCGCGATCGCGTCAGGGGCTTTAATGTCGTCGAGTGTACCCTGGGTCAGCGACCACGGAACGAGACCATGATCATCGGCGTCGGCGCCAATGAGGACAACGCGTGACGAGCCACCCGACGGTTTCCTCCATTCAGCAAAAGCGACGACGAGCGGGACGACCGCTTCTACTCCCGGCGTGGCCAGAGCCTGATGGCGTTCGCGATCCGACAATAAAATTCCGCCGTCCTCGAAACTTTTAGCGCCATACGTAGTGATGAACAGGTCGGCGTTCGAACGTGCGATATTCGCCGTAATCATTTCGCTTGAACCGAGGTAAAGGCCAAGTTGGACGGCTACGAGAACAATCGAAAACAGAATACCGATCAACGTTACGGCGAGGCGCACGCGATCATGCAGCAAATTGCGAAGCGCAAGAGTAAAAACCATCGGCGTGCCAAATCTCGCGTTTTAATTAAGCCCTACGTCTCGGCACGGCCAACATTCCGCGAATGCAATCGCCGCACGTGACGTGAAAATCCCGTATACCGCCAATATGGTGTTACTACCATTGAGGTGCCTTCGAGACTGGGAGCGCAAAGTGACGCCGATAATCCAATCTGGGAGGCTGCGCGCTCAGCGATATGTGCTTAGGAAAGTCTTAGCAGCCGTTTAACAATTTGACTTCAATGTTTTGCCGTTTTCGAGGCATAGGAGTTGGAAACTTGGCCTTAGCTCTGCGGTTAATTGTCATGCGTTACACCAATCCTTCCAGTTTTTCAGGTGCATCGCTGCGCGTAGTTACCGTTCTAGCTGGCCTTATTGCCTGCGGCGTGGCCGCCGAGGCCGATCCGCGCGAAGCTGGGATCTGGTACGATGACACCGGCAAGGGCGCTGTTAAGATTGAAATCTGCACCCCCACAACTCTTTGCGGCAAGATCTATTGGCTCAAAGAGCCGCTGACGCCTCGTGGCGAACCTAAAACCGACCGTTACAATCCGGAACCCAGCATGCGCAATCGTCCCATATGCGGCTTGCCCGTTCTTGGGAATCTCGAGCAGCTTAGGGAAGGCGGCTTCGACAACGGCTGGGTGTACGATCCCAAAGAGGGAAAATCGTACAGCGTCGCCCTTGATCTTATCGGCCCGGATAAGCTGAAGGTCACGGGTTACAAGGGTATGAGATTTCTGGGCAAGTCGTTCATCTGGACGCGCGCGCCCGACGATCTGCCGCCGTGCGTGCCAAACGCTGCAGCCGCACCGGCGGCCGGCGCAGCTAACGAGAAGATCGTGAACGTGCCTGCGCCGAGGCCTGCCAAACGGCCGAGCCACATGAGCAAAAATAAGAAGACGAAATCAGCCAAGGCAACGCGAGATGCAGCCAAAAAGGCTGCGCACAACTCTACTCCGCAGCACCCAATTGCTTCGAATTAGCCGTGGTCTGCTTCCGACCCGCCTTTGCGGCTTCCGCTGCCAGCACGCGATCGACGAATTCGACCGTCCGATCGACAACGTAACCTCGCTGACGGTCAAGCGTCACGAGGTGGTAGCTGTCGTCAAGAACAGAAACTTCGACGATACCCCCCAGCTTACGCTGCAGAGCCATCGTGTTCTTGATGTCGCTCTGATCGTCGTGGCGGGGGTGGAAGATCAAAGTATGAAGTTTCACGAGCGACAACATCGGCCGCACGTTTCTCACCAATGAGAAGAATTCATAAACGGTGCCGCCGCCACGTACAGTTATGTCGGCCGGCATATTGTCGGCACCGCGCATTGCATCGAGGGCGAAATTGCGGACGCGTTCGTCCTTGATGCCGTAAGGTGCTGGTGTGCGGAACTTGAAGAGCCGCGCGGTCCACTTATCCGTGACACAATGGAACAGTTTGATAATCTTCGGGATCGCCCAGCCATTCACAGCCAGCGTGGGCGCATAAAGCATCAAACCCGAGGCTTGATCCTGGCGATACGCGGCAAGACGCAGTGCTAAAATCGAACCCGCAGATGCGCCGCCGATAATAACGGTGTCGCAAATGCTGCGTAGATCATCGAATGCCTTCGAAACGGCCTGATACCAATCATGCCAAGTCGAGAGCCCGGAAACGTCGGTTCCAAAGGTGAGGCCAGGCACGACGGGGCAATAAACCGTCATTCCCTTGCGCGAAAGCGCATGGGCCACCGACTTCATCTCTAGCGGAGACCCCCCGAGAGAATGAACCAACAACACACCCGAAGTACCACCGGGAATGAAGAGGCTGCCGCGAGTGGGCTGAAATTTCTCTTTAGTTTTCATTACCTACTTGCACTTGCTGTGATATCAGCCGAACGCTCTTTACGACGCGGCCACATAAGATGCCAACGCAACTTTGTCGCGCCGCCGTATATTCTAGAGGTAGTCTTGATTTCCCGAAGTTGAGATTTGGTTTGTGAAGCTATTACGAAGCTCCTGAAAAGGCCATACCTTTCAGGATCGGGTCAATGAGGATTGGTAAAGAAGGACCTGATGCCGCACCGCAGTTTGGTGACCCCAACGAAAATCCTGGACCTCTTCCTGCTGCAATGCGGCATAAAAAGGGTGAGCCCGTGCGACCGATTGAGACTGTGTTTTCAATGAAACCTCCCGCCCAATGGCTTGAATGAAATCGGCGCCTTTCGTTTGCTGTGCGCATTAAACGGGCGGACCGGCTTCGCGTTCCTATAGGGACCTGCAACAAAAAAAACCGCGATGGAGTTGGGCGACCGGCGGTTCAGTCACTGTTCGCGCGCAATCTATGATTTATAGTTGAGGCGATGCTTTCCGAAGCCCACACCATGGCTTAGCTGCTGGGATTTGCTTGAAGTGAACGTCTCGTTACGCGCCACTATCTCGCTCCTGCTCTCTGTTGCCATTATGTCGAGCCAGCTTCCCCGGTTTGCCAGTGCGGAGGACATCAGCCGCGCCGACTACGAGGCTTGCCAGGCTCGTGACGATGAGGGATTGCGGGCGGCCGTCGTTAGTATTGTGACGGCAGCCATTGCCAAGGGCACCAAGACGATCGACTACAAGGCGCTCGTCGATGAGCAGTGGCGGGAAAGAAATCTCGACCAGGTTATCGACAACCGTGTCGATATTGCCATCAATGAAATCACGAATGAGACTAGTTGGTCGGAGCGTCTTCAATCGCTCGCCAGCAATGAAAAGGCGCAGGAGCTTGCGGCTGCCGTCGCCGAACGTGTTTACCGCTCTGACGCGGTGAAGTCGGCAATCGAGGATCTCGCTTCGGGCGTTGCCAAGGAAGTTGGCAAGAGCATTGAGCTTGCAAGCTCGGATGCCACGGGCTCGCTTCTCCGCTGTCTCAAGGCGTTCGTCGGACCTCGATATGGAGGCACTGTCGCATCTGCCCTGGCGGGTGATGCGGGCAAGGGTGTAATCATCGATCCCGGAAAAGGATCGAGCAGCGTTTCAGCCGGCTCGGTTCTGGAGCAATCGACAGGCGGCCTGGCCGGAGCAACCATCCTCATCGTTCGACGGCAGCTTGCAAATCTTGCGGAGCGTGTTGGTCAGCGGATCGTTGGCAGCGTTCTGTCCCGACTGGTATCGGTTGTGGCGGGCGGCGTCGGGCTCGTCCTGATTGCGAAAGATCTTTGGGACTTTCGCAACGGTGTGTTGCCGATCATCGCGACCGAAATGAAGGCCCCCGCCACGAAGGACAAGGTGCGGGACGAGCTTGCCAAAACTCTTCAGTCCCAGATGAATGATCACGTCAAGGAAATCGCCACCGCGGCGGCCGATCAAGTCGTCAACGTCTGGCAGACGTTCCGGCGCGCCCATGCCCTCGTGCTCAAGGTCGCGGATCAGAACAGCGCCTTCAAGTCGTTTCTTGATGGCGTGGCCCCCAGCGCCCTGCCGCGCCTCGACGAGGTCGTGTCAATCATTTTCGCATCCGAAGGCGAGCCTGCAATTCTGCGCCGCCTCCAGGACGGCACGCTGAACCAAGCCGTAAATGTCATGCCGCCCAAAGGACTCGAGATTGCCCGCGACACCAACTCGATTTCAGCCGGCCTCGCATGGACGGCGCTCGCGGGAGACCATCTCGATCAAGTGGTCGACTACGAGTTGCATCGGCGGATGTCGCCCAAAGATCTGACGTCAGCCGCCCTCGATCGGATTCTTGCGCTCAACAATCGTGCGGCAATCGTCAAAGTCGCCAATCTGCCGGCTTCGGCGCGTGACGCGCTATTCAGCCTCGATGCGGACGATCTCAACGTTTTGCTCCGATCGCTGTCCGAGGACGAACTCAAATCGCTCGCGGACTATCTCGATGGTCTGAGGCCCGGACCGCGGGCAAAGATATTGAAGGCGATCGCCGAGAGCCCGGCCAGAATGCAACTTTTGGCGTCGTCGAGCGTCCGGGAGCGGATCATTGCGAGCCGTGATCAAACGGCCGCAGCCGAGATGATGCTCAGGCCTTCGGGTGGCTTCTCGCCTCGGTCGGTCATCGACGACGCAAGGCTTGCCTGGGACGGCCGCATCGAACCGCTGCTCCTCTGGGACAAGCATCCGCAAGCTACTATACTTTCAGGTTTTTTGGCCCTGCTTATTGTTGGCTGGCTTTCCCGCCTTTTCCGCCGGCGGAGGACGCCACAAGCTCCGGCTGCCGGCGCCTAATGTGCTGTAGCAAACGCGTCCCTCCCCCCGGATGTCCACATCCAATCCGCCGCCGCTTTGTGCCGGGTCGCCCAAGCTCCTGCTATAACGATTCGCCGGTCAATGATGGACCCATAGCGAAGGGGGAAGATCATGCGCATGCGGTTCAGAAGCGAAGAGGGAGTGCGTGATATGGGATTGAAGGCGCCGGGGATCATCACGTTCATGCTCTCCGTCATTCTGACGGTCATTGTTTTGACCTCTAAATTTTTCGGCGCGGATATCCCCGGCCTGACAGGCAACGAGTCCTGGGCAATGCTCGTCTCGTACATGATCCTCATGCTCGGGTGCATGGTGCGCGGAATGTAGAGGGAGGCGAGCTGGCGTACTCTGCCTCGGCGCCTTATCGGGCTTCGGCCTTGCCTAATATTAGCTTACTATTGTGCACTCCTGTCGCGCGGCAACGCGCCGAATGGAGTGCCGTTGGGGGGCTCATTATCGGTCAAAGCATGTCGAATGAAACGCCAGAAACCCTAGCGCGGCGGGTGCGTCTTTCCTCGATCGCCATCATGACGGCGATCGCGTTGACCGTTGCAGCTTTGATAGCGACGATGATTACGTCTCGCGACGCCGCCCCGACGGCGGTGAAGACGTTTGGTCCAGTCACGAAGATCCCGGTCGGCGTCGATTCAGGCATTGTTCCGGTGATCGACCGGTAAATGCGGCACGAGTGGCTCAGCGCGAACCAGGCCGCGAACTGAATTTCCGAGATAAATCTTTTCCCGCCCGTTTAAATCTTCAATGCTCAGACGGGCCTCTATTGCTCGTCCGTCGTCGATAAGCGCCGCGCGCAGAGTGCCAGGAAGAACGCCTGCCGCCAGCCGCGGGGTCAAGAGCTTGCCATCGCGCTCAAGAAAGATCGTCGTTCGGCTCCCTTCCGCCACCTCTCCATTCTCATTGAGATAGATGACTTCATCGGCTCCGAGGGTGTCCGCGTAGTGCTTCCATTCTCGATCATAAAGATCGCGGCGTGTCGTCTTGTGGTAGAGAAACAGATCGGCGCTCTTGAGACGCGTGTCGGAAACAACGTAACGCATCACGGCACTGGCTGCGGAGGCTGGCTGGGGTGTCGTCGTAACCGATATGCCGCCGTCCTCATCGAGCAGCAGGCGGATGCGCAACCGCTCGCTAGAGTTCTTGGCGATGGCCCCTTCGATCGCATCGTGTACTTTTTTTGCGTCGAAAGCGAAGCCGAAATAGGCAGCCGACGCCGCCAAGCGTGCAAGGTGATATCCCCGCAGCCAGATCCCTTTCGCAGGCTCGTAAAGCATCGTTTCGATCAGCTCAAAGCGCCGGACCGGATCGGTCAAGAACTTCATCTTGAGCAGGCACTCGGCGTATTCCTTTTCGCCATCGGAATCGGCGACAATGCCGGATCCGATGCCCATTTCACCCGCACCTTTACGATCGATGATTGTGGTGCGAATCGCGACATTGAACAAAGCCGTTCCATCCGGAGAAAAACGGCCTATAGCGCCGCAATAAACGCCGCGCGGTTCGGTTTCCAGTTGCCGTATAAGCTCCATTGCCCGAATCTTCGGCGCTCCCGTGATAGAGCCGGGAGGAAAAATTGCCTTCAGAATATCGACAATGCCGATCCCGGGCTTGAGCTCGGCCCGCACACCTGAAGTCATCTGGTGCAGCGTCTTGAACGTCTCAACCGTAAAAAGATCGGTGACGCTCACTGAGCCGAGATCGGCGATGCGACCGAGATCGTTGCGCATCAAATCAACGATCATCAGATTTTCGGCGCGATTTTTTACGTCCTTGGAGAGAACATCGCGAACCGAGGTATCCGCCTCAAGCGTTCCGGCTCGGGGTGCGGTCCCTTTCATCGGACGCGTTTCGATGATGCGGCCATCCTGCTTGATAAAAAGCTCAGGCGACGCCGACAAAATCGTCACATCGCCGGTATCGACCAAGCCCGCGTATGCGACGCGCTGCTTCAACCGTAGATCGCGATAAAGCGCCAGAGGCGATCCTTGCAGATTGAATTTCGCCTTGAACGTGAGGTTAAGCTGATAGATGTCACCGCTGCGGATGTTGTTCTGAACTTCCGCGAAACGTTTGAGATAGGAAACGCTATCCCAGCTGTGCGCGAGTTCGCCAAGCGTGGGGTTGCCTATTGCTTCTTCGTAAAGCCAGTCCTGAACCTCGGCTCCCGTTAGCTCGCGTGGACCGGCATAGAGGCCGAACCAAAGAAGCGGAACCTTACGGTTCTCGGGAATCAATGTCGAAAGTCTTGGCTCCAGCAGGTAGCCGAGTTCGTAGGAAAAAAAGCCTGCGGCATGGAGGCCCCGGGCAAGCGCTGAATCGAGCGCCGACAAGGCGGTTTCGACTTCGCTCGGATCATCTGCGCGGATGATCTCCACCGGATGCTCGAACAGTTCCGAGACCGCATCGAGGCTGGTGCTGTTATCCAGCAGGACGAAGCCTTCAGCGAGCGCGGGGGATTTTTGCGGAGCTTCCTTGCCAGAGACACACATCGGATGCAAAGCAGCTCCAAAAGGTCGAGATTTCATGCGCTGCTTCTAGCGTGGCTGGCGCCTCATTGCCACCCAACGCTGAGCGACCGCCCTTTGCTTTTAGGGTTGCCCACCGCGCGTCCGGCGAAAAAACGATGCGCCAACGGTGCGTCCCCAGAGCTTCGGTCCATCCTGCAGAAAATCGGTCACATGGGGTTCCCAGCTTGAAATTTTATGCTATAGGCGCGGTCTGGGCCGCTCGGAGACGAGCGGCCTTACTCATCGGGATGGCGCGCGCTCGAAAGTGCACGCGCTTGGTGACGCGGGGTGGAGCAGCCCGGTAGCTCGTCAGGCTCATAACCTGAAGGTCGTTGGTTCAAATCCAGCCCCCGCAACCAAATTTGCAGACGCGTTCTGTCTCGGGACACCGGAACCCTTTCCTGCAACCATCGTTGTCGTGTCCACATTTTGGGCCTTGTGTGCTGAGGCGATGAGGCCGGCGGTCTCTCACGGTCACCCTCCTTATTTGCTTGCCTTGAGAGAGTGACCGGCACGCCAAGTGCTTTCCAGGATGGTGTCGTTCGCAGGGACCGGTGACGCTCTTGAAGGGGCCTCGCGGGAGCGATTCTTCTGCACATTGCAACGACCGGCATAAGTTGGCTCGCGAGTGTCGCCTCAACCGTTGGGAAGATTGCAGACGCGAATTTCAATTGCCGGAGTTCGCTATCTGCGCCGGGGCCGGATGCGCGGAAAAATCGGATCTCGGCGCTCCCCATTCCGAATTGAGTTTATGACCTTTTCCGAAGCTGTTGAAACAAGTTGAAAGCGCCAACAGACGGCGAGGGTACGGTTTAACGGCGAGATTTCGGCTGCCGTGGTAAAAAAACGCCTTTTAGTCATTCAAAATCGGCGCTGCCTTCTATTTGCGCAGATAGTACTAAGGGCGGAGATTGATAAATACTGGCATTAACGACTGGACGAATGTGAGGTGATACAAGATAGGTCCGCTCATCCCCTCAGAGCGGCTGCGCAGATAATGCATTCCCCGTGCTTTCTGCGTCCAAGGCGTCGGCTTCCCCCAGCTGGCGCCTTTCCCTTTTTCGCGCTTCTTCTTAGCTTCCATTCCTAGAAGCCAGCCGAAGCCATACCTGCATCGCCGCTCGGCGCGAGCTCGCACATGTAACGAAGTTTACGAAAAGGTATGCTCAGCCGACGGAAAATATTCATCCAAGCGACAGCTTTGCTTCCCTATGGATCGCTCACCGCGTCGAGTGACGCTTATAAATGGGAGCCTACTATGAATGTCCGATTGACCGTTGCACTAGCTGCTGCTGCGATGATGCTTGGTGGTGGGATTGCCAGCGCGCATGATAAGGATGCGAAGCATCAAATTCATGCGCATCATGTGGCACATCACAAGCACGTTGCTTCGAAGGTTTCGAAGAAACACGTTGCTTCCAAGAGCACACACAAGCATACGGCTTCCAAGAAGAGCCATAAGCACGTCGCCTCGAAGAAAACCGCAAAAAAATCCGGCTGAATTTGAGCGAGTGGTGCGGGACGTCGTTTCCGCACCATCCTCTCCTGGCATTGAGAATGGCGAAATAATTGCCCTGCCCCTGCAGGTGGGCCTCACCCGTCCGGCATCGTCGCGCGTCTAAGCCGCGGTCTTTAAAACAGCTTCTCTCAGCTTTCGCGGATCCCTCTCGCCGTGGTCGGCAAGTTCGAAGACTTTTTCGATTATGTCGTCGACAGCCATGGGCGCCGAACGCCGGCCAGCTTCCGAAATGATTTCATCGAGCACGCGGCGCAGCTCCTTAAGTTCGTCGGAGCTATATGGACAAAGCATCTCTAAGTCCCCCGGACTGATCGCAATTGCTCCCGCTGGCGGTGAAAACGCAACTGAGTCTGGTTGGTTCCTCAGGTCGAGACTACCGTCCCAATAATAAAGCCCCGGCCATTTTAGAATGGTCCGGGGCCCTAACGGGAAGGGTCTGTAGCGTTACAAACGTTACAGCGAGTCGCCGATTGCCGCCAGAATACTCCCCTCTAGCATTTCAGCAGCGAATTGCGCCGCAGGAACCTTTTCCGGTGCGTGCACATTGAGTTCGCAGGTTTCGAAAGCAGAGGAGATAAACAGGAGTAGATGCGTGCGCGATCAATATCTTGCTACCGATTTTATTGAAGCGATTGGTCAGCGTCTCAAGACGACGCTTGATGAAGATATGGGTTGGGAGCCATCAGCGCTCGTCATCGAGTGCCTGGAACGTCTTCGCCAATCGGAAAACCGACAGCTTACCGTGGTCAGCTCTCACAGGAGCATCGAAAAATAGAAAATCCGGAATAACGCAAGGATGCTGATATGTGAAAGGCCACAGCCTTCAAGGTTGCGGCCTTCTGTGTATCGAAACTTACGGGAGGCGATACTCGCTTACCGCACAATTAGACTAGCGTGTCGCTCCCGGCTGCAGGCTCGCTAAATAAGCCGCGAGTGGCTTGAGCGCCTCTTCATGCACGGACTTCAACAGAGCGGTCATGCCGATGTAGGTCTTTCGCTCTCCGGTCCGGAAATCGGTCATTGTTTTCAAGAGATATTCGTCTTGTTGACCGGCAATTCTCGGCCTCACCGTATCGCCCTCATAATTGGCTTGGTGGCAGCCTCTGCAATTGACCGTATTCAAAATTTCGCGCGCAGCTTTTTGATCGTCTGCACTCGGTGCTTGCTGCTTCAGGTCCGGCCATTGCTTCTTTGAGAAGTGCGTAGCCAGCGCTTCCATGTCTTCCTTGCTCAGGCCTTCGGCGACAGAAGACATAAGGTCGTTCTTACGATGGCCCACCTTGAAGTTGTATAGCTGGTTCAGGATGTAGTCGCGCTTTTGTCCCCATATGACTGGCGTCGTCTTGTCGATCGGCACCCCTTTCTCACCGTGGCACCCGGCGCAAACCTGAGCAAGGTCATCAACGTTGTCGGCGAACGTGGCAGTACTTGGAAGGGCTACGATGAAGCTGCCCACCACCATTACACTTGTCAGAAATTTGCATGCTGCGCCTTTTATCATCTAGTGACTCCGCCAAGATAAATTCTTCAGGATAAGGATCGGGTGGGTACGCGTACTCGAGGGGATGGTCACCTCGAAGCGAGGTTGCGCATAAGTAAGACGTTTAGCAAACGCGGGTCAAACGTGGGATTTCATGAAGTCGCCAAAAACTTCCCGCGGCCCTGAAGAAAATTTGGCGCAATCAACCGGAGCGTTTGGCAGTCTTGCCATTGCGTCCTGCGAGAGTGCTGCGACGCAGCATGGCGCACCGGATACTCGCCCGCGCTTCGACAAAGCGAGCACGGCCCATTTAGCCGTGCTCGCCGACTTGCATACGCCCACGGCGGGGTGCAGGGCGAGCCTTAATCGTCGTAGCCGGTGAGAATCTCTCCTGTTTCAGGATTGGCGTGCCCTTCGATACGCACGCCGTCGGAGTTCGTCGCATCGAATTCATAGACCCCGTCATCGGCCTCGATCTTCGTCACGTTGTAGCCCTGTGCCTTAAGCTTCTGGAGTACCTGGGGAACAGACAGCCATTTTGCAGGCGGGATTTGAAGTCTGTTCTTATGGTGATCGTCAGCTTGGGCGGGCAGGGCAAGGCCGACAAGCATTGCAGCAACCGAAAATGTAAGGCCCTTCTTCATGTCCAAGTCTCCTTTGAATTGGGATCGACCCCACCAATCCGGTCGGGCCATTCGCGCACATTGGACGAGTGCCGCTGACGACGCTCTGATGCGTCCTGTCAGCAAAATGTCAGGGCATTTGCGGCATTCATCACGCATGGATTCTGTCAGTCGCCGCATCACCTTGCTTTTATTGACTGCGCTGCTGTTCGCCGGCGGACTGCTTCCTGCCGTTGCGGACGACGATGATCATGACCACGAACTGGCGCGCCAGGCGCTTAGCGAAGGCCGCATCCGGCCACTCACAGACATCATCGATGCGTTCAAAGCAAAGTTTCCCGGCGACATTGTCGGCGTCGAACTTGAAGCGAAAAAAGGAAAATCGTTTGTCTACGAATTTAAAGTCGTGACACCGGACGGCAAGTTGAAGGAAGTGAAAGTCGACGCCCAGACGGCCAACATCATCAAAATTGAGGATGACGACTGATGCGGATTCTCCTCGTCGAGGACGAACCGAAAATTGCATACAGCATCGTATCGGCTTTAACGGGCGCTAATTATCGCGTCGACGCCGTCCGTGACGGGGAGACGGCATGGTTTCGCGGCGATACTGAAGACTATGATCTCGTCATTCTCGATCTTGGTCTGCCGAAGATGGACGGCCTTGCCGTCCTCAAGCGCTGGCGAGCTGCTGGAAAGATGATGCCTGTGCTCATCCTGACGGCGCGTGGGACGTGGCCGGAGCGTGTGGAAGGTATCGACGCGGGTGCCGACGATTACCTCGCTAAACCGTTCCAGATCGAGGAGGTACTGGCGCGCGTGCGCGCGCTTATAAGGCGCTCGGTCGGACAAGGGTCGGCGATCCTGACGGCTGGCCCGATTGCGCTCGACACGCGTCAGATGCGTGTCCTATTCGACGGTGCACCGGTTTCCGTCTCTCCATTGGAATACCGCCTGATCGGCTACCTTCTCCATCACAAAGGGCGTGTCGTTTCTTCGTCTGAGCTGATTGAGCATCTTTATGGTGACGATGACGCGCGCGACGCGAATGCGTTAGAAGCCGTCGTAACGCGCTTGCGCCGAAAATTGGGACCGGACTTTATCGAGACGCGGCGAGGTTTCGGATACTTGGTTTCGGATGAACCGGCATGAGCCACGGCTCTTTGCGTTTACGGCTGCTCATCGCAGGCGCTCTTTCTATTCTTGTCGCTCTTGGGCTGGCCGCGTTTGGATTGACCGTGCTGTTTCAACGGCATGTCGAACGGCGCATCGATGCCGAGTTGAACGTTTACTTGAACCAGCTCGTGGCCAATCTCGCGATTTCATCTTCTGGACAGCTAGCTGTCGCGCATCCCCCGGCCGATCCGCGTTTTGACGAGCCGCTTTCTGGCCTTTACTGGCAGATCGACGTTGACGCCAACGGCAAGATTTTGAGATCGCGTTCTCTATGGGACAGCGAGCTGGCTCTTCCATCCGAAGCGCGCATTGACGATGCGACGCATCATCATCTTATTGCCGGCCCTAATCATACCGAACTTTACCTTCTGCAGCGGCGCATCGAACTCCCCTCCCGCCTCGGCGGCGGGACGACACGGATTGCGGTCGCGTGGGATATGGAAGAAATCCGAAAGTCCGTGCGCAGCTTCGCATCGGAACTGGTCCCGTTTCTCCTGCTGATCGGCGCTTTGCTTGCCGCCGCTTCGTGGGTGCAGGTAAGTATCGGCTTGCGGCCGCTTGCTGCAATTCGCGAAAAGCTCGCGGCTATACGCTCCGGCCGTGCATACCGTATGGAAACCGGCTTTCCGGACGAGGTGCAGCCGCTCGCGGACGAAATCGATGCTCTTCTCGACGAACGCCAAGCAGCGATCGAAAAAGCGAAGGGCCGCGCCGCGGATCTCGCGCATGGGTTTAAGACTCCGTTGCAGGTTCTACATGGCGAAATAGAGCGATTGAAACAGAAAGGCGAATTGGAGATTGCCGCCGACATATCTTCGCTCGCAGAGGTCATGCGACGCCACGTCGACCGCGAACTAGCGCGGGCTCGGCTGAGTTATTCCACTCGGGATGCGTCGGCAAACGTAAAGGGCGTCGTAGATCGCGTCGTCCGCGTTGTGGAGCGTACTCCCCAGGGACTGAAGCTTGATTGGGCAACAAGCGTTTCCCCGGAGCTTGTCGCCCGGATCAACGCCGACGATTTGGCCGAGGTGCTTGGTAATCTCATCGAGAATGCCGCCCGCCATGCAAAAGAGAAAATTTCAATTTCAGCAACCGCCAACGATGAAGAGATAGCTATCGTCATCGGGGACGACGGACCCGGCATTGCCGAAGAGCAGTGGCCGGACGTCATGGAGCGAGGTGGACGACTTGATATGAAATCCGAGGGCGCGGGATTGGGTCTCGCCATTTCGCAAGACATCCTTGAGGCTTGCGGAGGAAATCTTTCCCTAAGAAACGAAATTCCCGGCTTCCAAGCTGTGGTTCGCATACGCGTCCGCAATTTTTAATAAGCTCTTCTTAAGCGGTGCCTTTGAAAAATTTATGGAGGATTGCTGCGAAATCAGCGGATCTTGGCCGATCCGACAGTTGCCTCGACCCCATGGCGCATGAGATTTCATATCTGCGACGGATTATAATCCGTGCCGCGTTACATCGCGAAGGGGCAGATAAGGCTACGCCGAGTGGGAAGCTTATGGCCGGAGACCCAAGACGTCTCATTGCTTTTTGCCAAGCGGTCGAAGAGGCGGCCGGCAACGGATTTCATCTATTGGATAAAGAAGCCCTTTTGGCCATTCATCGCGCGCTCATGGTCGTCAAACGCGAAATCGAGAACGCTCTTCAACAAAGCGATAAAGACGAACACAAGTTGAACTAGCGTTCGCATTCAGTGGGTGAGTTGGAGGGCCGCGTCGTAGATCTGTAACCCTAGAAAATACGCGCCAAGCCACAGTACAATCACCGCTGCGCAAAGAAAAATAGCTACTTTCACAAGGAGTTGTTTGTTGCCGGACGCGGTTCTCGGGTCGTTCTGCACCATTTTCAATGATCTCCTGCTCCGACCCTGTTGCGGGGGTCAAATCTCTCAGACAATGCTGCCGTTTTCAGTCTGCTTGCCGTGTGATTTGACGGCTTTTAACTGGGCGAGGACTTTTTCAAGAAGGCTTTCCATAAGCTTCCGGGCGCGCCGGTTTAACGCCTGGTCGGGCGTTTCTGTTAGCGACTGACCTTGGTTATGCGCACTGCGATAGCCGGCACGTTCGGGAATGGAGCCATCCAGTGCCTCATAGCCTGCAGTTTCGATGTATCTCCGCGCCGCATGTTCTTCGCGCAATTCAAGCAACCGACAGAATGCAACGGCCAAGCGATCCTTCGGGATTCCCATATGTTCTAACTCATAAAGAAGCAGGACTGTGGGATAGAGGTCGTCGGTGCTTGCCCCCGTCGGCAAAACGACGACCTCGGAAGCGCGAGCTATTTCGAGCGTTTCCGGGCTCGCGTGACCTGGCGTATCGATGATCAGTAAATCGGTACCTTGGCTGCTCGCGCGCGCTTCTTCGATCGTTGCGAACGCTTCAGCGTCTATTGGATATTGATTACCTCTGGCACTCCGCGTTTTCGCCCACCGAACTGACGTTTGCTGGTGCAAATCGAGATCGGCTAATTTCACTTTCAACTTTCCACGGGCAGCGACCGCGGCAAAAGCGCGGGCGAGCGTGCTTTTGCCCACGCCGCCTTTTTGGCCCACGAATGACACCGTAACCGGCATTACCGCATCTCTTCCCGCCTGGCGGCTGAAAGTGTACAAATACCAAAAGTCGGCTGATCTTAGCACGCCAGCGGCATCTTACGATGGGCTTGAATTCGTAGCGAAACTGTTCGGTACGCCCGCTGCGCATGAGGCAAATGGAATCTTAACATTTTCGCAGCTTGGACGCCGGCCTCGTAATTTAAGAGGATCGACCAGTCCGTCCCCGATACTGCCGCTTAATCCGAGTGCCAGAATGCTGGGTTGGTCAAAAGTCCGATCAACCCGGTTTGCCAACCGGTTGTTGCACCCGGAACTTCATGCGCAGACGTTTGGGGGTGTCGAGCGGATGCAGGCCCGCGCCTAGCTTTAATTTGGGTACGTTTGGCTGACCTTGCTCCCCGGTGCTGCGTCTCGCCGGCTGTTCTTGCGGGCGTTGCAGAGCGGGCTTTCAATTTTTTTGCTTTGGGCTTTCCGGCGACGATGACCGCTACATGCGAGCTTGCACCCGATTTCGCCAGGTCATCGGATTTCGATGCAACCGATGTCGCTGCGTGCATGTTGCGCCCATCATCCTCCGACAACGTGGAAAACTTGGCGCTGAGTGCTTCCGCCGCCTTTCGCGTTTCGACCGGTGTGGCGTTGGCCTCGCGTGCCGCGTTCGTCACTTTTTCCCGTGCGGCGGGCGAGACAAACTGGGGCAGCTCTGATTTTTGTTGCGAACGGGCTTCGGCTATCGCCGGAAATGCAGCGATGCTGGCGGCCAACAGAATTGCAAGAGCTTTAGTACGCATCGCACTGCCCTTCTTCCCCGCCCGCAGGTTCACCAACTAAGCGGGCAGTAGAATGACCGAATTGTTTGCGTGGCGATGATTTCGTTGTGAGCAGACCGTGGGGCGATCGTTTTATTCGTCACCTAAAAATGCATCGGCGGCGGCAAGAGCTTGCTTAATTTCAGTCGAGATAAAACAGCGGCGCTGAAGTTCGATTTCGGCAGTCTGCAGCGCATCCCGAAGTTGTCTCACAAGAGGCAGAAGCATAGCGTCTGCCGTATTCGTCATCCTTATCACCCCGAACTCCCGTTTTTTCAGTGACCTACACCGGCCCTCACGAGCAAACGGAGAATGTGAGGAAGTTAAGGCGAACGATCGAAGCACCAATTCTCATCCGGTCCGGATCGATGTACGCCCTTAAATCATTAGACTAGATTAGGTTCGAAGCGCGAAGGATACGACGGCGGAGACTGGCAATGGACGGTAAAAAGTCAAAATCTCAACTTGATGAAGAACTTGACGAAGCCCTGCGAGAGACGTTTCCCGGGAGCGACGCGATCGCGGTCGATGTGTCAGACGATAAACCGTCTCGACCTATGGAACGCCGTCCGCCGCAGATCGATAAACAAATGGTCGACGAAATGGCACGCAAAGTGAAGAAGAAGCATTCGCGCAGCCGCAAGTGACGTTCGCGGTTTTTGACCAACTCAGCGGCCGCCCGCGAGTTGGCTTGCCATCTTGGCGATTGTGCGCTGATAGACGGTTGCCTTGTTCCATTGGGCGATGACGCCATAATTGGCCGAGCCCGGCTGCCATGACCCGCCACGTTGCCAGCCGTGGCTAGCGAGGAAGTTCGCAGTCGAAGCCAGGATATCGGGCACGCTATGGATCAAGTCACGGCGGCCATCGCCATCAAAGTCCACCGCATAGCGAATATAAGGCGTCGGCAAAAATTGCGTCTGCCCAATTTCTCCCGCCCAGCCGCCGCGGAGTTGTTGCGGAGAGAGGTCGCCGCGACCAACGATGCGAATGGCATCTAATAATTGTCCGGTAAAAAATTCGGAGCGTCGGCAATCGTAGGCCAATGTCGCGAGCGATCGCAGGATTGAATAGCGTGCTGTCGCGTCGGCGCCGTAATGTGTTTCCAGGCCCCATATTGCCACAATTACCGCTCCTGGCACGCCGTAGCGCTTCTCGATACGGTCGAGGGTGGCGCTGTACCGGCGCATCAGCGCCCGGCCGCGATTTATCAAGGCGCCATTGACGCGGAGCGCATAGAATCGCTGAAAGCTCAGTTTGAAAGAGTGCTGTGAATGATCGAGCCGAATCACCTTCGGGTCGTAAGTAACGCCCGATAGAGCTCGCGATACAGTCGCTGGTCGAATTCCCTGCGCGATGGCCCGCTGCTTGAAATTCTGCAACCAGCTTCCAAAACCGCCAGGCCCGTTGCCGCATTCCGCTGCAATGCCTTGGGTGGAATTGGCGATCAGCAGCAGCGCTATCGCCGCTGCACTTCGCAATGATGTTGCCGAAATGCTAAAATAGGGGAGCATGCTTCCCGCTCTCACCGTACCAGTTTCACGAAAATTTAGAACGTCTACCAACCACTGTAGCAGATACGGTGCACCCGCATATCATACCCATTGTCGAAGTAGCATCCGGGCCGTAGCGGCTCGGAGGTATAATATCCTTCGAATGGCGGCGGGGGAGGCGGTGGAATGAAAGCGACGGGTCGCCGTGCTCTATGCACTCGACGGGCCACGTGGCGGGAGGGTCTTACCCGGACGACTGGAGGTGGAGGCGGTTCGATAACGACCGCATCGAAATAGCATCCTCTAAAGTCCGGCGGATGATAGCCATAGCGGTCAAAGCCACACCGGCGATTTGCTTCGGCTGTCCCGATGCACAATGCCGACATCATGAGCGCCACAAAAGCTACGGCGCCATATCTCGCGCACAACACGAAAATTCTCCTCTACCCCAGCGGCACGGTGATAAGACGAGACTATGCAAAACAGGCGAATTTCGCCCGATTCTATGGAACTAGGATTAAGAATAACTTTGATACTCAATCGGACGCGGCTGACGTGGGTGTCGCCGCGCCGGCTTGCAATCATTTGTTAACGACAAGAAAGCTGTGACGCACAAAAAAGCCGACCTCATCGGCAATCGGTGGACCGGCTTTGTTTTCTTGGGTAGCTTACCAGCGGCCGTAGTGGCGCCAATACCGATGATGGAAGCGGGGCCCCCAACGGTATGGATATCCAGCTACGTACGGATAAGCGTAGCGCGGCCGGTAATATGTGACGACAGGCCCTCCATCATAATAGTCGGGCTCGTAATAGCGGCGCTCGATAATGCGCTCATGCTCGACGATGGGCGCAGGTCTTTCGATTACGGTTTCGCTTTCCTCATAAGGACCGAGATCCGCGGCCGATGCTGCGTTCGGCGCAATCCCAGCAACAGCAGCCGTTGCAAGTACGCAAATCAACATTCTCATGGCATTGCTCCCATTCAACTAAGCTCAGAAACTCCTTTCGGACTGAATGGTTGCTGAACACGTTGCATGCAAAAAGGTGGCGCGTCGGATCTAGTGCTCTGGCGAAGAACAAGACTATCTGCAGTGTGCAATCAGGTTTTTGAACTTTCCCGTTTGTCGGAACCCGTAGCGGACGCGCCCGACGGCGTGATCCTAAAGAACGCGTTCCGACTCTGCTCTTCGGACTGAAGTTTAGTCCGCACACGCATTACGTCTTTCCAACCCACGTAGCCTACGAGTCTACCGCTATTGCGCTCTATGACCGGGAGATGAGACACATCGGCGGCGTTGAGTTTATTGACCAGCGCTTCGAGAAATTCATCATGATAGACGACATCCACTTTCCTGCCCGCTAGCAATTCGCGGAGTGTGATCTTGCGGTGCTCGCCCTGGCGGCGCCAACGTAAAACCGCAGGCGGGCTCACAACACCTATAACGCGGCAGTCATTATCAACCACAGGGAAGGTTGGGTGCCGCGTCGAGGGACTCGTAAAAAATTTTGCAGCCTCATGAAGAGTCATCGCGGAGGATACCGTTTCGACGTCTTTCGTCATGACTTCGGAGACGCGCGCCAACGCGAACGGATCTGTTCTATATTCGCGGACGAGATGATGTCCGCGACGCGCGAGTTTCTCCGTCAGAATCGAGCGGCGCATCAGCAGGACAGTCACACCGTGTGCCGTCACGCAAGCCGCAATTAGCGGCAATAGAAGACCGGTCGCGCCCGTCAGTTCGACCGCAAAAAAAGTTGCGGTAAGCGGTGCACGCATCGTTCCGCCCATTGTGGCGGTCATCGCAAGGAGCGCCCAAAAGCCCGGAGCCGCCGTCGGCATAATGCCACTCAATACCGCACCCATCGCGCCGCCGATGATCAGCAATGGCGCGAGGACGCCGCCTGACGTGCCGGAGCCGAGCGCAACGGACCAAATAATCGCCTTAACCGCAAGCAACAGAAGGGCGCTCTCTCCCGTCACCGTCCCATCGAGCATCGCCTGAATGTTGGAATAACCGACGCCAAGCGCGCGAGGGTCTATCAGTCCACCGAGTCCGACGATCACCCCGCCGATCATCGGCCACCACATCCAATGGACGGGAATTTTGGGAAATAGATCTTCGGCTATGTAGACGAGTTTCGTCAAACAACCGGAGAGCAGACCCGAGAGCGCACCAATGCCGATCCAGCAAAGAAGACCGACCGTCGATATCTCCGTATTGGCCGAGAATGGAAAGAGAGGTGACTGCATGTGCAAGACGGTTCGAACGACTTCGGCCACGATCGCAGCGACCGCGACCGGAATAAAGCTCTTCGGTGTCCATTCGAACAGCAACAACTCGACGGCAAGCATGATGGCCGCGATCGGCGTCCCGAAAACCGTCGTCATACCCGCAGCGGCGCCGGCGACGAGCAAGGTCTTTCGCTCGTTATCGCTGACCGGCAGGGATTGTGCGATCAACGAGCCGATGGCTCCGCCGGTCATGATGATCGGACCTTCCGCACCGAAGGGGCCGCCAGTGCCGATCGAAATCGCCGATGATAACGGCTTCAAAATTGCGACCTTTGGGTCTAGGCGCGAGCGGCCGAGAAGAATGGCTTCAATCGCCTCGGGGATGCCATGGCCGCGTATCTTTTCGCTGCCATAGCGCGCCATCAAGCCGATGATCAGTGCGCCGCCGGCGGGAATGAAGACAGTCCAAAATCCCAACGGGGATTTGGCGAGATCGGCAACGGCTAGCGAGAAACGGCCGAAATAGGCGATGTTCGTGAAAAGGCGGATGAGATCCAGAAGCACGACGCCGGCGGCGACGCTGGCCAAAGCGACGAAAATCGCGATGAGTGCGATGTATAGAACGCGCGGGCTCGTGGTAAAATCGCCGAGGCGGCGGAATTCGTCGCTCTCAAATGTCATTCGTGCTCCGTCTGGATCTGTGGCCCTGATGTCGACGCATCTTCGACACCATCATTCCCGAACGGCGGCATATATCGTAATGCGATATGTTAAGGCAAGGCGGCGTTTTTGCCTCCCAAAACGGCGACTGACCGTACGCGACCGCCTCTTGCGCCAATGAAACGCAGCAATTGGGGACCGGTCCATGCCATCTTATGTGGTAAGTTGCTGGCGGGAACCGATCGGAGCAAGCAGTGTCTGAAAAGCATCTAGCGCATGCACCTTCGCCGAGGTCGGTACGCCGGGCACGCGCTCCTCTCTCTAAAGAAAATTATGAGGTCCTTGCGGAGTTTCGTTGCCAGTTGCGACGCTTTCTTGCATTCAGCGAGGCCGCCGCGCTCAAAGCAGGGCTGACGCCGCAGCAACACCAATTGATGCTATCGATAAAGGGAGCGCCGGGCAGAGATTTTCTCAGTATCGGAGAAATTGCCGACCGCCTGCTCGTGCGCCACCATACGATTGTCGAACTCGTCGATCGCCTGACGGTCCTCGGCCTCGTCGAGCGTAGTCCCGATCCCGACGACAAACGGAGGATCCACGTTTCGCTGACGAAAGCGGGAAACGCCGCCATTGACAAGCTATCATCCATTCACATCGAAGAACTCGACAGCATTCGTCCGACACTGCGTAAACTGTTGAAACAGAGCGAAGCCGGACGGCGCAAATCCTGACCAGATAAGCCTACTCCGATTCCTTATCGCTTTTGGTTTTCGCCAGCGTCGATCCCGCTTCCTTGAATTTCATTGCGTGCGCATCCTCAGCTGCCCCCGGAATCTCCGCGACGACACCGAATGGCAGCGGCTCGTCCTGGGCATAACGTTTTCCGAGCCGGAATGCGATTTCGGCGCGCGACGTCTCGACGCCCAGGTAAAATGCGTGTCCTACGTCGGTTCCGAGTTCGAGATTAGGGTAGAGCTTGAACGGATCGTCGGAAACGTGGTGACCGTTGCGGTTATAAATATGGATGCCATCTTCAGCGACCTCGATCCGATAATTGCGGTCGCGAAGAGCCGCGGCTAGAGCCTCTATCTCCGCTGGAGTTGACGCAAAGCCCTTGCGGTCACGAAGCGCCATGAGCCCCATACCGAAACCTTGCGGCAAGGCATTGGCTTTCCGGGCTGCGAAATATTCGCGACGTGCGCGATCAAACTCCTTGATCGCGGTCCGGCAGTGCGGGCTCACTTGCACCGCGAGGACAGCCGTGATGTGCAGTTCCGAACAGATCCCCATCAGAATTGCATTGATCCCAGTCGTATCGGCGTCGGTCAGCTCGGTAACGTTGCCGATGCCCATAAGAATAGGGATATCGGGGCGACGTTTGCGCAAGTCGTAATAGCGGGCAACCGAGGCTGTGAAACCATAATGAATCGGATCGAGAATGGGATCGGCGTAAAATGGCCGACCCTTCGCGATCATAATATCGATAACGCGGTCTAAAGACTCCATGTCCGCGGCGCCCGCAGAAATAAGAATCGGCGCGGCCGGGCCTTCGTCGACTATCGAGATCGTTTTTTCGGAGAGGCTGAACAGGAAATCAGCACCAGCCCGCGTTGCACGGGAAAGCTCCTCGGCATTGAACGAGTCGACGCTGACCTTGGCGCCGTCGGCGTGTAAGGCAGCAATAGATTCTTCGAGATGAGGAAACGGGCTATCAGGGAGACAGCCAAGATCTATAACGTCTGCTCCGTCGGCGCGATATTTGCGGGAGCGCTCAACGATTTCCTGCGGCGTCAGCAGCGTGGCATCTACGATTTCGCCAAAGATCGTCACGTCTTGCTCGGAGAGATCGATTTTTCGAGCGGCGTGGCCGAGATATTCTGGCAGATCGGCAATTTCTTCCGGGCCACGCTCGAACCGCGTTCCGAAGTGGTCCGACAATCGCTCGAGGTCGCCACGAAAGCGGCCCGGCATGATCACGCGGTCGGTACCCTCGGGAAGTTTCAAACGGCGCTCAACGATGTCCGACGTCATCAGCGCCGCGACCTTGACGCCGATGTTGGCGACCAAAGGGTCAATTTCCTTGTCGTTCAGCTCTTCGGCGATGCGCCTGACGCGCGGCTCTGCCAACGATCCGGTTACCAAAACGACACGCTTGGCCATCGGCCGGTTATTCCTTTCTGGATAGGCTAGAAGTGCATTGGCATTGAACGGCAAGACTTGCAATCGCTACGTCAAACCGTCATCGACAGGGTAGAAGGGCAAGATTGTCTAATCCATAAATCTGGAGATGCCTCGGGAATGAAAAAAGTGCTGCTCATCGGGATCGGCGCCGGCAATCCGGATTACGTAACGATGCAGGCCGTGAAGGCGCTGAACGAGGTCGACGTATTCTTCTTCCTCGATAAGGGAGAAGCGAAGCGAGACCTTGTCGACCTCCGGACGGAAATCTGCGAGCGTTTTATCACCAATCGGTCCTACCGGGTCGTCGAGGTCGAAAGCCCGGCCCGTGACGTGAGCAGACCCAGCTATAAATCAGGCGTTCATGCTTGGCATCGTGACAAAGCGGATATCTTCGGCCGGTTGATAGAGGAAGAATTGCGCGATGGTGAAGTGGGCGCATTTCTCATTTGGGGCGATCCGTCGCTTTATGACAGCACGATACGGATCATTCACCAGATCCTCGCTGACGGCCGCATCACGTTTGACTACGAGGTCATTCCAGGCATTACCAGCATCCAGGCGTTAGCCGCGCAGCACCGTATCGCGCTGAATACGATTGGGGAGCCTGTGCACATCACGACAGGGCGTAGATTGAACGAAGGTCTTCCCCGGCACATCGATACCGCCGTCATCATGCTCGACAACGGATCGGGGTTGCGTGCACTTGCCGGGGAGGACGTCGATATCTACTGGGGCGCCTATCTTGGCACACCAGACGAGGTCCTTGTCGCGGGAAAGCTCAGAGAGCGCGTGGACGAAATTGAACGCGTGCGCGAAGAAGAACGCTCTCGAAAAGGATGGATCATGGATACCTACCTTCTGCGTCGCAATCCTGACAAACGCAAAGACTCCTAGAAATTCGGCTCGAAGTCGTCCCACGCCGGCTTTTTGCCGAAGCGATCGACGAGAAAATCTATAAAGACCCTTGTTTTTGCGGCTAAGTATCGGTTCGGTGCATATAGTGCGTGGATGGCCAAGTCCTCCGGACGATTATCCGGCAGAACCATCTTGAGCTTTTGTTGTCGCAAGTCATCGCCGACAATGAATGTCGGGAGACGTGCGATGCCGATCCCTTTTACCGCGGCGTCACGCAGCGCATCGCCATTGTTCGACGACAGACAGGCGCCGATGGCGACTGGGACGGACTGTCCTTTCTCCGTCAGATGCCAACGCTGCATGGAGGTCGTATGGCCGTAACTCAAGCAGCGATGGTGGGCGAGATCGGCCGGAGCTTGTGGGGTTCCATGGCGCTTGAGGTATTCCGGTGACGCAACAAGCGCGATACGCGCCGGAGCAATCCGGCGCGCGATCAGACTCGAGTCCGATAAGGTCCCGATACGAATTGTAACGTCGACTCCCTCTTCAAGCGGATCGATGAACCTGTCGGTCAACATCAACTCCACCTTGAGGTCGCCGTAACGGATCATGAAGTCGGCAACAGCCTCGCCAAGGTACAGAGTCCCGAACGACATCGGGGCATTGATCTTTAACAAGCCCTTCGGTTCGTCGTGCAAACGAGATATTTGCGCTTCGGTTTCCTCAACCTGGGCCAGGATCGCCATGCAGCGCTCATAATAGGCGAGACCTGCTTCCGTCGGCGTCACGCGGCGCGTCGTACGATCCAAAAGACGCGCGCCGAGTTGCTGCTCAAGCTCCATAACGGCTTTGCTGATGGCAGATCGCGTCAAACCCAGGCGCCGCGCAGCCTCCGCGTAATTGCCACTCGCGACGACCTTCACAAAGGCATTCATCGCCTCAAGCTTATCCATTTTGTATCCATTTCGGAAACAGAATGGTCATAAAATCGCATATTGAGCTCCATACATCAACGAACGATATTTGCGGGACGGCAGTATGATCTTCTGGCGAAGGGAGCAGACCGACATGACCAACGTTCTCGTCCTCTACTATTCGAGCTATGGCCATATTGAAAAAATGGCGGAGAGCGTCGCGGCCGGAGCGCGCGAGGCGGGAGCGGACGTCGTTGTTAAGCGCGTGCCGGAACTCGTGCCCGAAGAGATCGCGAAGAAATCACATTTCAAGCTCGATCAAGCGGCACCTATCGCAACGGTCGACGAGCTACCGGAATACGACGCAATCATCATCGGTGTGCCAACGCGCTTTGGGAACATGCCCGCGCAAATGAAGAACTTTCTCGATCAGACCGGAGGCTTGTGGGCCGCCGGCAAGTTGATCGGCAAGGTCGGGAGCGTGTTTTCATCGACCGCCACTCAACACGGCGGCCAGGAGAGCACGATCCTCTCAACGCACACGGTGCTTTTGCATCAGGGAATGGTCATCGTCGGCTTGCCCTACTCGTTCCAAGGCCAGATGGGCGTTCAAGAGGTAACGGGCGGATCTCCTTACGGCGCGACGACAATCGCCGCAGGGGACGGCTCACGGCAGCCTTCGGAAAACGAGCTGGCCGGAGCGCGCTTTCAAGGTCGCCACGTCGCGCAGATCGCGGCGCGCCTCGCAAGCTGACGCGGCAATCGATTGTAGTCGATCCGGCGACTGTCTGCGCTTTCAACTGAGCGTTGAAGTGCAGAAGGAGCAGACCACATGTCCGAATGACAGCGTAATCCCGCCGCGTGCGGGAGAAAGGATCAGTTATGTCTGGAATCCATCACGTGACCGCTATCGCGGGTGATGCCTCCCGCAATCTGGACTTCTATACGCGCGTTCTTGGGCTGCGGCTCGTTAAGAAGACCGTCAATTACGATGATCCCGGTACGTATCATTTCTATTTTGGAGATGAGATCGGCAGTCCGGGAACGATTTTGACATTCTTCCCGTGGGCGCACACGCCGAAAGGACGAGGCGGTGTCGGGCTCACTCAGCAGACGATGTTCCGTATTCCGGAGAACGCCATCGGCTATTGGGCGCATCGCTTCATTGAAAAGGGTGTGCCGCACGAGGCCATCGAGAAGCGCTTCGGTCAATCCGTTCTGGTCTTCACCGACCCGGACGGCATGAGCTTAGCTCTGGTTGGCGTTCCCGGTGCGGAGACGGAAGCTGCGTGGCAGGGAGGCGACGTACCGAGCGAGCATGCTCTGCGAGGCTTTTACGGGGTCCGTCTGCTGCTGGAGGAGGCGAAGGCGACGGCAGCCATCCTGACCAACGTGCTCGGTTTTGACGAAGCCGGGGTCGAAGGTCCGGTCACGCGCTACGTTGCGAGCGGCGCGACCGTTGGTGGCGTCGTCGAAATCCGCGAAGCGAAAGGCTTTCTTGCCGGGCGAATGGGCCGGGGCTCCGTCCATCACATCGCGTTCCGCGCGGCGTCGGATGAGGCTCAGGCCGAGATGCGGCGTAAGCTCGTTGAGGACCATCGCTTGCAAGTCACGGAACAGATCGATCGTTTCTATTTTCGTTCGATCTATTTCCGCGAACCAGGCGGTATCATCTTCGAGATTGCAACGGATCAACCCGGGTTCGCGATCGACGAGCCGGTGGAATCGTTGGGACGGGCGTTGAAGCTGCCGGCGTTCCTTGAAAGCCAACGGCAGGAAATCGTAGCCAGCCTGCAGCCGTTGGAGAGCGCAGCATGACGTCTTTGGCGTCAAATTCAATCCGCGCGGGCGCGCCACTGGATGCCGCCCGCGCGGCCGTCGTCTTGGTCCACGGACGCGGAGCCACGGCCGAAGGGATGCTTGAACTGGCTGAGGCGTTCGATTCCCCCGATCTGGCGTATGTCGCGCCGCAGGCGACGGGCGGTAGCTGGTATCCGCATTCATTCATGGCGCCGATCACCAAGAACGAGCCGCACCTTGGCGCGGCGCTCGGCACGCTCGCGGATATCGTCGCGGATTTGGAACACCAGGGCATTGCTGCCGATCGCACCGTGCTCCTCGGCTTCTCGCAGGGCGCGTGCCTGGCGCTCGAATTTGCAGCTCGCAACGCACGCCGTTATGGCGGCGTTGTGGGATTGAGCGGAGGACTCATCGGACCAGCCGGTACGCCACGAAGCTACGCAGGATCGCTTGCCGGGACGCCGATTTTTCTGGGATGCAGCGACGCCGACTTTCATATTCCGCTAGCGCGCGTGCATGAGACGGCGGACGTGTTCGGCAAGCTCGGCGCAGATGTTGTCGAGCAAATCTATCCGGGCATGGGCCATACCATCATCCAAGATGAGATAGATCGTATCGATAAGATCCTGCGCGGCATTGGAAAACCTGCAAACAGGTGACCCGAATGGAATTCGATTTCGAAATGCTCGCGGCCGATGATCGTTACAAACTGTTGACAAGTACGATCGTCCCGCGGCCCATCGCTTGGATCACGACAGTCTCAAAGAACGGCATCCGCAATGCGGCGCCGTTCAGCTTTTTCAACGCGATGAGCAAGACGCCGCCAATCCTTGCCGTCGGAATCCAAGCAAACGCCAGTGGCGGCATGAAGGATAGCGCGCACAACATCCTGGATACAGGCGAATTCGTCGTCAATCTCGTTGCACATGCGGTTGCCGAGGCAATGAACATCACGTCGGTCGAAGCGCCGAGTGAAGTCGATGAGATCGCCTTGGCTGGGCTAGATACGTTGCCCTCGGTAAAGATTTTCCCGCCGCGGCTTGCAGCAAGCCCCGTAGTGTTCGAATGCAAATTGCATACGCCGATCGAAGTCGCGAAGAACCAATTAATTGTTCTTGGAGAGATCGTTCACGCGCATATCGACGACGCACTCATTCTGGATGCGGAAAAATGTTATGTCGATACGCCCGCTTTGCACCTTATCGGACGCATGCACGGTCGTGGATGGTATTCGACTACGGATGATCACTTCCAAATGGAGCGACCTGCGTCGTTCGCGTATGGACGTACCAAAACCTAGGCGCGTTCGAGTTCTGCCTCGGCGCGCAAACTTTCGAGATCACGTCCGACCGTCGCGACCGCCAGTTTTCGGCCGTCCTGGTAATATGTAACCTTGCAGTCGTGCTTCTCTGGATCACCGTCGATGTCGATTTTATCCCATTTCTCGGCGTGTCCGACGTACGACACGGTGACATCGAAATGCTGGTTCCAGAAAAATGGTACCGCATCAAACGGCTGGCGTCCGCCTAGGATGTTCTTTGCGGCCGTTTGGCCCTGCCGCTCGGCGACAACCCAGTGCTCGACGCGGATTGGATGGCCGCTATGTGGATCTGGCCAACGAGCGATGTCACCCGCCGCATAAATACCCGGGATGCTCGTCTGCAAATAACGATCGACAATGATACCGTTGTCGATATTCAGGCCGGCACTTTGCGCCAGCGCAACATCTGGTCGGACGCCGATGCCTGCCACCACCAGCTCGGCAGGAATTTGTTCACCCGACTTTAATGTGACGCTACCTTTGTCAATCGCGGTTGCCGTCGTTCCGAAATGGAAGGTGACGCCATTCCTCTCGTGGATCGCTCGGACCATGTCTCCTAACTCAGGTCCGAGGACGCGCTCTAGCGGGCGAGATTGCGGACCGATCACATGCACTTCAAGACCGCGGGCGCGTAACGATGCTGCTGTTTCAAGCCCGATGAAACTGGCGCCTATGACTGCAACACGTTTGGCGTCCTTGGACTTTGCGATCAGCGCGCGGCTATTGTCGAGAGTACGAAGGTAATGAACATGGGGAAGATCGGCGCCTGGAATATCCAAGTGCACGGGATTTGCACCCGTTGCGATCAATAAAGCGTCGAAAACCAAATTTGTACCGTCCTCAAGCGCGACGGTGCGCTCGACCGCATCGATTGATGACACGCGGGTGGCGGTCCGCACATCGATATTCTGTTCCTTATAGAAATCGGACGTGCGCAGGGGAATCCAATCCTCTGATGCATTCCCCGCCAAATAGTCCTTCGAGAGATTGGGTCTGTCGTAGGGTAGCGCATCGTCCGCGGTCAGCATTGTTATGCGGCCATCGAAATGCTGGCGCCGCAGCATCTCGGCAGCTGCGTTTCCGGCAGCCCCGCCGCCGACGATTACGACAGAACGAACGTGGGACTCCGTCCTTACTCGTGGCTTAGGCGATACGTCGTTCTTACCGCGGACAAAAATCTTGTTTCTGTTTTCTTCGACGCGAAAGCAAGCGACGGGATTGAGCGCCGGGGCTCGTAAGGCTTCTCCGGTACGAAGGCTGAAGCAGGCGTGATGCCAAGGGCATCGTACCGTGTCGTCAACCAACAAGCCTTCTGCGAGCGGGCCGTTATAGTGTGTGCATGTGGCCCCGATAGCGAACAGCTCGGCGCCACGTTTGGCCAATAAGACAGGCTCGCCGTCGATGTGGCCTAGGAGCATACCGCCATCAGGAAGCTCGGTCGCGGCGATGCCATTTTTCAGATCCGGTCCAGACAACTCCTGATCTTGCGATGACATCGGCCGCTCCGATTTGTGCTACGCGTCTTATGTCTTACGCGCCATCCGGTATGTTGCGCGTGGCCTCAAACAGGAACCACACGCGGCGTTCCGTTTCGTCAATCCAGTTCTCAAGGAGGCTCGCGGTGGCGACATCGTTATTTTCATCGCAGAGACCGTGCACTTCCTGCATCCAGCGGACAAGCTGCAGGTTGTCATCTCTGAGTTCGGCGAGCATGTCGTCGGGACTGACGTAGTCCGCGTCGTTATCCAAAATGCGCTGAAGCTTGCTAATCTGACCAACGGAGTGGAGGGTCGTACCGCCGACTTTGCGAGCGCGCTCGGCGATATCGTCGGTCATATTGAAAATCTGCGTTCCCTGCTCATCGAGCATCAGATGGTAATCGCGAAAGTGCGGACCGGACATATGCCAGTGAAAATTTTTCGTTTTCACGTAGAGCGCGAACACATCAGCAAGCAGACCGGTTAAAGCGCCCGCGATGTCCTTTCTGGCGTTATCAGAAAAAATGGATGGTGTATCGAGCGGCGCTTTGCGCTTGGCCTTGGCGGATTCTGGCTTCATTGACTTTTCCTCTACAGGGGGTGGGGCCTTGGGTGTCGTAGCCGGAGGGAATCTCGAAAAGTATAACGCGCGTCGGGGTAAAACGCTCCATCCTGCGGCAATGCTTTGCTCGATTCATGAGGTTGCCTGCGCTGTAACGGTCTGCAACATGGAGGACATTTGCTCGACGGTGCTTTGCGACATGGCTGAGATGCCATACCGGCTCGCGATCCAGTCAGGATCGACATAGGATAGCCAGTTTCGCTGCGCGCCGTCTTGCCACGCCAATGCTCGTAACGGCAGGTCGATTCCGATCAGTTGCGCGGCTTGCATTAGGGGCGTACCGGCGCGCGGGTTGCCAAATATCAAAAGCTCGGTCGGACGCATTTGCAAGCCGACTTTTGTCGCTGCGCCCGCATGATCGATACGGGCAATGACGCTCATGCCGCGATCAATTACGGCAGCCGTCAACCGATCCAGTGTTTCTTTCGCCGGATAGGAACTAGGAATAGTAATCAGGCCGTCGGGAAGCGTCGTACTGTCTGCGCTCTGAACCATCGATCACCACTCAGCCGCACGCGCATTCCGGGGACTTTAGTACCTCCAGGATCGCTCGCTTGTCCATTCAAAGTTCCCGAATATCGATCGATCGCATGCGAGCTTTACGCTGCGGCCGGCGGGATGAGCGCAATTGGTAAATCAATTGCTCACACGCCTCTGCTTCCGGGATTGAATGCCAGCCCAGTGTTCGCCGAAGGCAAATAACGACGATAAAAGATGCGACGGCGTTCGCCTCTAGCGGGCGTCGCTGGTCATGGCGAGCGTGCGACTGGCACCTATGCCATCGCTTGCATTTCCGGTTGGCCTGACTCTCATGTCATTACCGCGCCAGACAAACGTGTCTCCGATCCAGCCTTGAAGCCACAAGCCGGGCAATAGAAGATCACGTAACATCCAAGCGAGTGGAGAAACGGCGCTCAGGTGCCATCGAGCCGCCCAATTCAGCAACGCTTCGGCGCCATACCAAATCGCTGCGAATGCGAGGGATGCCAATAGCAGATCGACGCCAAATGCCCGGGTGGCAATCGAGGCTGTCAGAAGCGGAAACAGACCACCTGCGAAAAGCTCGGGCAGATAGAACGACTGAAACGTGGCTCGGCGCAAACGCGCCCATCGGACCTGGCGATCCCATACCTGGCGTAGCGTGCGCGGCCCCAACGGTTGCTCAAAAGGACGATCCACGAGGTGCACGTTCAATTTATGCGTACGAACGATTTTTGTTGCTGCGGCGTCCTCGGCAATTTCACTTCCCAGCGCCTCAATGCCACCGGCACCATCAAGCAGATCGCGGCGCCAAAGCATTGATTTTCCCTGCGCAAAGCCCAATCCCATCGTATCGGCTGCCGATTGCCAACGGGCCTGATAGGTATTGAGGAATGCGCATTCGAGTTCCGCCCAGAAGCTGCTTGGCTTGCTGCCTACAGGCGGCGAGCAGACCAACCCGGTGTCGGGTCCGAAGTTCGCGAATAAGTCGGCGAGATAGTCGGGGCGCATCAGCACATTGTTGTCCGCGAGGACGATCCAAGGGTGGCGTGCAGCTTTCCAGCCTTTGACGATATTGTTGAGTTTCGGATTGCTCGTCGGTCTGTCGTCGCCAATCATCAGCTGCGCCGGAATGTGGGGATTGTTCGCGATCAAGCGGCGCACAAGGGGTACGGCTGGGTCGCTTTCCCGAGCTGCGCAGAAGATAATCTCATAGCGGTCAGAGCGAAGCTCGAAGGTCGAGCGCAGCGTCAACTCGTCGAAATGATCGAGTCCGCAAACGGGCCTGACGATGCTGACCGGTTGCGATATCGCGCGTTGCTTTGTCTTGCCTTTGAGAACGCGCGAAAGTGCAAGCGTTATCGTGATGAAGTGTGTTGCGGTTGCCAGCGCACAAAAGATTAAAGCCGCCGTCGCCATGGCCGCCATTGTACCTCCATCATCGAACCCATCGCTGAATTTCAGGATTTGGTGAAATATCGACGACAGATCGGCGACAGGTTTGCGACAACCACGCCGTGGTTTGAGGAAACGTGGCGCTGAACGAGTTACGGCTTCGTCGGCGCCGTGCCGGTAATCCGCGCATAAATTCGCGTGGCGCAATAGGCGCCCAGAAATGCGAGCACAACCATGCCCGCGACTCCAGGCAAGCCCTCGTTGAGATCAAATTTAAGCAACACGTAGTAGGCGAGGGCCGAGCCCAGGAGACCACCTAGCGCTCCGGCAACGGCATTCGCAATTCCGCGTAGAGTCAGCCCATAAAGCAGCCCAACTATCAAACCGGGATACAGCGCCGGCCAAAAATGATCGCCCACTTCGGAAGCTCCATGCATCGCTTTAACGAGAGCATCCCTTTGTTTATCGGACGCGAGGTGTCAAGTTCCGGCTCGCGCAATCTTAGATATCCGATACTGAGTTATGCCCAATGAGAACCGGCGGCCGGTTGCGATTTCTGGTCGCGACAGCCCAGCCTTCGGTTTCTGGGGAACAGCAGGGCGGGCAGATAAACTCAAAATTCCCATGCCGGTCCGAGCGGGGAAATTGCAGGCATAGTATCGATCGGACGCTGATCATCCACCGTTCCGACTTTTCGTTGCCGTGCAATAGGTTTTGCTTCGTGAGAAGCCCGCAATGTCAAGGCTCGGGGCCGCACTTTGAGTCGATTGAAATAAGGATTGCTTCGGCGGTTATCAGCGCTGCGCAAGGCTGAGATCGCGTGCCGTTGTCGCCTACGGCTAACCGCATGAGCTACGGCGGCACGCTCGGCGAGAAGGGGATTGGCAAAGAGCTTTCCGTCGAGTGCGCTGTAACTTTGAAGCGCGGCGTGAAAGCGATACTCGCGTTCCCCTTCTTCACGAATGACGACGCCGGCCTGGTCGTCTCCGACTTCGATGACGTATGATTTGAACATATTTCAACCATTGCCGGAACCGAGCCCGGCATCCTCTGTATTCGGATTGTTTAAATGGGATTGATTTAAGCGGCGCTCGCCGACCTAACGGTCACAGCAGCAACACATTGGCATTCGACAGATCGCATTCTGATACGAGGATCTGGGGGCTGTCGGATTTGTCATAGCGGTCTCCATAAGACGGAGCCCACGGCGCTGCGTGGAGCTTAGCGTTTGATGACGCGGCGCAAGTCGCTGTCGAAATCACCGCGGCGATGCAGTCAGCATCGGCAAAACCATGAAAACTTGCGGACGACCAAAAGTCAAAGAAGAATAATTTGATTGCTTTTCACAACCGTCCCAATCGAAATCCCGGGCTGACAGGCTGCGGCTGCGTTATACCGCATTACCGGCAGGCTATGCCATTGGTAAAATAGCAGAAATTTAAATCCCGAGGGGTATAACCATGAAAATTTGCATGATCGGAGCGGGCTACGTCGGTCTCGTTTCGGCTGCGTGCTTTTCAGACTTCGGGTGGACCGTGACCTGCGTCGACAACGATGCAGCCCGGCTTGCAAATCTCAAGTCCGGCCAATCGCCGATCTAC
>NZ_DASZTY010000038.1:0-47635 GCF_035548195.1 Hyphomicrobium sp.
CGGGCGCGACCCGTCCGTGCAGAAGCGACAGGAAAAGGTTGCGGCCCGGCTCGGTGGTGATGCGACATTCAAAGCGTTGGCTCTTGAGTATCTGAGCAATCAGCGCCACGCGCTCAGTCCCTATTATGCCGATCAGCTTCAGCGTCGGCTAGAGAGGGACATCTTTCCTTCCCTTGGTCGTCGTCCGATCGCAGAAATCGATGCGCTGGAATTGCTCGACGTATTGCGCAAGGTCGAGAAACGGGGCGCCTTGGAACAGGCCAAGCGTCTTCGACAGACCTGCGGACAGATTTTTCGGTATGCCGTCATCACTCGTCGCGCCAAGCACGACCCAACAAGCGGCCTGAAGGGCGCATTGAAGCCCAACGGTAGGCAGCAGCACCACCGCACGATGCCGCGAGACGAACTGCCAGCCTTTTTGCGCGCCCTCGATTCCTATGACGGTGATCCGCGCACAGCGATTGCACTGCGCCTTGTCGTGTTGACCTTCGTGCGAACTACTGAGTTGCGCGCGGCGCGCTGGGAGGAGTTCGAAGGCGTGGATGGCCGTGAACCGCTGTGGCGCATTCCGGCCGAGCGAATGAAGGCCCGGTTCGAGCACTTGGTGCCCTTGTCGGCTCAAGCCGTTGCGGCGCTCAAGGAACTTGCGGCCCTACCAGGATCTGACGCCAATGGCTTTCTATTCCCCTCGCCGTCTCGCGAAGGCTTCATGTCCAATAATACAATGCTCTATGCGCTTTATCGCCTGGGCTGGCATGGTCGCGCCACTGTCCACGGCTTTCGCGGCGTCGCCTCAACGATCCTCAATGAGATGGGCTTCAATCCTGATTGGATCGAGCGCCAACTAGCGCACGATGAGCGAGACGAGGTACGCGGTGCTTACAATTCCGCTCAGTACCTCTCAGGCAGGCGTCAGATGCTGCAGCACTGGGCCGACTGGCTCAAAGACATTCAATCATGCGGCAACGTCATCGTGCTACGCCGAGAAATTGCCGCATGATCAAGGACGATTGGACCGTTTTCATCAGGGATATCGACAAGCCTTTAACGGACGAGGAACGCGCCGAAGCGATCGCCGACGTGCTCAGGGCTGGAACACCTTCGCAGCTCTTCTGCCTATATCTCGCGGAGATGATACGACCTCTAAGCAATAACAAACTGAATGCGAGCTCGTGGCGCTTCAAGCTTTGCCGCAAGGAGAACGGGCGTCCGAAGGACACGTTCAGGCAAGTCGATTTTGAAATGGAGCACCTTGTCGATGTGGAGGGTCTATCCGTCGATGCTGCGGTGGCTGAGGTTCAGCGTCAGCACGGCATCAAGGGCAACAGCAAACGCAGTTGCGAAGCAGGTTTAAAGCGAGCGCAGGAATGGAGCCGCATGGCCCGAATGCTTGACGAGTGGGAGAGCAAGCCTCCGCAAAAAACAAAATAGTTTTCTGCGGTCGTTTATATTGGCGGCCCCGGCACCGAATAACTGAATGTTCTCTCCGAACCGAATGTGTTCGCGGAGAACCGTATGACCGAGAAACTTGCCTATTCGCCGAAGGAGGCCACAGAGGCCGCTCCAGTCGGGAGAACCTTTCTCTACGAAGCCATCAAAAGCGGCGCTCTCAAGACGCGAAAGTTGGGCCGCAAGCGTCTCATCCTGCGCGATGATCTGACGGCGTGGCTCAAGGGCCTCCCGACATGAGGCATACATCCGCGCTCGCGGGGTCTTTGTCGGCAACCGTCGCCCGCATCTATCTCCAGCGCGTTGGCATCTGTGCCAAAGGCCCGCTCTACGATACTTTCGAATTCGGCATCGATGGCAAGCCCGGCAATCGGCTGGCGATCCATTCGCGCATGCCGGCGCTCGACACCGCAAGGATTTGTGCGTACCGCGGACTGAAGGGCTTCCTAGAACTCTGGCGGCCTGGAGCGAAAGCTCCATGCATGATCGTCGCTGTCGAAGCAGCCGCAAAGCTCACTGTCATCGACTCAGCCGAGCAAGGACCTAGGTTCACCACCTGGAAGCCGTTTGATGCGGCATGCACTGGGATAGTGATTGCCGATCACCCCGCTGAGCTTGGAGCGGCTTCTGCATGATCGCCGCTACCTCACAGCCTGAAACCTCAGAAGTCGCCCAGAGCTCCGACGCTAACCGGGCAATCGCGTTTGCGCGTCAATCACACCGACCAAAACAAAAAGGCCGCTCGGGTTGCACCCCAAGACGGCCTGGAAATTCAGCATCAACTGGTGGTGGAAGCTTACACGCTTCCGCGTATATCCGCAACTGTCGCGGAGCCATCTCGACCAATCAAGAGGTCCAGCATGGCCCATTCTCCGTCTTTAGAAACTGAAGCACTCCGCTATTCCGGCGAGTTCGGCTGGCCTGTGTTCCCGCTTGCGGAAGGATCAAAAATTCCGCCGGCAGGCACCCGTGGCTTTCTCGATGCCGTCACCGATCCGCATGCAGTCGCGTCCGCTTTCTCCAGGTTCCCGCGCGCCAATATCGGCATCGCGACTGGCAATGGTTTGCTCGTTTTCGATATCGATGGACGGAACGGCGGCTTTGAAAGCATCGCATCGCTTAAAGCCGAGGGCCGACCGTTCGGGCATTGTCCCGTCGCGCGGACCGGCAACGGCGGTCGCCATCTCTACTTTGCCATTCACGAGCCGATTAAATGCCGAACGGGAATTTGGCCGGGCCTCGATATCAAGGCAGATGGCGGTTATGTCGTTGGGCCGCCTTCACGGATCGGCGCAAGCAAGTCGGGCACTGGAGGATCTTATGCCTGGCTGATCGATCCCTTCCGAACACCTTTGCCACCGATACCCGATTGGCTTTTGACGGAGCTTCGCCCGAAGGCGATCGCGGCAAAACCAATCGATTCATCCGGTTCGCCATTCTCTGCCGTACGTCGTCTCGACGGCCTTGCTCGCTTCGTTGCCGGTGCTGCCAGTGGCAGTCGTAACGCGGCACTCAATTGGGCGAGTTTCAAGGCAGCCGAGCTGATCAGACAAAATCAGATCGGCACTTCTGAAGTCGTCGGCACGTTGCGGACTGCCGCCCTCAATGCCGGCTTAGACATCCGCGAAATCACCGCAACAATCGAGAGCGGGTTGCACGCAGGCATCGAGAAAGGCGGTTCGGCGAATGTCTGACGATCTCTCAATTGTGGATGCAAACCACGCACTGGCAAACGGCTTCAATGCGCTGGGCGCCGATCCAACTGCGTATGCCCCTCGTCGTAAGCCCACTTGGCGGGACGACGCCTTCACAGCGAGGACGCTGCAGGCCCGCTCGTATCCGGAAATCAAGTTTATCGTTCCCGAGATAATTCCGGAGGGTCTATCGCTCCTCGTCGGCCGTCCGAAGATCGGCAAGTCTTGGTTCGCACTCGATATCGCGCTTTCTATCGCAGCCGGCAGGGTGTGCTTAGGCGATAAAGAGCCCGAGCCCGGCGATGTTCTGTACTGTGCTTTAGAGGACAACGAGCGTCGGCTGAAAAATCGGATCCGAAAAGTGTTACCTGGCTCGTCCGCATGGCCAGAGAGACTTACTCTCTCGACAAAATGGCGGCGCTTGAACGCTGGTGGCGTCCAGGACATCGCGGATTGGGCGTCTCATGTTGCGCGTCCCCGTCTGGTTCTTCTGGACACACTCGCCAATGTTCGGCCGATCTCGACGCAAGAGGGCTACGCTCAGGACTACAAGGCTCTCACTGATGTGCACCGAATAGCCAACGATCTGGGCATCGGCGTTGTCGCTCTGCATCATCAGCGGAAGGTCGATGCTGAGGATCCACTCGACACCGTTTCGGGCACGCTCGGCATCGTCGGCTGCGCCGACACAACCTTAATCCTCTCGAGCGGCAAGGGCGGAAAGACGCTCTACGTTCGCGGGCGAGACATCGAAGAAGCCGAGCACGCTGTGGAGTTTGACGCCGCGACCTGCCGTTGGCGCATCCTTGGGTCTGCCGACGATGTTAGACGCTCAGATACCCGGAAAAAGATCCTTGCCGCCTTACTTGAGCATGCGGACGTAATGGGCCCAAGGGAGATCGCCGAGGCGTCCAGGCTGCCAGAAAGCGTCGTCAAAGTCCGACTTGCCGACATGCTTCGCGACGGTGAAGTGCTCAAACGCGGTCACGGCAAATACGCTCACCCCAGCATCGGGGAGGCGTTACAATCGTGACTTCGTTACTTTCCGACCAAAAACCCCCATTTTGCGGCGTTCCTGCCGAGCCCAAAAGTAATGGACCATCTGAGCGGGACGTTACTCGTCACTCTGACGGCCGCTCCGATGTCAAAAGTAACGAAGTAATGGAAGTAACGGCATTTCTAATGGGAGGCTGGGACGGTCCAGTTGTCCAGTTGGAAATCCCGGGTCTTCCGGCCGTAGAAGGTCCGCCGAAGAAGCGCTGCTCATCCTGCTTCAGCGTCAAAGTTGTCAGTGAATTCTCTCGCGATCGATCTCAGCGTGACGGGCACTCGCGGATCTGCCGACAGTGCGACAGTGAGCAAGGACGGGAGCGCCGGCGCGAGAAGGGCGACCTTATTCGTGTCCGCGAGCGTCGTCGGTATGCCGCCAATCCCTACCGGCAGCGCCAGAAGGCCGCCCAACACCGTCGATCGGATCGAGGCAAAGCGATAAACCTGCTGGCCGTTCGCCGCTATCGGGAGCGGAACGAGCAAAAATATCAGGCGCACATCCGAGTTCGCCACGCCATTGCGGCCGGCACACTCGTTAAGGCCGATCGCTGTGAGTTTGCCAATCTAGGCGGATGTGCCGGCCGGATCGAAGCTCATCACGAAGATTATGACCGCCCGCTTGATGTGCGTTGGCTCTGCGTCGAGCATCACAACGAGCGTCATCACAAGCCGCGGACCTACTCGACCCCAACTCCGCTGTTCGATTTCGAGCAAGCGCTGGGTGAACCCGAGCCGCCGTTTCTGGAGGCTTCTGAGTAGTGAAATCCAATCCAGCAATCAGTGGCGTTGCGTCCGTCCCATAATCCCAGCAGGAGCCACCCATGGCGAAAGCCAAAACCACCAAACGCCGACCGCCGAAAAAGGCTGCCCGGCCACAGAAGCCGATCAGCAAGCCGATCGCAGCAGCAGTTGAGCCTCGGAAGATGGGGCGCCCCTCCCTCTACTCAGAGGAAATCGCCACCCGCATCTGCACCGAGATCGCGCTGGGCAAGTCGCTCGTCAAGATTTGCGAGACCGAAGACATGCCGTCGCGGACCACAGTGTTTCAATGGCTTGATAACAATATAGAGTTTCAGGACAGATACGCGCGCGCGAGGATGGCTCAGGCCGACACTTTCGCGGATCAGATCGTTGATCTAGCCGACGCCGCGGAGGATGCAAATCTCGCCCGGTTGCAGATAGACGCCCGGAAGTGGACGGCGGCCAAGCTCCGACCCAGCCGCTACAGCGAGCGCTTCCTGAACGAGCACACCGGCAAGGACGGTGCGCCGATCGCCGTCAAGCAGATCACCGCCGACATGACGCCTCAGGAAGCCGCCCAGGAATACGCCCGCAGCCTTGAGGCCGACGATGCTTGAGACATGGCCGCCGAACTACACAAGCGTCTTCGCCCAGCGCCAGAGCCGTCACAAGAAGCTCCGCTCGAACCTCATCGGCGCGAAGGAGTACTATCGGACGAGGCCGGTCGAGTTCATCGAACACTGGGTCTCGACGTACGATCCCCGCGTGACGGGTGGCGAACTGCCGTCGCGGCTGCCCTTCGTGCTCTTTCAGCGGCAGAAGGATCTGGTCGCGTTCCTACTTGCCTGTCTCGATGGTGAGGCCAACGGCCTGATCGAGAAATGCCGAGACGTCGGCGCCACCTGGGTCTGCTGCGCCTTCTCCGTATGGCTCTGGCTGTTCTGGCCTGGCGTCGCCGTGGGCTGGGGTTCTCGCAAGGAACAGCTCGTCGACAAGATCGGCGATCCAGATAGCATCTTCGAAAAGATGCGCATGATTATCCTCGGGTTGCCGCGAGAGTTCCTACCGGAAGGCTTCAGCACGAAGGACGATCTCGCTTATATGCGCATCATCAACCCGGAGACCGGGGCGACGATCACGGGCGAAGCTGGCGACAATATCGGGCGCGGCGGCCGTAAGCGCATCTACTTCAAAGACGAGAGCGCCCACTACGAGCGGCCTGAGAAGATCGAAGCGGCCTTGGCCGACAATACCCGCGTTCAGATCGACATCTCGTCGGTCAACGGTCTCGGAAACGTCTTCCATCGTCGCCGGGAAGCCGGACAGGAATGGCAGCCCGGCCGTCCCGTCTCGAAAACCAGTGCCAACATCTTTCTCATCGATTGGCGAGATCACCCGGCCAAGACACAAGCCTGGTACGACGAACGCAGGGCCAAGGCTCAATCGGACGGCCTGCTTCACGTCTTCGCCCAGGAGGTCGATCGCAACTATGCCGCCTCCATCGAGAACGTCATCATCCCGGCCGAGTGGGTCCGGTCTGCAATCGATGCACACCTAAAAGTTGGCTTCGGCGATGATGGCCTGTGGGTCGGCGCGCTCGATGTCGCTGACGGTGGCGGTGATCGGAATGCGCTCGCGCTGCGGAAGGGCTCGGTCTTGAAGCACGTCGAGGAGTGGGGCGAGCGTGATACCGGCCTCACAGCACGGCGCGCCGTGACCGCTTGCCAGAAGCTGGGGCCGGTTGATGTCCAGTACGATTGCATCGGCGTGGGATCAGGCGTGAAGGCCGAAACGAACCGGCTTCGAGATGAAGGCTTGATGCCCTATAGCGTCAATTTCATCCCTTGGGATGCCGGCGCCTCCCCACGCGACCCTGACAGCTTCGTCATCATCGGCGACTACAATTCGCCCCTCAACAAAGACTTTTACGGAAACATGAAGGCGCAGGGCTGGTGGCAACTTCGCCGTCGGTTCGAGAACACACATCGCGCCGTGACCGAGGGTCTTCGGCTGAGCGTAGATGACATGATCAGCATCCCGTCGAACCTTCCCCTGCTTCGTCAGCTTGAAAAAGAACTCAGTCAGCCAACGGCGAGCAAATCGGCGCGGATGAAACTTATCGTCGATAAATCTCCGGAAGGGACGAGATCACCGAACGTTGCCGATGCCGTGATGATGGCGTTCTGGCCGGCCAAGACGACCTTGACCTATGGTGAGTGGGTGAACTGATGCCAACGCACGCAGAAAGCATCCGAGCCTTCCGGCTCTACGAAAAGACGTCGAAGAACGGGAACACGTATCTGACTGGGCGCTGGGGCGGTGCCAAAGTCGCAGTCCTAAAATCACGTGATGTCGCCGACGACGGCAGCGCCATGTGGGATGTCTTGCTCAGCCCAGCGCCGGAGCGGGTAAAGCCGGAGGTCAGCAACACGACAGCGCATCCTTCGCCTCCAACTAATGGCCTTGTTCCAGAGCGGGGGCCGTCAAAGCTGAGCGACGAGATCCCCTTTTGAGACGCGGAAGCGGCTCCCTCAAAAGACCTTGTGTAAAACCTCAAGGCCACGTGTTGTTTATCGCACTACGAGTTAGCGTTGCTCAACTGATTCACAAGGGGGCGACGACGATGAGAGGCTTATCTGCTGCGATTGCCAGCGCCATATTCCTCTCGGGTTGTGCGTATGATGCGAAGCCCATCTCGACAGGCGCAGTCAACATTGTATCCAACCATTCGCAAAAGGCTCCCGGGCGCTATGCTCTCTACGTTGATCCCGGCGAGTTGAATAAAGTCATCCATCCGCGTGGCACAAACTGTGCCGCTCACTCTTATCCCCTCAATATGACCGATGGCTTCAAGTCATCCGTGCGAGCGACGCTCGCAAATATCTTCGATCAGGTCGAGGACGTGCCAACGCCCTTGCAGGGTCAAACCCTTCGTACCGCAGGTTATCGTGGGCAAATCATTGTCCGCGGGGAATCGATGGAAGGTCGGTTGATCGCTGTACCTGGGTTCTGGAATGCGACCATCTCGACGACAATTCAACTCGCGGCATCTATCACCGTCGACGGGCCTGACGGTCGATTGGTGGGCAAAACCCTCGAAGGCATGGCAGAGCGCGAGAGTGATGCAGGCGCACTTTGCTCTGGGGGAGCCGCGTCCGTCGAAGATGCTGCCACTGAAGCAATGCGAAAGCTTATGGTGCAGCTGGGTGAGACCGTCGCAAACACGGATAAGTTGTATCTGGCGTCGCGGTAAGCCCAATTTTAAACTTGGAAATAATCGGAAAGTCTGGAGTGTCTTCGCGCAACTTTCTGTGCCCAACAACTGCAGCACCCTCGCCTCCGGCCCCGTGAAACACACTTTTTGATGAGCGTGTCTTGCGCGAATCTGGTGCACTCCTATATGCTGATAATTACCGTTATCGGTATATATGAGGAAGCCATGATCGGAACTGAGTTGCAGATCATCCAGCCGGAACGAACGGAAATCGCTGGCTCGGACGCAGAGCGGCTTCCGACGATTCACACGACTGCTCGCCGTGACGATGAGCTGGTTTCGGTCTGGCTGAAATCCCATGCTGGCGGATCGCGTCACACGCTTCGAGCCTATGACCGGATTGGCCGCCGGTTCATCGCCGCAATCGAGAAAGCTGGCACCAATCTTCGGCGGGCGACGATCGACGATGTGCAGACGGCGCTCGAAGACATGCGGGTCAGGGAAGACGGATCGCCGGCAGCGGCCGCCACGGTCAATACGCAAGTCGCGGCAATCAAAGCCCTGCTCGGCTTCGCCCATCAGGTTGGATACACGACTTTCAACGTCGGCCCCCTGATCAAGCTCAAAAAGGCACCCCGAAAGCTCGCCCAGCGCATCATGCCGGAAGTCGAGATTCAGTTGCTCATCCGCGCCACCGCTGACAGCCGCCATCCCGAGCGCGATCGGGCCCTGTTCGAGACGGCCTACTACGGTGGCCTTCGCGTTTCCGAGCTAGCATCTCTCACCTGGGATCAAGTGATCTCACGCGAGACCGGCGAAGCTCAGCTCGCCGTCATCGGTAAAGGCGACAAGGACCGGCACGTCTTGATCCCGACCGAAGTGCACGAGCACCTGAAGGCAATTCGTAACGGCGCTCCCGTCTCGGCCCTCGTGTTCGGCATCAAGGAGCGCGAGATCAACCTACTGATCAAACGGACGGCAAAACGCGCTGGGGTGAATGAGGCGGCATCCGCCCATTGGTTCCGGCATGCTCATGCTTCCCACGCGCTCGACAACGGCGCTCCGATCTCCCTCGTCTCGCAGACACTCGGCCATGCCGACCTCAAGACGACTTCGGTCTACACACACGCCAAACCGAATGAGAGTTCGAGCCGGTATCTGAAGCGATGACTGGTCCGCTCTTTCTGTGAAGCGCTTTCCCGCTGCTATCTTCTAGCGCAGTCGGCGGTGTTCAGTGGCTGTGGCGCATATATAAACGCGGGATGGAATGGTTTTGACCATTGGTGCATGCATCGAATGCCGAGTTTGAATAATAACGATTTTACTAAGTTAAACTTAGCAAACTCACGCAATTACAAACTAGACGGGAGTTTGCAGATCAGTTATTTTACTAAGTATGCCTAAGCAAAAGCGGTCTTCCCTGAACTGGCTAGAGCAGCACCTTCCTGAGGGGCTAATCGTGGATTCCGCCTGGCTGGGGCGCCATGGGTATTCTACAAGCCTGCGTACCCAATACCTAAAGGCAGGATGGCTGCACCAGCCGGCACGCCGCGTCTATACCCGCCGCGACGCTCCGTTGTCCTGGCAGCAAGTCGTTATCTCCCTGCAGACATTGCTGGAACAGGATCTCGCCGTCGGCGGGCGAACCGCGCTCGAGCTGCAGGGCTTTGCCCATTACCTGCAGCAACAGGAGGGCGCGGTCTATCTGTATGGGCAGCGGCCACCCCCAACCTGGCTCAAGAACCTGCGCGCAAGCGCCTCTTTCGCTTACCGCAACGACAAAAAGCTATTCCGCGAATTGCGCGTCCCAGCGCTTCCGCGTGCGCTGACCATCGACCCGACCTCGAAGACGAAGCGGCACGACACGCTCACCCTCGTCTCGTGGGGTCAATGGAGCTGGCCCCTAGTATTGTCCAGTCCCGAGCGAGCCGTGCTGGAATTGCTCGACGAGCTTCCCAACCGCGAGTCATTCCATCAGGTGGACATGCTGATGGAGGGCTTGAGCACATTGAGCCCTGCTCGCCTGCAGGCGCTGCTCGTCGATTGCCACAGCGTGAAGGTCAAGCGCCTATTCTTTTTCTTTGCCGAACGCCACCAGCACGCTTGGCTGCGACGGCTCGACCGTAAGGCGGTCGACCTCGGCAGCGGAAGGCGCAGAATTGCCCGGGACGGAAAATTCGATGCCCGGCACCTCATCACAGTCCCGAAGGATCTCGATGGCGTTCGCTGACCATTACCGGCGCCAAGTCGCCCTGTTGCTCCGCACCTTGCCATACATCGCTAAGGAGAAGTGCTTCGCATTGAAGGGTGGCACCGCTATCAATCTCTTCGTGCGTGACCTGCCGCGCCTCTCCGTTGACATCGACCTTACCTACTTGCCGGTCTATGGCCGTAAGAAATCGCTGGGCGCTATCGACAAAGCGATGAAGCGCATTGAGGCCCGCATCAAAGCAGGACTCCGGACGGCGCGAGTCACCAGCAGCATCCACGAAGGCGCCGTCACCAAGCTCGTTGTGCGTGATGCTGGCGTGCAGATCAAGATCGAGGTAACTCCTGTCCTCAGAGGATGTGCCTTCGATGCAGAGCTTCGCGATGTATCCCAGGGCGTGGAGGAGATATTCGGCTTCGCCGAGATGCGCGTGGTCTCCTTTGCCGATCTCTACGCCGGAAAAATCATGGCCGCACTCGACCGGCAGCATCCCCGTGACTTGTTCGACATTCGCGATCTGCTGGCCAATGAAGGCATCGACGATGCGCTCCGCTCGGCCTTCATCGTCTACCTCGTCAGCCATCACCGGCCCATGGGCGAGGTTCTTGGGGCCGCGCCCAAGCCGATCGACGACGCGTTCGTAGCCGAGTTCGAGGGCATGACCGAAAATCCGGTGAGCAAGAAAGATCTTGTCGATGCGCGTCGCGCGCTCGTTGACGAAATCGTCGGCGCGATGCCTGAGCGCCACAAGCAATTCCTTATTGGCTTTGAGGCTGGCGAGCCAGATTGGACGCTGCTTGACGTCGAAAACGCCGCCAAGCTCCCGGCTGTTAAATGGCGCATGCAGAATCTCGACAGCATCACAAAGAATAAACGCATCGCACTCGTCACACGACTGGGCGAGGTGCTCGGCACTGAGGTGCCGGAGGCGCAATATACGCTCTTCGCCGAGAAACAAAGGAAGCCGCGCGCCAAGCGCAAGCGCTAGAACATCCGGCAAGGAGCGCGCAATGCGATTGACTGGTGTACGCGATCGGAAGGGATCAAATTAGGAAAGGAGACCGGTCGTAATAGTAAACTCTTATAGGCCTCCTTCGGCGCCAGCTTCATCGTACTTCATGTAATCCAGCTTGCAGCTTTGATCGCCGATTTGCATCAGCACGAGCACGTTCCCGTGCCGTTTATCCCACCATTTCGCAAAGCTGACGATCGGCGTTGCTGATGTCTTCGGCGGTCCATAGATATTCGAAAGTCTTCCCTGAAGCTTGGGGCAATCGGCTGGCGTTACAAGATGCAGATTCACGTGGCTAAGTTTGTTGCTAGGATCGAATAAAAAATTGATGTCGAAGTCAAAGCCTTGCGACTGATACTTTCCATCCAAAAGGTTTCGGGCCTCATCGGTGCCGTGCATCGCGGGATCTGAAGCAGTATGTGCCTTGTTCTTTGATGCGGCGATCACCTGATCAGGACTCATGCCCCAGCGAGTGTACTGCCAATTTGCGGCAGCTGGGCCTGACCAAACGGCCAACGCCACGCCGAAGAGTGACAGAGTTCTCATTGTTCCCCCGATTCCAAACCCTGAATTACCGCTGACCTTAGCCCGTTGGCCGTTTTCAACGTATTGCGGATGCGTCGATATCCACTGCACCGGCCTATTCCGTCCTAATAGCTACGCCGATTGCGCAGCCGTCCACGATTTTGATCCCGGCAGTGCGAAAGAGCTTGCCCAGCGCCGGAGCTATATCTTCGATCGGCAGCGGTTCTTTGTCGGTCTTCTGGCACCAGCCCTCGTATGCAGCGCGAAGATCGCTCGGCGATAGGCTGCAGCCTTGGCCCGGCCGCACCATCGCCACGCCGAACTGCTCGGCTTCATCATCAGGATTGCGGGACTTCGGTTTTGAGGACAGAAGCAAAGGCTTCCGATTGCTCTCCGCTTTCGACGACGGCACTTCTTCCAACACAATGGGTGCCGCAGCCTTTTGCGTTGTTTCTTCCTGTTTCCGGCCCATCTTCACCCCTAGCGCGATCAACGCCGACGCCGGCAGGTTGATCGAGAAGGATAGCGCGAGCGCTTCCAGCACGTCGAACAACCATTCCGGCACTCCTGTGTAGTCGGCTAGCGGCGTCGCGCTCTGCGGCGGTGGAAGAGCGGAAACGACGGCCTTCGCAATCTCAGCCCGCTTGGCGATCGCCGCGGACTGATCCGCTTCCTGCCGCGCAACATCAGCACGAGCTGCTTCAACTTCGCGCTGGGCTGCATCGACGGCGGATTGCAGAAGGAGCCGGCAATTCTGGCGGCATCCTCGCTCTGCCGACTTTTCTCGTACAGCTTTTTCGGCCTCTGCCTTCGCCGTCTCCGCAGCGTCAAGCCGAGAATGGTCCACCGGCTGAGGTGTGGCAGACTGCGCCTTGGCAAGCTCGTCGAGTGCCGCCTGTCGTTTGAGTTCGAGGGCGACCATCGGTGCGCGACTGGCTTCCCGTGCAGCGGTGACGCGCTGGGCCGTCTGGATCATCGCGCCACCCTCGCCCGCCAGCATCCCAAGTCCGACAACAACGGCGATGCCCGTATGCCCGCCCGCCAACGCCGTGCCCACAGCTGCGGCTCCGACAGCGAGAATAACCGCCATCGCGATCAATGCCGGTGCGCTCCCCGATTGGATGCCGCCCGACGCCATGACGGCCATGTAGCAGGACGCCGAAAGCGCGAGCAGCCCGGCTCCGATGTAGACCCAGCGCATCGCTATTCCCCTCCGCTGAACCTTTTCGCCTTCGCCAGCAGAGCAAGGGCTTCTTCCATCACGTCTGCGATGCTGGCGTCACAATGCTTGGCGAGATCGGACGCAAGTTGCTTATACGCAGGCGTGCAGCGGTAATTGATCTGCGCCGTCCGGGTCGCTCCCCTCTTCCGCTGTTTCGCCGTTAGCGACGACCGGCGCTCGGCGCGCTGCCGCTTCTCTATGCGCTCGGGCTCGGCCGCATAGCCGGTCTGGAACATGCTCGCAAAGCTATCGACGGCTTCATCCTCACGCATGGGAAGCCTCCTTTTGCTTTGCGCCGGCAAGCGCTGCCTGCTTGATCTCGGCCCAAAGCGCATCGATCTCCGCCGCTGCGGCCTTGTCCTTCTCAGGACCCGTTTTCCCGCTCGTCATGGCGTTGATGTACGGCACGCGATGCGCAACGGCCGTCCGGGCGATCGGGATCTTGTAGGTGTGCAGTGTGTTGCGGGCATTCTCGCCAAGAGACTTCGCCTCCCGAGAGTTCACGTCGTTGAGCACACAGAGATAGGCCGTCCCGAGCTGCTGGCAGAGCCGCACGCAGTCCTGAGACGCCATCAGGTCCAGACCGCTCGCCCGCATGGGGATGATGACCAGATCGCAGACCTTGATTGCATCCTCGGTCACCGTTAGCGAACCGGGCGGACCATCGAGCAGCACGATCTCATAGGGTGCCGTCAGCCGCAGTGCCTCGATCGCATCACTTGCTCGGTCTTCCCCAGTCAGAAGCGCTGGGTTGTCTGGCGAACCGCGCCGCATGTACCAGTCGGAATAACTGCCCTGGCTGTCGAGATCGACGACACAGACGGCATTGTCCTGAGCGGCGCGTACAGCGAATGCGGCCGTCAGAGTTGACTTACCAACCCCGCCTTTCGAGTTCAGCACACCAATCACGAGCATGCCTAGTCCCTCCAAAAATGCCTAGGCGTGATGTCTAGGCAAAAACTCGATGCCTATACGTTGGCGAAATGCCTAGACAATGCAGAATGACTGAACAGAAACAGGCGCTTGCGTGTTGCATTGTCTAGGCACTTTCCAATCTGCATTGCAACTTATGAGACCCGATTTCAGGCATTACTAAACCATATTGACAGTAGTAAGATAGCTTACTATAGTAGATGTGTCAACTACGGTTCAATAGGAATCAGGGATAAGCTGCCATGCAGGACTTCGACACTATGGAGAACGACGGCATGGGACCTAAACCTGGGTACAAGCAACCAAGCCGCGAAGGTCAAAAGGCCGTCGCGTTTTGGCTCGAAGAAGACGTGAGAGCTGCCTTCAAGATCGCCGCTACTGAAAACGGCACCACGATGCAGGAAGCGTTCGAGACCTGGGTGCTGGAATATGCCGCGGGACCGTTGAAGCGCATGAAACGCAAGGACAGGCCCAGCGCCTGATCAACAACTCAACGAGGAAGAGACGTCATGGCTTCAAATACGAATGGGCAGACGATGCCCGATGATACTGCAAGACCCTCGCGCCGACGGGCCTTGTCGGTACTGGCCGCTAGCGTCCCGGCAATCGCAACGGCAGGACAGGTAAATGCTGCAGCGATGCCGTCTCGAGAATTTCTCGAATGTAAGGCGCTGTTCAACGAAGAGACGAAGATCGGCGAAATTTACGGAAACACTTCCCCAAATTCACCGGACTATGACCGCTACCAAGAACAATATGGCGAGGCTGGCGAAAAATTCGATGTAGCGCTCGATCGGCTCATCGCCACACCTCACACTAGGCAAAAAATGGAAGAGCTTATAACGCTGGCAGCGTACGACGAAGATCTCGCGCCATTCGGTTTGGAAAATTATGACGAGCGGCAGATAAAAATAATGGCCGCAGCAAGGGACACGTTCAAAGCGATCGGAGGATGCGTCAATGTCTGAAATTATCTCACGGCGGCTTGGCACGCCGACCTATTCGCCCGAAATGCTGGAAATTGTCCGCGCGTGGAACGAGTGGGGAAGCACCGATACCAACGATGAGACTGTGATCGATCATCTCCGCGGGAATTGCAATACAGCGATTGCTAAGTTGGTCGAAACGAAAAGGCTGACTTGGGCTCACGTTGGAGAACTGGCATTGGCGTGGCGCATTCTCTGCTGGCAAGGCGACGAATGCATCAGCTGGGTTGAAGATGCCAGCGTAGAGCGCGCATTATGGAAGGCTATCGAGGAACTGACCGGCGCATCGATGGACGAAGGAGAAACTATCGCTCTTCGGCAAGCTTCCTAATCTAGTGGTAAGGCGGTTCGGAGCAATCCGGCCGCCTCGTTGCTCTAGACATCTTCAGCGAATTGGCAGCACGTAGGATAAGCCCAAGCGCACCGTTTCATAATTTCCCCCGAGAACTGTCGACTGCGAAGCTTGCGCTTCCTTGGAAAACGACACATTCTGGAGCGTTTCAAGCTTTGTGTAGCGGACCTCTAGATTGGCATGCCAGCTCTCGGTGAGACGATATTCGAAGCCGCCGCCGAAGGTCGGACCACTCAGGGTCGTTCTCACGTCTTCAAGATTGAACGATTTTTCGAAACTCTGATCGACCTTTGAAAACGTCCATCCCCCCAATCCGTAGATCAACGTCGTCGGAGAGGCCAGCCAACCCGCCTTTCCGACAAAGCTTGCAGACCATGCAATATCCCGAGTGCACCGCCCCTCTTCTTCCGAGGACACGTAGACGTTGCTTTCCATGCCATCCGACCAATGATAGTGGCACTTTTGAGCAAGGCTCGTTCCGAATGGATCGTAATCAATCCCTACTCCGATGACGGCGTTCTGTATTCTCCAGTTGGCAGCCAGCGAGAAACCTCCATTCCAGGTCGTGTCGCTTCCGTCCATCGATCGGGCGGTATCGTCGATTTCGCTCACAAACGAACTTTGGGTTGCGCTGTTGTAGTGCCCCAGCTGCGTATAGGCTCCAAATGAAATAGCCGACCATTCGTCAGCTCTGACTTGGCCTGACGCGGTGCCCGCAAATAGCCCCACAAGAATTGCTATCGTTCCCTTCATACGAATGCCCTCCCCCCCAGCAATTCGCAGCGTCGCATGTGGCTGCGGAGAAAAACAGGATTTGAGCGAAAGGCTTTGGGGGATAGAGAAGCGATCCGCAGTGGCTCTTGTTGGTATTTTTGTTGGTATGTTCTGAAGATTGAAAACTTAAGTATAAGAAATAAATCGCTTTTTTGCTTGTCGTGTGTATGCTGGCGGGCCACCATTTGCGCGCGATGGTCCGGTTGAGGGATATTCTCTCACACCACCATATTCCTCCGGGTGGTCTGCACGCGCGAGGGCTGGAAGGGGTCGACCCATGGCAATTCATTATCAGAAGGTCGACGGGCTCGATCCCGATACATTCATCGATTTGCTGAGAAGTTCAGGGCTAGCTGAACGGCGGCCGGCCGACGATCGCGATCGGATCGCGCGTATGCTTGCGGGCTCGAACCTCGTCGTTGTCGCACGCAATGGCGACAAGGCTGTCGGCGTTGCCCGATCCATAACGGACTATGCATACTGCTGCTATCTGTCCGATCTTGCCGTCGATGTGAGGTATCAAGGACAGGGCATCGGGCGGCAACTGATCGCGGAGACGCGCCGGGCGGCAGGACCCGAAACCATGTGCCTGCTCGTATCGGCGCCGAATGCAGCTGGTTTTTACGAAGCTATTCAAATGCCAAGGCAGGCAAATGCTTTCATGTTTCCGCGCCAGCAATAAGGGCCGCGAGTTCAGCTTGCACCGATAAGCGCCGTCCTATCGATATCCGCAACGTGGCGAAGTCCAGCGAGCGCCATTGTAACGTCGAGTTCCTTGGCGATGATGTCGATGGCCTTGCTCGCTCCTTCTTCGCCTGCCGCAGCAATACCGTAGAGGTAAGCCCGGCCGAGCAGGCACGCACGTGCCCCAAGCGCCAGGGCACGGAAGACGTCCTGTCCGGTACGAATACCTCCATCGAACAAGACTTCTGTCTCTGAGCCGACGGCATCGACGATGCCTGGCAGCATAGAGATCGACGACGATGCCCCATCCAGCTGACGTCCGCCATGGTTGGATACAACGATAGCGTCGGCACCGGCTTTGACCGCTTCGCGCGCATCTTCGACATCGAGGATACCTTTGATGATGAGCTTTCCCGGCCAGCGCTCCTTAATCCAGGCAACATCGTTCCAAGACAGCGCCTGATCGAATTGGCTATTGATCCAATCCATGTAGGACCGGAGGTGCTCGGTCCCGGCGATGCGGCCCTGCACATTGCCGAAGCTTTTGCGCTTACCGAGAAGAACACCCGCGATCCACGCCGGTTTCGAAAGGATGTGCGCAATCGTTTGCAGACGGATGCGCGGTGGAACCGTCATGCCGTTACGAATATCGCGGTTGCGTTGTCCCAGGACCTGCAAGTCGGCGGTCAAGACGAGTGCGCTGCATCGAGCGGCCTTTGCGCGTGCAATAAGATCGGCGATAAAGCCGCGGTCCTTCATGAAATAGAGCTGGAACCAGAAAGGCTTTTCGACCGCTGCTGCGACATCCTCGATCGAGCAAATCGAAAGCGTGCTGAGAGTATACGGAATGCCGGCTTTTTCGGCCGCACGCGCTGCCGCGATCTCGCCATCGCGCCAGGCCATGCCTGTCAAACCGACAGGACCGAGAGCTAGCGGAAGCGGGTTACGACCGCCGAGAACCGTTTGCGATAGATCCCGATTAGCGGCGCCTCGCAAAATACGCTGTCGGATTTTGATGCCTGCGAGGTCGTCGCGATTGGCTCGTAGCGTCTCTTCGGAATAGGAACCGGATTCGTAATAGTCCATGAACTCGCGCGGCACGTTGCGGTGCGCGAGACGACGCAGATCTTCGATGCAGGCGACGGATTTCAGCTTCACGTGCTCAGTCCGGAGGTGCCTGCGATTGCCGGTCGATGGATGCCGGAAAACTCAGCCATCTTCATGGATGGAAATTGCCACGCCAGGGTGAACCGACTTAAGCTGGCGCACGTCATCCAATGCTTGGGCCCATACATTGCACGGTCCGGCAAGACGAATTTCAGTGCGCGTCCGCGATAACGGGGTAGGACCGAACCCGATCGCGATTGCATCGCCGTCAGGCCAGAAAGCGATGTCGCCGGGCTTAACGACGACGCGGGCATCGGGCTCTGCTACGGAGGTCACAGGTGCGTCGAAATAGACTTCTTCGCCCCACGTCCTGGCGGCGGCTTCGATCGGCAGCGCGGCCCAAATTCTCTCCGCGGTCGGCGTATCCAGCAATTTTGCACGGATCGCCACGCCTCCCGCACGGATCACGATCTTTCGCATACGCCTCAACCCCTTAAGGCCTGCGCGACCTACCGACGTCAGACGGCCGCAAGGAATAAGTCTCTCATTGCAAGCCAAGGTCTTCAAGGGTTTCGAGACGCGCACCGCCAACAAAATGCTCCGACACTGTAGAGGTCCCACAGGCCCATTCAGCTGTGACGTCGGCGCAGCATTGTTGTAGTGATGCCGCGCTTTGCTATGGCCGCGGAAAAATCGCCGGCCGCGCGTACTTCAAATGCGCGCCGTTGAGCGATTTCAGGCAGGCGGCGGACCGAACACCAACACCGCATTGAGGCCACCGAACGCGAACGAGTTCGACATTACGTAGGTGACCTTCTTCTCACGGCCAACATTCGGGATGTAGTCGAGATCGCAGCCCTCGCCGGGCTCGTCGAGACCAATCGTGGGGGGGACCCAGCCCTCATGCATTGCTTTGATGCAGGCAACGGCTTCGATACCGCCGCCAGCGCCAAGCGGATGCCCGTGCATCGATTTGGTCGACGAGATCGGCAGCTTGTAGGCGTAGTCACCAAAGACTTCCTTGATGGCCTTCGTCTCGTTGATATCGTTGTCCATGGTCGCCGTGCCGTGAGCATTCAAGTAGTCGATCTGCTCCGGCTTGAGCCCCGCGTCGGCAAGTGCATCGCGCATCGCGACGCTCGGCCCTTCGACGGTTGGCTTGACCATGTCCTGGCTGTCCGACGCCATGCCGTAACCGCAGAGCTCGGCAAGAATCGTTGCGCCGCGCGCTTGCGCGTGCTCAAGGCTTTCCAGGACAAGAATGCCCGCGCCTTCGGCCAGCACGGTGCCGTTGCGCTTCTTGGCAAACGGAAAGCAGCCCTCGGGCGATAACACGTGAAGCGCCTGCCACGCCTTCATCGTTCCGTAGTTGATGACGGATTCGGATGCGCCGGCAATCGCAACATCGACGACGTTGTCGCGAATATAGTCGCGGGCGATGCCGATGGCGTGCGTCGCCGTCGAGCAAGCCGAGCAGGTCGCAAACGTCGGACCTTTGACGCCGAATTCGATGCCCACATGGGCAGCCGCCGAAGAACCGATGATCCGTAGCAGCGTCAGCGGATGCGTAGCGCGCTTGTTATGAATGAAAAGGTCGCGATAGGCAGTTTCGAATGTGACGAGACCGCCGGCACCCGAGCCGATAATGCAGGCCGAGCGATAGGGATCGGCCTCCGGCAATTGCAGCCCCGACATGCGTACCGCTTCATCGGCAGCCGTCGCCGCGAACCAAGAGTAACGGTCGGCGAGCGTAATGATCCGGTCGCGCTTAAAATGCTTCAGCCGCTGCTTCGGGTCGAAACCCTTGATCTGCGCCGCAATCAGAATCTTGAGATCGTCCAGCGGAAAGCCTTCAAGAGCGCTGACGCCCGATCGGCCGGCTTTCAACCCCGACCAGAACTCATCAACCGTCGTGCCGATCGGCGTTACGACTCCTAGGCCCGTAACAACGACGCGCCGTCCCGGTTTACTTTGCGACATCAGAACTTTCTTTCTCGTCTCACGACTATGCGGACGCTGCGGTCAGGGCCGGCGTCCGCATCATCGCTTTCGTAGAGGGGGTTGCCGCTGAAATCGTCAAGCTTTAGCGGCAGACGCCTGCTTCGCTGCGATCAGCGACTTGACGCGGTCAACGACGGAGCCGACGGTCTTGAACGCCTCGACTTCTTCGTTGGCATTGTAAGGAATTTCGATACCGAAGCCGTCTTCGATGTCGAACACGATCATCGCAAGATCAAGAGATTCGATCTTGAGATCTGTAAGCTGGGTGTCGAGCGAGATATCGTCGCGCGGCTCCTTCATATGCTTCTTGAGGATATCGATAACCTTAGTCGCGACTTCGTCCATTGGCCTCTCCCACCCTCGCAGACCACTGCGATGGGCCAGTTTTGCTTGGCATCTACTAAATCAAGACCACTATATCAGCAAGCGGGGGGGTCACTTATCCTTAAACGCCAGTCAAGTCCAGCAGCGGACAGTCGCGGGCCGGATATGGCCGCAAAAAGTCCCCGAAATCGGCGGGTTAAGCGCCGTTTCGAGTGCGGACATCGTGTATCGTCGGCTAGCCTTTAGAGCTCAAAAGTTGTTCAATCCGTCGCGACTCTGCGACACGGATTCGATATTCGGATTCCCAGATAAGCGACTTGGATCCACCTCTGACCCAATCGGCCCGCCATGACGCCTGAAGCCGCCGCCCAGCCGCCCGCGTCGACGTCCCATCCCTGGCTCGCCGCCTATCCGCCGGGTATCGATTGGCACATGCCCATCGCGACGGGTCCGCTTCCGTTGCTTCTGGAGCGCGCAGCCGAGCGTTTTTCCGACCGCCCCGCCATCAGCTTCCTGGGCCGGACGACGTCCTATGCCGATCTCGCCACGCAGGTGGAACGCGTCGCCGCAGGTCTCCAAGGGATAGGGATCAAACGCGGGACGAAGGTCGGGCTTTTTTTGCCTAATACGCCGACTTTTGTCGTTTATTACTACGCAATACTGAAAGCGGGTGGCACGGTCGTCAATTTTAACCCTCTTTATACCCTTGAGGAGCTGACCTTCCAAGCCAAGGACAGCGAAACAGAGGTGATGATCACCCACGACCTCGCGGCACTCTTTCCGAAGCTTGAAGAGCTGATGCTGCGCGGGATCATAGGCCGCACGGTCGTCGTCCCGTTCCGCAGCGTCCTGCCGCCTTTCAAGGGCCTTTTGTTCTCGGTCTTCAAAAGGGCAGACATTGCAGACGTCGCCCATTCCCGCGCCGCGGACAAAATCATCGAGGGAGCGCGACTTGCAGCAACAAGCAGGAGTTTTGCGCCTGTCGAAATCGACGCCGACAACGACGTCGCCGTGCTTCAATACACGGGGGGCACGACCGGAACGCCGAAGGGCGCGATGCTCACTCACACGAACCTGACAGCCAACACCGAGCAGATCAGGGCGTGGGGCATCAATCTCGTGCCCGGCGAGGAATCGATCCTCGGCGCTCTCCCCCTGTTCCACGTTTTTGCGATGACGGTGGTCATGAACATGGCCGTGGAGTTGGCCGCGAAGATCATCCTGATCCCGCGTTTCAAGCTCCTGGATGCTTTGAAGCTGATCGACCGGGAAAAGCCGACGATCTTGCCTGCGGTGCCGACGATCTTCACCGCCATGCTGAACTATCCGGAATTCAAGTCCTACGATGTGTCGTCGCTTCGGTTTTGCCTCTCGGGCGGCGCGCCGCTTCCGATGGAAATCAAGCTGAAGTTCGAAGCCGTGTCCGGCGCCAAAGTCGTCGAAGGTTACGGGCTGTCGGAGGCATCCCCAGTCCTAACGTGCAATCCGATCGAGGGCGAGCCCGTCGCAGGGTCCATCGGGCCCCCTCTCCCCGGTACGATCATATCACTGCGTGATCTTGATGACCCGACGAAAGAAGTCCCGCAGGGCGACCGCGGAGAGCTTTGCGCGAAAGGCCCGCAGGTCATGAAAGGTTATTGGAAGAAACCCGCAGAAACCGAAAAACAGTTCGTCGGCGACTTCCTGCGCACCGGCGATGTTGCGGTGATGGACAAGAACGGCTGCTTCTCAATCGTCGACCGGATCAAGGATCTGATTATCTGCTCCGGCTACAACGTCTATCCCCGCCGGATCGAGGAAGCCATCTACGAGCATCCGGCCGTCGAGGAAGTCACGGTGATCGGAATTCCTGATGCCTATCGCGGCGAAGCACCCAAGGCTTTCATCAAGCTGAAAGGCGGGACGACTGCGACGGCTGCCGATATTCTGAAACATCTCGAGCCGAAGATTTCGAAGATCGAAATGCCGGCCGAGATCGAGTTCCGCGATCAGCTTCCCAAGACGATGATAGGAAAACTGTCGAAAAAGGAACTCGCTGCGGAGGAAGCCAAGCGCGGCGGAAGAGTATGAACGGCAAGGCGCCTCATCTCGCTGAGCATAAGGTGGCCGATAGCGGCGCCGGGGCAGACGCCACCCATTCGATATCGGCCCTGGCAAAAGAATTCGGCATCACGACGCGTACGATCCGTTTTTACGAAAGCCGCGGTCTTATCTCGCCCCAGCGCATCGGTACGGCACGACGCTATTCGAAGCGCGACCGGGCGCGGCTGATGCTGATCCTGCGCGGACGTAATCTCGGTTTTTCCATTGAGGACGTCAGCCAATATCTCGCGCTCTACGATGCCGATCCGGGCCAGCTCGCCCAGACGCGGCTGCTGCTCGACAAGGTGAGAACCGCGATCAACGAATTGCAAATGAAACGGCGCGATATTGAGCGTTCACTGGCCGACCTAAGCGATATCCGCGCGCGCTGCGAGGCTCATTTAAAACGTGGCGACTAACGGACCTTGCGCTCCGTTACGGGGATTTCGGCTATCGATTTACAACTCTCAGGCCGCCTGCTTGGTCTTGCTTGCAATATCCGCGAACTGCTGGATAAGCGTCCTCACTCCCTTGAGACGTGTTTCGGGTAAATCCCAATCGGCGCGATAGACGAGCCGCTGATCGGGCTGCACCTTCAATGCGCCGCGTGAATTCTGAACGAAGGCAATCAGGCCCTCCGGATTTGCGAAACGCCCCTTGTGCAGCGTGATCACGCCGCCCTTCGGCCCGGCGTCGACCTTCGCGATACCGGCAGCGCGGCAGAGCCCCTTGATCTCCATGACGTCGAGCAAATGCTCGACTTCCGGCGGCAACGGGCCGAACCGGTCCACAAGCTCTGCGGCGAATGAATCGATCTCGGAACGCTTTTCGAGACTCGACAGACGTCGGTAAAGCCCAAGCCTGAGCTGCAAATCCGCGACGTAGCCTTCCGGAATCATAATCGACGTGCCGAGCTGGATTTCCGGGCTCCACTTGTCATCGGCTTCGATTTCGCCGCCCTTCATCGCAGCGACGGCCTCTTCCAGCATCGACTGATAGAGTTCGAAACCAACCTCGCGAATATGTCCCGACTGTTCCTCGCCCAGCAGGTTGCCCGCGCCGCGAATATCGAGATCGTGCGATGCCAGCGAAAAGCCTGCGCCAAGCGTATCGAGCGATTGCAGAACCTTGAGACGCTTTTCGGCGCCCTCGGTTAGCGACTTGCCTGGCGGCGTCGTGATGTACGCATAGGCACGCGTCTTCGAACGTCCGACGCGGCCGCGCAACTGATAAAGCTGTGCGAGTCCGAACATGTCCGAACGATGCACGATCAGCGTGTTCGCATTCGGAACGTCGAGACCGGATTCAACGATCGCCGTCGAGAGCAGGATGTCGTACTTGCCCTCGTAGAATGCGGTCATCACGTCTTCGAGTTCCGTTGGCGACATTTGTCCGGTCGCTCGGGCAAAGACGAGATCGGGCACGGCTTCGCGCAGAAACTCGGCGATATCGTCGAGATCGGAAATGCGCGGTGCCACGTAATATGTTTGGCCGCCGCGGAATCGTTCGCGACGCAACGCCTCTTTTAAAATCACCGGATCGAATGGCGAAATGAACGTGCGGACCGCCATGCGGTCAACCGGCGGCGTCGTGATCAGCGACAGCTCGCGTACGCCGGTCAGCGCCAGTTGCAGCGTGCGCGGTATCGGCGTCGCTGAGAGCGTCAGCACGTGCACGTCCTCGCGCATTTTCTTGAGGCGCTCTTTGTGATTGACGCCGAAGTGCTGTTCCTCGTCGATGATGAGAAGCCCAAGCCGCTGGAACTCGATTGACTTGCCGAGCAGCGCATGCGTGCCGACGACGATGTCGATGTCGCCGCTCTTAAGACCAGCTTTAACCTCGGCGAGACCTTTGGCGCCGACCATGCGCGACGCTTGCGCAATGCGAACAGGCAAGCCTTGGAACCGCTCGGTGAATGTCCGGAAGTGCTGGCGCGCAAGCAAGGTCGTCGGAACGACAACGGCGACCTGCAGGCCATTCATCGCAGCGACGAACGCCGCGCGCAAAGCGACTTCCGTTTTGCCGAACCCGACATCGCCGCAGACAAGCCGATCCATCGGTCTGCCGGACGCGAGATCGGCGAGCACCGCGTCGATGCTCGCGGCCTGATCCTCCGTTTCTTCGAATGGAAAGCGCGCGACAAATTCATCGAATGCGCCGGTCGGCGGAACCAGTGCGGGCGCTTCCCGCAAAGCTCTGAGCGCCGCGATCTTGATCAGCTCGTTGGCGATCTCGCGCAGACGCTTTTTGAGCCGCGCCTTGCGTGATTGCCACGCAACGCCACCGAGACGGTCGAGCTGCGCATCACCTTCGTCAGCGCCATAGCGCGACAGGAGTTCGATGTTCTCGACAGGCAAAAACAGCTTGTCGCCGCCGGCGTAATGCAGTTCGAGACACTCGTGCGGCGCGCCGAGCGCTGTGATCGTCTGCAATCCCGCAAAGCGGCCGATGCCGTGGTCGCTGTGCACAACGAGATCGCCGACGGAGAGGCTCGTTGCTTCCGTCAGGACGTCAGCGGCCTTCCGCGCACGGCGACGCTGGCGCACGAGACGATCGCCGAGCACGTCCTGCTCGGCAATGACGGCGAAATCCGGCGTCTCGAAACCTTCCTCGATGCCGAAGACTGCAAATGCCGTTGCATCCGGCGGAAGCGCCAGTACCTCGGAAAAATTATCGACCTTGTGAATGTCCTTGAGACCATGATCGGTGAGGAGCGTGATCAGGCGTTCGCGTGCGCCAGGCGTCCACGACGCTACGATCACGCGGCGCGGTTCGCCATGAATGCGCCGTATGTGTCCGACGACGGCATCGAAAACGTTGTTGTCGGGATCGGCACGCTCCGCAGCGAACGTGCGCCCGCGACGCCCTTTCATCGCGTAGTTGTTGGCCGTGCCGGGATCGTCGAAGGGCGTCAGTCGCGAGACCGTCCGCGCGCCCAAGGCCGAAGCCCAATCTTTGCCGTCGAGGAACATCTGATCGGGTGGCACGGGCTTATACGGCGGCGCACCGAACCGCTGACCTTCGAGAGAATCGACGCGCGCCTCATAGTGCTCGCGGATCTGCTCGAAGCGCTTTTGGATGGCTTCGTCCGCCATATGGTCGAAGCTGACTCCGGCACCCGGCAGATAATCGAATAACGTCTCCAACGACGGATGGAAGAACGGCAACCAGTGTTCCTGGCCTTGATAGCGCCGCCCGCTGCTGACCGCTTCGTAAAGTGGATCGTCCCCTGTATTGCCGCCGAACAGCGCGACATAGCGCGTCCTGAATAAAGCGGTCGCGGCATCGCCGAATGCGACCTCGCTCACCGGCATCAGCGAGAATTTCGGTACGGCCTTCAGCGAGCGCTGCGTTTCGGCGTCGAACGATTTGATGCTTTCAAGCTGGTCGCCGAAGAAATCGAGACGCAGGGGATTGATGCGCCCCGGAGGATAAAGATCGAGAATACCGCCCCGCTGGGCGTATTCGCCCGGCTCCATCACCGTGCTCGACCGGTCGTAGCCGTAGGACTCGAGACGTTTGATTAGTTCCGCTGGATCGATCCGCTGTCCTGGGGCAATTGTCTTGACGGCACCGCGAATGAAACTCTGCGGCGGTACGCGTTGCAAAACCGAATTGACGGTCGTGACGACGAGCGTCGGCTTTTTGCGTCCGCCGATGGCAAGGCGCCCAAGCGTCGTTATGCGTCGCGCGACGATCTCTGCGTTCGGGCCTGTGCGATCATATGGAACGGTATCCCATGAGGGGAACGGAACGACCGCAACGTCGGGCGCAAAGAACGCGACGGCTGCCTGAAGTTCTTCCAGCCGCCTGTCGTCCCTGGCAACGTGCAGGTGGAGGCCGGGTTGATCGCCGCTGCGCGCTGCGCGTGTTATGTCCGCAATGACCCGGCCGTCGAACCCCTCGGGGACGCCGGAAAACACGATATTGGAACTTTGCGACTTGTCGGTCATTTCGAAATTCAATTTGCCTTGTCGGCGAGCCGATGAAAAACGCGAATATCTGCGACCAGATCCCCAAACTCAGCCGCGGCACCCTCTCCCGAGAAGACCCAAGTCTGCACCATGGGGTCGGGCAAATTCAGCAGCATCTCGAAACGCGCAAGCTCGTCAGGCGTAAAATCTGCCAGCCGGGCGTCCGCGTAACGGCCGACCAGAACGTCCATTTCCTTCGTGCCGCGGTGATGCGCACGATAGGAGGCGCGTCGCCGCCGCATATCGAAATCGTCCGTCATCGGATGCCCGGGTTGCATGACAAAGGGATATCGGCCCCTCCGGCTTGACTGGCGAGCGGTGAGCCGCCACGGTGCGCCGTCCGTGCGAAGGGTTCCTATAGCGCTCAGAGCCTTCGACGCCTAGCGCAGAGAGCGGTGCGTATTGCCGCGACCCATCGTTTACGGCCCTATTGTGATGACGCCGGCAACGGTGCACGGACCTTCCTGAATTTTGGCCGATTTCGACAATGCGCCCCTCGTCTCTCAATCCGCTGTTCGCGTCGGCGCAAACCCTGTCGGGCATCGGGCCGAGACTCATCCTGCTTCTGAAGAAGTGCCTGGAACTGCCGCCGGGCGTGGCAGAGCCGCGCGTCATCGATATGCTCTGGCATATGCCGACCGGCGTTATCGATCGCCGCGCCGAGCCGCAACTTGCTGCTGCCGTTCCGGGGACCATCGTGACGCTTCAGCTGCGCGTGCTCAAGCATAAACCGCCGCCGCGCGGAAACAAGAAGGTGCCATACAAGGTCACGTGCGAAGACGACACTGGGCGCATCGATCTCGTATTTTTTCACGCCGAACGCAAATTCATCGAGAAGCAACTGCCCGTCGGCGAGTTGCGTTTTGTCTCCGGCCGCATCGAGCGCTACGGCGAAGCGTTGCAGATGGCGCATCCCGATTACATCGTCTCGCCGGAAGCGCGCGACGAGCTGCCGATGCTGGAGCCGGTGTATCCGCTCACGGCGGGATTATCTGGAAAGATCGTCGTCAAGGCGACGCGTCAGGCAATCGACCGCATTCCCGATCTGCCGGAATGGCAAGACGAACGGTGGCTCGCGGCGCGTAACTGGCCGCCGTTCAAGGAGGCGTTAAGCCGGGTTCATCACCCGACCGACGCTCAGGACGTATCGAACGGTGCTGGCCCGTGGCAACGCCTGGCCTACGATGAATTGCTCGCCGGTCAGCTTGCGTTTGCGCTGGTCCGGCAAAATCTGAAGGCCGAGCGCGGCCGCAGGCTAGCGGGCGATGGAAGCATACAAGCGAAAATCGTTGATGCGCTTCCGTTCTCGCTGACGACCTCGCAGAAAACGGCGCTTGGAGAAATCGCGGAAGACCTCGCTGCGCCACACCGAATGTTGCGTCTTCTTCAAGGCGACGTCGGCTCAGGCAAGACGGTCGTGGCGCTGATGGCGATGGCTGTCGCAATCGAAGCGGGTGCGCAGGCGGCCCTGATGGCGCCGACAGAAGTGCTCGCCCGCCAGCACGCGGAGACGATTGCGCCGCTTGCGGAAGCTGCGGGGCTTGGCATCGGATTATTGACGGGACGTGAGAAAGGCAAAACGCGCGACGCCATCCTCGAACGGCTTTTGTCCGGCGAAATTCAGATCTTGATCGGTACCCATGCTCTGTTTCAAAGCGATGTGCAATTCAAGGATCTCGCCGTTGCCGTCATTGATGAACAACATCGCTTCGGCGTGCACCAACGCCTGGCGCTTCAAGCGAAAGGCGCAAACAACGACACGAACGTGCTGGTAATGACGGCGACGCCGATACCGCGCACGCTTCTGATGACCCACTACGGCGATCTCGACGTGTCGAAGTTGACCGAGAAGCCGGCCGGCCGCAAGCCGATCACCACCAAAGCGATTCCGCTGGAGCTGCTCGAACGGCTGATCGACCGCATTCGCACGCAGCTTGCCGAGGGCGCGCAGATCTATTGGGTGTGCCCTCTTATCGAAACGTCGGAATTGTCCGATCTCGCCGCCGCAGAGGAACGTTTCGCGCATTTGCGTCAGACGTTCGGTGACGGCGTTGGCCTTCTTCACGGCGGTCTTTCCGGCAAGGAGAAAGACGAGACGATGGCCGCCTTTGCCGAGGGGCAGCTTAAAATTCTGGTCGCGACGACTGTCATCGAAGTCGGCGTCAACGTGCCGAACGCAAACATCATGGTGATCGAGCACGCCGAGCGCTTCGGCCTCGCGCAGCTGCATCAGCTTCGTGGCCGCGTCGGCCGAGGCTCGCGCGAGTCGTTTTGCATGCTGCTCTACAAGGCCCCGCTCGGCGAAACGGCAGAGCAGCGCCTCAAGATGATGGAAGAGACCGAGGATGGCTTCAAAATTGCCGAGAAGGACTTGGAGCTTCGTGGCGGCGGCGAAATTCTTGGCGCGCGCCAAAGCGGAGCGCCCGGCTTTCGCGTCGCCGAAGTGCCCGGTTACGAAAACCTGCTGGCGGCCGCAAGCGATGATGCCGCGCTCGTGCTGGCGAACGACCCGAATCTCAATTCGCCGCGCGGCAAGGCGCTCAGGACATTGCTCTATGTCTTCGAATGCGACGAAGCCGTGCGGCTGTTTCGAGCGGCTTAAGTGCCCGTCTTATCGCGTCCGGCCGGGAAGGTGAATCCAGGCGGCATGCCTATACCGACGCGCTTTAGCTTATCGTCGACATTCGGCATGACGATACCTGCGGAAAGAATGATCTTCGCGGCCTCCTCAACCGTCATCGACAGAAAGACGACGTTCGCGCGCGGTACAAAGCAGATGAAGCCGGTCGGCGGCACGATCCCCGTCGGCATAAACACCGTTAAAAGATCACTCTCGCCGCCGGGGGCCACGTCTTTGATTTCCCCGGTCGTCTCCCCGGTAACAAAAACAAGACTCCAGATTTCCTTCGATGGAAACTCGATCATCCCGACTTTTTGAAAGCTCTGGTTCGGTCCAGCCGTCGAGATGACGCTTTCGAATATTTGCTTCAACGCGCCGTAGACGTTGCGAACGATCGGCGTGCGCGAGAGCATCAACTCGCCGGAAGAAACCAGCGTACGGCCGAGAAGGTTTGCGGCAAGCGCTCCAATGAGCGTGAGCCCGGCGATAGCCACCACCAGGCCGAGCCCCGGAATCGGAAAGGGCAGATAGGTGTCGGGATTGAACGCCGTCGGCAGGAGAGGCTTGATCCAGGCATCAACCCAATGGATCACGCCCCACATGATCCAAAGCGTGATCGTGACCGGGCCGACGATGACGAGGCCGGTCAGAAAAGCGTTGCGAAAACGCGATCCCAGCCGCCATCCGGATCTGTTATCGCTGCTGCTGCTAGCCAGCCGCTTCAAGCCTTCCGTGAGTTGGGCTGCATCCGGTCCCCCGGCTCCTGCTTGCCGCTTGGGACCATGCTCCGGATCGGGTGCAGAGGGAGTAACGCTCATGCTCTCCTACGCGGGACAGACGCCCGACGGAGTTCGGGCGCCCTAGTTTGTCACGACCAGGCAATCTAGGCCACTGGTCCTGAGCTTGTTGCAAATTCCTCTTGGTTCATCTTGTGAAGCGTAACTGCCGATACGGACCCGATAGAAGGTTCCCATGCTGCCGATAACCTTTTCATCGACCGTCGGCACGCGATTGTCGAGTTCCGCACCGTGCTGGGCCGCAATCTTCTGCGCCAGCGCTTCGGCTTCGGCGCGGGAGCGCAATGCTGCGATATGGATTTTGTATTTGCCCTTAGTCGCGTGCGTTTTGGCGTGCGCTTTGTGACGGTCAACCTCGCGGGCGGAAGAAGCACCATGATTGACGACAGTTGCGCTACTCCAGCTTGAGATTTCTGGCGACGTCGGCGCGGTCGACGCGGTCGTGACACCTGCGGCTGCAGACGGAGCTGTTGAGGCCGGCGATGCGCCGCCACCGAACAGATTCGAGAAGAAATGGGTGACGCCGGAGCCGAACGAAGATGATTGTGGCGCCGCCGCAGCTGGTGCGGGCGTACCTCCCGCCGTAATCGTAGAGCCAGCAAGCGAGTCGACCGGAGCATAAGCCGCGCGCGCGCGTGCCGCCTCCTGGGCCGACGCGCTTGACGCATCCTGACGGGTCACAGGCCCGGTGGGGCTCGAATTGCCAGCGGCTTTTTTATTCGCCGCTGCCGCTTGCGCCACGGCGGCGGCGGACAATCCCGCTGCATTCGCATCGGCACCAGACGTCGGCGGCGTTGTTGCCGCGCCAATAACGCGTTCGGGACCTTTGCCGGTATCCTGGATTCCAGCCATTTGATAAGCCTCGGCGCGTTCGGCCGTCGCCATATCGCGATCCTTGCCGGTGAGGCCGTTTTTCAGCCAAAGCGCGCTTGTCAGGTCTGAAATGGCGAGACCGGGCTGCTTCTGCTTTTTGTAGGCGATGCCCCTCGTATAGAGGGCCTTTGCTGTTTCCGGCGGGCTGAGACCGCCCGTTTTGAGAGCAGCGGTGAGTTGTTCGACGGCAGGTTGGTATCGCCCATTGGCGAACTGCTTCAGGCCGGCATCGTAGGCTTGCCGCGCGGCTGCTCGTTTTTGCTCGTCCCGAGATTGTTTCGAGTCCTTGGCGGCTTGCGCTGCTTGTGGCGTGGCCTTCGAGCTTTTTGCCCGCGCGACGCTCGACGATCCTGCCCACGCCACCGCAAACGCGCACGCCGCGGCGCAAGCGAGCATGAAGCTTCGCGCGAGCCTCCGGTATTGCGTCATGTGCGATTCGTCCCTCATGACCACGTCTTTAGGCGCCGCAACCTCCTCCCCCTTATTGCAATCAGCCGAACTGGGCAATTTCAGGGCCCGGTTTCTGCTGCCTTTTCCCCTTCTATTCGACAGTCACCGACTTAGCCAGATTGCGCGGCTGATCGACGTCGGTGCCAATCTGCACGGCCGTTTGGTACGCGATGAGTTGGGTCGGCACCGCATAGAGCAAGGGGGTTATGAAGGAACTGATCTTAGGCATCTGAATATGCGCGGCAAGCTTGCATCCGGCCGCTTCCGGTGATGCGTCCGAGATCAAGATGATCTGACCGCCACGCGCCGCTACCTCCTGTAAGTTCGAGACGGTCTTTTCGAAAAGATCGTCTTCCGGCGCAACGACGATCACAGGCACGGTTTCGTCGATCAGTGCAATCGGTCCATGCTTCAGCTCACCGGCAGCATAGCCCTCTGCATGGATATAGGAAATTTCCTTGAGCTTGAGCGCGCCTTCAAGCGCAATCGGGAAGCTCGATCCGCGACCAAGATAAAGAACGTCGCGTGCCTTCGCGAGGTCCTGGGCGATGCTGAGATATATTTCCTCGTTACGCAGGATCGAGGCGACGTGCCGGGGCACTTCCGTCAAGGCCGTGACGAGCGCTGTCTCTTGTTCGGGTTTAATTTCGCCTCGCGCACGGCCAATGGCAATTGCCAAACAGGCGAGGACAGAAAGCTGACAGGTGAACGCCTTCGTGGAGGCAACGCCGATTTCGGGGCCTGCGAGGGTCGGTAAGGCCGCGTGCGATTCACGCGCGATGGTCGAAGTGCGGACGTTGACGATGGAAGCGATACGTTGCTTGTTGCTCTTGCAATAGCGCAGCGTCGCCAAGGTATCCGCCGTCTCGCCCGACTGCGAGACGAAGATGGCGAGGCCATTTTCTGCCAGCGGAGCCTCGCGGTAGCGCATTTCCGACGCGACATCGATGTCGACAGGCACGCGCGCCAATCGCTCGATCCAATACTTGGCGACAAGACCGGCATAATAGGCCGTGCCGCAAGCGGAGATTGTCACGCGGCTGATGCCGGCGAGATCGACGCCGAGATCAGGAAAATTTACGCGGCCGGATGCCATGTCGAGATAGTTTGCGAGCGTATGAGAAATGACTTCCGGCTGCTCGTGGATTTCCTTCGCCATGAAGTGGCGGTAATTGCCTTTATCGACCAGCAGAGAACTCGCGACCGCTTTGATCACGGGCCGGTCGATGCGCGCGCCATCTCGGTCGTAGATTTCGGCACCCGACCGGCGCAGGACGGCCCAATCGCCTTCCTCCAGATAGGTGATAGCGTCCGTGAACGGTGCCAATGCGATGGCATCGGATCCGAGATACATCTCGCCCGAGCCATGACCGATCGCGAGAGGCGAACCCTTGCGAGCCGCGATCATCAGATCGTCATGCCCGGCGAAGATTATTCCGAGTGCGAACGCGCCTTGAAGCTGATTCAGTGCCTTGTGCACGGCGGCGATCGGATCGTTGCTTCTCTCCATTTCATCAGTGATGAGATGGACAACGGCTTCCGTATCGGTATCTGTCTCGAAGTGATGTCCCTTGGCTTCGAGCTTGGCGCGGAGATCGCGGAAATTTTCGATGATGCCGTTGTGAACGACGGAGACTTTCTCCGTCATGTGCGGATGGGCGTTGCGCTCGATCGGCCGGCCATGCGTCGCCCAGCGTGTATGGCCGATGCCGGTCCGTCCCGCCAACGGCTCATCGAGAAGTCGTCTTTCGAGATTGCGCAGCTTGCCTTCCGCGCGCCGGCGCGCAAGCGTGCCATCCTCAACCGTTGCGACGCCAGCAGAATCGTAGCCGCGATATTCAAGCCGACGCAGCGCATCGACTAAGTCGTTCGAGACGGACGACTTTCCAAGTATACCGACGATCCCGCACATCAGGTGTCCCCCAGCTGACTCGCCCCGTCCGAACGATGGGGGCCGTTAAGGATCTTCTCAAATCACAGAGTGTTTCAGATTAACGCCTGCATGTGATGTAGCAAGTCTAATCCCCAAGTTCCCAATATCGTTAATAGATTGCTTAACGTCCCGCCTTGCGGCGGGCCATCAGCGTGCGGAACTTATCGGCCCATCCAGGCCGCTCCTCCTGGGTCGCGCGCTCAAGCGCCAGAGCGCCCGGACTGACGTCTTTCGTAATGACGCTGCCGGAACCGATATATGCCCCCGCGCCGACCGAGACGGGCGCGACGAGCGAGGTATTCGAGCCGATGAAAGCGCCCTCTCCGATTTCCGTCTTATGTTTGAAGTACCCATCGTAGTTACAGAAGATGGTACCCGCGCCGACGTTCGCCTTGGCTCCCACGATACCGTCGCCGAGATAGGCAAGGTGGTTCGCCTTTGCGCCCGGTCCGAGTGTCGTATTTTTTACTTCGACGAAATTACCGATATGCGCGCCCCGTCCGATCCGGGCGCCGGGCCGGAAGCGGGCAAAGGGACCGATGCGCGCACCTTTTCCGATCACCGCATTTTCGAAGTGGCAAAATCCTAGAATTTTGGCGCCTTCCTCGACGACGACGCCCGGCCCGAAGACGACGTGCGGTTCAATGAAAACGTCGCAGGCAATCCGTGTGTCGAACGAAAGCCACACAGTATCGGGCGCGATCATGGTCACGCCTTCGCGCATGAACGCCGTCCGGGCGCGCGACTGCCAGATTGCTTCGGCCGCCGCCAACTGGTCACGCGCATTGACGCCAAGGACCTCGTCCTCGTCGCATTCGACAACGGCGGCGGTCAGACCGTCCACAATCGCAAGTTCGACGACGTCCGTTAGATAAAATTCACCCTTGGCGTTGGTATTGCCGATCCGGGACAACAGCTGCGAGAAGTTAGACACGCGGAGTGCCATCACGCCCGAATTGCAGAGGCTGATCCGCCGTTCGACGCCGGTCGCATCTTTTTCCTCGCGAATTGCGACAAGACTGCCTTTGTGATCGGTCAGCAGCCGTCCATATCCTGTCGGATCTTTGGGGCGGAATCCGAGAACGGCAATATTCGCACCGCCGTCGAGCGCTCTTTGCATTCGCGCCAGCGTCTCGGCGCGGATGAGCGGCGTATCGGCGTAGAGCACGAACACGTCGCCGCGATGTGCTTCGAGTTGCGGCCGTGCTGCCAGCACTGCATCCGCGGTGCCTCGTTGCTTCGCCTGGATGAAAACGTGAGCGGCCGGGATCACGCGCTGCGCCTCGCGCGCAACAGCGTCCATCTCCGGGCCGACGACAACTGCTACCTCACCGCTGAATTCCGACGTGGCATTCAACACGTGCGCCAGCATCGACTGTCCGGCTATCGGATGCAGAACCTTCGGCAACGACGATTTCATGCGCGTGCCCTTGCCGGCGGCAAGAACGACGAACAGCGGGACGGAGGCGCTCATGAAGAACCTTGCAATACGACGACTGGAGCAGAGAAGCTCTCCGGCCGTTGCGCCGGAGCGACAAGCCATAGCGCCCGCCGTCCCCTGGCCGCAAGCGCGCCGCAAGGAAGCAGAATTTCACCTTTGGAAAAGCGCCCGACCGTTCCCGCAGAGAAATCATTTTGCTCAGAATTTTCCAATGGATGCCGCTCTCCTAAGGCATCTTTGCAACCATCCACAACTTCGGCGCAACACATCCCATCCGAGCATTGCGAATGGCTGCGCGGCGACCCAACGTTTCCGATGCAGCAGAAATGATTCGGGGAAATCGCTCTGCTCGACCTTTCCCCGACGGAATTTGGGATACTACAGCTCATGATCAAACCCGCCATTGACAAGCCGGTCCGTAGGAAAGCGGTTTTAACGCCCTACGCCGTTCTGTGGTCGATGCTCGGAACACTGGGCTTAGGATATCTCGGCGTGGCGATCTTCGAGCCGCAATGGCTCGGCGATCTGACGCCATCGCACGCCGACAGCCAGCGGGCCGCAACAGAGGCCGCCGTCACGCAGCTCACCGCAGACGTCGCCAACTTGAAATCGTCCGTGGCAAATATCCAGACCGACGTCGTTGGCGTGAAGTCGGAGATCGCGGCACAGGCTCAGCAAACACAGATGCTGGGAACGCAGCTGACGGCGCTCGACGATAAGGTCCGCTTGGCCCAGACGCCCGTTGCGTCGAACACCGCGACGCCCGAAAATCCCGCGCAACCGGCCAATGCCGTTGTCGCTTCGACTGATACCGACCTACCAAGCGATGCGGACGGCGCCGAGCAACCGCTCCCTGCAACAAAGATTATCAACGCAAAGCCGGAGAAATCGCAAATCATCACCGGCAGCGTTGAAAAACGGCACGCGAAGCCGAAAGCAAGTGCCGCGAATTTCGGCGCTCCCGAGGTCAAGCCCGTGCGTAAACCCATCGGCATCGAACTCGCGTCGGCTGCATCATTGAACGGTCTGCGGTTGAACTGGCTGCAGCTCTCGACCGAGCACGGCAACCGGTTGAAACGGCTGAAGGCGCGCTACACCAGCAACGGCAATCCGGCGAACCCGAATTTCAACCTGATTGTCGGCCCTGTCAGGACGAAAGCGGAAGCCATTAAGCTTTGCCGCGATTTGCAAGCAGAGGCCGTGTCATGTCGGGTGGGCGATTTTACCGGAAACGCGCTCTAAAAATTATATCGTTGCCCGCTGCAGGGTACCATTTGCTGCAGAGGGTACCATTTAAAGAAACAAGAAGGCGCCGACTGAAACGTGTCGGCGCCTTTCGTTATATATAAAATCTCGATCTCACCCAATATTACGGACTGGACGTGTTGAACGTATCGCACGCGTCCATGCGGCCCGTTTCGAAACCTGTCTTGAACCAGTGGACACGCTGCGCCGCTGTTCCGTGTGTGAATGCATCCGGAACGATGCGTCCCGTCATTCGCTTCTGAATCATGTCATCGCCGATCTGCGATGCCGCATTCAACGCTTCCTCGATGTCACCCGGTTGCAGGCGCTTTTTCATCTGATCGTTAAGGTTCGCCCATACGCCCGCCAGGCAGTCGGCCTGCAATTCCGTTCGCACCTGAATATGGTTTGCGGTTGCTTCGTCGCCAGCGCGCTCTTTTAGCTCCTGCACCTTGTCGAGGATACCAAGCTGCTTCTGCACGTGATGGCCGACTTCGTGCGCAATGACATAGGCCTGAGCGAAGTCGCCGCTGACATTGAACCTTCTCTTCAATTCGTCATAGAAGGCGAGATCGACATAGACCTTTTGATCGAGCGGACAATAGAACGGACCCATCGCAGCCTGTCCTGCGCCGCATGCCGTGCGTGTAATGCCCGAATAGATAACGAGCTTGGGATCGGGATACGTCCGGCCGAAGCTCTTAAAGACCGCTGTCCAGACGTCCTCGGTATCGGCGAGAACCCTGCTGATGAATGCTTTCTCGTCGTCTTCACTTGCAGTCTGCGTCTGCGGCGAGCCGGGTAGCCCCGGGATATTGCCCGGAGATCGCTCCGCGGGGCGTTCGGAATGAGGCATTTGAGGCATGTTGATCTGCCCACCCGTGCCGAACAGCACATCGAGCGGATTGATGCCCATGAACATCATTAGCGCGCCGATGATCAAGAGCGTCGTGATGCTGAAACCGCCCTTGCCCCCGATCGGAATTTGAATCCCGCCACCCGGAAACATTCCGCCGCCGCCTTCCCCGCGGCGATCTTCGACGTTGGAGCTCTCACGGTCGTTCTGGTCGTAGCGCATGGTGGCCCTGTGCTTGGCGAATGCGTTCCTGTTTCGGCATCGCGTAATATCCGCGCGCCGCGTAACGGCGGCGACTCATACTGCACGGGCAAAATGCCAAGACAAGGGCTTCCTTCAGGCCCTTGCAGCGCACATGCCGATTATTCGGCCTCCGGCGGACGATCCCGTTTTGGCTTTCTCGCGCTCGGCAACGCAAGGAAATCGGGCGCATCCGCGAGCGCCTTCACTTTGCTGCCCGATTTCAGCAAAGACTTGACGCTTCGCGAAGCCGCAACTGTTCCGTCCTGGGCGTAAGCTTCGTGATTGCGTTCGATCTCGGAAAGCTCATAGCGATAGTTGACCATCAGCCCGTGGGCTTCCCGCAGGCCGCGCTCGGAAGTGTCGGCCAACCAGTTCAGCCGCTCCAACCGTGCGCCGTTGCCGAGATGAAACCGTGCAACAGGGTCGACCGGCCGCTCATCCGCCGATTTTGCGACCAGAAAGTATTGTGCAGCGAGCGACAACAGGATGGGCCTGATCTCCTCGGCATCCCCATTATCGCGTAATACATCATCCACCCAGCGGGGATCATGGAGCTTGGCGAGCACGTTGCGATCGTCGGAGCTAAGGCCGCCATCGCCTTCGACAGCCAGCACACGATCGAGCCAGCGCGCAAAGCTCGGAGCCGGTGAAAGTGTCACAAATGTCTTTAGGCTCTGGCTATCGCGGACGAGGTCCTCGACGACTTGCTTTAGCAGGAAGTTGCCGAACGAAATCCCCTTTAGCCCTTCCTGGCAATTCGAAATCGAATAGAAGACCGCTGTCGTCGGCGGCACGTCGTCATCGTCGCGATGCGCATCGAGAACGGCCGAAATCGTGTCGGGTATCTCCCGCATCAGAGCCACCTCGACGAAGATCAACGGCTCGTCGACCAATGATGGATGAAAAAACGCAAAGCAGCGCCGGTCTTTCGGATCGAGCCGGCGGCGCAGATCGTCCCAGCCACGAATTTCGTGTACGGCTTCATATTCGATGATTTTTTCGAGGATCGCCGCCGGGGTTTGCCAGTCGATGCGGCGCAATACCAGGAATCCGCGATTGAACCAGGATGTCAGCAACCGTTGCAGATCACGATCGACGGCAGCCAGTGTATCGTCCGATTTGAGATGCCGGACGAGATCAGCTCTTAGCGCCACGATTTCGCCCGTCGCGCCGGGTGCGAGGTTCAGACGCCGGAAGAACTCCATGCGCGGGCTATAGGCAGCGTTCTGAAGAACCGCCAATGTCTTGTCCGACGGGTGATCGAGATAGTCGCGCGCTGCATCTGCGAGCAGAGCTGCATCCGGCTGCAGCTCATCCGCGAGAAAGCGATAGAATTGCAAACGTTCTTCAGCCGCCGCTTTTTTGAGTTGTATGAGTAGCTGCCGAGCGATCGCAACCCCAGAAGCTTCGCCGCGCCCGGACATCAATGCGCGTGAGAGAACCTCGATCGACTCACCGCCTCCCGCCCCGAACAGCGCCTTGGGCAACAGAGCCCGGCTTTGCTCGGCAATGGAGTTCATCAGCTCTTGGAAGAACGAGACGTTCACGCGTTCACTCATTTGCGGCAAAAACCTCGCGTTAACTTTTGATTAACGATATCGGCCGAGCATCGCTCCATTCCTTGTATAGGGCATATGCGACATGACCGAACGCTTATCGAGCGGCCGTCCGACGTCGAGCCTCGGCTCCGCGAATAACGATACAGGCCGCGTAGCGTTCTGCGGACCTTATGTTCTTTCCGCAATCACCGGCTACGGCATCTCGAAAATCGAAGATGTAATTCGAGAAGGCCGCGAGTTGCCGCCGCACCGCAAACCCGTCGTACGCGGAACGTATGCCGACGAGGTTGAATCGGCATTGGCTCATTTCGGTTATCGCATGGTGTCGAAAGAAACCTATCTTCATCGTGCCCGAAAGGAACGCCCGACGGTCTGGACGTGGATGCAAAAGCCGCGAAACGCCTGGGCGTATTACATCCTTGCGATTCACAAGGGCAAAGAAGGGCACTGGATCCTCGTGAAGGGCGTCAAGATGTGCGACACCTTTACCGAAGGCAAATGGACCTTCGTTGTCGATGGGCCGCATCGCGGCTGTCGCATCATGGAAGTCTTCGAGGTCAAGAAGGCGCACGACGCTTAGGCGTTACGCTCTCCGAAAGCCGAAACGGCGCATGTGATGAACGCGGTGTGAATTACCGCTTCAGGCTCTGTTCACGCGCTCTGCATTGGAATGCCCGGGAGGCTGGCGGGCGGCAGAGTAAAGCAGAGCAGTTTACATGTCCGAATTTTTGCGCTCGGGCGCCCTGGTGCTCATGGCGTTCGTGGTTCTTGGAGCCGGCATCGCGGTGATCTTCTACGGATGAGTTCGAGAAACCCAATCGTCTTGCCCGATCGGACCTTGTCCTGGCATCGGAGTTACGCCACTTAAAGGGACCGACCGGTCCCTTTTTGATTTGGATGGCGCGCGGCATCACTTGGCAGATCTCACCTATTCCGATCTCTTCAGAGACGCGCAAATGCGTCTGGGCGACTATCTGACCCCGTCCGTTCGACTGGGCGTCACCGGCCTGTCGCGTGCCGGCAAAACGATCTTCATCACGGCGCTTGTCCGCAACCTGATATCGGGGGGCCGACTGCCCTTCTTTGCAGCCGATGCCGAGCACCGCATCGTCAGAGCCTATCTCGAACCCCAACCGGACGACAGCGTACCCCGCTTTGACTATGAAGCACATCTCGCCGATCTGCTGTCGTCGCCGCCGGCTTGGCCCGATAGTACGCGGCGCATCTCGGAATTGCGCATTACAATAGAATACCGGTCGGCATCCTTATTAAAGCGCGTTATCGGCCTTTCGAAGTTGCATCTCGATATTGTCGATTATCCGGGCGAGTGGCTTATAGATTTGCCGCTGCTCGATCAGGACTACCGAGCCTTTTCATCCGAGGCGTTGGCGCTCGCTGCGGCCCCGCAACGCGCCAAAGCAGCTAAACCGTTTCTGTCCTTTCTCGCGGGCACCGATCCTGCTGCCGCCGAGGACGAACAAATCGCCATGACTGGCGCCAAGCTTTTCACCGAATACCTTCGCGGCATGCGAGAGAGCGGAGCGCAATCGACCCTTGCGCCGGGGCGTTTTTTGCTTCCCGGCGACTTGGAAGGCTCGCCGCTGCTGACATTTTTTCCGATGCCGCTCTCTTCCGAATACCGTCTGCCGCGCGGCTCGCTCGCGGCGATGATGATGCGCCGTTTCGAGAGCTATAAAACGACAGTCGTCAAACCGTTCTTCAACGAGCATTTTGCGCGGCTTGACCGGCAGATCGTGCTTGTCGATGTGCTGACGGCTTTGAACCGGGGCGCAGACGCGGTTGCCGATCTCGAACGGGCGATGACTGCAATCCTTAAAGCATTCCGCCCCGGCGCCAACTCCTGGCTCTCGGCGCTGCTCGGGCGCAAGATCGATCGCGTCCTCTTCGCTGCGACAAAGGCCGATCATCTTCCGGCGTCGAGCCACGATCGCCTCGAAGCCATCCTGAAAGTCATCGTTGACGAAGCGATCTCGCGCGCAGAGACGGAAGGCGCCGGTGTCGGCACGTTAGCCGTTGCCGCTCTCCGGGCGACGCGGGAGACGACTGCAAAGCATGGCAACGAAGTTCTTCCTTGCCTGCGTGGCACTCCGATCAAGGGCGAGACGATCGGCGGCGTGACGTTTGATGGCGCGACTGAGGCCGCAATTTTCCCTGGCGATCTGCCGATCGACCCTGAATCCGCGTTGAGCGCCGCACGAAGTCAGAACGCAATCTCGCTTGAGCTTGTCCGCTTTGCGCCTCCTAAGCTTGCCGACACATTGGCCGACGGCAGACCTACGGCCTTTCCGCATATCAGATTGGATCGTGCGCTCGATTTCCTCATCTCGGATTATCTCGCATGACATTCGATAATGACGCTCCCCCGCCGCGAAAACCGCGTGTGTTCAAACCAGACGACATCGTCGTCGAACCGGAGGTTGACGAAGGTCCATCGCGTGCGGGAGCCGTTACCGCGCGGCGGGCGGCACGGGCGCCGACGCGACATTTGACTGTCACCGACATCAACCGCGGCTTCCGCTTCGGCGGCATTCTTTTTTCTGCGATCGCAGCTCTTGCCTCGCTTGCCGCGGGCGTTTGGTTCGCACGCTTCATATCCGTCGCCCTCGAACGACAAGACTGGGTGGGATGGCTCGCCTTCGCGTTGGCGGCGATCATCGTGCTTATGCTTGTCGCAATCGTGCTGCGCGAATTGATCGGTTTCCGCCGGCTCGCCCGTCTCGCCAAGCTGCGTGCGCTCGTGAAGCAAGCCATTGCCAAGCCCGATGCCGCTAGCGAGCGCAAGGCCGTCAACGCGTTGATTTCGCACTATCGCGGCCGCGCCGATCTGGCGTGGGGTCTGGCGCGGGTCCGCGACCACTTGGGGGATGTATTGCAGCGCGGCGAGCTAATCAGACTTGCCGACCGTGAGCTGCTGCGCCCGCTCGACAGCGAGGCGAGGCGCGTGATCCTCAGGTCGGCCAAGCGCGTCGCAACCGTATCCGCCATCTCTCCGATCATGTGGATCGCGATGGGATTCGTGCTCGTCGAGAACGTGCGCATGTTTCGATCGATTGCGGGGCTCTATGGCGGGCGACCGGGAGTCCTCGGGGCGCTGCGGCTCGCGCGCCTTGTCGTAGCGCACGTCATCGCGACGGGCGGCATCGCGATGACCGACGATCTGTTCGGACAATTCGTCGGGCAGGATGTCTTGCGGCGGTTGTCGCGCCGTCTCGGTGAAGGTGCGTTCAACGGCGCGCTGACGGCACGTCTCGGTGTCGTCGCCGTCACGGTCACGCGACCGCTGCCCAACCTCGATTCCGAGCCGCTTCGCTTGCGCGAGATTTTCAGCGAGCTTCTCCTCTCGCTCCGAGGCGCGGAAAAAGCAGAAAAGTCCTGACCGTCCTAGGCGGCCGCCGCTTGTGGCGGCGGCGCGAGACCACCCGGCGTCGCGGCCCGCCGCGCCCAATTGCGCTCCCGATGCCCGGCATCGATAAGCACAGGCGGGGGAGCTCGGTCGACGCATGTCGTCAATGCCCAGCGCTCGATCGGTCCGGCCCGAAGCGACGTCAGCCAGCTCACCGGCCCCGCAAGCACCAGACCAAGAATGACCGGAGCCATCCAAGCGAGAAGACCGGGAGAGACAGTCCACACAATCAGTCCCACAATAATCCCGATCAGCGTGTGCCATCGCGCGAACCACATGGCATCGTCGAATGAGAGCGCGCCGTCGCTCCGCCGCTGCGGCTTCCATCCGGAATCGAGACCGGCCAGGATTTCAGCGGCCCCCACTGTCTGCGTGACCATGAAGATTGGAGCGATCAACATCGAGTAGATCGTCTCGATTATCACGCCAAACGTCACGCGGATCGCACCGATAAGATCGTTCTCCGCACGCGCCTGCTTCCAGGCCAAAATCAATCCCAGCACCTTCGGCAGAAGCACGACGATAAGCGTCGCGAGAAAGAGCCGGAGCGCAGCACCGGGGTCGATAATCGGCCAGATCGGAAACAGAGTTTTCGCGTCCCGGAAATAGCTCGGGATCATTTGCTGACCCTGCAATGCGAGAATGATGCCCACGATCAACGACAACGCCCAAACCGCCGAGATCAGGTAGGAGGTCGCGCCCATGCCGAGATGCACGCGGCCCATCGGCGTGATGCCTGGCTGTGATACGATCGCCAGGTGCTGCAGATTACCCTGAGCCCAGCGACGGTCCCGCGCGACGACATCGATGATGTTCGGCGGCATGCCTTCGAAGGAGCCTTCGAGCGACGGCATCATATGGACGCCGTAACCCGCGCGCTGCAAGAGAACCGCCTCCACGAAGTCGTGGCTCATAATGTGGCCGCCGAACGGTTTGCGTCCGGGGAGATCGGGCAGACCGGCGGCGGCGGCAAATGCTGCCGTCCGGATGATAGCGTTATGGCCCCAATAGTTGCCTTGATCGCGATGCCAGAACGCAAGGCCCGCGGCCACCGGCGGTCCATAGGTGTTGCAGGCAAACTGTTGCAGGCGCTGGAGCAGCGTCTCGCCGCCCACGATGCGCGGCACTGTCTGAATGAGGCCAGCTTTGGGATCGGCCCCCATTGCCAACGCCAAAGACACGAGCGTCCCGCCGCTCATGACGCTGTCGCCGTCAAGAATAACGAACGAGTCGTATGCGCCGCCAAAGCGCCCGACCCAATCGGCGATATTGCCAGCTTTTTTGGCGGTATTCTGCAGCCGTCTCCGATAGTAGACCGGAACGATGGATTCAATTTCTCGCCCGAGAGCATGATAGACGTCGGCCTCGTGAGCGCCGTCTTCCTCTCCGCGCGTATCGGAAAGTACGAAAACATCGAAATGAGAATTCCGGCCGAGGGCGTCGAGTTCGCGGGCCATGGCCTCGATGGCGCCAGCAATCCTCGCCGGATCTTCATGATAGACCGGGAAAAGCAGCGCCGTGCGCGTCGTCAGGGGCGTTTCCGGAGGCGGCGGCTCGATCGTGTCGGGCCGTTCACCGGCAAACAAGGGCAGAAAGCCAAGCGCGGCGCTTAGACTTCCGATTGCAATCCAACCGAACGCAATCGTCGACAAAATAAGAAAGAGGAATTGCACAGGCGTAATGACGACAAACGCCAGAATACTGAATAATTCATGCGCGAAGGCTGCTGTCAGCGCGGCGGCGCCTGCGAAGATCGCAGTTCGCGGAACCCAATACCCTCGCTGCCGGGGCTCTTTGACGAGGTCCACGCGCTGCGCAAAGTCCTGTTGAGGCATATGGAGCGGCGCAGGCTCTGGCAGACATCGCCAAGGCCCGGCATCGGGGCCAGGTGCGAACCCCGCCGATTCCATTGGTATCTCGCCTTTGAAATTTTCGTTTACGGCTTCGTCCATCGGTAGAGCCAAGTCTCGGAGATGGGCTGGTCACCAGCTTTCAAAACACACCGCAACTCTACGAGCTCGGCGTTCCCGGGCGTCAATTCGAAGGTCACCCGAACACCGGAAATCTCAAGATTACGCTGAACGACGACATTCGAAATTTGGCCTGCACTCCCCGAAACGTCCGCCACCGGTAAATCCTTCGCGTCCCTGACGGAAGGGCCTGTCAAATCGATGACAAACAAAACGTTTCCAGACTTTTTTCCGTTCCCTATGCGTGTTTTTGAAACACGCGCCCCGGACCAGGAAGTGGGAACGTCCCTCCCCCAGAACAGACGATAGTTAAAGACGTGCGGCCCGCCGGGGGTCAGCTCTTTGGCCGGATGCCAATAGGCGACGACATTATCGTGAATCTCATTTTCGACTGGAATCTCGACCAACTCGATGAATCCGTCGCCCCATTGCCCTTTCGGCTGCACCCAAACACTGGGGCGGCGCTCGAAATGAGCTTCGAGATCTTCGTAGCTGTGGAACGCGCGATCCCGCTGCCATAAGCCGAAGCCCGCCGGGCTCTTGTCCATGAAGGCGCTGACCTGCAGTGTCTTGGGGTTGTTCAGTGGACGCCATAAACGCTCGCCGCTACCGTTAACGATAGCAAGCCCATCACTGTCATGGACTTCGGGGCGATAATCCGAAACGCGACGCGGACCGCGGCTCGCGTGTAGGAACATACTCGTCAAAGGCGCGATCCCGACATGTGGAAGCGTCGTACGGGGATAGAGCGTCGCTGAAACGTCCATGACGGTCGTTTCTCCAGGTTCGATGACGAACCGATACGCTCCGGTCGTGGACTGACTGTCCAGCAACGCGTGAATGGTGATTTGGGTTGCACCGAGCCGCGGCTTTTCCAGCCAAAATGTGCGGAAGAATGGGAATTCTTCCCCGCCCGGGCGCGCCGTATCGAGTGCCAGTCCGCGCGCCGATGCACCATAGCCTTCCCCGCGACCGACAGCGCGGAAATAGCTCGCGCCCTGAAACACGGCATACTCGTCGAAGGCGTCGGAACGATTGATCGGCCCGTGGATGCGAAAACCCGAAAATCCATAAGGAGCCGCATCCGGTCCCGGTCCGATTAGCGGCCCGAACGAGAAAAGCTTGCTGTCCGCCACAAGGCGCGTTGCCGCTCCTTTTTCGACGACCCAAAGATCGACGGGCATATCGTAAAGCCAGCCCATCGCGAACGGCTGAATCTCGAAGTTGAGATGCTCCCCTTTCCAGATCGCCTTCTCTGGCCGAAAGCGAATATCCCGGTACTGGTCGTAGGTGAGTTTGTTGAAAGGCGCCGGCAGGTTTAAGCTCGGCTTGGAGAACGGCTGATCCGCAAGCCGTTTGGCTTCGGCATTGACGTTGGTCGCGTTGAAAGGTCTCGGTTGAGCGGATCCGTCGCTCGCCGCCTCGGCGCGCGTTGCGGCAAAGCCAATTTTTGCTGCCGCGAGCGCAAAAGTCCCCATCGCGGCCTGCCCAAGTACCGACCGCCGGTCGACTATTTTCCCTGTCATGTCAGGTATGCTGCCAGCCCTTGCAGTGAGCGTTCCACGGTCTGGTCTACGCTCCCAGCAAGCGCATCCCAAACACCAAGATCAAATTTGCTAAACGACGATTGTGGCAGATTTTCCACTTCACGAAGCTCAGTGTGTGACTTTCGCGCCGGAAAATCGGAATAGCAGCAGGATCGGCCGGATTAGCGTCCGCGGCCATCTATTTTCCCAGCGACTTTGCCAGTCTATAGACCGCGAGGGGGAATGGCACGGACCCGAGGAACAATGGCACCGCTCCAGGAAGGCACGCTGGTCGAAGCGATGATGGATATGCGCAGCCAGGTCGATTTCCTCTGGCAGTTCTTCGTCACCGTTCACATTGCTCTCTTTGCACTCCTCTTCATCTACGACCACGCGGTCGAGGGCCTGAATGCCGTTGCGAAATTTTTTGCCGTCGCCGGTGTCGCGGCTTTCGAATGGATCAACGGCAACGCACTGACCAACGCATATAAACTACTCGACGCCATGCAGGAGCAGTATCGTTGGAGCTTCGGGCAGGTCGATCGCTTTCATCCGGCCTTCTACGAACACTTCGTGCTCGCGACCTATGCGACGCGCCCGACGATGGTGCTCATCACGCACTCATCGGCCCTCGCAGTTATTCTCTTGGCGTTCTTATCGAGACGCTTTATCCAGAGCCGCTCGGCTGGCGGCATGCGGGAGCGACATGAGGCGGCAAATCGCTGACTCCAGCGTCTCTTTGGATTGCATAACACCGGAGCATAGCCCTCTTTGAGGCAGATCGGCTACGCTGTGGCCGCTTCGATTGCTCGTGGCTTTTCTGTCACAAATCCCGGCAATTCCACAGGCTGATTCATCAACGCTGTTTCGCCTGCGAATCTTATCTGCTTTAAACGTCGCCCTGAGCGGTGATTCGGGGGGATGCCCGTAGACCGCAGAAGACGGGTTTGAGGACGGGTTTAACAAAGAACATCGCATAAGAAGAGTGTTGGGCTGAACACATTCCGTTCCGTCCGTCATTCCTCAAGTCGAAGCAGACGGGAGTAGGTCAATGAGCAAGTACAGTCTGAGTGCCCTGGTGGCGGCAGGCCTGCTGGCAAGCGGCATGTCAGTCAGCAGTGCATCTGCAGCCGACCTCGGGGGGAACTGCTGCGCGGACCTCGAAGAGCGCATCGCGGAACTCGAAGCCACGACGGCGCGCAAGGGTAATCGCAAGGTATCGCTGACGGTTTCCGGTTGGGTCGGTCAGCAGGTCACCTGGTGGGATGACGGCGGTGAATCGAACGTTTACGTCAACGATCTCGGCACCACGCTCGCCAGCCACGTGAAATTCACCGGCCAGGCGCAGATCCTGCCGGGCTGGACCGCGGGTTACGTGCTCCATCTTGAAGCCGTCGGCTCCGACAGCTTGACGATGAGCCAGGGTCAGCCGGACGGTCCGTCGGTTCTGACGGGCACCAACAACGGCGTCGGCACGCTGCAGTCGTTCTGGTTCATCAAGAGCGACCAGCTCGGTAAGGTGTCGGTCGGTAAGCAGTCGCAGGCTTCGGATAACACGGCCATCCTGGTCGACGGTTCGGGCTCGCTCGTTCCGGCCAACTGGGTCGACTTCGACATCAACGGCTTCTTCGTCCGCAACCGCACGACCGGTGCTCTTACGTCGATGAACTGGGGTACTGCTGGCGGTGGGGTCTGGGGCGACAACAATGGTGCTCCGACCAACTCGGTCCGTTACGACTCGCCGACCTTCGCTGGTTTCTCGGCTTCGGCTTCCTGGGGTGAAGATGACTTCTGGGATGTCGCTGCCCGCTATGCAGGCGAATGGGCCGACTTCAAGGTTGCCGCTGCCGCAGCCTATAGCCAGACGAACAGCACCTCTGGTGATAGCGGCAACGTTATTCAGCCGCCGGATACCGGTTACTTCCAGGTCGGCGCGTACATTGAGCATATCCCGACGGGTCTGTTTGCTTACGGCGCCTATGGTCACCTGAACTACTACAACAATGCTTACGGTGGCCTCGCCTCGAACAACACGTGGTATGCCAAGGGCGGTATCCGTCAGCGTTGGAACCCGCTCGGCCACACGGTATTCTACGGCGAATATGAGCGCGCTCAGAACCACAATTCGTCGACTGCATTCTTTAATCCCGATGGCACCATTGACATGGGCGATAACGGTGCAGGCGCTGCGTTCGTCGGGGAGTCTGAGGTCAGAATGTGGGGCGTAGGTGCCGTTCAGGAGATCGACGCGGCTGCCATGTCTCTGTGGGTCAAGTATCGCAATGTTGACGCCAGCACGAGCGGCATCAACGCCTTCGATACCGACACCTTCCAGGAAGTCACCGCTGGCGCTCTGATCAACTTC